>DATFZF010000129.1:0-22058 GCA_035314705.1 Steroidobacteraceae bacterium | reverse complement strand
GGCACAAAGGCGCGCACGGCCTCGCCCAGAGTCGTAGTCTCTATATATGTTCCGAACGGATTCCGCTTCATGGCGCCCCTGGCCTAGGTTAAACGGCCTTATCAGCCGTCGATTGTTAGTTAAATATAACATGCTATATTTAATTAGCATCTTGAATGAGTCAAAATATTTAAATAACAACCTACCATAATTAAATTTACGCTCTTATTTTAACTAGAATGCCCGGATGAGACGGAACTCATTTCGGCGAAGTTAGGCACCTACCTCCAATTGCCCATCCGATTCCATCCAATTAGGTCTGTTACAAGCCCGTTTCATCTATCCACCGGCTCAGTATGGTGTCGAGCTGCTGCAATTGAGGCTTTGGAGACGGGGGAGGCAATTCATGGCCATCACCAGAGAGCAAATTAAGCGGCAAATAAACGTGGCTCGGCGGCCATCGCTCGCGGCCCAGTCGCACGAGCAGCTCGTTATGACGCCCGCCGCGCGCTGATCGTAATTTCGCTGGAAGGCGGTTGCGAGTACTCCTTTCCGACGGCATTGGCCGCAGCTCGATGCAGACCTTTACGTTCCAGCGCTCATCGAAGGCGCTTTCGGTTCACGTCGATGGATGCAACATATCGGTGAGCTCGGCAGTTCTGCGCGCAGTGCGGGCAAAGCCAAAGCAGCACGCGAGAATGGAACGCGCGGCGGCCGCCCCAAGGATGTAGAGGCGGCATAGCTCACCGCGAGTCGAGCGGCAGCGCTCGACCCCAACGAGTCATTAGCGACTGTCTGTTGTCGGGTAGGCAAGTGATGTGTAGGAATGCGGCGACCCCGAGGTTTCCCATCTTGGTCCTCATGGATTCGAGCGCGGCCAAGACCATCGTATGGTGTGTCTCGTGCAAGTGCAGCGTGGTGATTGACAGTGATAGACATCGCGTATCCTATTACGCATACGCAAACCGCCGAGGCAAACGGTCGTGAATATCATCGTAAGTGCCATTCTGGCTGCTGTCGCCGCACTCGCCCCAACGGCAGCTATTGCGGACAGCTCCAATGGCACTCAAAGCTACTATGAGGTGAGGGGTGCAAAGCTCTACACGCAAATTTATGGCCACGGGCCGCCGATCGTATTTTTGCACGGCGGGATGGTCTTCTTTGACAATAGCTTTGCCAAGCAGCGGGACTATTTCTCGGCCTTTCGCACGGTCATCGGCATCGATCAGCGCGGGCATGGCCACAGCCCGGACGGCCCATGGTCACTCTCCTATAAAATGATGGCCGATGACACCGCGGCAATCATCGAGAAGCTTGGCCTCGGTCCCGTGGACATTGTGGGCCACAGTGACGGTGCAGATCTCGCCCTGGTTCTCGTGCGGGATCACCCAAATCTGGTTCGTCGATTGGCTATTTCAGGCGCGAACATCCGCGTGGATTTGTCTCCTGAAGAAAAGCTGCGCAGCCAGTGGTCACAACGGCAATTGGATGGTCATCTCCGGAAGATGGCCGCCGCGCTTCCGCCCTGGTTCTTACCCGACTACGCGAAAGTCAGTCCCGACGGTCCAGACCATTGGATGACACTATTGGCGAAGTGCTACGACATGTGGCTTCAACCCGTGGTGATCGCGCCTGCCGACCTCAAAAAAATCTCGATACCAGTGCTCGTTATGGCTGGCGACCACGACTTCACGTCGATTGAAGACAATGCCGAAATATTTCGGGATCTACCGCGTGGGCAACTGATTATTGTGCCGGCGAGCAATCATGGAACATTCAACAAGCGGCCCGATCTGGTCAATCTCGCGATACGCGAGTTTCTCGACCAACCAGACAGCGACACTCCAGCGCGTTAGGGCGATCGACTTCCATCTGTCAACAGACCCTTGTCCCCGACCTGCCTGTCGTCAGTGACTGCTATGCAGCAGCCACATTCGCTTCGCGACAACTCAAACGCTATACCGCGATTGTTGGCCGGACCCGCCGGCGCGGCCTCATTTGGCCGGCACCAGTCTGTCCCCTTTCAAATTGTGACGCCCAGCGACGCAGTCGTCTGCAATCCTTGTACGGTGCGCCAATGAAACAGGGCACGCTGCGCGCAGCCCATTGGTTCCACTCTAAATCACAGATTGCGCACCGCGTCTTCAGAGCGTGGCCATGAGAAGCACACCGCGCTGGATGCTACTTCTAGGACTAACCGTCTTACGGTCACTAGGTCAGAGAAAGGATCGTCTACCAACTACGCGATAGAGAATGGGAGACTGAGAGCACAACACAAATTTCAATTGCTCTCGTCGCACTACCTGCTTCTGAACATGGGTGACAGTGCCGGGACATTCAACGGATTTGGTGGCTGCACCTACACCCCCAAATCGGACAAATTCGGACGCTATTTGGAGGTTGAGGATTTCCCAGGAGATACCGAGCCTGGAACTTCTACCGAGGAGGCCCGACCGTGGGACTTCTGGGGTAGCAGCAGAGCTCCTTAGAAGCCCTCCCGCGCGCCAATCAACATGGCCCGCATGCAGCCAGTCGCCTCGAAAGATCGGCGGTGCTTCCGCCCTCGACCCGTCGCTGCGGGTCAGCTCTGACCGCATTCGGGGAACCCCATGCGATGGTTCCTGGTTCTAGTCCCTGTCCCAAAAATGCTTTTTGCACTCGATTGGCAGATATTTGGGCGCGATGTTGGTCAAGTCGGGGCCTGCCCCGGCCTTGGGCACATCGACTCCGGCAGGGGTATGGTAACCACAGGTCCAAACCACGGCACCGGTACTCGATAACGAGGGCCGGAAGCTAAGCAGCCGCCCGCGAAGGCCGTCCATCGTAGTGAACCGGATCGTGATGGTCCCTAAGTCAATGCGCAGGTTTTGTTCATCCGGAATGAATCGCGGGAGTGCGCCTTCTTGTGCGAGATCTTGGAGATCCTCCGGCCAGACATGCCGGTTGAGATAGCTTTTGACCACGGCCGTTCGCAACGTTGAGGTTTGCTCGATCGCGATGTGGACATAGGAATCAGATACTTGGTTCTGCGAGAGGCTAATCGGCAACAGGCGCCATACCACAATCAATAATGCCAGGACTGCCGGGGCTACCCAACTGACTGGTGATCGCGACTTCAACGCTGTCAAGGCATCGGCGTCGTCAACGAATTTCTCGCGGAGGTGGGTGATGCGCTGTCCAACGCTGCTGTAATACAGGTAGTTTGCAAAGATTGGCAGGATGACCCCTACGTAGACGGCCGAAGCGATCGACACGACGGAGGTTGAGGGCTGCGCAAGTCCTATGCTGAGAAGAGTCGTACTCAGTAGGAACCCGAGCAGCCACGTGCCACCGATCCACAACACCAGCGCAGAAATCCACATGCGGCGGTAGCAGAACCAGAATGCGCCAAAGAGCAGTGCCCAGACGTTGAAGGAAAAGTGCTTCGTGCCATCGTCGAACGCCAGGAACTTCGGTACGTAGTAGCGAGCGGCCCGCTCGCCCACAGCGGCGGTGTATAGCTCCTCCCTGCTGATAGCCGGCGGGCCTCGGTCATCCATGGTTACGATTATTATGCCAGGTCGCCCATGCGATGGGCCGCAAATGGCAGCTTCGGAGCGATCGATTTCAGTCCTTCAGCGGCAGGTATTGGCCGGGAGTCGCCCGTGGCGGCGCAAGGACCGGCGATAGGCCGCCGTCGTTAAGGATTATCCAACGTCGGACAATCCTTAACGAGAGCGCCATCGGCGAACTGCGGTCCTATGCCGGCCGATAGATTTGAGCCACCGCTCCCCGCGGGAACGGAGTTGAGCTCACGAGCTTGAAAGTCCGTGGCGCTGCAAGACCAGAAAACAGCGGGAGCCCTTTGCCGACCGCGACCGGATGTATCAATAGCGCGTACTGGTCAATAAGTCCCGCAGCAACGAGGCTTCGGGCAAAGCCGGCTCCGCCGTGCGCAATAATTGGCTTGCCATCCTGAGCCTTCAGCTTGGCGATCTCCTCCGCCAGATCCCCGCTCGCGACATAGGCTTTTGCCCAACTATCGCCCCCGGGCTGCAGCTGCGCCCGCTGGTCTGGACGCGCGTTGGCACGCGCATCTCTAAGCGCCGCTGTCGTGTCGGTGCCCTTTAAGACGGCAGATCCCTGCTTTGAGAAGACCGCTTTGGGTATCTGGTTCATCGGCGGTGCGTACACTTCAGTGGAGTTCGGCCAGTAGGCGGCCATATCATGGAAGGTACGGCTGCCCATGATGTGAAGGCTCGCCTCCCACACGGTTTTAACTGTCCAGGCGGCCGCCGCTTCATCATGAGTGCCAAAGATCCATTTGGCTCCGCCGTCCTCGCTGGCTACGAAGCCATCGATCGATATAGACATCTTCAAGATCAGCTCTCTCATCGCAGCCTCCAGTTGCTTTTCCGGACGACGAATAGGGCGGTGTGATGTCGAATCCGACAAACTCGCCCCGGGCGCATAGAAGGCCATGACCGCGTTGAGGTCTTTCGCTCGGAACGCAGTTTCAAAATGGGCTAGGAGCTGTCGAATCTCCATTTCGCTCTTAGTTGCCTGCGCCGTCGCGGCACCGCATCCGAGCGTCAGACCGAGGAGAATGCTGATACATGCCATTGTTCTTCGCATGACTCCCCTTGAAGTCGATCGACACGTACCCCCACCGTGAGGAGGATAGCAACTGACCGACGAGTGTCAATTTTGTCTCGCCCGGTGTGACAGGTGCAACCGGACCCGTTTGAGACATCGGCGAACGTCACCGATCAATCCCATCAGATTACTGCAAGTGCGGAACGTCCGCTCCGCGGCAGTCACTTCGGATCCGATAGTGGCCGGTGTTGGCCGATACCGACTGCAATAGCCTTCGATCGCAAGTTCACCTGAAGATACAAGACTCGCGATGTGCCAATTCGAGTTCGGCATGCGAAATCGAATTAACGCCGTCGAGAGACTCGCGGGTGCGAGCAAACCCTTTGTTTTCGCACAGGCAAGCGATGAGTCGCGCTCCGTGGGGGTAACTCCAATTCGCCACTTTGAGTTACCCCCAAAGTTACCCCGGAAATGTCCGGCTGCCCCCATCCTCGGCGATCGTTAGCGACCACCGTTTGTAGGCAATTCGAGTCCGACATCCATATTTTTTTTGGGATTTGGCTCAATTGCCGTCCCTACCCGATCGTTACCGATCGTCCCCGAACATCAAGAATTAGTGGGCCCGCTCGGACTCGAACCGAGGACCAAGGGATTCACTTCAGCCCCGCCGTTTCCGGAGGGAGTGGACTATCTCTTCACCCCAGTGGGGTGCGGGACGCTCTAGCCTGTCATTAAGCGCAACTCAAGCGCTCAGGTAGTCTCTGCACCTTCCGGCGGTGTACCGCCGGCTTGGCTCAGGGTTGCCAGCAGCTCGAAGCCGGTGAGGTTTCCCTGAATTCATCCCGTCCACTTCGCACCTTGCGATGCGAAGGCACCATTAATTGATGAGTCCCCTGCTCTAACCAACTGAGCTACAGGCCCGACGGCGCGCATCTTATCATGCTGAGTTATCTTAGAGCGCTCGTGAGCCCGCAACCGCTGCCAGATTTACCGATCAATGAGGCCCTGCCGGCGCTGGAAAGAGCGCTCCATAGCCGCAACAGCGTGCTGTTGGAGGCTCCGCCAGGCGCAGGTAAGAGCACTATCGTGCCTTTGTTTCTGCGCGGCAGCCGCTGGCTGGACGGACGGAAGATCCTGATGCTCGAACCGCGTCGCCTGGCTGCGCGCGCCGTCGCCGGCCGCATGGCGCATCTCATCGGCGAGCCGGTCGGCCGCAGCGTCGGGTTTCGCACGCGCCTCGAGACGCGCGTGAGCCGTGAGACGCGCATTGAGGTGGTCACCGAAGGCATTCTCACGCGCATGCTGCAAGAAGACGCGGCGCTGAGCGAAGTGGGGTGCGTGATCTTTGATGAGTTTCACGAACGCAGCTTGAACGCCGACTTGGGACTCGCGTTGTGCATCGACGCGCAGCGCAATCTGCGCGAGGATTTGCGCCTCCTCGTCATGTCCGCCACCCTGGACCTTGAGCCCATCGCCCGGCTGCTGGGCGATGCGCCCGTCGTCGCCGCACACGGCCGCAGTTTTGAGGTCGCGACGCAATACGTGGCTCGGCGGCCCGAAATCCCGCTCGAACGGCAGATGGCGCAGGTGATCCGCAGCGCCCTGCGCGAGCACGCCGGCGACATTCTGTGCTTTCTTCCCGGCGCGGCGGAGATCCGCCGGGTCCAGCGGACACTCGAGGATCCAGGCGCCGATCGCAATGTGCAGGTGCTCCCGCTGTATGGCGAACTGGAGCCCGCGGCGCAGGATGCGGCGCTTTCCCCTGCTCCTCCGGGTCAACGCAAAATCGTGCTTGCGACCAGCATTGCGGAAACCAGCCTGACCATCGAAGGCATCCGCGTGGTCGTCGATTCAGGATTGCGCCGTTATGCAGAGTTCGACCCCGCGACCGGGATGAGTCATCTGGTCACCGTCAAAGTGTCGCAAGCCGCGGCCGATCAACGCCGCGGACGCGCCGGCCGCTTGAGCGCCGGCCACTGCTACCGGCTTTGGTCGGAGGGCACGCAAGGCTCGCTCGCGCCGCAGACGGCGCCGGAAATCCTGCACGCCGATCTCACGCCGCTGGCGCTGGAATTGTCCTGCTGGGGAGCCGTCGATGCCGCCGGGCTTACCTGGCTCGACCCGCCGCCCGCCGCGCCGCTGGCGCAGGCGCGGGATTTGCTGCAGCGGCTCGAGGCAATCGATGTCGCCACTCGGGTCACACCGCACGGCCGTACGCTCGCGAAGCTTGGGCTCCATCCGCGGCTGGCTCACATGCTCGTCAAGTCCAGCGAGTTCGGTGCGCCGCGTTTGGCGTGCGACCTTGCCGCCGTCTTGAGCGAGCGAGACATCTTGCGCGCCGCCGTCGGAGCGCGCGACGCGGATCTGCGCCTGCGGGTGGCGGCGCTGCGTGGCGATGTTCGGGATCTGCCGCCGGGCATCACGGTGGACGCCCGTGCCAAGACTCAGGCTGCACGCAGCTCCGCCCATTGGCAGCGCGACTTTGCGCGCGGCCGCTCAGACTCGGCGGATCCGCATGATTGGACCGGCATATTGCTGGCCTGGGCCTACCCGGATCGCATCGGGCGAGCGCGCGGCGACGGCGGCCGATACTTGCTGGCGAATGGCCGAGGTGCCCGCTTCGCAGAACCGCAGGCGCTGGCAAAAGCTGAATTCATTGTCGCCGCGGAACTGGACGGTGCGGAACGGGAGGCGCGGATTTTTTTGGCCGCTCCCTTGGGTCTTGCGGACCTCGAAGAGCATTTTTCCGGCCAGATCGTCGATCACGCCGACATCCTCTGGGACGATCGCGAACAGGCGATTCGTGCCCGGCGCGAGCGCAGCCTGGGTGCCCTGGTTTTGGAATCGACGGAAATTCGAGATCCCGATCCGCTGGCGATGCAGCATGCGGCGCTCGCCGGCCTCAAGCAGCTGGGAATCGCCGGCCTGCCATGGACCCGGGAGTTGCGGCAATGGCAGGCGCGTGTGATGTTGATGCGGCAATTCGCCGTCGCGGCGCCCGAGCCCTGGCCGGATCTTGGCGACGCCGCGTTATTGGCGACGCTCGAGGATTGGGCGCCGCCTTGGATCTGCGGTTTCACCCGCCGTGAGCATTTCGCGCGGCTGGACCTGGGAAATGTTCTGCGGTCTCGCTTGACCTATGCACAGGGCGCGATCATGGAGCGGGAGGCGCCCACGCATTTTACGGTGCCGAGCGGCTCGGCCGTGCCCATCGATTATTTGGACGGCGAAATTCCCACCCTGTCGGTGCGTCTGCAGGAAATGTTCGGATTGAACCAAACGCCGAGCGTCGCCGGCGGCCGGCTGCCCCTGCTCCTGAAACTGCTGTCGCCGGCGCGGCGCCCGGTGCAAATCACGCGCGATCTCGTGAGTTTTTGGAATCGCGGATACCACGAAGTCAAAAAGGACTTGAAAGGCCGATACCCGAAGCACTACTGGCCCGAGGACCCCTATACAGCCGAGCCGACACGCCGCGCACGGCCGCGCTAGAATGGCTGATGCGGGTGCATGGAACGCGATGAAAGACTACAGCAGCCATTTTCGCGAGCTCGTGGAGCTGCAGCTACCGGGCGATTCGCGCATCTTGATGCCGCGCGGCGGTCAGGACATGATGATCCTCGCCTCCTGGCGCTTGGGTGCCGACACGTTTCGCGCGAGCAAGCGCTCGCGGATGATCCGCATCGTGATATCGGAGGAGGCGCTCCAGGATTACGCGCGCGGCACCGATGGCACCCGGCTCGCGAGCGACGAACGATTCGTCGCTTGGCTGCAGCGACAATTGAGCACCTTCGATCCCAATCATGATTCGCCGCTCGGGGTCGAGCCGCCGGCGGTGACATGGCCGGTCGGCACGCTGGAATTGAACGGCTGAGGCGCCCGTGCAGACGCATACCTTCGATCTCTTCGACACCGTCGCGTCGGACACGAGGCGGGAGAGGCTGGCACCGGGCGCCTGGCTGCTTCGCGGATTCGCGCTCGACGATGCGTCGGCGTTGTTGATGGCCGTGGAACGCATTCAAGCCGCCGCGCCATTTCGTCACCTGGTGACCCCCGGCGGTTTTCGCATGTCGGTGGCCATGACCAATTGCGGTAGCTTGGGTTGGATGAGCGATCGCCGCGGCTATCGCTACGATGCCCTCGATCCTTTGAGCGGCCGGTCTTGGCCGCCGATGCCGCCGGTGTTCCTCGAGCTGGCCCGACTGGCCGCGCTGGCCGCCGGATTCAAGAGGTTCATGCCCGATGCCTGTTTGCTCAATCGCTACGCACCCGGTGCCCGCCTCACGCTGCATCAAGACAGGGACGAACGCGATTTTACCGCGCCCA
The DNA here is from genome assembly GCA_035314705.1 of Steroidobacteraceae bacterium. Classification (GTDB taxonomy): domain Bacteria; phylum Pseudomonadota; class Gammaproteobacteria; order Steroidobacterales; family Steroidobacteraceae; genus Bog-1198. Next base: position 13,181 of record DATFZF010000129.1, on the reverse strand, counting down.
TCGTCTCGGTGTCGCTTGGATTACCGGCGATTTTCTTGTTGGGCGGCGATGCGCGGCGGGACAAGCGCCAACGAGTGCCGCTGCAGCATGGCGATGTCGTGGTCTGGGGCGGTCCTGCCCGCTTGCGCCACCACGGCGTGCTGGCGCTCGAGGACGGCCATCACCCAGCCTTGGGTTCCGTGCGCCTGAATCTCACCCTGCGCCGCGCCGGCTAGGCCGCAGTCTTGGAATGGGCTTCAGCGGCTTCGACGGCCGGCGTGCGCCACCCGCTGCGCACTCCCCAGAAGTAGAACGCCAGAGAGGCCGCCGCGACGCAGAGTTGATCCCAGCCGAAGCCGAGGTAGTCATGCCCTTCGAACTCCTTGCTGCCGGCCCAGGACAACCCGGTGATCACCAGCAGGTAGGTGATCAACCACCAGGCCGCCCGCAGCTGCCGGCCGAAATTCGGCCATCCGGCTTGCGCTTGGTAGTACAGATACACCGGCATCGGCAGAATCAACAGCAACATGATCTGGCCCGTGTGCGGCCAGCGCGCCCAGAACAGCATCAGCGTGCCGAGCACGAAGGCCATGGGCGCCAGGATGTGCAAACCCGGAATGCGCAGCGGCCGGTGCAGATCCGGTGCGGTACGCCGCAGCACCATGACGCTGATCGGAACCACCAGATAGGTGATGATGGTGGCGACGGAAATGACGGCGGCGAGCTTACCCCAGCCGCGAAAGAAGAACAGAAAGATGAAGGACACAAACAAGTTGAACCACATCGCCGGCCGCGGTATCCCAAAGCGCGCGTGCACGCGGCCGAAAACCTTGGGCAAAGTGTCGCTGCGCTCCATGGCGTAGATCATGCGCGCGGTCGTGGCCGTGTAGGTGGTGCCGGTGCCGCTGGGGCTGACGAAGGCATCGGCGTACAGCAGGAGCGCGAGCCAATTCAGATTCAGCGCGAGCGCCAGCTGCGCGAACGGCGAACTGTATTCCAATGCAGCCCAACCCTCATGCAAGTGCTCGGGCGCCACGGTACCCAAGAAGGCAACCTGCAGCATCAGATAAACCACGGTGGAGAGGGCGATCGAGCCGAAGATGGCGAACGGCACACTGCGCCCGGGATTGCGCGCCTCGCCCGCTAGATTCACAGGGCTCTGGAAACCGTTGTAGCTGAATACGATGCCGCTGGTGGCGACTGCGGTCAGGATGGCGGCCACGTTCCCGACGTGCTGTCCGCCGTGAACGCCCACATGAAAATTTTCCCAATGAAAACCGGTACATACCAGCGCGATGGCGGTGGCCGCCGGCACGATGAGCTTGAAGAAGGTGATGGCGCTGTTAGTGTTGGCGAACACCTTGACGCTCCAAAAATTGAGCAGGAAATAAATCACCACCAGTACCGCCGCAATGCTCAGCCCGGGCTTGGACAGCTCGCCCTGTCCATTCGGGGCATGCGCATACAGATCGTGCGCCCAGGTCCACGGCCAGGAACTCATGTATTGAACCGATGCCTCGGCCTCCACGGGGATCACCGAGACGATGGCGATCCAGGCCGCCCAGCCGGCGACGAACCCCACCAGCGAGCCATGCGAATAATGTCCGTAGCGCACCGCACCGCCGGATTCCGGAAACATGGCGCCGAGTTCTGCGAAGGTCAAGGCCACGAACAGAATGACCACCGCGCCGATGATCCAGGCATAGACTGCACCGGGACCCGCCAGCTGGGCCGCGCGCCAGGCTCCGAACAGCCAACCCGAACCGATGATTGAACCCAGGCCGGTGAACATCAGAGCGATGGCGCCGACTTCGCGGCGGATGGCGCTTTCATTGGACATGCTTTTTTCTCGCTTTTCTTAGGCTTCCGCTTCACATCCGTGTTCGCAGCGGTCACGCTCGATTTGCAGCGTCGAATGATGAATATGGAAGCGCCGCTTCAGGTCCGGCGTGAGAGAGTCCAGCAGCGCATCCTCCGCGCCGGGATCGGGCACGACGAGGTGAGCGGTCAGGGCGACGCTTGTGGTGCTGAGCGCCCATATGTGCAGATCGTGCACATCGGTCACGCCTCGCTGGTCGGCCAGGTAGGACATCACGGCCGAGGAATTGACGCTTGCCGGCACGCCATCGAGCGACAAGTGCAGCGAATCCCGCAGCAGTCCCCAGGTGCTGGCCAAGATCGCGGCGACGATCAGCAGGCTGACGATCGGGTCCAATCGGCTCCAGCCCGTAAGCAAAATGACCCCGCCCGACAGCAATACGCCCACGGAAACGGCGGCATCGCCCAGCATATGGATGTACGCGCTGCGCCTGTTCAAATCGCCGTGACTGCCCGCATGCAGCATCCAGGCACTCAAGCCGTTGATCACGATGCCGCTCGCTGCCACCGCCATCACGGTCACGCCCGCCACCGCGGGAGGCGACGCGAGGCGCCCCACAGCCTCCCAGGCGATGGCGCCGCAGGCGAAAAGCAACAAAACGGCGTTCGCGAGCGCCGCCAGCACGGAAGAGCGCCCGAGACCGTATGTAAACCGGGCGCCGGGCGGCCGACGTCCCAAGTACATGGCAGCCCAAGCGCACACCAACCCCAGCACGTCGCTCAAGTTGTGGCCGGCGTCCGCGATCAATGCCACCGAATTGGAGACGAATCCAAAACCGCCCTCGATGACCACGAAAATCAAGTTGAGCCCCACCGCGACGGCCATTCGCGTGTTGAGGCCCTGGGTCGCTATTCCGTGAGCGTGCCCGTGACCGTCATGGTTGTGCCCAGCATGGTCGTGCCCGCCGTGGCCGCGTTCATGGTCATCCTTGTGGTCATCCTTGTGCTCATGCTCATGCTCATGGTCATGGTCATGGTCATGGTGGTCGTGTTGTTCCATGCGCCTTATCTTACGTCAGATGCTCGAATGGCTGAATTCAAAGCCCGAGTTCGCTCAATGACGGGTGGTCATCGGGACGGCGCCCCAACGGCCAGCGATATTTGCGGTCGTTTTCCGTTAGGGGCAGGTCATTGATGCTGGCAATGCGCAGGCGCATCAGGCCATGTTCGTCGAATTCCCAGTTCTCATTGCCATAGCTGCGAAACCAGTGGCCGCTGTCGTCGTGCCACTCGTAGGCAAAGCGCACGGCGATCCGATTGTCGCGAAACGCCCAGACCTCCTTGATCAGCCGGTAATCGAGCTCGCGCGTCCACTTGCGCACGAGAAACGCCTGAATGGCCTCGCGCCCCTCGAGGAATTCGGCGCGATTTCGCCAGCGGCTGTCCGTTGTATAGGCAAGCGCGACCCGAGCCGGGTCGCGTGTGTTCCAGGCGTCTTCGGCCATGCGCGCCTTTTGCGCCGCCGTGTCCGACGTGAATGGCGGTAGGGGTGGTCGGTCCATTGGGGAGTCCCTCGTTGACGGGCGTTTCCTGGCGTAACTATGCCACGCTACCGAATCGGCGGCACGATCACCTGCGGGGCCCGGCAAGCGCCGCGCAAGGCATCGGCGGAACAGGCGCGCGGCTTTAGATCGCGATCGAGACACAGGTGAACTTCCCGAAGCCGCGGTTCGCCCTGTCCGGTGCATGTGACGACGACCGACTGCGGCTCAAGGTGCGGATTGGCATGCAGAAATGCGGCGGCGATCGCTGCCGGGGGCTGTTCTATCGCGTGGGTCGGGCTCGACAGATCCTGCGGGATGGCGATGCCCGCGTAGGCTCGGCGCACAAGTGCGAAGAATTCGGCCGGCTCCAAGCCGCTGCAGGTGCCATGCGCCGACCACTCGTGATAGACCAGTGCGCGCGCCGGCATCAAGTCGGAAACACCCTGCACCACGTCGTCGGGAACCGGACGGTGCACGTCGCAATGCTCGGGCCAGCCCTGTTCGTATTGCGGCCACAAGCCGTGAACGATGAAACCAAAGCGGCGCGGACCGTTGCACTCGGCGGCGCCCGGGGAGGACAAGCAAAACGCCGGCGACCAGGACAGCGACAACAGGTAATAGGCGAAGTCGCCGGGGGTGGCCGCGCTGGATTCGCTTCGATGACGCGCCAGCGCGCTGCCGGCCGCACACAAGAACGCGCAGGCAAGCAGCGCTACCGCGAGCGGATGGCCCGCTTGCCAACCGGCGCGAATGTTCTTCGAGGTGAGTCCGCGGCCGTCGGCGCGCCATCCCGGCGGACCGAACAGTGCGCCCAACGCCTCGCGCACCGATCCGGCCGCTAAGACCTCCCGCGCGATGGCCGCCCACTCGTGAAAGGCGATTCGAATCGGATTGAATGTCTCGATGTTCTTCACGATGCCGTAGCGCGGCGGCTCTTCGTCCTTTTCCTCGACGAAGGTGCCGAACATGCGGTCCCACAGCATCAATACACCGGCATAGTTGCGGTCCAGGTAGCGGGGGTTGGCTGCGTGATGGACGCGATGATGGGACGGCGTGTTGAATAGATATTCGAACCATGCCGGCATGCGATGCACAGACTCGGTGTGGATCCAGAACTGATAGAAGAGATTGAAGCCCTGTTGCGCCAGAATCATCGCCGGCGGGAAACCCAGCAGCGCCAGGGGAATCCACGGGGTCCAGGTGCCAACGATCACGCTGGTCCACGACTGACGCAGGGCGGTCGAAAGATTGTATTCCTGCGACGAATGATGATTCACATGCGCCGCCCACCAGAATCGGCACTCATGACTGATGCGGTGGAACCAGTAATAAATAAAGTCGTCGAGAAAGAAGATCGCGACCCACGCCCACGGCGAGGACGGCGATACGGTGAATACGCGCACTTTGTAGGCCGCCGACAATCCCGCAAAAACGATGCCGGCCATCAGCAGATTCATCGCGATATTACCGGCCTGCATGCCGAGCGATGCGAACGTGTCGCGCGTTCGATAGCGAGCCGTGACGAGCGCCATGCGGCCGAGCGCCGCTTCGATCGCAATCATCACCAGAGAAATACCGAGAAAAATTTCCGGCAGATGCGCCTTCCAACTCATGCCGCGGATCCTAAGATATAAAATGCGGGCTGTCGATGCGCGCCGCGATACTGCTTCCGACGCTCCATGTTGGGTAATATTGCGGCGTATGGCCGTCAGCGATGAATTCCTGCAATACGTCCTCGAACAACTCGCCGGTATCGGACGCGTCGCCCCGCGGCGCATGTTCGGCGCTGTGGGTCTATATCACGAGGAGCGGATCTTCGGGCTCATTGCGCGCGACACCCTGTATTTCAAAGTGGACGATTCCAACCGCGGCGACTACGAAGCGCGCGGCATGGATCGCTTCCGGCCCTACGCCGACAGACCACTGCTGAGCATGACCTACTACGCGGTACCGGCGGACATTCTCGAGGACGCCGACGAGTGCACGTCGTGGGCGCGAAAATCCTTGCGTGCGGCTTCGGTCCCAAAGCCGGCCCGGCGCAGCAAGAAGCGCGTCCGTTGACCGCGCTCAGCGGACGGCCGCGGTGGCGGCCGCGAAGAAATCCTCATCCGCAATGACTACTTTGTCCGTGGGCTTGGGTTGCGCGCTCCAAACGACGATCACCACATGCTCGCGGAGGTTCACGTAGATGTGCTGGCCGTAGATGCCGAGCGCTTGGAAGGCGCCTTGATTGACCGCACCGGAGCGGGCGGAAAATGGCCAGATCATGTACCCATAGTCGACGTTCTTTCCGCCGATCGTCTTGCTGCTGCCCGCGTCGCGGACCCAGCCGTCCGGAAGGATCTTCTCACCGCCTGCGACTCCGCCGTTCATGAGGAATAATCCGAATCGCCCATAATCGCGCAAGGTCGCGCTGAGGCCGCTGCCGCCGATCTCCAGACCGTCGGGCGACTCCAGCCACCAAGTAGCATCGGATTCCATGCCTGCCTTGGTCCAGATTCGTTCCGACAAGTACTGCGCGAGGGGACGGCCGACCGCCGCGCGGACCACGGCGCCGGCAACGAAAGTCTCCCCGGTGCTGTAATTCCAGATCGTGCCCGGCGCGCCCGCGCGCGGCAGTTTGGCCATCAAGTCCATGATCGCACCCGGGCGTTGCGCAATTTGGGCATCCAGCATGCGGCGCCGGTCAGAGGCGGGGTTGGTGTAGGTTTCGTCCCACTTCACGCCGGAGGCCATTTGCAGCAGGTATCGGATGCTCACTCCGTCGTAGGCGCTGCCCTGCAGGTTCGCAACATACTGGGTGACGGGATCGTCGATACTCTTGATGTGTCCGTCCTGGATGGCCGCGCCCATCAACGACGAAGTGACGGACTTGACCATGGACATGGACATCCAGCGCGTTTTCTCCGTGTTGCCCATCTCATAGTCTTCGTAGGCAATCTTGCCGTCCTTGAGGACCAGCATCGCGGTGACGCGATTCAGTGCCATGTAGTCGATCAAATCGTAGCTCTTGCCCCCGGAACTGAACTCGACTCGAGTCAACAGTTTGGCCGCCGGCACGAGCGCGAGCACATGGGATCCATGCCTGACGACGCGCACCGGAAACAGCCGGTCGATATTGCGAAAAGTGTTTACCTGGATGTCGGTTGTCAGCGCACCGTCGTAGACCTGAGTGACGGTGCCGATGGGTTCCGCGGCCGCGGCGCCGGCTTGTCGGGAGAACATGCAGGCAACCCATAGGAGCACGGCGAACGATGCAAGCCGCCATCGGACGCAGCGCGAATCGTAGGACGCATTGAATTTCACGTGTTCTCCATCGGTCGTCGGCGTGCCGCTTGCCGGTGTCATAATGATACCAAGCATCGGGATGTAAACCGGTCGGGGAGCCCCATGGGTCAGTTAGAAGAAGTACCATCGCATCGTGGATCGAACATGCGGGCCGTCCTCCTCAAGGGCCACGGCGGATTCGAGCAGCTCGAGTACCGGGACGACGTGCCCGTTCCCGTGCCGCGCGCCGGCGAGGTCTTGATCCGGGTGGGAGCGGCGGGCGTCAACAATACCGACATCAACACTCGGACCGCATGGTATTCCCGCTCCGTGACCGAGGGCACCACGGCGGAAGCGGGCGCATTCGGCATCGACACCGCGCGTTCCGAGGATGCCGGCTGGACCGGGACGCAGCCGCTCTTCCCACGCATCCAAGGCGCGGATGCCTGCGGCCGGATCGTTGCCATCGGCGCGGGCGTCGAGTCCCGTCGGATCGGCGAGCGCGTGCTGGTGGAACCGGTGTTTCGGATTCCCGGTGCCGCGGACCCAACCCGGGCGATTTACTTCGGCTCGGAATGCGACGGCGCGTTCGCGGAATTCGCGCGGGTGCCGGCAGTCAACGCCCACGCCATCACGAGCGGGCTAACGGACGCGGAGCTTGCCTCCTTTCCCTGTGCATACGCGGCCGCAGAGAACATGCTCACGCGGCTGAATTTGAGCGCCGGCGAGACGGTACTCATCACCGGTGCCTCCGGCGGGGTCGGTTCAGCCGCGGTGCAACTGGCGAAGCGCCGGGGCGCCACGGTTTTGGCGTTTGCCAGCGCCTCGAAGAGCGCTGCGGTCGCGTCCCTGGGCGCAGCCGAAGTCATCGCACCGGATGCGGATCCCGTGAAGGAATTCCGCCGCCGTAACATTGACGCCATCGTCGATGTGGTGGGCGGGCGCATGTTCCCCACACTGCTTCAGGTGCTCAAGCGCGGCGGCAGATATGCCGTCGCCGGCGCGATTGCCGGTCCGATCGTCGAACTGGACCTTCGGACCCTGTATCTCAAGGATCTTCGTTTGCTCGGCTGTACGGTATTCGAACCGGACGTGTTCCGCCGTCTCGTGAGCTACATCGAACGCGGTGAAATCAAACCGTTGTTGGCTGGCGTACATCCGCTGGCCGACATCATCCAAGCGCAGCAGGAGTTTCTGGCAAAGCAGCGCATGGGCAAGATCATTATGATTCCGTGAGGTCCTGGCTCCCCGGCAAGTAATCGGGGTCCGTCAAGCGCCGGCGTGCGTCGCGGTGCCGGCGGCGGAAGCGGTGAATTCTCGGGGCAAGGTCGAGCCACTCGGGCCGCAACCACAGAGGGTTTTGGCGATCTGGCGCAAGCGCGAGCATGAAAAGAGAGCGGGTTTCCGTCGCTGAGTCGACCACCGCCGCAGGCACTTCTCGCCACAGAGCGACGAGGCTGATGGCGCGCTCGATGCTCGACAGCATTGCCGTCTCCACGCGGGCCATCCCTTCAATCCATGCCGGCGCGCCGGTCGAATCCTCCGGCAACGCTTGCAGAAACGTTTCCACGAGCGCACGCGCTGCTTGAGCGGGCGTTTGCGTGAGCGGAACATCCGGCGGCAAATCGAGCGCGGTACGCACCTCGGCCAACAGGATCTGCAGCGCCCCGGAAATATCGAGCGGCCGGATGTCGACGCGGTCCGCGACCGGGACAACATTGACCGGAGCGCGTGACCCCTGCTCCGCGGCAGCCGCGGATCCCGTGGCCGTCGCGGGCCCCGTGGCGCTTGCGGGTCCCGCGCCGGCGGCGGGGACATCAGCCGCCGGCACTTTGGAGACTTCCATCGCAGCTCCTCCTCAGCTCAGTGCGGCAGGTGCCGATTCACGAGCGCAACCATTCGATCGATCGCGACATGGAATGGATCCTGCCCCAGCTCCGGCAAATCGACGTAGGTGGCGCCGGGACCGAGCAAGGATCTTACCCGCTGGGTTTGTTCGATGATGTCGTCGTGCGGAGCAAAGACCGTCAGCGGTGCTTTCAGACTCTTGAGTTTCTTCTCGATGGGGTATCCGCACACGGCACGAAACGCCGCACCTGGGTTTGCCGCGAGCACGTGCTCGACGAATCGGCGATGCACATCGCCCAAGTCGTACGGCGGTTGACGGTAGGCAAACCCTCCGCGCCAGGCGCCCAGCACATGCCCGCCTTCGCTGGCCGGGCGCAGAGGCTGTTCGCTGTACTTTTCCAGCTGGCGCTGTTGTTCTTCGGCCGAAAATAGCGGCATGCCGACGGCGATGACCCGCCGTACCTGGGAACCGAGTTGGTGAGCAATCTCGATCGCCTCGATGGAACCCGTGTGCATGCCCAGTATGTCGAGCTCGCCGCCGATGCCCGCCGCCTTCAGCGTGTCGACCGTAGCCTGCGCGTACTGCTCGAGCGACAAGGCCCACGGCGGCGCGTCGGAGAATCCATAGCCCAACCGGTCCGGCGCATGGGTGGGGCGCTCCAGCCGCTCCTGCAGCAAATCCCACATGGCGCCGGAGCGCGGCGACAGGTGCAGGAGCAGAAGCGGCACTCCTTGTCCGTCGTTGCTGCGCAAATGCATTTGTCCGAAGCGAGTCGGATAAATCTGACGGGTGCTAGTGGGCATCCAAAAACGACTCCACCAGCGGCGCCACTAAATCCGGCCTTTCAATGTGCAGCATGTGTCCCGCGCCCGCCACGGAAGCAATTTGGATGTGAGGGAAAATCTCCTGAAAATACGCCGCCGTGCCGTCGGCACCCAGCTTCGCGAGATGATCCGATGCCTCGCCCACCAGCATCAACAGGGGCGCTCGCAACTCGCGCCAACTGGCTTCGGCATCCTCGCGCTTATACAGCACCGGATTCACCCAATGATGGCGCGGGTCGCCCGCCAGCCGCACCCGGCCATCGCCGTCGAGCTTGCCCCACGCGCCCGCCACAAAGGCGGCTTGCGCCGCCGAGAATCGCGGGTAGCGAAATCGTATGACGCCGGCCAGTTCCGCGAATGACGCGTATTCCTTGCGCTCGGATCGGGTCTTCACTTGATCCAGCCATTTGCGCATGCGCCCCGGCGCCTGCGCCGGCGAGGTCCGCGCGAGCCCGAATCCTTCCAGGTTGACGACGCAGCGGACTCGCTCCGGCCGAATGCCGGCGTACGAGCAGGCAATATTGCCGCCCATGCTGTGGCCGACCAGCCGGACGGGTGCCGCGGGTGAGAGCGCATCGAGCAGCGCATCGAGGTCCGCAAGATAGTCAGGGAACCAATAGCCTTGCTGCGGCCACTCGCTGCGTCCGAAGCCGCGCCAATCGAGCGCCACCAGGGGCCAATCCTGCCGCAGCGCGTCCACCATGAACTGGAAGGTGAGGCCCGCGTCCAGCCAGCCGTGCAGCAGGAATACCGGCGACACGGATTCCGAAGGCGGCGGCCCCCAACGCGTCAAATGCATATCGAGACCGCGTACTCGCAGAATCTCGTGCCGCGGCTCGCGCAGCACCTGGTACGCCGTCACGCTATCCAATCTAGGGATGCATCCCGCTTCCGATCAAGGCGCCGACTACACCGCCGATGGCACCGCCCACCGCGGCGGCGGCCGCTACGACAGCGATCTGCGGCGGCTTCATGCCCTCCGCCGGTGAAGCCTTTCCTGTGCCGGTTCCTGATCCGCTGCCGGATCCCGGAGGCGGCGGCTTGCTGGGGTCGTTTCCATTTGACATGTGATTCCCACTCCTGGTTTTCTCGATAAGGCGTTGCTTTCATACACGCAAGCCGCATAGGCCCGCAAGGGCCCTCGGCGTTTGCCGTACACCCGCGCTCAGGTGCATGCTGCAATTATGATGGGAGACTGCATCGGACACTATCGCGTACTGCGCACCCTGGGTGTCGGCGGCATGGGAGAGGTTTTCCTTGCCGAGCGCGCGGATTCCGAGTTCGAACAGCGGGTGGCCATCAAAGTGGTTTTCGGCGGCCCGCTGGCCCGCGGAGTGCAATCGCGGCTCAAGATCGAGCGCCAAATCCTGGCGCAGCTCGATCATCCTAACATCGCACACCTATTGGACGGCGGCACCTTGCCGGACGGGACCGTCTACATCGTCATGGAGTACGTCGACGGCATTCCCATCGACGCCTACTGCGACTCGAACCGTCTCGATGTCGCGGCGCGTCTCAAGTTATTCCAGACCGTTTGTGCCGCGGTGCATTACGCGCACCAAAACCTCATCGTGCACCGCGATTTGAAGCCCTCGAATATTTTGGTGACGGCGGACTGCGTGCCCAAGCTGCTGGATTTCGGCATCGCAAAACTCTTGGACGAGAGCCAAGCGGGACACCACACGCTGGCGGTGACGCAGGCCGACATTCGCATCATGACGCCGGATCATGCCAGCCCCGAACAGGTCCGGGGACAGGTCATCACAACATCGAGCGATGTCTATGTCCTCGGAGTGCTGCTGTACAAACTGCTGACCGGAACCAGCCCTTTCGTCATTCCATCGATGCGGCTCATGGACATCGACCACGCCATCTGCGAGACGGAGCCGGCGCTTCCCAGCCATGCCATCCGCAGCGACGATTCCGCGGATACCCGCAGTATTTTGGAGGCACGCAATACCACTGCAAATCGTTTACGCCGAACACTGCGCGGCGACTTAGACAATATCGTACTGATGGCCATGCGCAAGGAGCCGGAGCGCCGCTACGGTTCCTCGCAGCAAATGGCCGGCGACATTCAGCGCTACCTCGATGGCAAGCCCGTCATCGCACGCCGCGACACCCTGTCATATCGCAGCGCGAAGTTCGTCAGGCGTCACTGGTTGCCGGTGGCGGCCGGCACCGGCGTAATGTTTTTGATCCTGGGGTTCGCGGCCACGACCTATGTGCAATCCCTCCGGATCGCGGCGGAACGGGATCGAGTCGCTGAGCAGCGCGAACTTGCCGACCGCGAACGCGTCCGCGCCGAGGAAGTATCGAGCTTCCTGGTGAATCTGTTCAAGCTTTCCGATCCGCAGGAGAATCGCGGCAACCAGGTTACCGCCCGGGAATTATTGGACTCCGGTGCAAAGCGCCTGGAAGCAGGACTGCAAGATCAGCCCGCGACGAAGTCGGCGCTATTGTCCACGGTCGGAGCGGTGTATGACAGCCTGGGGCAGTACAAGGAGGCGCTGCCGATATTGACCGAGTCGCTGACACTGCAGCCGCGGTCGCGCGACAAAACGCGCATCGACACCCTGCTGGAGTTGGGTAGCGCCCGTTGGCATACGAACGACCTCAACGGCGCAGAAACGCCGCTCCAGGAGGCACTCCGTCTGTCGCAAAGCGAATTCGGTGCCGTCAGCCAGGAGTCGGGACGTGCCCTTTGGGCTTTAGGCCTGCTCAGGTATCAACAGGGCCGGTTCGTCGACGCCAAGCAGCTTTACAGCCGCAGCCTGAATATCCTGGAGACTACCGGCGCGCCGCAGACCGATGTCTCCGCTTTGCTTGATGATCTCGCGCACGTGTATGTGATTCAGCAGCAATGGTCGTTAGCCAAGCAAACCTATGAACGCGCATTGGAAGTCGATCGTCGCGTACTCGGCGATGATCATCCGCGGGTGGCCATGCGGCTGAATAATCTGGCTATCGTCGCGCAAAATATGGGAGACCTAAAACTCGCCGAGACGCAGTATCGCGACGCAATCCGGCGCGACGAACGAGCCTATGGTGATCATCATCCCGAAACCGGCCTGGCCCGCGGCAATTACGGCCTGCTGCTGCAACGCGAAGGACGATTGGCCGAGGCAGAACCGCATTTACGCAGCGCCCTTGACGTCGTATTCAAACTATACGGCCCCGACAACTATAATGTGGCCTACGCCCGCGTAAGTTTGGCCATGCTCTTGCACGACCAGGGAAATTTGCCGGAAGCGGAAAGCGAATTCCGCCAGGCGCTTGCCGTGTACGACAAATCGCTGCCCGCGAATCACCAATATCGCGCCTCGGCGCTGATGCATTTCGCGCGTTTGCTGGTGGATCGCGGCAAACCAGCGGAAGCACTGGCGAAGAGCCAGGAATCTCTCAATATTTGGGATGCGACCTCCGCGCCCTCGAGCTCGTATACCGCGCAGGCCCACGCCATTCACGCCTATGCGCTGGAGCACCTCGGCAAGCCGCGTGATGCGGCTGTCGAGCTCGAAGCGGCGCTTCCGGTGCTGCTGAAGGCACGCGGCCCCGACGACCCCGTCGTCCGCCGCGCGCAGAATTGGCTTAAAGCGGTGCGGCCCGAGCCTCCCCAGACCGCGAGCACTGCTCGCTAGAGGACCCGAAGGGATATCCCTATAAGAACTGTAGCGTTTTGACGTTTTGGTGACTTGGTGACTTGGTGACAAAACGTCACCGGAAAAAAATGCGATAGCCCTACCGTCGCGGACGCCGAGCGGCGTCCAGCTTGCGGGGCCGCCGCTCTAGCTAAGCCAGCGGGGGCGCTCAGCCGCCGAGAAAGATCTTGTACGCCGGGTTATCGGTCTCTTCCGTATAGGCGTAATGCAGTTCGTTGAGATGCAATAGAAAGTCGGT
>DATFZF010000128.1:0-5755 GCA_035314705.1 Steroidobacteraceae bacterium | reverse complement strand
GGTGCGCAGCCGCTCCGCCATGCTCGGCCTCGAGGTGGATTTCTATCAGAAGGCCGACGTGCACATTCATGTGCCCGAGGGCGCGACCCCGAAGGACGGTCCGAGCGCGGGCGTCGGGATGTGCACCGCGCTGATTTCGGCACTCACCAAGATTCCGGTGCGTTCGGATGTGGCCATGACGGGGGAGATCACCCTGCGCGGCGAAGTGCTGCCCATCGGCGGCCTGAAGGAGAAGCTGCTGGCGGCACACCGCGGCGGCATCACCACCGTGCTCATCCCCGACGACAACACCAAGGACCTGGTCGAGATCCCGGACAACATCAAGGAAAAACTCGATATCCGCTCGGTGAAGTGGATCGACGAGGTGCTGCAAGTGGCGCTGACCCACATGCCGGTGCCGCTGCCCGCGGTGGATGCGAAAGTCCCCGAGAGCATCGCCGGAGACAAGCGCCGCCGCAAACCGGGCCGCGTCAAAACCCAGGTGAGGGCGCACTAAACGTCAGCATCATCTAGATTCCGTTGATCGACCCGAACGCGACGCCTCGCGCTCATGAGCGCGAGCGGCAACAGCGCGAACAGGGAGAGCCAGCCGAAAGAACCGCCGCCTCCGCCCGAGCCGCGTTGATTCGAGACGACGTGCACATTCGCCTTGCCGTCGCGAACCTGCGCCTCGAAGGCGGTGAGCGCGGCATCGAAGTGATCGATCATCTGCCGGGTCGCCGCGGTGAAACCGTCGGCCGCGGCCTCACGCAAGCGGCGCGGCTCGTCGATGAGCGTCACATTGCCATGCCGATTGTCGAAGCCGCCGGCGCGCAGCACCAATGAATGCGTCGCCGGGTCGACCACCGCCAGATCCACCAACGTCGATACGTCGTGACGCGTGCCCTTGAGGATATAGGCGCCGACGATGGTCACATAGCCGAGCGACCAGTTGTTGTCGTCCTCGTGCGCGACCTGATCGTAGGAAACCAGCGCCATCAAGTCGACGCTGTAGAGCCGCTGCACGCCCTCCAGACCTGCGAAGCCGCTCTTGCCTTGCAGATAATAGTCGGGAATCACGACGATCTCGGCGACGAACTTACGTGAAATGAATCGCTGGCGAATCTCCTGCAGCAGGGCTTCTTTGTGCGCGGCATCCAGCCCGTTATCCCCCTCCATGCCCCTGGAAGGCAGAAACGCGAGACCGACCCGCAGAGGCAGACGCAACTGCGGCTGCATGTCCTGCGGCGGCGGAGCCGCGCCGTTCGGATACAGGAAATCAACCAGGCTGGTGGAGTTCTGCGTGTGGCGTTGACAGGAAGGCAAGCAACGCCAATCCGCGCAACCCGTCAAACCAACCATCAGCGCCAGCGCCAGGACCGCCAAGACCGTGTTCACGCGCATAAAAAAACCCTCCCTTGTGTCGCGACGCAAGCTACCGGGAGAGGGTCGCTTGGAGCAACTTATATCGACATAGACGCGCTCAATGGCACCATAGGTATTGTTATATGATACTTTGAGTCAATTCTATCGAGAGGCCTATGGCGGAACAGGCGTTGATCGTCGCGGAACTGAAGCGTGCGCTGCGCGAGCGCCGCTTCACCTATGCGGCCGTCGCCAAAAAACTGAATCTGAGCATCGCCAGCGTCAAGCGGCTTTTCTCGGGCGGCGACCTGTCGCTAAAGCGCGTGGATCTGATCTGTGAACTGCTGGAAACCGGCCTGTCGGAAATTCTGGCGCGCGCGCGCGAACGCCCGGCGGTCGATCGGCTCACCCTGGCACAGGAGCAGGAGATCGTTGCGGATCCCAAGCTGTTCCTCATCGCGTGGCTGCTGTTCAATCGGGTGCCGCTCGACGACATCGTGCGCTCGTACGCATTCACAGAACGCGAAGTGTTGAGGTTTTTCTACAAGCTGGATCAGTTGAAAGTCATCGAGCTGCAGCCGGGAAATCGCGTGCGCCTGCTGGTCAGCCGGCACTTCAGCTGGCGCGCGGGCGGACCGGTGCAACGCTACATCCACCAGAAACTTCTGCGCGAGTTTATGTCAAGCCATTTCGTCGGGCCGCAGGAGGAGTTCTTCTTCCATGGCGGCGCGGTGTCGGAGGCCGCGCTCGGCGAAATCCAGCTCGCGCTTCGAAACACCTCGCGCCAATGTGCCGAAATTATCGAGCGCGACCGAGGCCCGCGTGAAAACCGCCGCGGCGCAGCGTTTTTGTTGGCGCTGAGACCCTGGAAGTACGGCGGCTTCAGGCAGTTTGAGCGCTAGGGCCCCAATGGACTAGCCAAGCCGTATGGCCTCGCGTAGACTTCCGCGCCTCTTACCAGAGGGTGCTTAGCTCAGCTGGTAGAGCATCGCCTTTACACGGCGAGGGTCGGGGGTTCGATCCCCTCAGCACCCACCAACAGCGGAGTGGTAGTTCAGCTGGTTAGAATACCGGCCTGTCACGCCGGGGGTCGCGGGTTCGAGTCCCGTCCACTCCGCCAT
The DNA here is from genome assembly GCA_035314705.1 of Steroidobacteraceae bacterium. Taxonomy (GTDB): domain Bacteria; phylum Pseudomonadota; class Gammaproteobacteria; order Steroidobacterales; family Steroidobacteraceae; genus Bog-1198. Next base: position 3,290 of record DATFZF010000128.1, on the reverse strand, counting down.
TTCCTTAAAGGCATTGCGCGAGCCATCTGGCCGCGCCTTGGGGTATGAGAGGGTGGGATCATGCTGCAGTCGATACATGACAAGTTGAAGGGTTGGCTGGCCGGGGTGGTGCTCGGCATCATCGGCTTGGTGTTCGTTTTTTGGGGCATCAACTGGACCATGACCGCGCCCAACTATGCGGCCAAGGTCAACGGCAGCGAAGTGTCGGTCAACGAAGTGCGGCAGGCCTATCAGCAGCAGCTCGCGCAAGCCGAGCGGCGCAGCAACGGCTCCTTGAGCGACGCCGAGCGCAGCGACATCAAGAAGCGCGTGCTCGACGACTATGTGAGCAGCGAGGCCTTGATCACCCGCGCGGACGCGCTCGGCTATCGCGTCAGCGATGCGGAGCTGCTCGACGCCATGTCGCAGGTGCCGCTGTTTCAAGTGGACGGCAAGTTCGACAAGGCGCATGCCGTGGCGGTCTTACGGGCGCAGGGCCGTTCGATTCCCGAAATCGAAGCGCTGTTCAAGCGCGACGCGAAGCTGCGGCAACTCGACTCCGCACTGATGATGTCGAGCTTCGCGACCGCCGCCGAGACGACGCAGATGCGCGCGCTCACCAAGCAGCAGCGCGAACTCGCCTGGATGACGCTCTCGGCCGAGAAATACGCCGGCGCCGCAACCCCCGACGAGGCCGCCCTCAATGCCTATTACGACGCGCATAAATCCGAATACATGACCCCGGAGACGGTGGACTTGCGCTATGTCGAACTCAGCCTGTCCGCCCTGCAAGGGAAGGTGAGCCTCGATGAGGCGCAGCTCAAGGCCTATTACGAGGAACAGAAGCAGAAGACGCCCGAGCGCTTCACGCAACCCGAGCAGCGCCGGGTCAGCCACATCCTGTTGGCGGTCGAGAACCCGAAAGACGACGCGGCGGTCAAGGCCAAAGCGGACGGGATCTTGAAGCGCGCCCAAGCCGGCGAGGATTTCTCTAAATTGGCCAAGGAGTTCTCTCAGGATCCGGGGTCGGCTGTGCAAGGCGGTGATCTCGGGTGGTCCGAGCGCAAGACCTGGGTGGCGCCGTTCGCCGATGCCGCCTTCGCCATGAAGGTCGATGAGATCAAAGGGCCGGTGAAGACGCAGTTCGGCTACCACATCCTCAAACTGGCGGGGATCAAGCCCGCCGCCGTGAAGTCCTTCGAGGACGCTCGTGCCGAATTGGAGACCGAATACCGGCGCAACGAAGCCGAGAAGCTGTTCAACAACGCGCAGGACCAGCTCGCCGACGCGGCGCTGCAAAACACCACCGATTTGGACGTGGTGGCGCGCAAGGCGAACCTAACGGTGTTCGAGGTGCCGGGGTTCAGCCGGCTGGGCGGCGGCGGCCCCTTGGGCAAGGTCCCGGCGGTCATCGAAGCGGCCTTCAGCCAGGATGTGCTCGACGGGCGCTTGAGCCCCATCGTCGAAGTGGAAAAGGGGCGCGGCGTGGTGCTGCGTGCCACCAATCACAAGCTGCCCGAACAGAAGCCGCTCGAGGCCGTGCGCACCGAGGTCTTGGCCGCGTGGAAGAAGCAGCGCGGCGTGGAACTTGCCGCGGCGGCGGCGGCGGGGGCGGTGCAGCGCCTCAACGCGGGCGAGTCCTTCGATGCCGTGTCGAAGAGCCTGAATGCGCCGGCGGCGGCGCCGAAGTTCGTGGCACGGGCCGATCAAGACGTGCCCATGCAGATTCGCACCACGGCGTTTTCTCAGCCCAAGCCCTCGGGGAAGCCGATTTACGCCGCAGCGGGGCTCGCCAACGGCGATAGCGCGGTGATCGCCGTGACGGCGGTGCGCGAGGAGCCGGGCGACCCGAAGCTCAAGGACATGGAAATGCGCCGGCAGCTGGCCGCGCAAATCGCCTCGGGCGAAGCGCAGAGCTACGCCGCCGGCGCGCGCGCCGCCGCCAAGGTCGTGTTGAATCCGCAGGCCATCGAGTAGTTGGCGCAGCTGCTGCACCAGATGTCGGACTGGTACCTGGCGACCTTGAGCCAGGGCGGTTATTGGCTGATCGCGGGACTCATGGCGCTGGAGAGCACCCTCGTGCCCATCCCGAGCGAAATGATCATCCCGCCGGCCGCGTATCTGGCGCACACCCAGGGTCAGTTTTCCTTTGTGGGCGTCGTGGCCGCGGGCACGGCCGGCTCGTGGGTGGGAGCCTCGGTCATGTATTGGGCGGCCCGGCTCCTCGGGCATCCCCTCATCGTGCGCTTCGGGCGCTACGTCGGGCTCGGAGCCAAGAAACTCGAATTGGCGGAGCGCTGGTGCGCCCACTACGGCGCGCCCGGCGTATTCCTCTCCCGGCTGCTGCCCGTGATCCGCCACTTGATCGGCATCCCCACAGGGATCCTGCGCATGGACTTTCGCCGCTACGCGCTCGCCACGCTCTTAGGGTCGCTGCTCTGGTGTTCGGTGCTCGCCTGGCTGGGCCTCGAGGTGGGACAGCATCCAGAGCTTCTGGCAGGCTCGCTGCGCCGCTTCTCGGCCCTGGTGTTGGCCCTCGCCGCGGTCTTGGGGGTGCTGTACTACGCGTTCGTGCTGCGGGTGGCGAAGCGCTGAGCCTGGACGCCTGTGACAGACACGTGTATTGTACACGTGTAATGCACACGTGTATTGGGTGGCGATCATGCGAGATCCACTGTTTGACCCCAAGTCTGCCAAGCAGACGGTCAGCGTCACGCTGAATTCCGATCTCTACGCGAAAGCGAAGAGCTTGGGGATAAACGCCTCCAAAGTTGCCGAAGAAGCGCTCGCGCGCGAGTATGCACAGCGAAGCTCGGAGGCGCTCATTGCCGAACTGCGCCAGGATTTGGCGGCGCTAGAGCGCTATGCCGAAGAGCATGGCAGCTTTGCCGATCTCGTCCGTGAACACTACCAGCGTGACGATGATGCAGTTTGACGTGTTCGTGAATCCGATCGCTGCGATACGCCAGGCGTACCCTCTGGTGGTTGTCATGCAGTTCGATTTCGCACGTGACGTCCGTGATCCGATCGTCGCCCCACTGGTGCCGCGCCAGTCGATGTCGAAACTAGCCGGGCGGCTGACGCCGATCATCGCGTTCCACGGATCAGAACACGTTGTTCTGGTGCCGGCACTCATGGGCGTTCGATTCCGCGATTTGGCCGAGCGGCGCGGGTCAATAGCGTCGGCAAGAAGCGAACTATTGGCCGCGATCGACTACTTATTCTTCGGCGTATAGCGGCCGGGGCCGATTCCGCTTAGTGGGCGTACACCAACCTAAAATCCTCATTAGCTACACTTGCTATTAATGGTT
>DATFZF010000127.1:0-39505 GCA_035314705.1 Steroidobacteraceae bacterium | reverse complement strand
CGATCGGCTTCCTTATACGCCAAGCTTGGATGTCTCGGCCATGGATCGATCGGCGCGCGCGTGCGTCGATTTCTATCAGTATGCCTGCGGCGGCTGGATGACTCACAATCCGATCCCCTCTGATCAGGCGAGCTGGAGCGTCTACGGGAAGCTCCACCAGGACAACCAGCGGTTCCTATGGGGCATGCTCGACAACCTCGGGCAGGCGACCGCGCACCGCTCGGCCAACCAACAGAAAATCGGCGATTACTTTGCCGCGTGCATCGACGAGACCACGATCGAGCGACTCGGTGCGGCACCCCTTGCGCCCACGCTCGAGCGCATCGAGGCACTCCACAGCGCCGATGAATTGCCCACGCTCCTGGCACTGCTGCATCTCCAAACCGCGAGCGACGGCTTTCTGTTCGATTTCGGATCAAACCAGGACTTCACGGATTCCAATCAAGTCATTGCCTTCGCCATGGCGGGAGGCCTCGGCATGCCGGACCGCGACTACTACACCGATCAGGACGCGCATGCGGTTGAACTGCGCCGTCTGTACTCCGAGCACGTGGCGCGCACCTTTGTTCTCCTCGGCGACACCCCCGTCGCCGCGCAGGCCCACGCGGCGACGGTGCTCAGCCTGGAAACGGAACTTGCGAAAGCCTCGCTCACCCGGGTGGAGCTGCGCGATCCCTACAAGCTGTTTCACAAGATGGATCGAGTGAGCCTCGACCGCCTGACGCCGCATTTTGGCTGGACATCCTATCTCGCCGCCCTGAAGCTTGAAAACGTCGCCAGCTTCAACGTCACCCAGCCCAAGTTCTATGCCGCGCTTGATCACTTGCTGGCGAGCACCCCGCTCGCGGACCTAAAAACGTACCTTCGCTGGCATGCCGCCCACGCCGCCGCACCCTACCTCGCGCGCGCCTTCGAGGCCGAGCGGTTCGACTTCTTCGACCACACCTTGCGCGGCGTGCCGGCCGAGAAGCCTCGCTGGAAACGCTGTGTCGCACAGGTGGACAGGCTGCTGGGCGAGGCGCTCGGACAGGAGTTCGTGGCGCGCACCTTCGGTCCACAGCTCAAGGATGCCTCCCTCAACATGACCCGGCAGATCGAGCAAGCGATGCGCGAGGACATCGAGGGACTCGCATGGATGAGCGCCTCCACCAAGCGCCAGGCCCTCGCCAAGCTCGACGCCATCGTCAACAAGATCGGCTATCCGGACCATTGGCGCGATTACAGCAGCGTTCGCATCGAGCGCGGCGACTATTATGGCAACGCGCAGCGCGCGGTCGAGTTCGAGGCACGGCGCGAGTTGGGCAAGATCGCCAAGCCGCTCGATCGTTCCGAATGGCAAATGACGCCGCAGACCGTGAATGCTTATTTCGATCCGCAAATGAACGACATCAACTTTCCCGCCGGCGTGTTGCAACCGCCCCTATACGATCCCAAGCTGGATGATGCGCCGAACTACGGCGACACCGGCGGCACCATCGGCCACGAACTCACCCACGGATTCGATGATGAGGGCCGGCAATTCGATGCAAGGGGCAACTTGAAGAATTGGTGGACCGAAGCCGATGCCAAGCGGTTCGAGGACCGGACCCAATGCATCGTCGACCAGTACGCGCAGTATGTCGTGGTCGATGAAGTGCATATCAACAGCCGGCTCACCCTCGGCGAGGATGTGGCGGATCTGGGCGGCCTGATCCTTGCGCACATGGCCTGGCGAGCGCAGGTGGCCGGCCAGACTCTGCAAGCGAAAGACGGCTTGTCGCCCGAGCAGCGATTTTTCGTGGGTTACGCCCAATGGGCCTGCGAGAACCAGCGGCCGGAAAACCTGCGCCTCAAGGCGAAGACCGATCCCCATTCGCCAGGCCGCTACCGCGTCAACGGCATCGTCGTCAACATGCCGGAATTCGCCCACGCCTTTTCCTGTCCCGTCGGCGCACCGCTGGTCAAGAAAGACCCCTGCCGGGTCTGGTGACAACGGAGCGCACGACTCTTGTGCGCGCGGCGGGTGCGTTCGCACTGCCGCGGTGCGCCGCCGGGTCCCGCCGTATTTCGCCTTGCGTTCGCGTTCGATTCGATGAACTATGCGCAAGGTCAGCGAACTCTTTCGGCGGTGGAATCCGATGCATCAGTGGGCGCGGCGATTCTTCGAAGCAACGCGACGCTTGCTGCGCGCATGGCCGAATCTGCTGGTGGTTACCTACACTCTGCTCGGATGGCCGCTCGGCATCTGGATGCTGGCGCAGCCGCAGATCGCGCTCAACGCCGCCGGCGTCTTGTTGACGGCGCACACGCTCATTTGTTCGGCCTATCTCATCCATGACTGCGCGCATCACGCCGTCCTCGCCACCGCGTCGGGCAACGACCGCCTCGGCATGCTCATGAGCTGGATCAACGGCGCCTGTGTTGCGGATTATTCGCGCCTGAAGAAAAAGCATCTGCGCCACCACTCCGACCGGCTCGACGTCGTGACCTTCGATTACCGCGCCGCCCTGCGGCGCACTCCCGCCTGGCTGCGCCGCGGCGCGCTGGCGCTGGAATGGGCCTATGTGCCGAGCGTCGAGCTGCTCATGCGCGCCATGGTGCTGGCCGCGCCGTTTTCCTCCGGCACCCGGCGCGAACGCATGCGCGTGCTGCTGTACTTCGGCATACGCTTGGCGTTGTTCGCGGCGCTGGCGTGGATTTCGGTGAAGGCGCTCGTGCTGTATGCGCTCGCCTATCTGATTTTTCTCACGGTGCTGCGCTTCATGGATGCGTTCCAGCATACCTACGAGGTGTTCGCCTCACGCTCCCTCGAGGCCGCGCCCGCCGACCCGCGCCGCGACCTGCGTTATGAATACGAGAACACCTATTCGAATCTGGTCGCGCGGCGCTGGCGGTTGCTGAATCTGCTGGTGCTCAATTTCTCTTATCACAATGCACACCATGTGCGCCCGGGCACGCCTTGGTACCGTTTACCCGCGCTGCACCGCTCGCTCTACGGCGCGGCAGACCCGCAAGAGATCGCCTGCCGCGATTTGGTCGCAAGCTTCCATCGACATCGCGTCGCGCGGGTGCTGGCGGAGGATTACGGCTCGGTGTCCGCCACCGGCGATCGCGCCGGAGGCTTCTTGGGTGCGGTCGGCGTATCCTTTCTGACCGCCGTTTAGCTGCAGTTCGATCGCCCCGATAAGGCGCAGTCCTGAAGCTGCGCCATGCCGCGCAGGACGCGCGTCAACAAAAGGCCGCCGGCCACCAATAGCAGCACCAATATCAGCCCCGCCAGCGCGCTGCGCCGCGTAGACGGCGGCCCGGATTCCCGGCGGCCGTCGCTGCGGGGACTGGGGACGTCGGGCTCCTCCGGCTCCATCGGCGACCATTTGTCCGGATTCCTCATGCGCCGATTCTGACGACCCTCCCGCCGCCTGGCAAACCGGCGCCGACCCTCATGTAGCGAGAATGCAACAATAAACGTCCGATGCACGCGGCCGCCCGCCCCAGGCCCAGGAATGGCGTCGGCGGTCAACAAGTTGACGCCCGAAGCGAGGTTCCTAGCCCACCCTTCCCGTAGGCTCGATTCGGTTATATTGTGGCAGTCAGCCCACAGGGGGTGGGCGGCATGGCGCGCTTGAGGCTGGCGCGCCCGGAAATTAAGAAATTTGATCAAGGGGGAGCTATGACATATCGACGTATGCCTTTGCGACAAGGTGTTGCTCTGGTATTGGCTATCGCCGGCGCCACCGCGCTCGGCTCGAGCTGGGCGGCGGAAACGGCGAATACACCGGTCTTGACCGAAATCATCGTCACCGCGCAAAAGCGCGAACAGAACATCCAAGACGTGCCCATTTCCGTTATTGCACTGTCGGCACAGCAGCTCAAGGATGGCGGCGTCACCGACATCAAGAATTTACAGGCACTGACCCCGGGCCTGACCGTGACTTCCACCACGTCCGAAAATGTGACCACCGCCCGTATCCGCGGCATCGGCACGGTCGGCGACAACCCGGGACTGGAATCGTCCGTCGGCATCGTCATCGACGGCGTCTACCGCCCCCGCAACGGCGTCGGCTTCGGCAATCTCGGAGAAATCGAGCAGATCGAGGTCCTCGAAGGTCCGCAGGGCGAATTGTTCGGCAAGAACAATGACGCCGGCGTCATCAGCATTGTGACCAAGCGGCCGTCGACCACGTTCGGCGTGACGGCGGAGGCCACCGGCGGCAATTACAACGACCGGGAGGTCAGCGCCTCCGTGACCGGCCCGCTGGGCGATATTTCGGCCGCGCGATTTTACGCGGGATACCAGAAGCGTGATGGCTTCATGGATATAAATACCGGACTCGGCCCCAATTCCAACGACAAGACCGATGACCGCAACATGTACACCCTGCGCGGCCAGTACTTGCTCACACCCAGCGACACGGTGAACTTCCTGTTGATCGGCGACTATTCGAAGCGCAACGAGTCCTGCTGCGGCGCCGTGCAAGTGGCCGACGGCCCCTTCGCCGGCATCGCCAATGCCCTGGCGGGCGTTCCGGCTCTCGGAGGCCAGGTCGGTGCCGTCGCAGAAGCGAGCCCACCGCTGCCGCAATACAGCCGTCAGGCGTACGCCAATCAACCGCTGGTTCAGCAGATTCGCGACCTGGGTATTTCCGGCGAACTGAATTGGGATCTTGGCGGCGCCAAGTTCACCTCTATTACCGCGTGGCGCGAAAACAGCGTGGTGTCGGGCAACGATGTCGACTACTCGGGCATCGATATACTTCAGCAGCCCGCCAATAACGGCAATAAGACCGACTTCAAGCAAGCCAGCGAGGAACTACGCTTGGCCGGCAAGAGCGGACCGCTCGACTGGCTGGTCGGGGGGTTCTTCTCCAGCGAAATTCTGACCAGCAACACGGCCATCTATGCCGGCAGCGCCTGGGATCTGTACGTCGGCGGCCTATCATCCGCTTCGATCGGCACTAACCCGCCCAATTTTCTTCTGATACCGGGATACACCGGGCAACCGCCTGGGGGCACCTTCATCCCGGGCGTATCCGGCGAGGCCGATTACTATCATCAGACGTCCAAGAGCTATGCGTTCTTCACCAACGAGACGTACAACATCACTCGGGGCTTGGACCTCACTGCGGGCTTGCGCTACACGTCGGAGAAGAAAACTGCGGATTCGAATTACGTCAATCCTGATGGCGGCTCGGGTTGCGGGCGGCTGCTGAACTCTCCGGCCGCTCTGCTCAACCCCGCGAGCCCCGAGTATCAGTTCCTGTTTGGATACGGATGCGCGACGCTGTTCAATCCCTTCTTTGGCGGCGCATCGACCAGCCAATCCCTGACCGAAAGCAACGTTTCGGGTACGGTCAAGCTCTCCTACCGCTTCACCGACGACGTCATGGCCTATATTTCGTGGGCGAACGGCTACAAGGCCGGCGGCTTCAACTTGGCTCGAACGACGTCGGCTACCGGACCTTTTGGAGCGTTGACGCCGAATCTGGACACCGAATTTCCCCGCGAGACGGTCGAGTCCTACGAAATCGGCCTCAAGAGCACGCTGGCCGACAGGACGTTGCGCCTGAATGCGTCCGTGTTCGATCAGAAATACACCAACTTTCAGCTGAACACCTATACCGGCATTCAATTCGTGGTCAGTTCGGTTCGCAAAGTCGAATCGAAGGGCGCTGAATTCGATACCTCATGGGCGACGCCGCTGTCGGGCTTGAGCCTCGGGGGCGGCGTGACCTATGCATTCACGAACATCACCGATTTCGGCGGCTCGCTGCCGCTGTTTGCGCCAAATATCGCCGACCCCGCGCTGCCCCGCCTGAACAATCGGCTGTCGTTCGCGCCGCTCTGGTCGGGTGTGGCGTCCGCCGCGTATACCGTGCCCATCTCGTCAGCGCTGGAATTTCGTGCCAGCGTCAGCGAGAAATACAACTCGTCCTATAACACCGGTTCGGATCTCGATCCGCGCAAACTCCAAGGCGCCTATGGCTTGGTGAACGCACGGCTCGGCTTGGGTGCGCCGGACGGGAAGTGGACGGTGGAAATCTGGGGCGCGAACCTGGCCAACAAGTACTACTATCAGGTCGCGTTTGATGCGCCGATCCAGTACAACCAGATCGACGCGTTCCTCGCCGACCCGCGCACCTTCGGAATCACGGTGCGAACCAAGTTCTGAGCGGCATAGTCGGCTATGGACGACATGGACGGCGGGCCGTGAGCCCGCCGTTTTTTTCATGAGGCGCAATCAATGGCGAGTGCAAAGAATCCGGCGTCGCATGCTTCGTTTGCCCTCTTCGTCCTGTTCGTCATCAATCTGCTGAATTTTTTCGACCGTCAATTGATCGGCGCCCTGGGTGAGCCGATCCGCAAGGAATTTCACCTGAGCGACACCGCGCTCGGGCTATTGGGAACAGTCGCCACCTTGATGTACGCCGTGGTCGGCCTGCCCTTGGGCCGCTTGGCCGATCGCTGGTACCGGACGCGCCTGCTTGCCGCCGGCACCGCCGTGTGGAGCCTGCTCACCGCGGCGTCCGGTCTGGCGCACAACTACTCGCAGCTGTTCGCTGCACGGTTGGGGGTGGGGGTGGGCGAGGCCACCTGCGCGCCCGCGGGCCAATCGCTGATCGGCGATCTGTATCCGCCGCAGCAGCGCGCGCGCGCCATGGGCATATTCATGCTCGGTCTGCCCGCCGGTCTGTGTCTCGCCTATTTCAGCGCCGGCGCCATCGGCGCGGCCTTCGGCTGGCGCGCGGCCTTTCTGTTTGCCTGCATCCCCGGACTGCTGTTCGCCTGGGCAGCGCTGCGTATACCCGAACCCGTGCGCGGTGCCTTGGATGCGGCACGACCGGTGGTCGCCCCCGGTGCCGCGGTGGAATCACCCTACGCCGCCGTGCTGAAGCTGCCGACCATGTGGTGGATCATCCTGTCGGGCATCTTCCACAACTTCAACATGTACGCCATCAACGCCTTCCAGACGCCGTTCCTGCAGCGCTTCCACGAGATGAGCCTGCGCGAAGCGAGCAATGTGTCCGCCGTCTCCTTGGGCGCGGTGGGCGCCATCGGGCTGCTCGCCGGCGGCTGGCTCGCCGACCGCCTGAGCGCGAAGCGGCGCGACGGCCGCCTGTTGTTGTCCGCGTGCTCGATGGCGATTGCGGCGCCCAGCATCTTTTTCGCCCTGCATCAGCCCAAGGGTTCCGTCGCGGCGTTCATGGCGCTCATGGCCATCGGCACCATGACCATGTTCGTGTACTACGCCACCGTGTACGCGGCCATCCAGGATGTCATCGAACCGCGCCTGCGCGGCACGGCGGTCGCCATCTACTTCTGCGCCATGTACGTGCTCGGCGCGAGCCTTGGGCCCCTCGCGACCGGCATGCTGAGCGATCACTTCGCGCACGCCGCCATGCATGCCGCGGGTGCCGCCGCCATGACCGAAGGCTTCAAGGCCATCGGCCTGCACAGCGCCATGTACGCCATTCCCGTGCTGGCCGTGCTGGCGTCGCTGGTGCTGTTCGCGGCGTCGCGAACGGTGGCGGCGGATATCGCCAAGCAGCAATGCTGACGGCTAGGGCGCGTTGCTGAAACGCTCGAGGTGAAAATCGGTGTTGCCCAGGCTCAGGTCGATCATGGTCAACCGCTTGAAGTAGTGGCTGACGATGAGCTCGTCGACCACGCCCATGGCGCCGTGCAGCTGCACCGCCTGCTGTCCGACCAAGCGCGCGGCTTGGCCGATATACGCCTTGGCCCCTGATATGGCGCGCCGGCGTTCGCGTGCATCCTCGGCATCGGCGGCAACCGCGGCGATGACGGCCATCGAACGCGCCTGCTCGGCCGCGATCAGCATGTCCGCCATGCGATGCTGCAGCGCCTGGAACTTGCCGATCGGCACGCCGAATTGTTTGCGGGTTTTCAAGTAAGTCAGAGTGGCTTCGTTGAGCGCCGCGATGATGCCCACCGCCTCGGCGCACAGCCCGGCGATGCCTTGGTCCACGGCCCATTCGACCGGACTCAAGCCGCCGTCCACCACTCCGATCAGGGCGTTCGCGTCGAGCGCCACGTCCTCGAGTCCCACATCGGCGGCGCGGCCGCCCGACTGCGTGGGATACGCGGACAGCGACACCCCCGGGGCTTCGCGCGCGACCAGGAACAGGGAAATGCCGTTGGAATCGCCAACTTCGCCGCTGCTGCGAGCCGATACCAACAGATAATCCGCCGACGGCGCGTCGAGCACCACCGTCTTCTCACCCGAGAGGCGCCAGCCGCCGCCGCGGTATACGGCGGTGCAGGCGACGTGGGACAAATCGTAGCGCCCTCCGGCCTCGTAGCAGGCGAGCGCCAGCTTGAGCTCCCCGGCGCCGATTCGCGGCAGCATCGATCGTTTGAGCGGCTCGGCGGCGGCGGCACGGATCAATCCGCCGCCCATGACGACGCTGCTCAAATAGGGCTCGAGCAACAGTCCGCGGCCGGCCAGTTCCATCACCAGCATGATGTCGACGCCATTGCCGCCGAGACCGCCGTACTCTTCCGGGAAGGGCAGAGACAAGAGCCCCAGGCTCGCATACTGCGCCCATGCTCCCGCCGAAAACCCCAGGGTCGAGCGGGCGAGTTCGCGCCGCTGTTCGAAACCGTAGTCGCGGGCGATGAAGCGCTGCAAGGTTTCCTGCAGCGCCATTTGTTCGTTGCTGTAGTTGAAATCCATGGCGGCTCTCTACAGACCCAGGATCTGCTGCGAGATGATGTTCTTCTGGATTTCCGTCGAACCCGCGTAGATCGTGGTCTTGCGCAGATTGAAATACTGGCCCGAGAGCGGCGGCGCGTACGGTGGATAATGCCGCGCCAGCAGCGGATCGGGAACCCAGTCCATTCCTAAGCCTTCGCGCAGGTAAGGCAGGGCATCGGGCCCCAAGGCCTGCATCTGCAGCTCGGCGAGCATTTGTTGAATTTCGGAACCCTTGATCTTGAGCACCGACACCTCCGGCCCCAGGGTGCGGGACTCGTTCGCCACGGCGGACAGGACCCGCAGATTGGTGATCTCGAGCGCCATCAGCTCGAGTTCCACCTGGGCGATGCGGTCGCGAAAGCGCGGGTCGTCGAGCAGCGGCCGGCCGTTTGAAAGCTGCTCGGCGGCGATTTCCTTGAGCTTCTTCAACGCGCGTTTGCAGAAGCCGATGCCGGCATTGTTGGTGCGCTCGTGCGTCAGCAGGAATTTCGCATAGGTCCAACCCTTGTTTTCCTCGCCGACCAGGTTCTGCAGCGGCACCCGCACATTGTCGAACCAGATCTCGTTGATCTCATGCTCGCCGTCCAGCATGGTGATGGGCCGCACCGTGATGCCGGGCGACTTCATGTCGATCAGGAGAAAGGAAATCCCCTGCTGCGGCCGGCCTTCGCTGCTGGTGCGCACCAGGCAAAAGATCCAGTCGGCGTACTGACCCAGGGTATTCCAGGTCTTTTGTCCATTGACGAGATAGTGATCGCCCTGGCGCACGGCGCTGGTGCGCAAGCTGGCGAGATCCGATCCCGATCCCGGCTCCGAATACCCCTGACACCACCAATCCTCGCCTGCAATGATCCGCGGCAAGAAATATTCCTGCTGCGCGGCATTGGCGAAGGTCATCAACACCGGTCCCAGCATCCTCAATGAAAAGGCGTTCTGCGGAGGCGCGCCGATGTCGGCCCGCTCCTCCTCGAAAATATGCTGTTGTACGACGTCCCAGCCGCTGCCGCCGAAGCGCTGCGGCCACATCACGGCGCCCCAGCCGTGCCGGTCGAGAATTTTCTGCCAGCGCGTCATGTCGTCCTTCTGCATGCGCTTCCCCAAGCGCGAACGGGCGCGAATATCGGCGGGCAGCTCTGCCTCGATGAAGGCGCGCACCTGGGCGCGAAATGCCTCTTGGTCGGGGGTGAATTTCAAGTCCATGCGGCTTTTCTCCAACGGGTTCAGTCGATCATCACCACCACTTTGCCGCGCGCTTCACGCGAGCCGAGCCTGGCGATCGCTTCGCCGCCGCGCGCCAGCGGGAAGCGCTCCGTGACGGCCGGTTTGATTCGCCCCTTGAGATACAGCGCCATCAGCTCCGCGACATTGGCGGCGTGCAGCGCCGGATGGCGGGTGGTGAACTCGCCCCAGAACACACCGACGATCTGGCAGCTCTTGAGCAGCGGCAGATTCAGCGGCAGTTTGGGAATGCCGGCGGGGAACCCGACCACCAGATGCCGGCCCTGATAAGCGATCGCCCGCAGCGCCGCCTCGGTGTAGTCCCCGCCCACGCCGTCGTAGATGACGTGAGCGCCCTCGGCGCCGCAGGCGGCCTTGAAACTGTCGGTGACCGTGCGCGCCTGCGTCTTGTCCAGCGGCCCGGCTGGATACTGCACGCCCTCGTCAGCACCATGCTCGCGCGCCAGAGCGAGCTTCTCGGCGCTCGACGCGGCCGCCACCACCCGCGCGCCCATCGCCTTGCCCAACTCCACCGCCGCGAGGCCGACGCCGCCCCCCGCGCCGAGCACCAACAGGGTTTCGTTCGGCTTGAGCTGTGCCCGGTCCTTGAGCGCATGCTGCGATGTGCCGTAGGTCATGAGCAGGGCGGCGGCTTGGTCGAAGGGCATGGAATCCGGGATTTTCCAGCAATTGCTCGCGAGCCCCACGGCTTTCTCGGCCATGCCGCTGCGCGCGGGAGAGAGCATCACGCGGTCGCCGGCTACGAATTGCTCGACACCTCCGCCCACCGCATCCACCACTCCGGCCACCTCGCCGCCGGGCGCAAAGGGACGCGGCGGCTTGAATTGGTACAGATCCTGGATGATCAGAAGATCGGGGTAGTTGACTCCGCAGGCGCGCACGGCGATGCGCACCTGGCCTGCGGCCGGCACGGGATCCGGAATGTCCTCGAGCACCAGCGTGTCGGGACCGCCGGGTTGTTTGCTGAGCAGTGCTTTCATGAGGTAATCGCCGGTTGGTTGACGGTGGCTTCGCGGTCCTGCAGCTCGCGCCACATGATCTTGCCGGAACCCGACTTAGGGAGAGCCTCGACGAATTCCACAATGCGAGGGGCCTTGTAGGCCGCCATGTTCTGTCTGCACCAGTCCATGATCTGCTGCGCATCGGTCCGCTCGCGCCACTCCGGCCGCAGCACCACCACGGCCTTGACGGTCTCGCCTCGGTGCGCATCCTTGGTGCCGATGACGCAGGCTTCGAGAATCGCCGGATGCTGGTACATCAGGGACTCCACTTCGGTCGGCCAGACCTTGTATCCGGAGGCGTTGATCATGCGCTTCAGCCGATCGACCATGAAAAAGTAGCCGTCTTCGTCGATTCTGCCGAGATCGCCGGTGCGCAAGAAGCGCTTGCCGTCGATGTCGACGAAGGCCTGTGCCGTGTCCTCGGGCTTGTTCCAGTAGCCCAGGAATACTTGCGGGCCGTGCGTAATGATCTCGCCCACCTCGCCCGGCGGCAGTTCGCGCAAGGTCGCGGGGTCCACCACCCGCGAATCGACGCCATAAATGGGTATCCCCAGACACTGCTTCTTCGAACGCTCGCCCGGATTGATATGTGACGCCGCAATGGTCTCCGACAGCCCGTACCCTTCGAGATAGGTCACTCCCATGTTTTCCAGCCGCTGCGCGACTGCCGAGGGCATGGCCGCGCCGCCGCCGCTCAGGCGCCGTATCGAGCTCAAGTCGTACTTGGCGATATCGGGGTTCGCAAAGAAGTCCTGAATCATGGTCGGGATCGCCGTCCAGCTCGAAATCCGATAGCGCTGCACCAACTCCGCGGCGGCGCACCGATCCCAGCGCGGCAGCATCACCACGGTGTTGCCGATGTACAGAGGTCCGTTCATGCCTCCCTGCATGCCGGTCACATGAAACAACGGCGCCACCGCCATCAGCGTCATTTCCGCCTGCACCGTGAACCAGTTCATGCTGCCGACCGCCGTGTGCATCACGGTGCGGTGCGTGTGCATGCAGCCCTTGGGAACTCCGGTGGTGCCGGAGGTGTACGGCATGACGCACAGATCGTCCGGCCCGGCCGTCAAAGGTCCAGGCTGCAAATCGGCCGCGAGCGCGTCGCGCCACAACACGACGCCGGGTCTCGCGATGTCCATTCGCGGCGCGGAAATGAATTCCGGAACCGTGAGCGACGTGGGTTGCTTCAGGTAATCCGAATAGGCGGCGACGATCGCGTTCTTGAGGTCGCCGCCGGCGAGCAGCGGTTCGACGCGCGAATACAGCTCCTGCGACACGATCACCGTGGCCGCCCCGGCGTCCAAGCCCAAGCGCAGCAGCTCCTGGGTCAGATTCATGGGATTGACCGGCACGACGACGGCATTGGCGCGCAGAATGCCGTAGTAGCCGATGACGAACTGCGGGCTGTTCTGCATGAACAGCAGCACCCGATCGCCCTTGCGCACCCCGCACTGCCGCTCGAGAAAACCGGCCAGGCGCGTGGCCTCGTCGTGCATCTCGGCGAAGGTCACCGCCGTGTCGTAGAACACCAGGAAGGGCTTGTTCGGATAACGGCGCGCCGACACCTCGGCGTTGTAGAAGAGGTTGGTCGCCGGCACATCCAGATTGCGCATGGCATGAGCCGGCCAGAATTTGAAATGTCGCTCCGACATGCAGCGCCCCCGGCGGCTAGTGCTTAGGCGCGGCCGCGTCGCTCGGCCGATGGCGCGCCAGCTCGAGCTTGCCGATCTGTTCGCGATGTACTTCGTCGGGGCCGTCGGCGAAGCGCAGAGTGCGCGCCCCCGCCCACGCGGCCGCGAGCGGAAAGTCGTCGCTGACGCCGCCGCCGCCGTGCACCTGGATCGCCCAGTCGATGACTTGCAGGGCCATGTTCGGCGCGGCCACCTTGATCATGGCGATCTCTTTCTTGGCGGCGCGGTTGCCGACCGTGTCCATCATGTAGGCGGCATTCAGCACCAGCCAGCGCGCCTGGTCGATCAATATCCTGGATTCGGCGATGCGCTCCAGCGTCACGCCCTGTTCCGCCAGGCGCTTGCCGAACGCAACGCGCTGCTGGGCCCGCTTGCACAGCAATTCCAGGGCCCGTTCCGCAAGCCCGATCAGACGCATGCAGTGGTGGATGCGACCGGGGCCGAGGCGCCCCTGCGCAATCTCGAAGCCGCGTCCCTCGCCCAGCAGGATGTTCTCCGCGGGCACGCGCACGTCGACGAACTCGATCTGCGAGTGGCCGTGCGGCGCATGATCGTAGCCATACACGTTCAGCTGCCGCCGGCGGTTGATGCCCGGCGTGTTCATGGGCACGAGAATCATCGACTGCTGGCTGTGCAGCCGCGCCGTCGTATCGGTCTTGCCCATGAAAATCAGAATCTCGCAGCGCGGATCGCCCGCGCCCGACGTCCACCATTTGCGGCCGTTGATCACGTAGTGATCGCCATTGCGCACGATGGAGGACTGAATATTCGTCGCATCGCTCGACGCCACGTCGGGCTCGGTCATGGCGAAGGCGGAGCGAATTCGCCCCTCGAGCAGCGGTACCAGCCAGCGCTGCTGCTGTGCCGGCGTGCCGTAGCGGGCCAGGACCTCCATGTTGCCCGTATCGGGCGCCGAGCAATTGAACGCCTCCGGCGCGATATGCGAGCGGCCCATGATTTCGCACAGCGGCGCGTATTCGAGATTGGTGAGGCCGGCGCCGTGCTCGGAATGCGGCAGGAACAGGTTCCACAGATTCTGCGCTTTCGCCTTGCGCTTCAAGTCTTCCATGATCACGGTGGGCTGCCAGGGATTGCCGCTGCGGCGGTACTTTTCCATTTCCTCGTCGAAGCGCGCCTCGGCCGGGTAGACATGCGCGTCCATGAACGCGGTCACCTGTTCCTGAAGGGCGCGAACCTTATCGCTGTGCGAGAAATCCATGCTGCACCTTGCCTTGTCTTGAGCGTCTTATGCGTCGAATGAGCGTTGCACCAGCGCCCACGCCTGCTCGGCGAGCGGCCGTGCCCTGCGGCCCGCTTCCAAGGCAGTGGTGTTCGAGGCGTTGCCTTGCAAGGCGCGCGCCAGCACACCCTGCAGAATTCCCGTCAGGCGGAACATGTTGAATGCCAGATAATAGGCCCAATCCTGCGGCGCGATCGGCCCTCGCCCCCGCCGCCGGCAATAATCCGCCACGCACTCGGCCTCGCTCGGAATCCGCAGGGCCGCCGTATCCAGCCCGCCGAGGCCCTTGAAATGCTCGGCCGAAAAATGATAGCGCATGCAAAGATACGCCAGATCGACCAGCGGGTGGCCCAGGGTGGACAGCTCCCAGTCCAACACCGCCAGGATTCGCGGCTCATGCGGATGAAATATCGCGTTGTCGAGACGGAAATCGCCGTGCACGATGCTGGTTGCTTCGTCGGCCGGTATGTGCTTCGGCAGCCACTCGATGAGCCGTTCGACGGCATCGATGGATTCGGTTTGCGACGCGCGATACTGCTGCGTCCAGCGCGCCACTTGACGCTCGATGTAGCGGCCGACCTTGCCGTAGTCGCTCAAACCCACCGCGGCATAGTCCACGGCGTGCAGCGCTGCGATCACGCGCGTCATTTCCCCGTAGATCGCGGCGCGGTCGGCGGCCGCCACCTCGGGCAGTGCGGCATCCCAAAACAAGCGCCCCTCGACATAGTCCATGATGTAAAACGCCGCGCCGATCACCGAGTCGTCCTCGCACAGGGCGTACGCCTTGGCGACGGGAACCTCGGTGTGCGCGAGCGCCGAGATGACCCGAAACTCGCGATCGACGGCATGGGCCGAGGGCAGCAGCTTGCCCGGCGGCTTGCGCCTGAGCACATAGCGATGATCGGCCGATTGCACCAGGAATGTGGGGTTGGATTGACCGCCGGTGAACTTCTGCACGTCGACGGGTCCCACGAAGCCGTCGACGTGCGCCCGCATCCAGTCGGCGAGCCGCGCCGTATCGACGGCGTGTTGTGCCGGGGGAGGCCGCAGTCCCGCAGCCGGGCTGCTCACGGCTTACGCATTGGACGCGCCTCATGCATTCGACGCGCCGCCGTCCACGGCGATGTACTGACCGGTGACATGCCGCGAGGCGTCCGACGCCAGGTACACCGCGGCGCCCATCAGATCAGTGTCGTTGCCGAGGCGGCCCAGCGGAGTTTGTCTGATCACCGCGGCTTCGATCTTTTCGAGCAAGCCGCTCGACATCTTCGAGGGGAAGAATCCCGGGCAGATCGCGTTGACGCGAATGCCGAAGGGGCCCCACTCGGCGGCCAGCGCGCGCGTCAATTGCAAGGCCGCCGCCTTCGAAGTGTAGTAGGCGACGGCTTTCATGTTCATTCCGGTGCGCAGCGCTGCGACCGAGGCAATGACGATGATATTGCCCGAGCGCTGCGGTATGAAGCAGCGGGTCGCCACCGCCTGGCTCAGCAGGAACACGCTGGTGGCGTTCAAGGTCATGACTTTGTTCCAGGCATCGGCGGGATACTCCTCGGCCGGCGCGCCCCAGCTCGTGCCGGCGTTGTTGACCAGAATATTGATCGCGCCGTAATGCTGAACGACCGCCTCCACCAGCGCCGGCACTTGTTCCGGTTGGGTGAGATCGTTGACCACGGTGAGGGCGTCGATACCCTGCTTCGCGAGCCGGCTCTTGGCCTCTTCGAGTTCGTCGGGCTTGCGCGCGCTGATCGCAATTCTGGCGCCCATTTCGCCGAGACCCTGCGCAATCTGCAGCCCGAGACCGCGCGAGCCCCCGGTGATGAGCGCCACTTTGTCCTTGAGCTCGAATAATTCGCGCACCCCCATCACGCCACCTCGAATAGACCGGCGGCGCCCTGCCCGCCGCCGATGCACATGGTCACGACCACGAGCCGCGCGCCGCGGCGCTTGCCTTCGATGAGCGCATGTCCCGTGAGGCGGGCGCCGCTCACCCCGTAAGGATGACCGACCGCGATCGCGCCGCCGTTGACGTTGAGCCGCTCGTCGGGAATGCCCAGCTTGTCGCGGCAGTAAAGAACCTGAACGGCGAAGGCCTCGTTGAGCTCCCACAGATCGATGTCGCCGACCTTGTAGCCGGTCCGCTCGAGCAAGCGCGGTACCGCATAAATCGGGCCGATGCCCATCTCGTCGGGCTCGCAGCCCGCGACCGCAAAGCCGCGGAATATCCCCAGCGGCTTGAGACCGCGCCGCTCCGCCAGCTTGCCGTCCATGACGACCACCGCGCTGCTGCCGTCGGAGAACTGGCTGGCGTTGCCCGCCGTGACCACCCCGCCCGGCATGGCCGGGCGGATCTGCGCGACGGCTTCGAGCGTGGTGTCGGGCCGTATGCCCTCGTCGGCGGCGATGGTGACTTCGCGCATGCCGATCGTGCCGGTCGCTTTATCGGCGACGCCCATGGTCGTGGTCATGGGCACGATCTCGTCCTTGAATTTGCCCGCAGCCTGCGCGGCCGCCGCGCGCAGCTGACTGCGCACCCCGTACTCATCCTGCGCCTCCTTGGAAATGTGGTAGCGCTTGGCCACGGTTTCGGCGGTCTGCAGCATGTTCCAATACAGCGTCGGCTTGTGCTCGATCAGCCACGGATCGCGGCGCATGTGGGTGTTCGCCTCGTTCTGCACGCACGAAATGCTCTCCACGCCGCCGGCGACGATCACCGCCGCGCCTTCGGTCATGACGCGCTGCGCGGCCAGAGCGATGGACTGCAGCCCCGAGCTGCAGAATCGATTGATGCTCAAGCCCGCCGTGCTCGTGGGCAGGCCGGCGCGCAGCGCGATCGCGCGCGCGATGTTGCCGCCCGTGGTGCCCTCGCCGAAGGTGGAGCCCATGATCACGTCCTCGACTTCGCCGGGCTCGATGCCGGCGCGCTCCACCGCGTGGCGCACCGAATGTGCGCCCAGCGTCGCGCCATACGTCATGTTGAATGCACCCTTCCAGCTCTTGCCGAGGCCGGTGCGCGCCGTGGAGACGATGACCGCGTCTGTCACTTGAGGTTTCCTTTGTATGCGGTGAAGGTTTGGCCTTCACGGGCCAGACGCGTGAGCAGCGGCGCCGGCGTCCAGAAGCTCTTGTCGCTGCCGGGCTCGGCCGCGATGCGCTCGAGGGTGCGCGCAATCTCGTGCAGGCCCGTGGTATCGCCATAGAACATGGGGCCGCCGCGGTAGGCGGGAAAGCCGTAGCCGTTCAAGTAGACCAGGTCGATGTCCGAGGATCGCTGCGCGATGCCGTCTTCCAGAATGCGCGCGCCTTCGTTGATCAGCGCATAGATGCAGCGCTCGACGATTTCCTGCGCGCTCACTTTGCGCGGCGCAATGCCTTTTTTGCTCCGGTACTGCTCGATGATGGCCGTGACCTTGGGATCCGGAATCGGGCTGCGCGAGCCCGCTTCGTAGCGATACCAGCCGGCGCCGGTTTTTTGGCCGAAGCGGCCGGCCTCGCATAAATCGTCCGCCACGGTGGTGAAATCGCGGTCGGGAAATTCGGCCGAGCGGCGCTTGCGCAGCGCCCATCCGATATCGAGCCCGGCCAGGTCGCCCACGCGAAACGGTCCCATGGCCATGCCGAAGTCCTGAAGTGCCGCATCGATTTCCTGCGGCAGCGCGCCGGCCATGAGCATGTCGTGAGCGGCCGCGCCGTAGCGGGCCAGCATGCGGTTGCCGATGAATCCATCGCATACGCCGGACACGACCGCGATCTTGCCCAGGGTCTTCGACAGGCGCATGGCGGTGGCCAGCACGTCGTTCGCCGTCTTCGCACCGCGCACCACCTCGAGCAGGCGCATCACATTCGCGGGGCTGAAAAAATGCAATCCGATCACGTCCTGCGGGCGGCGCGTGAAGCTCGCGATGTCATCGAGATTCAGCGCCGACGTGTTGGACGCGAGCACGGCTCCCGGCCGCACCACTGCATCCAGCTTCCCGAACACCTGGCGCTTCACGTCCATGTTCTCGAACACCGCCTCGATGACCAGGTCGACATCGCCAAGCAGCGCATAATCCAGCGTCGGGGTGATCAGCGCGAGGCGCTGCGCCAGGCTGGCCTCGTTGAGCGTGCCCTTGCGCAGCGCGCCCTGATAATTGCGCCGGATGTTGGCGAGGCCGCGGTCGAGCGCGTCCTGTTGCGTCTCCAGCAGCACCACCGGCAGGCCCGCATTGATGGCGCTCATGGTGATGCCGCCGCCCATGGTTCCGGCGCCGATGACGCCGATCCGGGCGATGCGCCGCACCGCTGTGTCGTCGGGAACGCCGATGATGTGCGAGGCCGCCCTCTCGGCTTGGAATATGTGACGCAGCGCCGCCGACTCGGGCGACAGCATCAGCGTGGTAAAGAGTTCGCGCTCGCGCTTCAGCCCGGCCTCGAAGGGCTTCTCGACGGCCGCGGCGACCGCCTCGACGCAGGCCAGAGGCGCGGGGTAGGGACCCGCCGCGGCTTTGACGGTATTGCGCGCGAATTGGAAATAGGCCTCGGCATTCGGCATGTCGATGCTCAAATCGCGCACCCGCTTGCGCGGCATCTTTTCCGCAATCACCCTGCGCGCCAGACCCAAGGCGCTGTCCAGCAAATCCCCTTCGCCGAAGGCGTCGAACAGCGGCGTGCCCTTGAGCTTCTCGGAAGGCACCGTCGCACCCGAGACGATCATGTTGAGCGCGGCTTCGACACCGAGAACACGCGGCAGCCGCTGGGTGCCGCCGGCGCCGGGCAGGAGCCCCAACTTGACTTCGGGCAGCGCAATCTTGGCACCCGGTACGCCGACCCGGTAATGGCAGGCCAGCGCCAACTCGAGGCCGCCGCCCATGCACACACCGCCGATGGCGGCGATGACCGGCTTGGGACTGGCTTCGATCTCGCCGAGCACGGTCCGCAGATTGGGATGTGCCACCGCCTTGGGCGTGCCGAATTCACGGATATCGGCGCCGCCGGAAAAGCCCGCCCCCGCGCCGATCAGCAGCACGGCGCCGATGCCCGGATCGGCATTCGCCCGCTCCAGGCCCTCGATGATTCCCAATCGCAGTTCGTGGCCAAGACTGTTGACCGGCGGATTGTCGAGCGTGAGCACGGCGACGCCGTCCCTTAGCTCGAAACTCAGTTTGCTCATGCCAACCCCTCAATTCCAACCTGCAGAACTGAGTTCCGCCTTAGTTCTAGTAATGTAGCAGCTTCGGCGTCATTCGCTCAAACTCGTTCGAATGCCAGCGCGGCGCCTTGTCCCACCCCGACGCACATCGTGGCCAGGCCATAGCGGCCCGAGCGGCGCAGCAATTCCTGAACTCCCGCCCCCGCGATGCGCGCGCCCGACATTCCGAGCGGATGACCCAGCGCGATGGCACCGCCATTGCTGTTGACGTGTTCGGCGTCATCCGCTAGTCCCAACGCGCGCATGCAGGCCAGCGCCTGCGAGGCGAAGGCCTCGTTGAGTTCGATCACGTCGAAATCGGCGACCTTGAGCTGCAGCCGATTCACCAGCCGCTCCACCGCCGGCACCGGTCCGATCCCCATGATGCGCGGCGCGACGCCCGCGGAGGCGAAACCCAATACGCGCGCGCGCGGCTTGAGCCCGTGTTTCTCCACGGCGGCGCCGGATGCCAGAAGCAGCGCGGCGGCGCCGTCGTTGATTGTCGATGCGTTCCCGGCCGTGACGGTGCCGCCGGCATGCACCACGGGCTTGAGCTTCGCGAGTCCCTCGAGCGTGGTCTCCGGGCGCGGCTGCTCGTCGCGTTCGACGACGAACGCCTGAGCGCCCTTCCCTTGCGGCACCGTCACGGGCACGATCTCGAGGGCGAACACCCCCGCGTCCTGGGCGCGCGCGGCGCGCTGTTGCGAGCGGAACGCGAAGGCGTCCTGATCCTGGCGCGATACCTTGAAATCCGCCGCGACGTTTTCACCGGTTTCCGGCATCGAATCGACGCCGTACAGGGCTTTCATCTGCGCGTTTACGAAGCGCCAGCCGATGGTCGTGTCATGGATTTCCGTGCTGCGCTGAAAGGCGCGCTCCGCCTTAGGGATCACGAAGGGAGCGCGGGTCATGGACTCCACTCCGCCGGCGATGGCGAGCTCGATTTCGCCGGCACGGATGGCTCGAGCCGCCGCGGCCACTGCATCCAATCCGGACGCGCACAAGCGGTTCAGCGTGACTCCCGGCACGTGCGCGGGCAGTCCGCTCAGCAGCAAGGCCATGCGCGCGACGTTGCGATTGTCCTCGCCGGCCTGGTTCGCGCAGCCCATGAACACTTCGTCCACCGCCTCGCCGATGGCGGCATTGCGAACGACAAGCTGCTTGATCGCGGCCGCCGCAAGATCATCGGCACGCACCCGCGCCAGCGCGCCTTCGAAGCGGCCGATGGGCGTTCGCACGAAATCACAGATGAAGGCTTCGGTCATTGATGCGCGCTTTACAGGTGGGCGCACTTTACGCTTGGGCGCGTTTGAAAAGGCTCAGCAACTCGCTCCACGCGCGCTCGGCCTGCGGTTCGTTGTAGATGGGTTTGCCCGCTTGCAGCGGCATGTCCTTCACGCACCAGCCATGCAGGCAGCCGTCGTAAACTTCGATTTTCGCCGCAAGCTTCGCCGCCTTGAAGGATTCATCCAGCTTGAGCTTCGCATCGGGCTGCCGCTGATCGTCATTCATCGCAATGCCGAAGTAGTACTTCGCCTTGATTTTCGGCACCAACAGATGCGGGCTGTCCGGCTTGTCGGTCACCAGCCCGCCGCCGTGAAACGAGGCACCCGCGCCGATTCGGTCGGGATTGGCGGCGGCCGCCTGCATGGTCATCGGACCGCCCATGCAGTAGCCGAACACCCCGATCTTCGCCTTCTTGGCGACCGAGGGCTGCGAATCGAGGAATTTTACGTACGCCGCGGCGTCTTGCATGACGGCGTCGCTGGTCAACGGCGCGCGCAACACATCGATTTTGGCGCGGTCCGCCGGGTTGTTGAAATCGATGTCGAGCGGCAGACCCGGAGGCTTGGCCGTGCGGTAAAACGGATTCGGCACCAATACGGTGAATCCGTGCGCGGCCACGCGCTTCGCCATGCCGCGCATGGTCGGTCGAAGTCCGAACACGTCGGCGAACAGAATCACGCCCGGCCACGCGCCGTGCTGCGGACGAACGAGCGCGGCATCGCAGACGCCGGCCGGAGTCGTTACCTGCACGTCGGTATCGATCGTCTCCGCCGCGGCGCCGGAGGCGCTGGCCGCCGCGGCGACGCCGGCCGCGATGGATAGCGCAGTGAACTCACGGCGTGAAAGAGTGCTGGGTTCGTCGGACATGGGGGAACCTCCTGTCGTGGCGGGTGGCGGGTGGCGGGTGGCGGCATTATAGGCTGCGCCGCACGATCAAGGCATCCACGGCGGTGGACGCCTCGCCGTCGCAAATAATGGGATTGATATCGACTTCGAGCATGTTGCCGCATTGATCGGCCGCGAATTCCGAGAGGCGGACGATGCTGTCGGCGAGACGCACGAGGTTCACCGCGGCGGCACCGCGGAAACCGTCGAACAAAGCCGCGCCCTTGAGCTTGCGCAGCATGCGCATCGCCTCAGGCAGGTTGACGGGCGCCAGCTCGACCGCGGAATCGCGCAGCAGTTCCACCAGCACGCCGCCGAATCCGACCACGATCAGGGGACCGAACCCCGGGTCGACGCGCACACCGGCCACCACCTCGACGCCCCGCGGCACCATGGGCTGCAGCAGCACGCCGCGAATCCTCGCCTGCGGCGCATATGCCCTGGCATTGGCGAGGATGCGATCGTAGGCTGCGCGCAGTTCCGCGTTCGAGCGCACCCCGAGTGCCACGGCGCCCGCTTCGGTCTTATGGACGATGTCGGGGGATTCGACCTTGAGCGCCACCGGAAATCCGAGCGCCATGGCGGCAGCGACCGCGGCGTCGGCCGAGTCGGCGCTCATTTCGCGCACCGTGGGGATGCCGTAGAGCGCAAGGACCGCCTTCGACTCGCGTTCCGTGAGCGCATCGTGCGGCGCCTCCGCGATCAGCCGCGCGGCCGCCGCCGCGGCCGCCGGGTCGGAGACGCGAGCCACGATGCGTTCGCCGCGCGCCAGAAGGTCGGCGCGATGGTGCCAGGCCGCCAGGCTGCGAAAGCATCGATCCATCGAGCGGAACAGCGCCACGTGCGGATCGATCTCCGCGTCGAGAGCGCCCGGCCCCTGCAGCCAGCCGGACAGCAGCACATTGCAGGTGATCTTGCCGTATTGTTGCGACAATCTTCTGAAGGCCGCCACCCGCGGCTTGTGCGGATCGTAGGCCAGAGTCTGCGGCACGACGAGCGCGCCGTAGTTGGGATCGGACAGCAGCGCCTCGCCGCAGGCCGACATGGACTGCGGATTGTTGATCACCTGTCCGGTGACGTCGCAGGGATTGCGCGCGGAGCCGAAATCCGGAATGTTGGCCTCGAGCACGCGCCGCGCTTCCTCGGTGGGCTGCGGCAGGGAAACGCGGTGCAATTCCGCCTTGTCCGCGGCCATGATGGCGGCGCCGCCGGAGGTGGCGATCACGGCCACGCCGCGGGCCTTCGGCGGGGGCGCCTTGGCGAAAAACGCCGCGGCCTCCATCAGACCTTCGAATTCCTCGACCACGATGGCGCCGCCCCGTTCGAACGCCGCCCGGTAGGCGCTATCCGAGCCCGCCAAGCTTCCGGTGTGCGAAATCGCCGCGGCGGCGCCCAAGGTTCCGGTTGCAATCTTGTTGATCAATAGCGGTTTGCCGTTGCGCCACGCGAGGTGCGCGGCTTCCAGCAGGCGCTGCGGGTGGGTCATGCCCTCGAATGCGCAGGCGATGGCTTGGCACGAGGGCTCTTCGGCAAGATAGGCAACGAGGTCGGCCACGTCGACATCCGCCTGGTTGCCCGCGCACAGCGCGTGGCTGACCGATGCGCCGCATTCGATGGCCTGCGCCAGAGACTGCGCCAGCGCCCCCGACTGGCTCGCGATGCCGACCGAAATGTCCCGCATCTGCCGCGGCGCTGGAAATTCGGAAAACGAAATGCGCGCCCGGCGCAGGTAATTCACCATCCCCAAGCAATTCGGACCGAGGACTTTCAGGCCCGATTCGCGCGCAATGGCGCCGAGGCGCCGCTGCTGTTCGATGCGCTCCGGCAGCTGCGTTTCCGCATAGCCCGACGCGTACAGAATGACGCCGCCGGCGCCCAGCTGCGCCGCCTCGCGCACGATGCCTTCGACGGATTCGCGCGGCACGGTGACCGCGACGCAATCCGGAACGAGGGGCAGCGAGGCGATGGTGGGGAAGCAGCGCCGTTCGCCCAGCTGTTCGTACTTCGAGTTGACGAGAAAAATATCGCCGTCGAAGCCGGCCAGGTTGCCGAGCACCCGATCGCCGAACGATCCGGCTTTGGGAGAGGCTCCGACGATGGCGATGCTTCTCGGATTGAGGACGCGATCGAGTTCGGCGTGCCCATACACCGATCGCACGCCGGTGAAATCGTCTCTCACGTTTGCTCTTGAGTTGCCATGGCGGGACACCAGGGTAATACTAATCCATAACTTCAAGGATCCCATCGTCATGAACGGTCAGCCGCAGCTGTGGAAACACCATCCCGAAGAATATGACCGCGCGCAGCCCGGCGTGAATCACGCGCTATCTGTTGGAACTGCTGTTCCTGGACGAATTGGCCCGCGATGAAATTTACGAGTTCATGTTCGTGGTTGCGCCGCTGCGCATCGACCGCGGCCTGGGCAGCCCCATCAACCCCATTGCATTGATTTAGCCGTTGGAAAACGCATGAATACATTACAAGGCAAAATCGCTCTCGTCACGGGCGCGGCCAGCGGCATCGGCCGCGCCAGCGCAATGCTGTTCGCCGCCGAGGGCGCCGCGGTGGTGGCGCTGGACCTCGCCCCGCAAGTCGAGGCCACCGTGTCGGCCATTCGTGCGGCGGGCGGGCGCGCCATCGCGCTCGTCAAGGATTCCTCCGAAGAGGCCGACGTTGCCGGCGCCGTGGCCCTCGCGGTGAAGGAATATGGCGGTCTCGATGTGTGCTACGCGAATGCCGGCATCAGCGGCGACCCGGTGCCCTTCTTCGAAGAAACCGCCGAACATTGGACGCGGGTTCTCAAGGTTAACCTGATCGGCGCGTTTCTAGCCGCCAAGTATGCGGCTCTCGAGATGGTCAAGCGGCGGCGCGGTTCCATTATCTGCACGGCCTCGGTGGCGGGCTTGAGGTCCGGCGCCGGCCCCATGCCCTACAGCGCCAGCAAGGCCGGCGTCATCAGCCTCGTGCAAACCGCGGCCAACCAACTCACCGGTACCGGCGTGCGGGTGAACGCCATTTGTCCGGGGCTGATCGAAACCGGCATGACCCGACCCATATTCGAACAAGCGCGTGCGCGCGGCAGCGAAGGCAAGATCGGACAGCTCAATCCCCTGCGGCGGTTCGGCGTTCCCAACGAGATCGCACAGACCGCGCTGTTCCTCGCCTCCGATGCCTCGTCCTACGTGAACGGCCAGGCCATCGCCGTGGACGGCGGTCTGTCCTCCTCGCTTCCCATCGTCATCCGCCGCGATTGAATCGAATCGCGCGGCGCCGGTGCAACGGTGCGCGGGGTGGCTACAAGGACAGCCGCACGCCCAAGTAATACTGCCGCCCGTTGGTGTAGAACGCCTGCGGCTGCTGCGGATTGGAGTAGTACTTGAGAACCGGATTGTTCAGATTGAGCCCGTCGAAGGTCATCGAAATGTGCTCGTTGATCTTGTAGTTCACCGATGCCGCCACTGTCCCGATCCCGCCCTCGTATTGCGAGGTCACGTTGGCGAGACCCACCAGGAAGGAGGAGCGGTAGGTGTACGCCACGCGGGCGCTGAATCCATGCTGCTCGTAGTAGATCTCGCCATTGGCGGTGTCCTTCGATGAGCCGACCAGCGACTGGCCATCGGCCGAGTGGCCGTCCGCATACGTGTAGTTGGCCAATGCGCCGAAGCCTCCCCACAAGGGCTGCTGCCAGGAGAGCTCCACGCCGCGATTGTTGGCGGAAATATTGAACGGCGAAGTGACGATGAAGTTGGCGATCTGATCCGTCGTGGTGTCGAGGAAGGGCCGGCTGTTGTAGCCGTAGGTCACGTACGATGGCATGTCCATGTAGAACACGGCAATCGACAGAATCGACTGCGGCGCGAAATACCATTCAAGCCCGGCGTCGTAGTTGGTGGAGCGGATCGGCTTCAAGTCCGCGTTGCCGCCGGTACCGGTGAGATCGAGATTGTTCAAGGTCACCGCGGGCGAGAGCGAGGAGTAGTCGGCGCGCGACATGGTCTTCGACACCGCGAAGCGCGCCACCAGGTCCTTCGTCACATCGTACTTGAAGTTTGCGCTCGGCAGAACGTCGTTGAAATCGTGCGACACCGACGCGGGCACGAAATTGCTGTTGACGTCGAGATTCCATGAGTTGCTGAGCTGTGCCGTGTGGACGAACCTCACGCCCACATTGCCGCGCCACTGTTCGCCGGCGAGCGTCGCCATCGCATAAGCGGCGGAGTCCTTCTCGTCGATGAGAAAGCTGCCCTGGTAATTGGGGCCCTGCGACACATTGTTGTACTGAATTTCCCAGGCGGCGATGTCATTCGGCTTGAGCACCCAGAAATGCTGCAGGTATCCCGGACCCATGCCTATGCCTGAGCCGAAATTGCCGGGCGACACCCAGCCGGGCCAGGCCGGCGCCGGCAGGGCCAGGGCCGGGGTGGTGAAGCAGGGATCGTTCGGATCGGTGGAGCAGCCGTAGTTGTTGCCCTCATCGGTGCGCTTGTGTTCCGCATAACGCACGCCGAACTTGGCGCTCTGCAGGATCCCCCAATCCACGCGCAGACTGCCGTCGACTTGGCCGTAGGTCTCCTTGTCGGTGACCTTCACCGAATCCGACCAGCTGCCGCCATTGGCGACGTTGGCCGGATTGTTGAAATTGGTGGTGTCGACGCCGGGAAACGACACGGTGGCCGGCCCGGACGTGCCGTGCAGTTGATACGTCAGCGGCGAGTTGATCAGGTAGGCCTCATAGCCAAAGTCGTGCGGCGTCTGGCCGAGCCCTTGCGTGTAGCCAATCTTGGTCGTCAGCAGCAGCGCATCGCTGGCCCTGAATTTGGCGTCGAAGTCGACGTAGCCCGAGCTCGATGCCGCCTTGGGGCGATAGATGGAATCGCGCACACCCGGGAATGCGGACCCCGACGGGTTGGTCGGATCAAACACGGTATTGGGGAAGGTCGCGGCCACCAGGGTCCCGTTGATCACCGTGTAGGCGCTCGGGGAATTGCCGGCGCTCAGCTCATTGAAGGGACTCGCCATGAAATTGGTATCGAAATTGGTCGCACTGAAGTGCGAGTAGAAGCCATTCAGGTCGAGGGTCAGGTCGCCGGACGGTTTCAATTCAAAATCGAACAGGCCGCCCTGGCGCTCGCTGTGCTGAGTAAACGCCGCGGAGCCGATCTGCGACGGATACACCACATTGGCAAGATCGGGATGCGCGATGGCGACGGGATCGCCTCCGGCCACCGTGCCGATCTGGCCCTCGCCGAGCAGAAACAGCTCCTGGCCGTCGCGGCGCTCATGGCGCGCCTCGGAAAAACCCTGCAGCAAAACGCCGAAGGTGCTGTCGGCATTTTTCCAGTTGAACAGCGCGTTGAGTTGCGGATCGACGGTGCCCGGCAGGTCGGCGTAAAGGCCCTGTACCGTCGCCTCCAGAGTCAGCGGCTTCTTGAAGTCCAGCGGCGAGCGCGTCACGATGTTGACATTGCCCACCGTGCCTCCCTCGATGTAGTCGGCTTGCGAGCTCTTCTGCACCTCCACGGAACCCACGATTTCGGACGGCAGCAGCGTGAAGCTTACGCTGCGCCCGACCGTGTTCGTTTGGTCGCCGATGTACCAGTCGCCGGTGGCGATCGAGTGGCCGTTGACGGTGGTCTGGGTCAAACTCGGATTGGTGCCGCGGATGCTGACACGGTCGTTCTCCGAAAAGCCGCCCTCGCCGCCCGAGCCGGAGCTGATGTTGACGCCGGGTATGCGCTGCACTGCGTCGGCCACGTTCTTATCGGGCAGTTTGCCGATGTCGTCCGCACTGACGACGTCCAGCACCGAGTCCGCGTCGCGCTTCTTGGTGAGCGACAATTCGAGCGAGGCCCGAATTCCCGTGACCGTGATTTCCTGCAGCTCGGATGCCGACGCATCGGACTTGGCATTCACCTGCTGCGAGTACGCGGGCGGCAGGGATCCTGCGGCGCTCGCCGCGATCAATACCGCGCACCGCGTCAGTTTTCTCTGCATCCCGGACTTGTTCTTCTGCATGGAAATCTCCCGTCTCTTGTTATTCACCAAGGCTAGGAACTGAGTTCGCGGCGCCTGCGCAGCCCGACGAGTTCGGCGACGCTGACCGTGTCATTGCGAACCAGCGGCTTGGCCCACCAGGCAATGCTCAGGATGAAGAGCAGCGTCGCGAACACGGCGCTCATCGCCATGCGCAAACCCACGTGGTCGCCGAGCATCCCGACCAGCAGCGGAACGATTGCGCCGCCGAGAATTCCGGTGCACAGGATGCCGGACAGCGCTCCGTGGTGTTCGCGCGCCGAGTTGAGCGCCAGCGAGAAGATGATCGAGAACATGACCGATAGGAAAAAGCCCGATGCGGGAAAGGCCAGCAGCGCCGCGTGGGCCGGGCCGAACAGCGCGACGGCAACGCATGCGAGTGCCAGCACCGTGAACGCGGCAAGCACCCTCTTCGCGTCGAAGAGCTTCAGCAGCGCGAGCCCGAGCAGGCAGCCGATCGACATCAAGCCCCAGAACAGACCCACCGCGTTCGCGCCTTCGCGCGTAGGCGAGAAATGGTGGTAGGTGCTCAGGAATTGCGACATCCAGTTGGCAAGACTCTGCTCGGTGCCTACATAGGCGATGATGCCGAGAAAGAACAGACGCACGTGCCGATCGGCGATCAGCGTTCGATAGGTCGACAGGCCGCCCGATCGCTCGCTGTCGGTCAAATCGACCCGCGGGATCGCGAGCGTCGCGGTGCCCGCGATCAGCGCGATGAACATGACGGCGAACGCCCAGTAGAACACCACCCAGACGAGCCGCTGCCCGGCCGCCTCCGGGCGCTCCATCAAGGCGGAGAACACCAGAGGGCTCACGAATGACGCGAGCCCGAACACCAACTGTCCCATGACGGAGAAGAACGCGAAGTGCCCTTCGCCCCCGACGGTGCGCATCAACGGATTGATCACCACCTGCAGCATCGCCATGCCGAGACCGATGACGAAGAGTCCGCCGATAACCATGCGGTAGCTGGGCACCAGCGCGATCGCGAGACTGCCCGCGAGGTTGAAGGAGAAGGCCACCAGCAGCGTGAACCGCGGTCCGCGCGACTCGACCAGCGCTCCGGCCGGAATCGAGATCAGTCCGTAGGCCAGAAAGAAGGCGAACGGCAGGAATCCGGCCAACGCGAGACTCAAATGGAAATCGCCGATGATGGTCGGCATGAGCGGGCCGATGACGTTCGTCACGAAGGAGATGGCGAACCACACGACCATGATGTAGGCGATGAGAAGCACGCGCCGGGTCATGCGCATGCCCCCGCCGGCGCCACTGTCACGTCCTGCGGCCAAGGCCTATCCGCAGGACCGCCGCGCCCGGGACCGCCGCGGCCGCGCGGAAACCGCGAAATGATGGTGGCCGCCGCGCTGCAGCCGGCGGCGAGGGAGTCCGCCAATCCTAAGCCGTTCTGCCGCGCAAGAAGATACCCGGCATTGAAGGAATCGCCCGCGCCGATGGTGTCGAACACCGCGACTTGGGGCGCGGCGCATTCGATGCGCCGGCCTTGCTCGATGCCGACGGCGCCGCGCGGGCCGGCTTTGACGACCAGGGTGGCTTGCGGCTTGAGCAAGCCGGTGAGCCGGTCGATGGCCGATTCTAAGTCCGAGGCATCGGCCAGGCTCAACACTTCCAATTCATTGAGCAGCACGTGATCGCAGCTCGGGATCCACGTGGCGACCTCATCGCGCAGGGCGGCATTCCAGTCGTGCGGCGGCCAATTCGTATCCAGGGCGACCTGGTACCCGAGCACCTGAAGATCGCGGATCAGCCGCGAATACGATTGGCGCAGCAGCGGAGTGAGGAAAACCCCCGACAGGAGCGCGATGCAGCCTGCGGCCGGCGCCGCGGCGATCGCGGGCCGCACGTGCTCGTAGGCGAGTTTCTCGAGGTGGCCGCGGGTGGTGAAAAACGTGCGTTCGCCGCTGGAATCGATGAGACCCACGGTCAAGGTGGTCGCGGCGTCGCATACCTCGAGCGAGGCGCCGAGACCCTCGAGTTGGGCGCGCAGCCAGGCGCCCCAATCGTCGTTTCCGAGCACCGAAATGAGTTGCGATCTGCCGCCCAAGGAACTGACCGCGAGCGCGGCATTCGCGGCGGATCCTCCGGCGCGCAGTTCGCTGCGCTCCATGATGGTTTCCGTGCCGATGCGGGGCCAGCCACTGAGCGGGCCCATGACGAGATCGATGCCGACATCGCCGATGAAGAGTAGACGCTTGGAATCAGTGCCCATGCGCCGACTGTAGGTCGGGCCGCAGCCGCTTGTCAATAAATAAAACTACTGGATGTAAATATTATGTCGGGCCAATGATTCTAAAGTCGGCCAACCCGGGACGCGGAGCGCTGGCCCATGAGATCAGCCACATCCGACTCGGCACGGCGCTCCTGCTGCAGAACCTCGACGCGCGGCGACAGCATGTCGTAGATCGGCAGCACGGCGGCGCCCAGAATCGAGCTATCCTCTTGGCGCTCCGACAGCAGGATCCGTTCCTCGGGTAACGCGACGCCGCCGCGAACCGAGCGCAGCAGCGGATGGGCCAGAGCCACCAGACGTTCCACCAGCGCCTTGGGGGCCGATCCGCCGATCACGATGGTGCGCGGATCCAGCATATTCTCGATGATGCACACCGCATCGCGCAGTCGGTCGGCCGCCTGGCGGCACCAGCTCTGCAAGGCCTCATTCGAGTTCTGCGTGAGCTGCAAGGTGATGTCCGCACCGCGGTCCCGGACGTCTTCGACGCCGAGCGCTTCGGCCAGCGAATGCAGCGACAGATAGCGCTCCAGGCAGCCGGCGTTGCCGCAGTAGCAGGCGATGCCGCCCGGGACCACCGGGATGTGGCCGATCTCCGTGGCATTGCCGTTGGTGCCGCGGTAGGCGGACCGGTTGACCACGAGGGTGCCGCCGAGTCCCACGCCGAAATGCATGTAGAAAAAAGTATCGAGCGTCTTGGCGACGCCGAACAATGACTCGCCGAGCGCTCCCGCGACGCTGTCGACGCTGTAGAAGACCTGCAGCCGCGTCGCGTCGCGCAAGTCGTCCAGAACCGAAAGGTCCGTCCAACCCTCGAGCGCCGTCGGTCCGACGAAGCTGATATCGGTCTTGACCAGCGGTCCCGGCAATGCCACGCCCACGCCCCAGAGGCGCCCGGGCGCGGTCGGCCGCCGCAGCAGATCCTTCACCAGTTCCAGCATGCAGGCCAGCACTTGGCGCCGATCGTGAGTATCGACCATGACCTCTTTGCGCGCCTGAATGTCGCCGACCAGGTTGACCAGCGCCGCCGAGGCCCGTCCCGGTTCCAGGCTGATGCCGATCGAACTGCCGCCGTCCGGATTGAGCACGAAGGCAATGGGCGGCTGACCGGGAGATTTCGCGCCCGTGATCCGGCGCGCCACGATGAGCCCGATCGACTCGAGGTCGTTGGTGATATTGGCGACCGTCTGCGGGCTCAAGGAAACCTTCTCGACGATTTCCTTGCGGGAGATGGTCCCGTGGCGCCGAATCACGTCGAGCACGATGCGCCGGTTATAGGGCGCGCTCGATTGCTGTGTGGTGCCTCGGTTGACCATGGATTCTCTAGATTATAAACACATCCATTAGTTGTTTTATATTTGACAGGGCATCGGGAATGGACCTACCGTGCTGCGCCTAGGATACCGGAGTCGCCCATGACTGCATCACCCCGCGCCATGATCACGTACTTTACCCTCCTGACGCCAGCGGCCGCGCTCGCCGCTCTGCTCACGCCGGCCGCCGCGCCGCGGGCGCAAACGATCCGCATCGACGCGGCACCTGAGCACGTCACCAATATCATCAGGCCGACCGAAGCCATGGGGGCCGGGGTGGATCGCCTGCCCTACGGGGCTGCGGACAAGCTCTTTACCGACGAGACGATCCGACAGGTTCTCTCTGTCGGGTGGCAAACCGTCACGTACCGGCAGAACACCGAACTGCATGCGGAGGCCTGGCATTGGAATCCGCGCGGCCGCTGGAGCGAGCCCGGCGAGCGCGGCTACTTCGTCGGCGAGGCGGGGCCGGGGCCGGAAAAAATCATCCACTCTTATGGCTATCCTCTGCCGCGCCGCGGCGTCACGCGCGACGATGGCACGGACGCGATTGGTTATTCGCGCCTCACCGACGGCGACCAGAGCAGTTTCTGGAAGAGCAATCCCTATCTTGCTGAAAGTTTCACGGGCGAGGACGACGCCGCGCATCCGCAGTGGGTCATTCTCGATTTGGCGAGCAAACAAAATCTCAACGCCATACGCATCGACTGGGCGGAGCCCTTTGCGCGGGGCTACGTGGTGCAGTTCTGGACCGGCGAGGATCCGATTCACAAACCGGCGGCGGGCACCTGGCAAATGTTCCCTCACGGCCTGGTCGGTGCGGGCAGGGGCGGCAGCGAAACCCTGCGGCTGGCGGCCGACCCTGTGCAGGCGCAGTTCGTGCGCATCTGGATGACTCATTCTTCCAACACCTGCGCCGCGGCCGATAGCCGCGATCGGCGCAATTGCGTGGGCTACGCGATCCGCGAAATTTCTTTGGGCGCCGTCAGCGGCGACGGCGCATTCCACGATGTGGTCCGCCACACGCCCGATCAGGACCAGACGGCGACTTATTGCTCGTCGGTCGACCCCTGGCACGCAGCATCCGATCTCGATGAGAAGGCCGGCGAGCAGGTGGGCTTCGACCGCTTTTTCACCAGCGGCATCACACGCGGGCTGCCGGCCATGATCCCGATCGCCATGCTCTACTCCACTCCCGAGGATGCGGCCGCTGAGCTCAAATATCTCCTGTTGCGCGGCTATCGCGTCTCCCATGTCGAGATGGGCGAGGAACCCGACGGGCACTACACGGTGCCGGAGGATTACGCGGCTCTCTACATCCAATTCGCCGCGGCGCTCCACAAGGTGGATCCCAAATTGAAGCTGGGCGGGCCGGTGTTCACCGGCCAGAACGAGGACATCCAGACCTGGCCCGACGCCAACGGCAACACGTCGTGGACGAGCCGCTTCATTGATTATCTAAGGGCTCACGGAAAATTGGGCGAGCTCGCCTTCTTCTCCTTCGAGCACTATCCCATCGATCCCGGCAAGATTGCGTGGAGCAGCCTGTACGAGGAGGCACAGCTGGTCACTCACATCATGAACGTCTGGCGCGAGGACGGCGTGCCAAAAGACGTGCCGCTGCTCATCACGGAATCGAACCTCTGCTCGCAGCCCTCGGAGGCCTATATGGATATCTGGGCCGGGTTATGGCTTGCCGATTATGTCGGCGCCTTCCTCTCGGCCGGCGGCAACGCCGTTTACTATTTCCACTACCTGCCGCAGGAGATGGCATCCGGCTACCACGGATCGCCGGGGACATTCGGCTTCTTCTCGGCCGACAAGGATCTCAAGATCAAGCAGCCGCTGTCGCAATATTTCGCGGGCCGCATGCTCAACTTGCAGTGGCTGCAGCCCGGCGACGGTCGGCACCGTTTATTTGCCGCGGCGGCCGACATCGGCGACGGGGCCGGTCATTCGCTCGTGACGGCGTATCCGGTGCTGCGGCCGGACGGCGACTGGGCCTTGCTCGTGATCAACAAGGACCAAGAGAACGCCCACAGCGTCGCCGTCGCCTTCGACGATCCCGTACGCCGCCAATCAAGCAGTTTCACCGGTCCCGTCGCGGCAACCGTATTCGGTAAAGCCCAGTATCAATGGCACCCCGAAAGGGATGGCGGCACCGCCGATCCCGATGGTCCGCCCGCGGTCAGCAGCATCCAGGCCGGACCGAATACTCGTTTCTTCTTGCCGCCCGCCTCGATCACCGTCCTGCGCGGCAGGATTTCGCCGGCCGGTCCCGCGCCTTGAGCCGCGCGCATCAAGCGTCGGCTCAAGGGCTATCCAGCGTGGGGCCGAGCGAGCGTACGACGGCCTCGCGGAATGCGTCCGCGTCGCAGGCGAGGACGTCGATGCCCGCGGCCGCGATCATTTCGGATTGATCGATGGTGACATCGGTCACCGCAAAGCATTTGACCATCGCGCCGTCGCTGGCGACGAAGCGCGCCGTCCACGTCTCATCGTCGTATGCGCGCGTGGATACGGATTTTCGGGTCTGAAGAACCCTGGCAAGTTCCTCGCTGTTGGGGATGGCCGCCAGAAATTTCGCCATTCCCTGAGGATCGCGCAGCAGCGCCGTCGAACATGAGATCTTGGTGCTCATGCGTTGACGAGCTTCATCCCGTCGGCATCGTAGCGCTCCCCGGCGGCTGCACCCAGAGGAAACAGCGCTTCGATGGCAGCGCGCGTCGCGCCGGTCAACACGACTTGCGCGCCGGCGGCGTTTTCCTCGAGCCGCTGAATGCGGCGCGTACCAGGAATCGGAAAGACCCCGGCTCCCTGCGCCAGCAGCCAGGCGAGCGCGAGCTGCGCCCGGCTGCAGCCCGCTTCGCGCGCGATTTCCTCCAGCCGCGCGACCAGCCGCGCGTTGTGCGCGGCGGCTGCGCCCTGAAACCGCGGCAGTTGGCGGCGATAATCGTCCGCGGCAAGCGCGGCGGCATCCTTCACGGCGCCCGTCAGAAAACCGCGCCCCAGGGGCGCAAACGCGACGAAACACACCCCGAGCTCCCGGCACGCCGGCAGCACCTCGAGCTCCGCCTCGCGCGCCCAGAGGGAGTACTCGCTCTGCACGGCCGCGATCGGATGCACGGCGGCGGCCCGGCGCAGCGTCTTCGCCGACACCTCCGAGAGTCCGATCGCCCGAATCTTGCCCTCGCGCTTCAAGTCTGCCAGGGTCCCGATGGTGTCCTCGATGGCGCGCCTGGGATCGATTCGATGCACGTAATACAGGTCGATCACGTCGATCCCGAGCCTTTGCAGCGACGCCTCGCAGGCGCTGCGAATATAGGCCGGACTGTTGTCTATGCTGGGAGCGGCCGGATCCGCGCCGCGCACGAAGCCGAACTTGGTTGCGACGATGATTCGATCGCGCCGCCCGGACAAAAAGCGCCCTATCAACTCCTCGTTGCGCCAGGGTCCGTAAGAGTCGGCGGTATCCAGAAAATTGATGCCGAGCTCGAGTGCGCGCGCCAGTAGCGCGAGGTTTTCGGCATCGTCGCTCGGACCATAGTTTTCGCTCATCCCCATGCAGCCGAGACCGATGGTGGAAACCTCAAGGCCGGTGCGGCCGAAATCGACGCGTTTCATGGGGGCAGGCTCTGGCACGGTGCAGACTCCGGAACTGTGATCGTGTATTTTACCGCGATGAGCCTCTCGCGTCGCAGCCGCCGCTTCGGCGTCTTATTGATTGCCGCGTTCTTTGCTTGTATCCCGATGCACAGCGCGGGCGCCGCGGCGACTGTGAGCTTTGTGCTCAACTATTTCTACCCGGCCACCTATTACGGCGAGGACACCTGTCCCACGGGACTGAACCCTCTGCCCGACCTATTCTTCAAGCGCGACTTGAAGCTCCTCGGGCTCCCGCAGGCCGAGGTCGATGCGATGTTCGACAAGGATTACAACAACCAGAACGGAAAACCGACGACGAATTGGGTCACGGTGGCTGCGACCCGCGGCAACGGCAAGGACAATGTCTATCTGCACCCGACCACGGTGCCCGATGCGCACCTGCTGCCCGCGGTCGGCCGGTTCGGGTATGGCTTCAATCTCGGCCGGGGGACGGCTTCCTTCCCGACTTACGAGGATCCGGACACGCATGAGACCGGCGTCAACAACCAGCTGTTTCGCGCGCTCGGCTGCATCCCCGCCTACAAGGGCTCCCCGCCGCCCCAGCCGCCGCTCGAAGCGGAATACCGCTGGGATTCGACGCGCGCGGCCATGGGCGCCTGGCTGATCTCGATCAGCGGCGACTCCTTCACCAAGGACGGCGATGTATGGGTGACGTTCGAGAGCTCCATCGACCCGGCCATCACTCAGGACGCCAACGCACATATCCAGCGCGACATGACTTATCGCGTGCTCGCGCGCCCCGCGTCCCGCAATGTGTTGCATGGCAGAATCATAAATGGCGTGGTCATCACCGACCCGGCGACCATCGAGATGAAGTGCGATTCGTACATTCAGCCGATCTACGAATTTCGCGATGCACGCCTGCGGCTGAAGATCAAGCCCACGGGCCGACTCGAAGGCGTGCTTGGCGGCTATCAGCCCTGGTATCCGATTTACTGGAGCCACGCCAAGGTCGGCTACATCGACGAGCGCGGCTTCGGCGTCGATGCACCCGCGCTGTACTATGCGCTGCGCAGCAACGCCGACGCCTATCCGGATGCCAAGACCGGCGAGAA
Organism: Steroidobacteraceae bacterium; assembly: GCA_035314705.1. Lineage (GTDB taxonomy): Bacteria > Pseudomonadota > Gammaproteobacteria > Steroidobacterales > Steroidobacteraceae > Bog-1198. The sequence continues at coordinate 3,985 of DATFZF010000127.1, read as the reverse complement.
TACCGCCATTTCCGCCGCGTACATGATCGAGGCGGTTCCGGCCTTCATCGTCCGGCTGGGCGCAGCGAAAGACGCCTCCCGTCGGCCGCCCCCAGTGCCCATGGGCAACCCGGCGGGTGCTTCGCCTCTGTGCCCGACGCTGACGCGCTGCGCCGAGTCGGCGGCATCGGTGTTGGCCCGAGCCCTGCACTCGGGCGAGCCCACGTCCCCCGGTGCAGCGGCCATCGCGCGCCGCTTGAGGCCCGATCAATACCAGCGCGTCATCGCCGATGTCTTCGGTCCGACGATCAAGATCGAGGGCCGATTCGAACCCGATGTTCGCGAGGATGGCTTGTTCGCAGTCGGGGCCGGCCATGTCGGCGTCACCGCGACCGGCATGGAGCGCTACGATGCCATGGCGCGGGGTATCGCGGCGCAAGTCGTGAGCGAGGAGCACAGGGGCACGCTGATTCCCTGCAAGCCGGCAGCGGCGGCCGCGCCGGACGACGCCTGCGCGGCAAAGTTCTTCGCCAAGGCGGGCCCCCTGCTGTATCGGCGGCCCCTGACCGATGGGGAACTTCAGGAGGCTGTGGCGCTCGCGGCCGCCTCGGCGCAGGCCTTGAAGAGTTTTTATTCCGGTCTGGAAATGAGTCTCGCCGGAATGCTGGAATCGCCGCAATTTCTGTTTCGCCAGGAAACGGCGGAACCGGACCCGGAGCAGCGCGGCGCGTATCGTCTCGACGCCTACAGCAAGGCCTCGCAGCTCAGCTTCTTCCTGTGGAACGCCGGACCCGATGCGAAACTGCTGGCGGCCGCCGCGAGCGGCAAGCTCCACTCGCCCTCGGGCTTGAGGAGTGAAGTCGACCGCATGCTGCAATCCCCGCGTCTCGAAGCCGGCATGCGCGCTTTTTTTGCCGACATGCTGCAGTTCGATCTGTTCGAGACCCTGGCCAAGGACGCGCAGATCTATCCCAAGTGGACCGCGAAAGTGGCGCAGGACGCCCAGGAACAGACCCTGCACAGCATCGTCGATCTGCTGCTGTGGCAGCACGGCGATTACCGCGATCTTTTCACCACCCGCAAGACCTTCCTCACGCCCTTGCTGGGTTCCATCTACGGCGTGCCGGTCGCGCCGAATGGCGGCGGCGCGCTGCAGCCCTATGAATTTTCCGCGGGCGATGCGCGCGCGGGCGCGCAGAGCCACGCCAGTTTCGTCGCACTGCATTCGCATGAAGGCTTGAGTTCTCCGACGCTGCGCGGCAAGGCGCTGCGCGAGCTGCTGTTGTGCGAACCCGTCCCCGCGCCGCCGGGAAACGTCAACTTCGCCACTGCCCAGGACACGCACAATCCGAACTTCAAGACCATGCGCGCGCGGCTGACGGCGCACCGCACGGATCCCACCTGTGCCGGGTGCCACAAGCTCATGGACCCGATGGGCCTGGCGCTGGAGAATTTCGATTCCGATGCCGGCTACCGCACGGCGGAGAATGGTCAGCCTCTCGACACCAGCGGCGAGCTGGACGGCATCGAATTCACCGACGCGGCCGGGCTGGGCCGCGCGCTGCATGACAATCCGGCGACCGGCCCGTGCTTCGTGAGGCGGCTGTACTCCTACGCGACGGGACGCGCCCCGGTGCGGCGCGATATGGCATGGATCCGCTATCTCGAGAAGAGCTTCGCCGAGGATGGCTACCGGGCCCCCGAGCTGCTGCGGCGCATTGCGGTCAGCGACAACTTTTATCGCGTCGCCGCGCCGGCGCCGATGCTGGCTTCGGTGACGCAGCCCATGCCGCAGAGCGCGCCATGAATTCCGTGTCCAAGCTCACCCGTCGCCGGGTCCTGCGCGGCATGATGGGCGGAGCGGCCGTCAGCGTCGGCCTGCCCTTTCTCGATTGCTTTCTCGATTCGAACGGCGCGGCATTGGCGGCCGGCGGCACCGCGCTTCCGGTTTGTTTCGGCACCTGGTTTTATGGATGCGGATTGAATCCGGGACGCTGGGAACCCCGGACCGCGGGGCCAAACTACGAGTTCGGAGTCGAGCTGCGGCCGCTGAGCGCCTTTAAGAGCAAGATCAACGTCTACAGCCGGATGTCGGCGCTGCTCGATGGCAGACCGCGCGGCGCCCACACGGTGGGCCCCGCGGTAATCCTGCAGGGCACGACGCCGCCGACCCTGGATCATGCCTTCAATCCCGAGCCCAGCTTCGACGTCTTGATTGCGGATGTCATCGGCAGGCGCAGCCGCTTCCGTTCTCTTGAGGTGTCCTGCACCGGCAATCCGGTCAGCACGCACAGCAAGCGCGCGGGAAGCGCGATGAATCCGGCTGAAGTTTCACCGCTGGCGCTGTACACGCGGATTTTCGGGCCGGAGTTCAAGGACCCGAACGCGGCGGACTTCGCGCCCGATGCGGCGGTGATGGCGCGGCGCAGTGTGCTGTCGGCGGTCGGCGAGCAGACCAAGCGCCTCATGAATCAACTCGGCGCCGCCGACCGCGCGCATCTTGATCAATATCTCACCTCGTTGCGCGAGCTCGAGCAGCAGCTCGATCTGGAACTTCAAAAACCCGCGCCGCTCGCCGCGTGCCGCATGCCGGCCAGACCGGACGGCACGCCCGTCGGTACGGAAGTCGCCGTGGTGTCGGCCAATCATCGCCTGTTCGCCAAACTCCTCGCCCACGCATTGGCCTGTGATCAGACGCGAGTGTTCAATATCATGCTGACCGACGGGTTGTCGCAGCTGCGCTTCGCGGGCGAGGCCAATACCCAGCATCTGTTCACGCATGAGGATCCGATCGACGCGCAACTCGGCTATCAACCCAATGTGGTCCGATTCGTGCCGACCGTGCTCGAGAATCTCAACGTCCTGCTCACCGAGTTCGATGCCGTTCGCGAAGGCGATAAGACTCTGCTCGATCGAATGCTGGTGCTCGCCTATACCGATTCCGGCTACGCCAAGAACCATACCACCGACAACATCCCGATGCTGACGGCGGGCAGTGCCGGCGGCCGCATGAAAACCGGCATTCATTTCGCCGCGCCCAAGGGCGACCCCGTCACGCGCGTGTCGCTCACCGTCCAACAGGCCGTGGGTCTGCCGGTCAGTGGTTTCGGCACCGAGTCGAACCACACCTCGAAGACCATCACCGAGGTGATGGCGTAGCGGCCGCCGCGCCGGCGGGATGTTCAAGAAGTATTCACGTGGCGGGCTGATGGTCGGCGCGGCGTTCACCCTGCTGCTGGCGGCGGCGCGCGTCTATTCGCCGCCGCATCGGGTGCCGGTCTCCGATGCATCCTCGCGGATCCCGATCGCGACGCCGCCGGGAATTACGCTGCAGCTGCGGGAGGGCCCGATTCGCGCACGGGTCGCGACAGCCGCGCAATGGGTCTATGCCGACTCCCGCGGAAAGACGCTGTACACCTTCGAGGGGGAAGCTGCGCACGGCGCATCCTGCGAGGGCGAGTGCGCCGCTGTCTGGCCTCCCGCGCTTGCGCCGCCCTCGGCGAGGCCGGAAGGCGACTGGACGCTGGCGGATCGCGCCGACGGAACCAGGCAATGGGTTCATCGCGGCGCCCCGCTGCATCGTTTTGCAGGCGACGAGGCAATCGGCGATACGAAAGGCGAGGGCGCCGGCGGCGGTGCCTGGCATGTGGCCGCCTTGCGCGCCGACTTGGGGCTCGATCTGCCCGACGGAATCTCGGTGCGCGAAATCGCGGACGCCGGCGGGATGGGGCTGGTCGATTCCTCGGGGATGACGCTGTACGCCTTCGAAGACAGCGCCGCGCGCCGCGCGCCTGACTGCGGTTCCGGCGAATGCGCGCGAGTGTGGTTGCCGCTCGAGGCGCCCGCAATCGCCAACCCGACCGGCCAATTCTTGGGTGTCGCGCGCGACGACGGCATCACGCAATGGACGTATCGGGGCCGGCCGCTGTACAAGTTCGCCGCGGATCAGAAGCCCGGCGATGTCAACGGCAGCGGCGCCGACTCTCGGGCGAGCGTTGCCTTGATC
>DATFZF010000126.1:0-36888 GCA_035314705.1 Steroidobacteraceae bacterium | reverse complement strand
GCCCGGCATTCATCAGGACGGCCAGTTGATTCAGGTCGAGGGGCGTCACCGTGCGGGTGCCGCATTATTCAAGGCCGCGATGGCCCCCACCACATGATAAAACGTGCTGGCCGGGGCCGGAGCGTCGACGAACTCACCGCTCGGCAGCCGCATGTCCAGCCACAAGCCGGGCAGAGGGGTGTTCAGATAGGGGAAGAAGCTCGAGGCAGCCGCCTCGGCCATGGACCGGTAGCGCGCTTCGCCCGTCACTGCAGCGGCCAGCAGCGCCGCCTTGAGCCGCTCTGTTTGCGGCCAGAAACGCGCGGCCGCGTCCTTGACCTCGAAGTCGTCGTTGAGGGCGTTGATCGCCACACCGTCGCGCACGCCGAATTCTTCGCCGATCGCCATGAGCCGCAGAGCCGCCGCGCGCACAGGTGCGGTGTGCCAGCGTTCGCAGCGCAACAGCAGCCAGGCCCATTCGAACTGGTGCCCAGGCTCGATGATGCGGCCGGCCGCTCCCGGCGTGGGCTGCCAGGTCGCCAGGTAGGATTCGCCGAGCGCGCCGCTGTCCTTGCGGATGAGGCGCGTGAGCGCCAATTCGGCCAGGCTGCGAACGCCCGCGGCCCATGCCGGATCACGGCCGATCTCGGCCCACGCAAGATACGCTTCGAGCAAATGCATGTGCGGATTCGATTCGCGATGATCTGCGGAAGTTTCCTCGGAGCGAAACGAGCCGTCTTCGGCGCGCAAGTGCACATCGATGGCATGGCGCAGTTCGAGCGCCCGGCCTTCGAATTCATCGAGCGCGTCGAGCGCGGCCGCCGCCGCCGCATGTCCCAGCAGGGCGAACGCCTGGTCGTAGAGCAGCGCCTGCTCGTCGAGCGGTGCGCCGCCGGCGTCCACCAAGGCGCGGAACAATCCGTCCCGGCGCCGATAGTAGGTGCTGAAAAAATCCATGCCTCGGCGCGCGATGCCCGCCGCATCGCCCTGCCAGCCGAGCGCCGGCGCCTGGGCGAATGCATACACCTGGCGCGCCTGAACGCGCGCGCGCCGCGGCCTTGGCATGGCCTGTCCGTCGCGTTCGAGGATCTCCATGAAGCCGCCATTGACAGGGTCGACGCCGCGGCTCGACCACAGAGGGTAGGCTGCACCGACCAGCCAGTCGACCAGGCGCGTGCGCAGCGCGTGCAAAGCGCTCATGTCGTCTTGAGCAGCGCGAAGCGGGCCGGCAGCAGCCGGTGGCTGAACGGCAAAATAGCCGCCCCGACCGCGGGCGCGTCGTCGGCGGTCAGTGCGCGCGCCACGGGAGCGAGAGTGGGTATTTGCGCCGCGAACGAGGCCATGCGCGCGTTCAAGGATGCCGCCAGCTGGTCGACCAGCATGGCCGGCAACCGCCCTCCGATCAGAATGGCCTCCGGGTTGATCAGGCAGTTGATGGCCACGAAGGAGCTGACCAGCGCCTCGGTCGATTCGTGGATCCAGTCATCCACGATGACCCGTGCCGCCGGGGTCAAGCGGGTCAGACCGCGCGGCGTCGCCACCTTGAATCCATGTTCGGCCAGGCGGCTGTACAGGCCCGACAGCGAGACGATGTTTTGCAGCTGGCTTTCCTCGCCCGCTTCGTTGCGGGCTCGCAGCCAGCCGATTTCGCCGCTGCGGCCGTTTGCCCCGCGAAAGTAGCTGCCGTCCGCCACCAGGCCGCCGCCGAGCGCCGCGGTGACGAGCAAGTAAAAGAAACTGCTGTAGCGATGGCCGGATCCGAACTGCATTTCGCCGATGGCCGCGGCGGCCGCATCGTTTTCGATGAACACCGGAATTCCGAGCACGTCGCGGATGAGGTCATCGACGCGCACCGAAGCCCAGGCTGCATAATCGGCGGGTTGGTCCGGCAGATGCGCCCGGGTGATGTCGTCCGGAAACGCGACGCCCACGCCGACCAGACGATTGCGCGCGATGCCGGCCTTGGCGAGCAGCTGGCCGACGGTGCGCTGAAAGAAAATGCGCACCGTCGAGGGTTTCGCGAAGTGAATTTCCCGCGACGCGCGCGCCCGCACTTTGCCGACGAAATCGAGCACCACCAGCGTCACATGATCGCGGTCGACATTGAGTCCGATGGAGAAACAGCTGTCGGGATTGACCACGAATTTCGTCGCGGGCTGGCCGCGGGCGCCGTGCGACCGACCCGCGCTCAAGATCAACCGGTCCTTGAGGAGCCGATTGGTGATGTTCGCGATCGCTGCGGCGGTCAGTCCCGTCTTCAGCGCGAGCTCGGTGCGCGTGACCGGCCCGTTGACCCGCACCGCATGCAAGGTGACACGCTGGTTGTGGTCTCCGGCGCGCGCGAGGTTGGTGCCGGAAAGCTGCGGCCCCGCGGCGCGTGCCGCCTCCAGGGGTTTTATGGGAGGGCCTTTCTTTCGCATCCAAGTGCACAGCCTATTGTGGGTGCAACGCGCGCCGCGATCAAATCGTGTCGGCCGCGAGCGCCAGCGCGCCGAGCGGCCCCGCCAGCGATCCCAATCCCGGAGCCACCGCATAGCCGTCGATGCCGCCCGCGAGTTCCTCCAGTTTCAAGTAGCCGTTCAAACTTTCGACGAGTTGGCGCCGCACCAGCCTGAGCAGTTCCGGCCGGCCATGCGCCACGCCGCCGCCGATCAAGATGCGCCGCGGCGCCGTCGCCAGCACGATGGTGTGCAGCAGCTGCGCCAAGGCGTGCGCGACCAGCTCCCACACCGGACTGTCCCGCGGGATCTGACTTGCGGGCAGACCGGCGCGCGCGGCGATGGCCACGCCGGATGCGAGTCCCTCGACACAATCGCCGTGAAAAGTGCAGGCGCCTTGCCACAGGTCGCCCGCTTTGCGCGCGATGCGAATGTGGCCGAGTTCGGAATGGCTGAACCCATAGGCCGGCCGCCCGTCGACCACGAGACCAACGCCGACGCCGGTCCCCACCGTCACGTAGGCGAAATCGGCCAGGTGCTTGGCGGCGCCCCAGCGTCCCTCGGCGAGGGCCGCGCCGTTCACGTCGGTGTCGAACCCCACGGGCACAGGGAATAATTTCGCCAGGCGCCGCGCCACGTCGGTATTGCGCCAGCCCGGCTTCGCCGTCGAGGTGATGAAGCCGTAGCGAGCCGAGGTGCGGTCGAGTTCGACCGGGCCAAAGGAGGCTAGACCCAACGCGGCGATCGGGCCGTGCAGCGCGGTCCAGCTGCGAAGGATGTCCTCGATTTGCGCCAGGGTCGCATTCGAATCGCCGCCGGTGGGGATCGAAATCTGCGCCCGGATGTCCTCGGGACCGGTGCCGATCAGGCACACGCACTTGGTTCCGCCCAATTCCACACCGCCCAGCAACGGCTTCGGCGCCATCATCTTGCCGCCGTACCGGCGCGAAAATAGCTGTCGTGCGACGGCACATTCCGGGCGGCCTGCGCCGTGGACTGCGCCAGGGATCCCAGGATGTCGCGCAACTGAGTCAGGGTCACGACATCCATCAGCGGGTCGTAGCTTTCCGGAGTGAGCCCCAGGCCCTCGAAGATATAGAACCAGGACAGATCGGTGAACAGTTCGCCGGCCTTGGTCCGAATGCGCCCGGTGCGTTTGTATAGTTCGATCCGCTGCGCCAGGCTGTCGGGCACTTTCATGGCCTGGCATTGCGCCCACAGCGGCGTATCGGTGCGTCCGGTTAGGTAGTGCAGAACGATGAAATCGCGGATCCGCTCGAGCTCCTGGATCAATTCGGTGTTGTACGAATCGATGTTCGACTGGGCGAACGATTTGCTGGGAAAGTGTTCGAGCAGCTTGTAGACGCCGCTCATCACGAGGTGAATGCTGGTCGACTCGAGCGGCTCGAGAAAGCCCGAGGCGAGGCCGAGCGCCACGCAATTGCGGTTCCAGAACAATTTGCGGCGTCCCGTGACGAAGCGCAGGAAGCGCGGATCCGCCGACGGCTTCTCGGGGACCGCGGCAGTGAGCTCGTCGAGCGCCTGGCTGTCGCCGATGTGGGCGCTCGAATAGACATAGCCGTTGCCGACGCGATGCTGCAGGGGGATGCGCCAGCGCCAGCCCGCGGTGTGCGCGACGGCTTCCGTGTGGGGCGGCCGGGCGGCGGCCAGTTCGGTCGGCATCGCGACCGCGCGGTCGCAGGGCAGGACATCGCTCCAATCGAGATAGCCCGTCTTGAGCGCGCCTTCGATCAGCACGCCGCGAAAACCGCTGCAGTCGATGTACAGATCCGCCTGCAGCCGGGTGGCGTCGCTGAAGATGAGCTCGTCGAGAAACCCGTCTTCGCGCAGCGTGGTTTGCGCAACCGTGCGCTCGAGCCGCGCAACGCCCAGCCGCTCCGAGTAGCTGCGCAGATACTGGGCCACCAGGCCCGCATCGAAGTGCAGGGCATAGCGCAAGCCGGACACCGGCCCCTCCACGGCGGCATCGGGGAAGCGGAATCTGCCGGCATCGCCGAGCGCGGCATTCAGGCTGAAATCGTTGAACCGCGGCGCGAGGCCTTGCGCCCGCGCCTTGTGCCAGGCATGAAAGAAGGGGCGCAAGTTGATCGCGGCGCCGAAGGTGCCGAACGGATGCCAGTACGAATGCCCCTTGCGGGCCCAGTCGGTGAACTTGATGCCGAGCTTGTAGGTCGACTGGGTGTGCTTGACGAAGTCGCCTTCGTTGATGTTGAGAAATTTCAGCAGGTCGATGATCGGAGGTATGGTCGCTTCGCCGACGCCGACCGTGCCGATATCAGGCGACTCGATCACCGTGATGAAAGTGCCGGTTCCAGGCAGTGCGCGCGCCAATATGCTGGCGGCCATCCAGCCGGCGGTGCCCCCGCCCACGATCGCGATGCGTTTGATTTGGCTGCTGTCGGTCATGTTGCCCGAGACTCTGAATCGAGAACAACTCGCGCGACGAGGATAGGACGTCCTTCACGTCATTGCCCACCGGCGATAAAAAAGGCACCGCCACTCCAGGGGGAGTCGGCGTGGCGGTGCCCCGGGCGTTAGAGCTTGCCCTTCACGCCGAGGAAGAAGCGGCGGCCCCAATCATCATAGGTGAACGGCTCGTTGGTCCACTGCAGGTAGGTGTGCTGCGCTTCATCCGTGAGGTTCTGCACCGAGAAGATGATGCCGATATGCTTGTTGAAGTCGTAGCTCGCCTGCGCGTCGAGCTGCCCGTAGGGTGCCGAGAACACTTCGTAGACCTTGCCGCCGAAGGCGAAGGTCGCGCCCACCTGCGAGTCGTTGAGGGCCTTGTCGCGATAGGAATACGAGCCGCGGATCGAAAAGCCGTGGTTCTCGTAGTACAGCGTTCCCGTCAGGGCGTCTCTCGACACACCGGGAATCGGTCCCCGGGTCGTGAAACTGGTCGGCTGCTGCGACTGCGACTGCGAGTAGGTGTAGTTTGCCGCAAACCCGACACCCCGCAGCCAGGCAACCGCGTCGCCGAATGCGTACTGGCCGCTCAGTTCTACGCCGTAAATCCGGCCGTTGCCGGCGTTCACCGGCTGGGTCACGTTGCTCGTGGTGCCGCCGAAGTCGTCCTTCACGAAGGTCGGGATGTTCTCGGTTTCGACGAAGTTATCCACCTGCTTGTAGAACGTCCCGATCGCCGCCACGCCGCCCGGGGCGAAGTAGTTCTCGTACGACAGCAAGAACTGCGAGGCGCGATACGGGTCAAGATTAGGATTGCCCGCCGTGCCGCCGCCGAATTTAAAGCGGGCTGCTCCGGTGACCGGGTTGTCGGCACCGCGCGTAAAGTTGTAGGAGTTGCCCAAGCCGAGCGAATACAGATCCTGAGGCGCGACCACGCGCGCCGCGCTGAAGCGGACTTTCTGCGACTCCGTCACATCGAGCAGGAAGTTGAACGACGGCAGTACGTCGGTGTAATTGCGCTTGGTCGTGACCGGCACGTTGTTCGAGTTCACGCCGTTCCAGGAAGCGGTTCCATAGAACGTGCTGCCGTGGGGGTTGCTCTCGGCGCCGTTGACGGTCAGGTCGGTGTCCACCAAGCGCACGCCGAAGTTCATGTGGAAGCGGCTGCTGGGGCTGCCCATGTCGACCATGATGTACGGCGCCGTGGTCTTTTCGTCCACGCTGAACGAGCTCAAGGTATCCTTGAAGAATTGCTCGGTATTGTTGACGATCCCGGCGCCGGACCAGACCTTTTGCAGGTAGGTCGACGGGTTGGTGATCCCGCTGGAGGAGGGATTCTTGACGATGATGTTGCCCGCCGCGAAGTTATGCACGGTGAGCGCCAAGGAGGGGTTCGAGACCGCCGTCGAGTAGGGAATGGTGGCGTAGCCCGGATCCGAGTAGTAGATATAGGTTCCGCTCGCGGCGCTGATGCAGCAATTTCCCGCCGCTGTGCCCGCTCCCACGCCGCCGATACCGTAGGGGTTTATGCCGTTGATCAGGTAACGGCCGAAGGTCTGGTCGATTTCACGGCTGGCGTATCTCACGCCGCCGCTGATCGTGGTCTTCACGTCCGTGATGAACGCCGGATCCCACTGCACCTCGCCCTTCACCGACCAGTCCTTCTGATCAGTATAGTTTGCCCACGCCCAGTTCGATTTGAACGTGGTGTAGGCCGGATTGCTCAATACGTCCGGCGGCAGGTAGCTGATCGACGGAAGGCCGGAGGTGCCGCCATTGTGATAGTTGAAAACGTAGCCGGGGTTGCCCGTGGTCGCGGTGGGGCATAACTGCCCGTTATTGCAGCCCGGCGCCGTGGGCGAGGTCGCCACTCCGGTGTTCGTATTATAAAGTCCATGCTCGACGTCGGCCTGAGCCGCCTGCAGGTTCGAGGTGGCGTGCGCGAAGGCGCCGTCGAACAAGCCGCGCAAGGGGCCGCCATCGTCGAACTTGGTCACCCATTGAAAATTGTTGGCCCAGGAGATGTTGTCCTGGTACAGCGTGGCGGTTTCGGCGCCGAGCGCATTGAAAGTGGCGCTTTGCACGACGCCGTTGCCGTCGATGGAATAGGGCTGCGTCGGATCGATACCCGGAATGGGGGTGGTGTCCTGGCCGTTGAACCAGGCCTTGTCCGAATAATCAGTGGTGGTTTCTTCCTCCCGCGAGTAAAACCACAGGAAATTGCTGGTGATCGAATCGGTGAGTTTAACGCCGATATCGAAGGATGCACCCTTCTCCTTGGTTTCATCATAGATATCGGTAAAGTAACCGAGCTGCGGCACGATATAGTTCTGCGCTATCGTGCCTACGTCCGCGGCCGTCAACGATCCGGTGTACGGTGGGGTCGCCGAATTCGAGACCACCCAGCCGCTGCGGTTGGCGTCCTGATATTCCTGGGTATGCGTCTTCAAATCGCTGTACGTGAGGCTGGCGCTCAGCGCCAGGCGATCGTTGACTTTGAAGGATCCCACCAGCGTGCCGTCGGGAGTCTTGTCATTTTGCCGCTGGGCATCCGAGCCGCGCAGCAGGCCGGCGAGGGACAAGCCGTCGGGCGCGCGCAGCGGATCGGCGGTCTTCAAGTTGATGGTGCCGCCGAGGCCGCCTTCGGTGATGGACGCATTCGGATTCTTGTACACATCGATGCCGCTCACCAATTGGGAGGGAATGGTTTGCAGCGAACCGTACTGAGAATTGCCGCCGGCGCCGCCGCCCGAGGCTTCGCCCGACACGTAGAATTCCTTACCCGTCAGAAATATATCGCCGTTCAGGGTGACGAGGTTTTGCCGCAAGCCGTCGATGAGCACGGAATTGCCCTGGCCGTTGGCGCCGGAGCGGTCGATTTGAATGCCGGGGAGGCGCTGCAGTGACTCGGCGACATTGTTGTCGGGCATCTTGCCGATGTCCTCGGCGGCCACCGATTCGATCGGCAGGGTGGAATTTCGCTTGGCATCCAAGGCGGTTTGCAGCGATTGGCGGTACCCGGTGACCACGATTTCCTGCAAATCGTCTGGTTTTGCGGATGCCTGAGACGTTGTTTGCGCCTGGTCTACGGCGAATGCGGCATGCCCGACGAGCGAGCCTTCAAGTGACACCGCTGTCATTATTGCTAAACGAGCAGCTTGGCGCGCCCGCTTTTCCCTACGATGCGACATGGTACGAGGTCTCCCAGTAGTTGACTTTTTTCGGCCATTGGCGAGGTTCGACCGATGCCGGCGTCACGCTCTTGCGTGCTTCTGCCCATGCCTCGGTCCCTCTGCTTCTTCCCCCCACCACTTGAGCCGCTGCCCAACCTGATGTGAGGCGAAGGCTAACTCCGATTCGTCGTCGGAGTCAACGATTAAATATTTTCTTTGTTTTTAATCGTCCAAACCGCCGTGCAGGCGGATGTGGATTCACATATTGCGGTGCGCTGCGCTCCGGTCGGGCCGCTGCATCAAGTCGGGCATGCGTTCCAGCGCGACGCCGCGGGTCTCGGGCATGAAAAAAAGCGCCGCGATGAATTGCAGCAGCATCATGCACGCGAAGAATGCGAACGGCGCGGACCTCGACTGCGCCGCGATGACCGGAAACGCTCCGGCGATCAGCGCATTGAGAATCCAATGCGTTGCGCTGCCGACGGCTTGGCCGCGTGCGCGTACGCCGGTCGGAAATATCTCGCTCAAGTAGACCCAGATCACCGCGCCCTGGGAAATCGCAAACGAGGCGATGAACACAATGAGCAGCGGCAGCAGCCAACCGCGCGCCGCTGTGCTTGCCATGATGAAAGCGACGCCCGAGAGCGCGATCGCGGTGCCGACGGAACCGATCAAGATGAGGGTGCGGCGGCCCGCTCTATCCAACAACGCAATACCCAACAGCGTCGCGGCGAGATTGGTCGCGCCGACGGCGACGGACTGCAGATCGGCGGACCAGGAATCGAAACCGGCGGCCGCGAAAATGTCGCCCAAATAGTATAAAACAGCGTTAATTCCAGAGAGTTGATTGAAGCAGGCGAGGGCGACGGCGAGCAGAATCGGACGCCGGTGGCGCACCCATGAGAGCTTCTGATGCGCGGCGCCGCGCGGTTCGTCGCGGTTCGTGAACTCCTCCAATGCGGCGCGCGGGTCGGCGCAGCCGAGCAGCCGCAGACTCGATTCCGCCTCGCGCAGCCGCGCCTTCGCCGCCAGCCATCGCGGACTGTGGGGAATGGCGAACAGCAGGAAGAAAAAAATGCCGGCCGGCAGCGCGGACACCGCGAGCTTGTAGCGCCACACATCCGGCGAGGCGACGAATCGCGCGACGCAGAAGTTGCTGCCGTACGCCAACAGGATGCCGATCACGATGTTGACTTGGAACAGCCCGACCAGCGCACCGCGCCGATCGGCCGGCGCGATCTCCGCGAGATACACCGGCGCGAGCACCGATGATCCGCCGATGGCGATGCCGGCGAGGAAGCGCCAGAGGAGGAAGGATGTGAAGTTCCATGCGAGTGCGCAACCCAATGCCGAGATCACATACAGCAGTCCGACGACCCTGAGCATGTTGCGGCTGCCGTAGCGGTCGCCCGGCCGGCCGGCGATGAGCGCGCCGAGCAAGGTGCCCCACAACGCGCTCGACACCGCGGCTCCGAGCGCGGCCGGCGAGAGCATGAAAACTTCGCGCAGCGCGTGCGTGATGCCCGCGATCACGGCCGTGTCGAAGCCGAATAATATTCCGGCGAGACTCGCGATGAGGACGACTCGAAAGTGCGCGGCGCCGCCCATGAACTGCCCCTTGAGATGTCGGCGGGCGTTCTCGAGACGCCTGTCGGGAATAAATAAAACAAGTTATTCTATTATGTCAGCGATGTCACCCGCGCGCACGAACGCGGTGTCGACTCGAACCGGGAGTGGCAGCATGTGGGAACGTTTTTTTCGCAATCGCGGGGCCTGTTCGACGCGAGCGGGCGTGCTGTGGATATGGGCGGCGCTTTGGCCTGCGCTGTCACCGGCTGCGCCGCCGGTGCTGCAGCCGAATTCCAACTTCGGTCCGTACAACGCGAACTTTCTCGAAGGCGGCGTGGGAATCGCTCGTCCGCTGTCCGGCGAGGCCGCGCTGCTGGCCGCGGGGGCGCCATGGTCGATCAGCGGTTGGTTGCGCAGCGCGCGCCGTCAATCCGGCGAGCTGATCGTGGCCGCTGTGGGCGGTGTCGCCAGCGGCGGCTGGCGCGGGCTTGTCTTGAGGGACGGCACTCTGGGCTGGGTGGCGGGTACGTCGCGCGTCTTTGGCGATGCCGTGCTCGAGACGGGGCGCTGGTATGCGGTGGCCGCGGTGTTCGACGGGACGACGGCGCGGCTGTACCTTGACGGCCGGGAAATCGGCGCCGGACCCGCGACGACGCTGCGCGTCGCTGCCACTCTCGAACTCGCGCCCGCCGCGGCTGCGGTCGGCGGCGGAGCGCACTTCGGCGGCTCGCTGGCGGCGTGGACGCTGGTTCCGGCGGCGCTCGGCGCCGCCGCCGTGCAATCGCTCGCGGGCGCGCGGCCGGATTTTTCGCTGCTGACCTTCAACTCGGTCGGCGTAGGCTGGCCCTGGCAGGAGCACGCCTGGCGCGGCCTTCAAGAGCCCCAGGATCCTTGGACCCTGCCGCAGGCGAAGACGCCGCCGAGCGCGCCCGCCGCGGAGCCCGCGCCCGAATCGAACGGCCTCGAGCCGCGCAGCCCCGGGGTTTGGGCGCTCGGCTCCTGGCGAATGAGCTCCGCCTCGAGGATCGACGCCGGCGGCGCGCAGCTGTCGCAGCCGGATATCGATGACTCGCATTGGTACGCGGCGGTCGTGCCGGGGACCGTGCTGACCACGTTGATCGCGCGCGGTGTTTATCCGGATCCATACTACGGACTGAACAATCTCGCCATTCCAGACTCTTTGAGCCGCCAGGATTATTGGTACCGCAGCGTGTTCGATGTGCCGGGCGCCTTGCAGGGCAGGGATCTCACGCTGACTTTCAAGGGCGTCAACTACACGGCCGAGGTTTGGTTGAACGGTGCGCGGCTGGGCGCCATCAAGGGCGCTTTCATTCGCGGCGTATTCGACGTCACCGGCACGTTGCGGCCCGGCCAGCGCAACGTGCTCGCCGTGCGGGTCTCGCCGCCGCCGCATCCGGGCATCCCGCACGAGCAGTCGATTGCCGCCGGTCCCGGGGAAAACGGCGGCAATCTTGCGATCGATGGCCCGACGTTCATCGCGTCCGAAGGGTGGGATTGGATTCCCGGAATCCGCGACCGCAACACCGGCATTTGGCAGGATGTCGAACTCAAGGCGACGGGAGCGTTGCGGTTGCTCGATCCGCACGTGGTCACCCGTCTGCCGCTGCCGCGCACCGATGCGGCCGATGTGTCCATCGTCGCGTCGATCGAAAACCGCGCGCCATCCGCGGTCCAGGCCACCCTCATAGCGCGTTTCGACACGGTCACCGTGCGAAAATCGGTCACTTTGAGCCCCGGGATCAGCGCAGTGAGGCTCGACCCGCGGGAGTTTGCGCAACTGCATCTCGCTGCGCCGCGCCTGTGGTGGCCCAACGGCTACGGACCGGCGAATCTGTACCGGCTCGAACTCGAGCTGCTGGCCGGCGGCATGCCGTCCGATTCGCTCGCGCTCAAATTCGGCGTCCGCGAATTGACCTATGAATTGTCGCTGTTCGACAGCCAAGGCCGGCTGCGGCGCGTCGAGGTGGATCCGACGGCGGGCACCGCCCTGGGTGAGCGGCTCATCGACGTGCGTCACGAGGCGATCAAACGCACGCCGCAGGGCTGGGCCGAATCGCTCACGCCCGCGGGCGAGACTTCGCCGGCGGTCCGCTCGAGCCCGGGCGAATCCCTGACGCCGTATCTTGCCATTCACGTCAACGGCGTCGCCATTGCCGCGCGCGGCGGCAGCTGGGGCATGGACGATGCGCGAAAGCGCATTTCACGCGCGCGCCTCGAGCCCTATTTCCGGCTGCATCGCGCCGCGAATCTGAACATCATCCGCAATTGGCTCGGGCAGAATACCGAAGACGTCTTCTACGACCTCGCGGACGAGTACGGCCTGTTGGTGTTGAACGATTTCTGGGCCTCGACCCAGGATTTCCAGGTCGAGCCGCAGGACCCCGCGCTGTTTCTCGCCAATGCGCAGGATGTGATCAGCCGCTACCGGAATCATCCGTCGATTGCCGTTTGGTTCGGCCGCAACGAAGGCGTGCCGCAGCCCATCATCAACGAAGGCTTGGCGGATTTGACGGCGTCGCTCGACGGCACGCGCTACTACACCGGCAGCTCGAATTCCGTGAATCTGCAGGGCAGCGGACCCTATAACTACCGGCCGCCCGAGCAATACTTCACCTCGCTCGCGCAGGGCTTCTCGGTGGAGGTGGGAACGCCGTCGCTGTCCACGATCGAGTCGCTGCGTGCCTCCATTCCCGCCGCCGACCTTTGGCCGCTGAGCGACACCTATGCGTACCACGATTGGCATTTCGGCGGAAACGGCGATGTCGCGACGTTCATGGCGGCGCTTGCGCAGCAGTACGGCGACGCCGCGACGCTGGAGGATTTCGAGCGCAAGGCCCAGCTGATGAACTATGTGTCCTACCGCGCGATTTTCGAGGGATTCCAGGCGCATCTGTGGACCCGGAACAGCGGACGGCTGCTGTGGATGACGCACCCGTCATGGCCCAGCAACACCTGGCAGATCTACAGCTCCGATTACGATACGGGCGCCGCTTACTACGCCGTGAAGAAGGCCTGCGAACCGGTGCATGCGCAGCTCAACCTGCCTGATTTCTCGCTTGCGGTCGCGAATATTTCCCGCACGCCGCAGCCGCGCCTGTTGCTTCGGACCCGCGTTCTCTCGCTCGACAATCGCCGGCTCGCGGAGCGGCTCGATTCGCTCGCCGTGGCCGCGAACTCGGTCACGACATTGAGAGCGCTCGATCTTGAGCCGCTTCTGGCCCGCGAATCCTTGGTGCTGGTGAAGCTCACGTTGACTGATTCCGCCGGCGCGGTGCTGTCGGACAACCTGTACTGGCAGGGGCGCGACGCCGCGAGTTATCGGCGGCTCACCGCGTTGCGTCCGCAGCCGATCACCGTATCCGCGGTCGGACACGCCGCAGGCGAGGATATGCGGGTCGCCGTCGTGCTCACGAATCGGGGCAGTGCGCCGGCGCTCGCGCTGAAAATAACCCTGCTCGACGCACGCGGTGCGCGCGTGCTGCCGGTGTATTACGACGACAATTATGTCGCGCTGCTGCCCGGCGAATCACGCAGCATCGACGTGTTGTGTCCTGCCGCTTCAGGGAGCTGCGAGAGGGTGAGCTTGCGCGGCTGGAACGCCGAGCCGCGGGAGATCCAGGTCGCGCCGCCGTCCGCGCCTACCCCACGGCGGACTGCGGCAGCGCCTTGGCCAAGGCCTGCCGCAATTCGGCCGGATTGATCGGTTTGGTCAGATAATCGTCCATTCCCGCCGCCAGGCACCTGGCGCGATCGGTCGCCAGGGCATGGGCGGTCAGGGCGATCACCGGGATATTCGGATTTCTCACCGCCCCTTTTGGGCTGCGCAATTGTCGCGTCGCCTCATAGCCGTCCATTTGCGGCATTTGGCAGTCCATGAGGACCGCGTCGAAGTTCGAATCGCGCAGCGCCTGCAAGGCCTCGACGCCGTTGGCGGCGACGTGCACCTCGGCGCCGAGCCGTTGCAAGAGCCGCGTGGCCAGTTTCTGATTCACCGCATTGTCCTCCGCCAGCAGTATCCGCACGCCTGAGAAGGGCAGTGCGATGGGAGCGATGTCTTGCGCCGCCGCGCCCGTTGCGCTGATTTGCGTAAGTTCCGCCAGCGCGCGCACCAGTACCGCGGTGTTGGCGGGCTTGGGGACGACGCGGTCGATCAAACGCAGGTCCGCGACGGGCGGCGAGTTCGCCAGGGAGGTCAGAAGAATGAGCGCGGCGGGGGGGGCGGCGCACGCGCGAATCGCCGCCGCCAGCCAGGATCCGCTGTGATCCTCGAGCTCGTAATCGACGATGATGACCGCCGGAGGACAATCCGCGGCCAGCATCTCCCGGTATCGTGCGAGGCCCTCCTCGGCGGTCGGGGAGAAAGTGAGAATGCATCCCTCCGGTGTCAATTGCCGCTCGAGCATGCGCCGGTTGCCGCGCCGGCCGAGGACGGTCAGCACGCGAAGACCGGCGAGCCGATTGGCCGCCTCGCCGGCCGGCGCCGCGCTGCTCTGCTCGAGGCACACGGCAAATCGAAACGTCGAGCCCTGTCCTGGGCTGCTCTGCACATCGATGGTGCCCCCCATGGCTTGCACGAGGCGCTTGGAAATCGACAGTCCCAGACCGGTGCCGCCGAAGCGGCGCGTGGTCGAGCTGTCGGCCTGGATGAACGGCGCGAACAAGGTATTGATTCTGTCGTCGGGAATTCCGATGCCGGTGTCGTGCACCTCGAACGACAGCCGCGTGTTGCCGTCGGCACCGGCGGCGCTGCTCAAGATCAGGCTGATCTCGCCGTTTGCGGTGAACTTGATCGCGTTGCTCAGCAAATTCAGCAGCACCTGCCGCAGCCGCGTCGGGTCGCCGCGAAACATGCGCGGCGTCTTGGGTTCGATGTCCACCAGCAGACCGAGGCCTTTCTGGGCGGCGCTGAGCGCGACGGCATCGACGCTGACTTCGATGACTCCTTGTATGTCGAAATCGATCGATTCCAATTCCAATCGCCCGGCCTCGATCTTCGAGAAGTCCAGGATGTCGTTGATCAGTGCCAGCAGAGATTCGCCGCTCGAGCGGACGATCTCGGCGTATTCGCGCTGCTGTGCGCCAAGCGGCGTATCGAGCAGCAGCCCCGTCATGCCGATCACGCCGTTGAGAGGCGTGCGAATTTCGTGGCTCATGTTGGCCAGGAATTCGCTCTTGGCGCGATTCGCCGCCTCGGCGGCTTCCTTGGCCGCGCGCAAGGTCTCCTCGGCCTGCCGGGCGTCGGTCACGTCCTGAAAGGCGCCGATGATGCGCACGCAGCGGCCGTCCACCATCTGCGGTTCGCCGATCGATCGCACCCAGCGGTGGCGCCCCGCGGCGGTGATGAACGGCTGCACGTTGTCGAAGGGCTTGCCGTGTTCGAACGCCGCGTCCAAGGTGGCCACCACGATTTCGCGCGCTCCCGGCGGGTAGAAATCAAGCGTCCTTTCCAATGACGGCATTTCGCCCACCGGCAGATCGTGAATCCGATACACCATGTCGGACCATATGCGGCGCGCGCCGCCGCGCTCCAATTCCCAGCCGCCGATCTCCCCCATGCGGCTCATCGCGGACAGCCGGGCTTCTTGTTTCGCGAGCCGGCTTTCCGCGATCTTCCGTTGCGTGATATCGACGACCAAGGCATAGAAGCCCATGAGTTGACCGCCGCTCCAATGCGGCAGGTACTCGCTTTGCCAGTGTCGTCGCGTCCCGTCCGGCTGCTCGAAGGTTTGATCGAATCGCTGATATTCGCCGGCGAGCGCGGCGGCGATTCGAGCGCGCTTCTCCCCCCCGATGCGCTGGTTGCCCTGCAGGGGACCGAATACTTCGTCGATCGACTTGCCGACGAGCTGCTCGGGCGTGAGACGGAACTGGTCGAAGTGCGCGCGATTGGCGAAGCGGCAAATGCCGCCGCGGTCCCAGTAGGCGATCATGGCGGGGATGCTGTCGGCGATTTGCCGCAGCCGCTCCTCGCTGGCCAGCGCTTTCGCCGCCTGGTGCTTGAGTTCGGCGTTGACGTCCTTCAGGCGTTGCGCCTGCGAGGCCATTTGCGATTGCAGGTGCGCGTCGAACACCGTCGTGGTCAGGGCGATGGCGAGCAGCGTGACCGTAATCAGCCCGATCACCAACGCCAGCCATTCATTGTCGATCGGTACTCCGCCGACGCAGTAAGCGCCGAGACTGAATCGAGAAGCCGCCATGGCGGTGTAATGCATGCCGCTGATGGCCGCGCCCATGATGAGCGCGGCACCGAATCGGCGGGCCACCATTTGCCATGAGTGGCCGCCGCGCAATTTGAACGCCAGCCACAGGCCGGCGAACGAGGCGATGACGGCGATTATCCCTGAGGCCGCGACCAACACGGGGTCGTAGGCGATCATGGGCAGGATTTCGATCGCGTTCATCCCCGAGTAATGCATGGCGCAGATGCCCGTGCCCATCAGCAGGGCGCCGCAGCCGAGGCGCTGCCATCCCAGCCGCGCACCGCCCGCAATCCACAGGGCGCACCCCGACGTCAGGATGGCGATGCAGAGCGAACCCAAGGTCGTCGCGACGTTGTAGCGCAGGGCCGTGGGCACGGAGAATGCCATCATGCCGATGAAGTGCATGGACCAGATGCCGATGCCCATGGCGATGGCGCCGCCGATGAGCCAGATCTTGACTTGGCGCCCGCTGGATGCCGCTACTCGCGCGGCGAGCGACAGAGCGGTGTACGACACCAGAACCGCGACGAAAATGGAGAGTGCGACCAGCCAGGGATTATAAGTAGCTTGCATTTAGATCGCCGCTGCGCGGGGATGCCCACTCCCCCGTATATCGGCGCAGAAGAGGCAAAATTGAGGCCGCGCGCCGCATAATCTGCAGCCGATGCCGCCGAATTTGCCCAGCGCCGCGGGCAAAGCGCGGGGAATTTTCTTGCTATGCGTCATTTTCTCCGGCGGCCGCGTTTCGTCGGTAGACTGTGGCTTTGAGCTTGACACGGAGAGAGCTTTGAACGCGCCGCGCTACGCAATCGACTTACGCAGTGACACCGTCACGAGGCCCTCGGCGGGCATGCGCGCCGCCATGGCCGCGGCCGAAGTGGGCGACGATGTCTATGGCGACGACCCCACCGTGAATCGCTTGCAGGCGTCGGTCGCCGAGCGTTTTGGTTTCGAGGCGGCCCTGTTCTTCGCCAGCGGTACGCAGAGCAATCTGTCCGCGCTGATGTCGCACTGCGGCCGCGGCGATGAATACCTGGTGGGGCAGGAGGCGCACACCTACAAATACGAGGGCGGCGGGGCCGCGGTGCTCGGCAGCATCCAACCGCAGCCGCTGGAGAATGATCCGGACGGCGGAATTTCGCTGCATCGCATCGCCAATGCCATCAAGCCCGACGACATCCACTTCGCGCGCACGCGATTGCTGGCGCTCGAAAACACGATTGGCGGCCGCGTACTGCCGATGAACTACCTGCGCCAAGTCACCGAGTTTGCGCATGCCAAGGGCCTCAACACTCACCTGGACGGCGCGCGGATTTTCAATGCCATCGTGAAGCTTGGGATCGGGGAGAGCGCCGCCGTGGCCGGCTTCGATTCCGTGTCGGTGTGCCTCTCGAAGGGCCTCGGCGCGCCCGCGGGGTCCGTGCTGCTGGGCGCGCGGGATTTCATCGTGAGCGCGCGGCGTTGGCGCAAGGCGTTGGGCGGCGGCATGCGGCAGGCCGGAGTGCTCGCCGCGGCGGGACAGTACGCTCTGGAACACCATGTGCAGCTGCTCGCCCAGGATCACGCGAACGCCGAATATCTCGCGGACGGTTTGCATGCCTTGGGATTGCGCGTCGAGCCGCCGCAAACCAACATCCTGTACGTGGAGATCCCGGCGGCGCGGGCCGCCGACCTCAACACGCATCTCGAACGGCGCGGCATCCTGGCGACCATCACGCCGCGCACGCGACTCGTCACCCATCTGGATCTGCCGCGGGACAGGATCGAGACCGTGCTGCAGGCCTTTCGCGACTACCCGCACTGGAATTCCTGACGCCGTTCATTTACACCGCCTTTACACGGGCGTCTGTAAACTCTCCGCTGTTTTTCCACCCGCGCGCCCAGTGTGCGCGGATGGTTTGGTGGTTTCGCGGCGCGTCGCCGGAGCAGACATGCTGGATATGCTATTTTTGGGCGTTTTTGCAGCGTTTCTGCTGCTGACGCTGGCCCTCGTGGCCGGATGCGCCGCGCTGGAGCGCAAGAAGTGACCTGGGCCTACGTGTTGAGCGGCGCGGTCGCCTTGGCGCTGCTCGTGTACTTGGTGGTTGCCCTGTTTCGAGCCGAGGACCTGTGATGTCCGGCCAGGCCTGGTTCACGCTGATATTGTTTTTGGCCGTGCTCGCAGCGCTCGGCTATCCGCTTGCAATCTACATGTCCCGGATCGCGAATGCGGCGCCGATCGGCGGAGTGTTCGGTAAATTCGAACGCGCCATTTATCGCGCGGCGGCGGTCGACCCCGCGCATGACATGCCATGGACGAAATACGCCGTTGCCGTGCTGCTGTTCAACGCGCTCGGAGTGTTTGTCGTGTATGCGGTACAGCGCCTGCAGGTCTGGCTGCCATGGAATCCGCAGGCCCTCGCGAACGTTGCGGCGGATTCCGCCTTCAACACCGCGGTCAGCTTCGTCACCAATACGAATTGGCAGGCCTACTCGGGCGAGTCGGCGATGAGCTATTTCACGCAGATGCTCGCGCTCGCCGTGCAAAATTTCTTCTCCGCGGCCACGGGTATTTCGGTTGCGTTTGCGCTGATCCGAGGCTTTGCACGGCACTCCGTGCAAGGGATCGGCAACTTCTGGGTGGATCTGACCCGCAGCACCCTGTATCTCCTGCTGCCCCTGGCGCTGCTGTTGGCCGTGATATTCATGACGCAGGGCGTCATCCAAAATTTCGACGCCTACAAGGAGGTATCCACGCTGGAGAGCCTGACCTACACCCAGGCCAAGCTCGACGCCGCGGGGCAACCGCTCAAGGATGCGCAGGGCCAGGCGCTCACCGAGACTTTGACGACGCACACGCAAACACTGGCGATGGGTCCGGTCGCCTCGCAGGAAGCGATCAAGATGCTGGGCACCAACGGCGGCGGTTTTTTCAATGCCAACTCCGCCCATCCGTACGAGAACCCGACTCCGTTGAGTAATTTCCTGCAAATGATCTCGATGTTCCTGATACCCGCGGCGCTGTGCTTCACATTCGGCCGGATGGTGGGCGATTCGCGCCAAGGTTGGGCCATTTTCGGTGGGATGACCGTTATTTTCGTCGTGATGGCGGCCGTTGCCATCTGGGCGGAAACGCAGGGCAATCCGCTGCTCACGCCGCTCGGCGTGGATCAGACCCACAGCGCGCTGCAGGCCGGCGGGAACATGGAGGGCAAGGAGTCGCGTTTCGGGATCGTCGCCTCCGCGCTGTTCGCCACCATCACCACGGCGGCTTCCTGCGGCGCGGTCAATGCGGTGCACGATTCTTTCACTCCGCTCGGGGGCATGGTGCCGATGTGGCTGATCGAACTCGGCGAGGTCGTGTTCGGCGGCGTCGGTTCCGGCCTCTACGGCATGCTGATATTCGCCATCATGGCGGTGTTCGTCGCGGGATTGATGATCGGCCGCACGCCGGAATACATCGGCAAGAAGATCGAGTCGTTCGAAATGAAGATGACCTCGATCGTGATTCTGGTGACGCCCGTCCTGGTGTTGGTGGGTTCGGCGATCGCCGTGATGACGGCGGCGGGAAAGGCCGGCGTGTTCAACCCCGGGGCGCACGGCTTTTCGGAGATTCTGTACGCGCTGTCGTCGGTGGCCAACAACAACGGCAGCGCCTTCGCCGGCCTTTCGGCCAACACGCCGTTCTACAATTCGCTGCTGGCCGTTGCCATGTGGTTCGGACGATTCGCCTTCATCGTTCCCGTACTGGCCATCGCCGGGTCCCTCGCCAAGAAGAAACGCATCGAACCCACCGCCGGCACTCTGCCGACTCATGGGCCGCTGTTCGTGGCGATGCTGGTCGGTACCGTGGTGCTGGTGGGCGCGCTGACCTACGTGCCGGCGCTCGCGCTCGGACCCGTGGTCGAGCATCTGCAGCTGTACGCGATTCACTGAAGGGTTCCATGGTTCGCAAGACTTTGACGCTGTTCGATTCCGAGCTCATGGGTCCGGCGGTCGCCGACTCGTTCCGCAAGCTCTCGCCGGCGGTGCAGATCCGCAACCCGGTGATGTTCGTGGTGTACATCGGCAGCATCTTGACCACGATCTTGTTCGTGCAGGCCTTGCGCGGCCAGGGCGAGGCGCCTGCGGGATTCATCCTGGCCATATCGGCATGGCTATGGTTCACGGTGCTGTTCGCGAACTTTGCCGAGGCGCTGGCCGAAGGACGCAGCAAGGCGCAGGCCGCTTCGCTGCGCGGCTTGAAGCAAGCCGTCAGCGCGAAGAAGCTGCCGTCGGCCAAGTATCGGACCGACTGGACGGCGACGCCCGCGCCGCAGCTGCGCAAGGGCGATTTCTTTCTGGTGGAGACCGGCGATGTCATACCGGCCGACGGCGAGGTGGTCGACGGCGTCGCGTCGGTGGACGAGAGCGCGATCACGGGCGAATCGGCGCCGGTGGTGCGCGAATCCGGCGGCGATTTCTCGGCGGTGACCGGCGGCACGCGCGTGCTGTCGGACTGGCTCGTGGTGCGGGTGGCGGTGAATCCGGGCGAGGCCTTCATCGACCGCATGATTGCCATGGTCGAGGGCGCCAAGCGCCAGAAGACGCCGAACGAGATTGCCCTGACCATATTGCTCATCGCGCTGACGCTGGTGTTTCTGCTTGCAACCGCCACTTTGCTGCCCTTCTCGCTGTTCAGCGTGGAAGTGGCCAAGCTCGGAGTTCCGGTCACGATTACCGTGCTGGTCGCGCTGCTGGTCTGCCTCATTCCGACGACCATCGGCGGCCTGCTGTCGGCCATCGGCGTCGCCGGCATGAGCCGCATGATGGCGTCCAATGTGATCGCGACTTCGGGCCGCGCGGTGGAGGCGGCGGGCGACGTCGACGTGCTGCTGCTCGACAAGACCGGCACCATCACCCTCGGCAATCGGCAGGCGGCGGCGTTCATCCCGGCGGAGGGCTTCACCGAGCAGCAGCTTGCGGACATCGCGCAGTTGAGTTCGCTGGCGGATGAAACGCCCGAAGGGCGCAGCATCGTGGTGCTGGCGAAACAGCGCTTCAATTTGCGCGAGCGAAACTTGCGGGAGCTCGACGCGACCTTCGTGGCTTTCTCCGCGCATACGCGCATGAGCGGGGTGAACATCGGTACGCGCGAGGTGCGCAAGGGCGCCGCGGACGCGGTGCGCCATTACATCGAGGCGGGAGGGTTCACCTTTCCGGCGAGGGTTTCGCAATCGGTCGACGAGGTGGCCCGCAAGGGCAGCACTCCGCTGGTGGTGTGCGACGGCGGCAAGGTGTTGGGCGTGGTCGAACTCAAGGATATCGTCAAGGGCGGCATCAAGGAGCGGTTCGTCGAGCTGCGCCGCATGGGCATTCGAACCGTCATGATCACCGGCGACAATCGGCTCACGGCCGCCGCCATCGCGGCCGAGGCCGGAGTGGATGATTTTCTCGCCGAAGCCACCCCCGAGGCGAAGCTCAAATTGATCCGCCAATACCAGAGCGAAGGCCGTCTCGTTGCGATGACGGGCGACGGCACGAATGACGCACCCGCATTGGCTCAGGCGGATGTCGCCGTCGCGATGAACTCCGGCACCCAGGCGGCCAAGGAAGCCGGCAACATGGTGGACCTGGATTCGAACCCCACCAAACTGATCGAGATCGTCGAAGTCGGCAAGCAGCTGCTGATCACTCGCGGCTCGCTGACCACTTTTTCGATTGCGAACGACGTCGCCAAGTATTTTGCGATCATTCCCGCGGCGTTCGCCACCACCTACCCGCAACTGGCGGCACTCGATGTGATGCGGCTGACCAGCCCGAATTCGGCCATTCTGTCCGCCGTGATATTCAACGCCCTGATCATCGTCGCGCTGATCCCGCTGGCTCTGCAAGGCGTGAAGTATCGGGCGCTCGGCGCCGCGTCTCTGCTGCGCCGGAATCTGTTGATCTATGGCTTGGGCGGCATCATCGTGCCCTTCGCCGGCATCAAGCTGATCGACATGGCGCTGACGGCCCTGCGGCTGGTATAGGGGAGGCGATCATGAAACAGATGTTGCGTCCCCTGCTGGTGATATTCGCCGTGTTGACGGTGCTGGCCGGCCTGGTGTATCCCTTGGCCGTGACCGGCATCGGCAAGGCGCTGTTCCCGGGCCAGGTATCGGGGAGCCTGCTGATGCGCGACGGCAAGACCGTGGGCTCTTCGCTGATCGGGCAGTCGTTCCAGGAGCCGAAGTATTTCTGGGGCCGGCTCTCGGCAACCTCACCCATGCCGAACAACGGCGCCTCCTCCGGCGGGTCCAATTTCGGACCCACCAATCCCGCCTTGCTCGATGCGGTGAAAGCGCGCATCGACGCCTTGAAGGCGGCCGATCCGGGCAATTCACTCCCCATCCCCGTCGACCTCGTGACCGCGTCGGGGAGTGGACTCGATCCGCAGGTGAGCCCCGCGGCGGCGCTGTACCAGGTGGCGCGCGTGGCACGGGAAAGGCATATGGATCCGGTCAAGGTGCGGCAGTTCGTGGTGTCGAAAATCGAAGCGCCTCAATGGGGAATTTTCGGCGAAGCGCGAGTCAATGTTTTATTGCTCAACCTCGCCCTGGATCGCGCACAATAGCGGCAGATGCCGACATCGAGCGAACAACGCCCCGATCCCGACGTGCTGCTGGCGAAGGTCAAGCAGCAGGAGGCTCTGGCGCATCGCGGCAAATTGCGGATCTATTTCGGCTCTTCGGCCGGCGTCGGCAAGACCTACGCCATGCTGGTGGCGGCCCGCAAACTCAGAGACGAGGGGCGCGACATCGTCATCGGCGTCGTCGAGACCCACGGCCGTGCGGAAACCGCGGCGCTTCTCGTGGGCTTGGAGCTTCTGCCGTCGAAACCCATGTCCTATCGCGGCAAGGACCTGAGCGAGTTCGATCTCGACGCGGCATTGCTGCGCCGGCCCGCCCTGATCTTGGTCGACGAACTCGCCCACTCGAATGTTCAGGGCGCGCGCCACCCGAAGCGCTGGCAGGACGTCGCAGAACTGTTGGCGGCCGGCATCGACGTTTTCACGACGTTGAATGTGCAGCACTTGGAAAGTCTCAACGACGTCGTCGGCGGGATCACCAATGTGCGGGTCTGGGAAACCGTGCCCGACACGGTGTTCGACGATGCCGACGAAGTGGTGCTGGTCGATATTCCGGCGGATGAGCTGCTGGAGCGCTTGCGGGCCGGCAAAGTCTACGTGCCGCACCAGGCCGAGCGGGCGGCGAGTAATTTCTTCCGCAAGGGCAACCTCATGGCGCTGCGCGAGCTGGCGCTGCGGCGTACGGCCGATCGGGTCGAGGGCGACGTTCAAGCCTATCGGGTCGACAAATCGATTGGATCCGTTTGGAAAACCGCCAACGCGCTTCTGACCTGTGTCGGCCCTGACGCCGGCGCGGAGCGGGTGGTGCGCGCCGCGGCGCGGCTCGCAGGCCAGCTCAGCGCCGAGTGGCATGCCATTTACGTGGAAACGCCCGGTTTGCAGCGCCTGCCGCCGGCACGGCGCGAGAAGATTCTGGCCTCCTTGAGCCTGGCCAAGGATTTGGGCGCGACGACGGCGGTGATCGCGGATCCCGACGTGGCGGTGAGCGTGATCGCCTATGCGCGCAGCCACAACCTGTCGAAATTGGTCATCGGACGCGACCCGGCGCGGCGGCTCTGGCCATGGCAACGGTCCAGCGGCCAGAAACTCGCGATGCTGGCGCCGGACATCGACCTGGTCGAGATCGGGCGCGCGGACGGGGTCATGCAGAGCGCCGATGCCAAGAACGCTCCGCGGCCCGAGGCGCCGACCACCGAGTCCAGTGATCGCCGCAAGTTCAAACGCCTGCGCTACCTCTGGGCGACGCTGGCCTGCGTCGCCGCGACGCTGCTGTCCTTCCCGCTTGCGGCTCACTTCGACCGGTCGAACCTCGTCGCGATCTTCATTTTGACCGTGGTGTTGGTCGCCGTGCGTTTCGGCCGCGGCCCCGCAGCCCTCGCGGCGGTGCTGAGTGTCGGCTCGTTCGATTTCTTTTTTGTTCCGCCGCGATTTTCCTTCGCGGTGAGCGATGTGCAATATTTGCTGACCTTCGGGATCATGCTGACCGTCGGCTTGATCACCGGTCAATTGACGGCCGGACTGCGGTTTCAGGCGCGCGTGGCCTCGCACCGCGAGGAGCGGGCCGGTTCGCTGTATGAGATTGCGAGAGATCTTTCCGGTGCGGTGCAGATCGATCAGGTCGTCAGGATCAGCGATGAATCCATCGAGCGCACCTTTCGGGCCGGCGCGGCATTGTTGCTGCCGAATGAATTGGGCCAATTGACCGTCACCTCCGCGCGCACGGATGCCGCGCTCACCGTCGACATCGGCATCGCGCAATGGGCGTTCGACAAGGGTCAGCCCGCGGGCTTCAGCACCGATACCCTGCCCGGCACCGACGTTCTCTATATTCCGCTGCGCGCGCCGATCCGCTCGCGCGGCGTACTGGCCGTCAAGGCGCACAATCGCCGCCTGCTGCGCATACCCGAGCAGCGCCAGCTGCTCGACACCTTCGCCGCCCTGATCGCGATCGCGCTCGAGCGCGTGCACTACGTGGACGTCGCGCAAGATGCCCTGGTGCGAATGGAGTCGGAGCGCCTGAGAAATTCGTT
This sequence comes from Steroidobacteraceae bacterium, assembly GCA_035314705.1. Taxonomy (GTDB): domain Bacteria; phylum Pseudomonadota; class Gammaproteobacteria; order Steroidobacterales; family Steroidobacteraceae; genus Bog-1198. Next base: position 12,462 of record DATFZF010000126.1, on the reverse strand, counting down.
GCTCGCCGCGCTGTCGCACGATTTGCGCACGCCGCTGACCGTTCTCGTCGGCTTGGCCGAGTCGTTGGCGCTCACCAAGCCGCCGCTGTCGCCGGCGCAGATCGAGACCGCCGAGGCGATCCAGGATGAGGCGCGCCGCATGAGCACCCTGGTCAGCAACTTGCTCGATATGGCGCGCATCGAAAGCGGCGAGGTCAAGCTGAACCTCCAATGGCAGCCGTTGGAAGAGGTGGTCGGTTCCGCATTGAATGCCGCGCATGGGATGTTGAGTCAGCATGTCGTGGAGGTCAGCATTCCGCGGGATCTGCCGCTGGTGCGCTTCGATGCGCTGCTGATCGAACGCGTCCTGGTCAACCTGCTGGAGAACGCCGCGAAGTACACTCCGCCGGGAAGCACGGTCACGTTGAGCGCCGAGGCTGTTGCGGATCGGCTCAGCGTCTCCGTGGCGGATGACGGCCCGGGACTTCCCGTCGGACGCGAGGAAGCGGTATTCCAAAAATTCACCCGGGGTGAGCGTGAATCGGCGACGCCGGGAGTGGGGCTCGGTTTGTCGATTTGCCGCGCCATCGTCGAATCGCATCAAGGCAGCATCGTGGCGGCCCATCGGCCGGGCGGTGGGGCGCGATTTACGTTCACCCTGCCGTTGGGCAACCCGCCCGCGGCCGCCGAAGAGGCGGAGGCCGTCAATGGCTGAACCGCTGCCCGTGGCCATTCTCGTCGAGGACGAGCGCCAAATCCGGCGTTTCGTGCGTACCGCGCTCGAAGCGGAAGGCTGGCTCGTCCACGAGACCGATACCCTGCGGCAAGGTCTGATCGACTCCGGAACCCGCAAGCCCGACCTGATCATTCTGGATCTCGGGATGCCCGACGGCGATGGCATGGATTTCCTGCGCGACTTGCGCGGCTGGTCGAAGGTTCCGGTGATCGTGCTGTCGGCCCGGGTCGGCGAGCAGGATAAAATCCAAGCGCTGGATGCCGGGGCCGACGATTATTTGACCAAGCCATTTGGCGTCGGAGAACTGCTGGCGCGTGTGCGGGCCGCTTCGCGCCGCCGGCGCGACGCCGGCGCGAATGTGGGCAGCGTCTTCGAATTCGGCGATGTGAAAATAGACCTGAGCTTGCGCACGGTTCACAAGGGTGGGGCGCTGATACATCTGACCCCGATCGAATACCGCTTGTTGAGCCTGCTGATCGCCAATTCCGGCAAGGTGCTCACGCACCGTCAAATTTTGCGTGAGGTCTGGGGCCCCTCGCACACCGACGATGGGCACTATGTGCGGGTTTACATGGGCCATCTGCGCCAGAAACTGGAGGATGATCCCGCGCAGCCCAAGTATATTTTGACCGAGACAGCGGTCGGATATCGCCTGGTGCAGAGCGCCCGAAACTAGTCGACGGGGCGCGGCCGGCGCCTCGCGGCACGCAGATCCTGCGGCGTATCGACATCCAGTAGAGCGGATGGAAGACTCACCAGCACCCGCTGCGCCGCCGGCAATCCGCTTACCAACTCGCGCAGCCCGATGTCGCCCTGTACCCCGCGGGCGCGGGCGTAGAGCCAGCGCGGCAGGATGAGCGGCGCGCCGCCGTGCAATGCTCCACCGCCCTGCGACGGCGCGCGGCCTCGTCCGACGCATCTCGCGATCACGCGGCGCGGGGTTGCGCGCCAACGTGAGATCAGCCGCTCGAGGTCGCGTTGCTTGAGGTCAGGCAGATCCACCGGCAGCAAGATAACGGCGCCGGAGTATCGAGCACGGGTTATGCCGCAGTTGACGGAACTCGACAGACCTTTGGCGCGCTGCGCATTGGCGGCGAACACGGCCGCGACGCCTCGCGCTTCGATGAGAAAGCGCGGGGCGCGGCGCGGAAGCACGACAATGATCCTTGCCGGCGCGAACCGCGCCGCCAGGGCCACGGTTCTGCGCAACAAACTCACACCCCGCACCCGCGCCAGGGCCTTCGGTCGACCCAATCGGGAGGAAAATCCGGCGGCGAGTATCACGAACTGCAGCTTGATGTTGCTCAGACAGGCTCCGAGGCAGCGTATCGGGTTTCATTGGTATCATGGGCCATGACAAAGGACCACGTGAGCTTTCAGCGCCGGCCCTTCCTGGCGCCGCTCTGGTTGACCGCGGTGGCGGTCGTCGGGGCGACACTGGTCTTCGGTTTCGCGGTTTTTACGGTGTGGGCATGGGCGACTGCGGACTCCACCACCGTCATTGTCATTCGCCACGCCGAAAAGGATGTGGCTGCCAACGCCGTCGATCCGCCGCTCAGCGAGGCGGGTCAGGCGCGGGCGGCATTGCTCGCGCGAATGTTCGGCGATGCCAAGTCGCTGGGTCACCTGGACGCGATTTATGTGTCGCCGGCCTTGCGCAATCGGCTGACGGCCGCGCCCCTGGAGGCGCGCTTGGGGTTGAGCGCGACCGTGGCGCCGGCCGACGACCCGTCCGGACTGGCGCGCCGCGCGCTGCATGAGCACGGCGGCGGCCGCGTGCTCATCATCGGGCACACCGATACGGTGCCGCAGATCGTGCAGGCCCTGAGCGGCAATCCGGATATTCCACCCATCGCGGCCGAGGAGTACGGCACGATGTACATCGTCACCGTGCCGCGAATCGGCCGTCCTAACCTGCTGCGCTTGAACTACTAGGGGCGGCCGTGGCGCGCAGCAGGATGGCCTTGCGGACGAATTCCGCGTGCCGGGCGATCATGAAATCCGCCAGCACCGCATCGCGAATGCGGCGGCTCCCGTCGATCAGAAACGAGGCCCGCCGCACCCCCAGACCCAAGGGCCCGTTGACGCCGTACATTTTGACGACGGTCTTCTGCTCGTCGGACAGTAAAACGAAGGGCAGTTGATACTTGGTCTTGAATTTGGCATGGGATTCGGGCCTCTGCGGGCTGATCCCGACCACGCGCAGGCCCGCCCGTTCGATTTCCATGTGCAAATCACGCAGGACGCAAGCCTGACGGGTGCATCCGGGAGTGAAATCGGCGGGATAGAAATACAGCACGATCGCACCCGCGCTCAACAGCCCGGTCAACGATCGGTCCTTGCCCGTGTCATCCGGAAGCGTGAATTCCGGCGCACGTTCGCCCGTTTTGATCATGGATTTCCCTCTCAGCCCTGGATGTTAGCTTAGCTGCTATTCGCCGATATGCGATATTTTGGCTTCGGACACCTTTGCTGCTAATATTCCGGGCCCTTTTTCGGGGGGAGTAGCTCAGTTGGGAGAGCGTCGCGTTCGCAATGCGAAGGTCGAGGGTTCGATCCCCTTCTCCTCCACCAAACCTAAGGCCGGAGTCCCAGGACTCCGGCTCGGTTCCTAGCCCCGGTAGCTCAGTGGATAGAGCGAGTGCCTCCTAAGCGCTAGGTCGCAGGTTCGATTCCTGCCCGGGGCACGCCTTTTCTCCAATGGCTAATCGGGCTTGATATTCGAATTCTGGCAAAAGAGGTTGGTCGGATCGTACCTCTTCTTGAGCACGCGCAATCGGTCATAGTTCGCGCCATAAGCTTCCCGTACCGGACGTTCACCCGCCTCGAGCACGTCATCCAGCGCATTCACGTATACCGCCGGGTCAACGAAGGGGGTCAATGCCTGCCAGCACTCCCGTGCCCAGGAAATCATTCTCTCGTCGTCCGCCGGATCGTCGCCCACGGGATCCACCCATACGACGTGGTGATCGTAACGATGCGGGAATGCCGTGGCAGTCATCGCAACACGCCCGGCGGCGCCATGCAGCTGTTGGAATGCGACGCTCGAGCTTGGGGTCGGCAGCGGATTCGAGTAGCGCAGCACCGTATCCGCGGCTTCATCGCCTATCACCGATATGTTGTGCGCCTTGTTGTAATAGCGTCGTCCCGGGGGAAAGCTTGCATCGAACAGCGATTGCATCTCCACATAAGGCCGTTGTTGGATCATGTCGGCGAGCGGACGGCCGAACGTGCGCAGGGGCTCGAGAAGCCTTTCGCCTTCTGCCGGCGACCCGCAGTAGCAAACCACCGTGGCGAACGCCGGCGCTCCATCGGGTCCGGTCATCGCCGATCCGAGCATGGTGAGTTCATCAGGCGCACTGCGTGACATTTCGTCGTAGAAACGGAAAGACTCTTTGCACAGCGGATGGAATATCGGGCCGCCCAGCACCGTGCTTACCGGATGCAGCTTGTATTCGAGCTCGGTGACGACGCCGAAATTCGCGCCCGCGCCTCGCAGAGCCCAAAACAAATCCGCATTCCGGCTCTCGCTGCATTCGAGAATATTCCCGTCCGCGGTGACCACTTCCGCCCAAGTGACGTTGTCGCATGCCAGTCCAAACTTGCCCGCGAGCCAGCCATAACCGCCGCCAAGCGTCAGCCCGGAGATTCCGGTCGTGGTGGCCACGCCCAATGGCGTGGCAAGTCCGTACTTCTGAGTTTCCCGATCAAACTCCCCGAGCTTCAACCCGGCTTGCGCGCGGACAGTCCTGCGTGCGGCATCGACCTTCATGCCCTTCATCAAGGAGAGGTCCAGCATCAGGCCGCCGCTGCACACCGCTTTGCCCGCGTAATTGTGACCGCCGCCCCGCACCGACAGCAGCACACCGTGCTCGCGCGCAAAGGTGACACACGCCGCGATGTCGGCTGACCCGGCGCACTGGGCAATCAGCGCGGGTCGCTTGTCGACCATCCCGTTCCAAACTCGCCGCAGCAAATCGAAGTTCTCCGCTCCAGGTTCCAGAACCGGACCACGAAGCCTGAGTTTCAGGTCTTTGATTGCCGCAGGCGTCAGCATGGCCGGCCCCTACTGGCTGGCGACGAAGCTCGGAATGATGCCGGGCACGACATATTGCTGAATGATGACGATGACGACCAGCACCAGCGTCAGCACGATGCTGTGAACGAAGGTGCGCGCCAGGACCGCTCCCTCCTTGCCCTTCAAATCCGTGACGCACACCCCCGTGGCGATATTCTGCGGCGAGATCATCTTGCCGAGCACGCCCCCGGAAGAATTGGTGGCGGCGAACAGCAGGGGATTGAGCTGCAGTTGCCGGGCGGCGACGACTTGCAGGTTGCCGAACAGTGCATTGCCCGAGGTATCGCTGCCGGACAGGAACACCGCAATCCATCCCAGGAAGGGTGAGAACAGGACGAAGGCATGTCCGGTGGACGCGATCGCCATCCCCAGGGTGTAGGCGAGGCCGGAGTAGTTCATCACGTAGGCAAGGCTGACGATCAGCATCACGGTGAGGACCGCCTGCCAGATTTGCCTGATGGTGCGCGATACGCAGCGAAAAAACTCGGCGACCGGCAACCCCACTAGCAATGCCGTGATGAACGCCGCTAGCAGGATCGCCGTCCCGGTTCCGAGCGGCTGAAAGTTCCAGACCGCGGCATAGGGCTTATCGTGGTACAGGGTGATGGCTACCGTCTTGTCCAATCCCGGCCAATGAACGGCGATCTGACCGACGGCGGCAACTTTCAGGTAGGTCCAGATAATGACGGTGACCGTCACGATCACCCAGGGCATCCATCCCTGCCAGGCCGGCACGGGGCGGGAACTCGTGCTTTGCGGCTTCTGCGGCGCCTGTGCGATCGCAAACTCCGGGTCCGCGGCGGGGCGCCACACCTGCAGAAACAGCAGGGTGGCGATCAGCGATCCCAAGGCCGCGAACACGTCGGTCAGGGTGTAGTCGAGATAATTCGATGTCGCAAATTGAGCCAGGCCGAAGCTTACTCCCGAGACCAGCAAGATGGGCCACAGGGAGCGGATGGAGCGCCATCCGCCGTACATCGCCATCACATAAAACGGCAGGATGATGGCCATCAAGGGCAGCTGACGGCCGATCATGGCCGCCAACGCGGGCGCCGGCAGTCCGGTCACCGCGCCCAACACGGTCACGGGCGTGCCGAGCGCACCGAAGGCAACCGGAGTGGTGTTGAAGATCAGCACGAACACCAGCGCCTCGAGCGCCGGAAAACCGCACATGATGAGGAGAGACGCGGTAATGGCGACCGGTGCGCCGAATCCCGCGACGCCTTCGAGCAGTGCGCCGAAGCAAAACCCGATGGCAATCAACACCACACGCCGGTCATTCGGCAAGTGCGTGATCAGCCATTCGCGGAACGCGTCGAAGCGGCCCGAGGCGACGGCGACGTTGTAGAGCAACAGCGCGTTGACGACGATCCACATCACCGGCCACAGCGCAAAAACCCCGCCATTGAGGGCCGCGGCGGCGGCGATGGGCACCGGCACGCTCCAGGCTGTGACGGCAATCAGCAGACCGACGACGAGGCCCGCCAAGGCGGCCTGCCACGCCGGCCGTTTCAGTATTCCCAGCAGAACGAGGACGGTGGCGATAGGCAGTATCGCGACCAGGAACGACAGCGTCAGACTGTCACCGACCGGAGTCAACAACTGGTGAAACATCTATTTTCCCCATGAGCGGTCTTGCGCGCCGCGATTCGCTTTTGGCGAATCCTACTCCAGGTGCGGAGTGATGCATAATATCCAGAATGAAGACCTCATTGGCGGCCGACGAGCGGGCTGAAGCATCGCGCGAACGGCGCCAGGCGGATGTGGTGGCGGCGCTCGGCGAGGTCATGCCCCGCGGCGCAATCCTGTTTCGCCATGAGGACACCGTATCCTACGAATGCGACGCGCTCACCGCCTATCGCACCTCGCCCATGGTGGTGGTGCTTCCGGAAACGCAAGCCGAGGTGGCGGCGGTGCTCGAGATATGTCATCGCAAGGGCGTGCCGATCATCGCGCGCGGTGCCGGTACGGGCTTGTCCGGCGGCGCCACGCCGCACCATTGGGGCGTGATTCTCTCTCTCGCCAAGTTCAATAAGATCCTCCGCATCGATCCCGCGGCGTGCACGGCGGCCGTTCAGTGCGGTGTTCGCAATGCGGCCATCAGCGAGGCGGCGGCTCCCTACGGCCTGTACTATGCCCCCGACCCGAGCAGCCAGATCGCCTGCACCATCGGCGGCAATGTGGCGGAGAATTCCGGCGGTGTGCACTGTTTGAAATATGGTCTGACCCTGCACAATGTGCTGCGGGTCCGCGGCTTCATGGTGGACGGGGAACCGGTCGAGTTCGGCTCCGAGGCGCTCGATGCGGCGGGCCTCGATCTCATCCCGCTGATCGTGGGCAGCGAGGGCATGCTGGCCGTCATCACCGAGGTCACCGTGAGACTCGTTCCCAAGCCGCAGCTGGCCCGCTGCATCATGGCGAGCTTCGATGACATCGAGTCGGCCGGCGCCGCGGTGGCCAGCGTCATCGCGCGCGGCATCATTCCGGCGGGTCTCGAGCTCATGGACCAGGCCATGACCGCGGCGGTCGAGGCCTTCGTGCACGCCGACTACGATCTCGAGGCGGCCGCGATTCTGCTGTGCGAAAGCGATGGCACGGCCGAGGAGGTGGCCGAAGAAATCGCCCGAATGGAGCGGGTTCTCACCGACGCCGGAGCCTCGCGAATCGAAGTCAGCCGCGACGAAGCGCAGCGCCTGAAGTTTTGGAGCGGCCGCAAGAACGCCTTTCCGGCGTCCGGCGGCATCAGTCCGGACTACATGTGCATGGATTCCACCATACCCCGCAAGCGCCTGGCGGAGATGCTGCACACCATCCGGCAAATGGAGGCCAAGTACGGCCTGCGCTGCGTCAATGTGTTTCACGCCGGCGATGGCAACCTCCATCCTCTGATCTTGTTTGATGCGCAAGTGCCGGACGAAATGCGCCGCTGCGAGCTGTTCGGCGCCGATATCCTCGAGACCAGCGTGCGGTTGGGCGGGACCATCACCGGCGAGCACGGAGTCGGCGTCGAGAAGTTGAACTCCATGTGCGTGCAGTTCTCGCCGGCCGAGCGCAGGCAATTCCTCGCGGTTAAACGGGTCTTCGACCCGCTGGAGCTCTTGAATCCCGGGAAGGTGATCCCGAGCCTGCACCGCTGCGCCGAGTACGGCAAGATGCACGTGCATCGCGGCATGCTGCCATTCCCCGACCTGCCGAGATTTTGATGCACGCCCAGGATCCCGCGCTTGCAACCCTCATCGATCGAGTCCTTGCCGCGCGCGCGCACGGAAGCCCGGTGGAGATTCGCGGCGGCGGGACCAAGTTCTTTTACGGCGAGCCGCCCAAAGGCGAGCCGCTGGACGTAACCCCTCTGGCGGGCATTGCTTCCTACGAGCCTACCGAACTCGTGGTGACGGTTCGCGCCGGTACTCTGCTCGCGAATTTGGAGGCTGCGCTCGAGGAACAGGGCCAATGTCTGCCGTTCGAGCCGCCGCGGTTCGCTGCCGGCGGCACGGTGGGCGGCATGGTGGCGGCGGGTCTGTCGGGCCCGGCCCGCGCCAACGCCGGAGGAGTTCGCGATCATGTGCTGGGCCTCACCCTGCTCGATGGACGCGGCCAACTGCTGACCTTCGGCGGCCAGGTGGCCAAAAATGTCGCAGGCTACGATGTGTCGCGGCTGATGGCGGGATCCTTAGGTGTATTGGGCGTCATTTGCGAGGTGTCGCTCAAAGTGCTGCCGCTGAACCGCGCGAGCAAGACCTTGAGTTTCGACTGGGATGAAAGCCGCGCGCTCGAGCAGCTCACTCTCTGGGCCTCGCAGCCCCTTCCCATCGCCGGCAGCGCCTGGCACGCGGGACGGCTGCGGGTGCGCCTGGCCGGCGCGGGCGCCGCCGTGACGGCGGCGGCCGGCAAGCTCGGCGGCACCGAGGTCGCAGCGGAGGCGGCTTGGGACTGGTGGACGGGCGTCCGCGATCAGACCGAGGGTTTCTTTTCCCTGAGCGGCGCCGACTTGGGCAGAGGGGAGCGCCTGTGGCGGCTCTCCGTGCCGTCCGCTTCCGCACCCGTGCGGTTGCCCGGCGAGCAATTCATCGAGTGGAATGGCGCCCAGCGCTGGTGGCGCACCACGGCCGGCACGCGCGAGGTGCGCGCAGCGGCGGCGCTGGCCGGCGGGCATGCCACCTTGATCCGGGGTGCCGACCGGTCGGGCGGAGTGTTCACGCCCGTGAGCGACGTGCTGATGCGGATCCACCGCGGCTTGAAGCAGGCCTTCGACCCGGAGCGCGTTTTCAACCCCGGACGTTTGTACGCCGAGCTTTAACGTCCGTGCAAACGAACTTGAGTCCGGAATTCGAAGGTACCGCTGACGGCGACGAGGCGCAGGCCATCCTGCGCAAATGCGTGCATTGCGGTTTTTGCAATGCGACCTGCCCGACGTATCAATTGCTGGGCGATGAGCTCGATGGCCCGCGCGGCCGCATCTATTTGATCAAGCAAGTGCTCGAGGGCGGAGAAACCACGCGCAGCACGCAGCAGCATCTGGATCGCTGCCTGACCTGTCTGAATTGCCAAACCACCTGTCCCAGCGGTGTCGAGTATGGGTCTCTGATCGATATCGGCCGCAAAATTGTCGACGGGCGGGTACAGCGCCCGGCGCCCGAACGCGCCGCGCGCTGGCTGCTCAAGGAAGGTCTCACCTCGCCCTTGTTTGCTCCGGCCATGCGGTTGGGCCGGGCGATGCGGCGGTTTCTGCCGGCCGCGCTCAAAAAGAATGTGCCGCCGCGTTCGCGTGACCGCGCCAAGGTCGCTCCCACCCGTGCGCACCCACGTAAGGTGCTGCTGCTGCGAGGCTGCGTGCAACCCTCAATGATGCCCAACATCGACGCCGCGGCCGCGCGGGTCCTCGACGCGGCGGGCATCCAGAGCGTTCATGCCGGCGCGGGCGGATGTTGCGGAGCTTTGCGCGCGCATCTCGGCGATCGCGCCGGCGGACTCGATGACATGCGCCGCAACATCGATGCCTGGCTGCCCGTCGTCGATGCGGGTGCCGTGGAAGCGATCGTTTTCTCGGCCTCGGCCTGCAGTCTGGCGGTGAAAGAGTACGGGCATGCCCTGTCCGGCGACGTCGAATATGCCGAGGGCGCGGCGCGCATCAGCGCGCTCGCGCGCGACCTGTGTGAATTGCTGCCGCAGATGGCGACCGCCTTGCAGGATAAGCTGCACCGCGGCGGCTGCGGGCGGCTGGCGTTTCATCCTCCCTGCACGTTGCAGCACGGCCAGCGATTGCGCAATGAAATCGAACCGCATTTGCGGGCATTGGGATTCGACATCGAGGTCGCGGGCAGCGAGAGTCATTTGTGCTGCGGTTCCGCCGGTACCTATTCGATACTGCAGCCGGCGCTGGCGCTGCAATTGCGCGACCGCAAGCTCGGCCACCTCGCCAAGCTCGAACCGCAAACCATCGTGTCGGCCAACGTGGGCTGCATTCAGCATTTGCAGTCGGGCACGCGCACGCCGGTGAGGCACTGGATCGAAGTGCTGGATGACGCTCTCGTGCCGCCCGCCGGCGAATTCGGCCGCGGCGAGCAGCGTTGATGTGTTTGATTCTCGTCGTCTGGCGCATGCATCCGCAGTACCCCTGCCTGGTGGCGGCGAACCGCGACGAATTCCACGCCCGTCCGACGGCGCGCGCCGGGTGGTGGCAGGATCATCCGCAGATTCTCGCGGGGCGGGATCTCACGGCGGGAGGGACTTGGCTCGGCCTCACGCGCGCGGGCCGGTTCGCCGCGCTCACGAACTACCGCGATCCCGAACTGCGGCGCGTGGCAGCCCCGGGCGTCGCCACGCCGAGCCGCGGCGGTCTCGTGACCGCCATGCTCGAGTCGAGTGGCTCGGTGGGGGAAGGCTTGGCGCAGCTTCGCAGCGTGGGCGCGAACTACAACGGCTTCAACCTGATCTTCTCCGACGGCGAGCGGCTCGGCATCTATGAAAGCGTGCGCGGCGTCGGCCGCGAACTCGGGCCGGGCATCTATGGGCTCTCGAATCACTTGCTCGACACGCCCTGGCCGAAGGTTCAGAAGGCCAAGAGCCGTCTGGAATCGGCGCTCGCGGGATTGACCGACACGGCGCCCTTGCTCGCGCTGCTGCGCGACGACCGGCCCGCGGCGGACGAGCATTTGCCGCAGACCGGCGTGAGCCTGGAATGGGAGCGGCTGCTCTCGAGCGCCTTCGTGCGGGCGGCGGATTATGGAACGCGCTGCTCGACAATTATTCGCATTGATGCCGGGGGCCGAGCATACTTTGACGAGTGGAGTTGGGACTCCTTGGGTGCGGACATCGGCAGAACCAGTCTGCAGTTCGAACTGGAGTGACATTATGTTCAAGCGCGTGCTGCTGTGCTACGACGGTTCCGAGGTGGGTCGCCGGGCCCTGAAGCGTGGCGCGGAACTCGCCATTCTCGTCGGCGCACAAGTTTATGTGCTGTCCATCATTCCGAGCGGGGTGTCGGGAGCCGCCGTGGTTGCCGGTGCCGCCGGCCACGCCTGCCTGGTGGATGAGGCGGGCGAGTATCGCAAGCTGCTCGATGAATCCATCAACTGGCTGAAAGCGCGCAGCGTGTCCGCCGAAGGGTTCCTGGCGAGCGGCAATATCATCGAGCAAATCATCACCTTCTCCCGGCGGTTGCACGTCGATCTCATCGTGCTCGGCCATTATCCGCAGCCGTCGGGCGGTTTTTGGTGGGGTACTTCGCAGCGAGCCTCCCTGGCCGAACGGGCCAATTGCTGCGTTTTCGTCGCGGTCAACACGCCCGATGAGGCGACGTCGCCCGGCAAATAACGCGCTCCCGTGCTTTTAGCGTGCTACCCGCGCTCAGCGTGCTACCGGGCGTGCTACCGGGCGTGCTACCGGCGTTTAGCGCGCCCTCCCGTCACTGAGTGCGCCGCCGACGGCGCGCGCGAGCTTGGCGACGATCTCCTCCAATTCGCCGTCGAGCGCGTTGTACGGGGGGGCGATGATGATGGTATCGCCCGCGGCTCCGTCGACATTGCCGGCGCAGGGATAGCAGATGAGTCCATCGGCAAAGGCGCGCGCTCCGATGTCGAAACTCAGCGCGCGCTCCGCAGGAAACGGCGTTTTGGTCTTGCGGTCGCGAACCAGTTCGATGCCGATGAAAAACCCGCGCCCCCGCACGTCGCCGACCTCGTCGAATCCGGACAGGGCCTGGCGCAAAGCCTCCTTAAACCTCGCGCCCGTGCCGCGGACTCGATCGAGCAGCCGATCGCGTTCGACGATGTGCTGCACGGCGAGCGCTGCAGCGCAAGCGGCGGTGTGTCCGGTGAAGGTGTGGCCGGTCATGTACGCGCCGTGCTCGCTGTGAATCGGTACGGCAACCCGCGGCGTGACGAGCGTGGCTGCCAATGGGATGTAGCCGCCGGCCAATCCCTTGGCAACGCACATGATGTCGGGCACGACGCCGTCGTTCTCCAAGGCCCGCCACGTGCCGCTGCGCCCCGACCCGCACATCACCTCGTCGGCAATCACCAGCACATCGTGCTTGCGGCATACCGCCTGGACGGCTTTGGCGTAGCCGTCGGGCGCCGGCACGACGCCCCCGGCAGCTCCCACGATGGGTTCGAAGATGAAGGCTGCCACGCGGTCCGGTCCCGCGGACAGGATTGCGCGCTCGAGTTCG
>DATFZF010000125.1:0-28759 GCA_035314705.1 Steroidobacteraceae bacterium | reverse complement strand
GCCGTCATCCAGATGCAGGGCGCGAATGAACCCGTCCTCGCCGCGCAACTCCACGTTCACGATCTTGCGCTCAATCCGCACAACCCCGCGCGCCTGCGCGTAGCCGCGCAAATACTCCGCGTAAAGACTCGCGTCAAAGTGAAAGGCGTATGCAAAAACCGACGCCAGGGAGTCGTCGTTGTCGCCGCCCGCCGAGACCCGGCCGAGCCGTGCGGCGACGGTATTCAGCGAATAGTCTTCGAAGCTGGTGTCGCCGCCCGACTGGCGAAGCTTGAGCCAGTCTTGATGCACTGATATCTGCTCGAGGCTGACGCCGTGGGCGCCGAACGGATGGAAGTATTCGCGACCCACCCTCGACCAATTCCTGAACTCGATTCCCAGCTTGATCGTGCCCTGGGTTCTACGAAGGAATTCATCCTCATCGATTCCAAGCGCCTTGTTGAAGAGGCGTATCGGCGGAATAGTCGCCTCACCCACGCCGATGATGCCGATCTCCGGGGATTCGACGACTCGTATCGCACTCTCGCGGCCCGCAAGCCGGCGCGATAGGATCGCCGCGGCCATCCAGCCCGCCGTGCCGCCGCCCACGATGGCGATATTTCGCACCCGGTTGTTCGGCGTCATCCGGATCCCGCCGCACAATGCTCGGCAATGTACTGCCCATGGGTCGGAAGGGTGTCGACTCCATCCTTGATCATCGATCGCATGCGAAGCAACGCGGCCCTTGCATCCTCGACATCGAGAACGTCCGCAAGCGGGTCGTAATCCTGCGGGTCTAGGTTCTGACCGAACAAAAGAGCATGCCAGCTATCCTCGCCGAAATGTTCTTCGTCGAGCATGGCGAGGCGCCCGCACCGCTGAAAGAGTTCGATTTTGGCTCGCAAGGTGTCCGGAATGGCCATGCGCCGGCATTGTTCCCAGAAGGGTGAGTCGCGGCGCTGGGTCGCTTTGAAATGAAGAATGAGGAAATCGCGGATGCGATCGTACTCCTGCACCGTGAGGCGGTTATATTCTTCTAGGTCGTCCGGGCTGAAGCGGCACACTGGAAATAGGGTCAGCAACCGAGATATCCCGGTCTGCACGAGATGCAGCCCGGTCGACTCCAACGGTTCGAAATTGCCGCCGGCGAGCGCGATGCAGTTCTTATCCCAAAATCTTGCCGGCCGGCCCGGCGACAATCGCAGCAGACTGGGTTCTGCAAGCGCCCTGCCTGGGAGGTCGGCAAGCAGAGTCGCCGCCGCTTCATCGTCGCTCAAGTGCCGGCTGGAATACGCGTAGCCGGTGTCGATGCATTGCTGCAGAGGAATCCGCCAGCGCCACCCGGACCCCAGAGCCGTCGACTCCGAGTGCGGCGCGAGATCGGCAGGGCCTGTACAGGCGATGCCGACGGCGCGATCGCAGGGCAACCATTGGCTCCAGTCCAGACAGCCGTCGCCGATATTTTGCCGAAAGAGCGCGCCCGCGGGGCCGACACAGTCGATATAAAGGTCGGCGCGAATGCGCGAACCATCGTCGAGCCGCAGCGCGTCGACAAAACCATCCTCGCTCCGGCGTTGCACATCGACGACGCCCCGCTCGATGCAGGTGACGCCGCGTGCCCTGGCGTACTCCTTCAGATAGGCGGCGAGCAGTTCTGCGTGAAAGTGGTACCCGTAGGAGTAAAGCGACAAAACCGACCGTCGATCCGGTACCGGGCGCGCAAATCGGCTCATTCTTGCGGAAACCGACGCGGCCGAGTAATCCTCCAGGCTGCCGGAATCCTCGAACCGGCGCAGTTTGACCCAATAGTGGTGAAAGGGAACGGCATCGAGCTTGACTCCAATCGGACCAAAGGTGTGGAAATACCGATCTCCGAGTCGACCCCAGTCCGCAAACCGAGCGCCCAGCCTAAATGTCCCGCGCGTCTTTTGGATCAGGTCGTTTTCGTCGATCCCGAGCAGACTGTTCAAGCGGTGAAAGGACGGAAGGGCCACCTCGCTGAACGGCAGCGCCGCCGTGCACGGGGCATCCACCACGCCAATGGCGCAAAAGCTCGGCTTCAAGACGCGTGCGAGCGCCGCAGCAGCCAGCCAGGCGGCCGCGCCGCCGCCGACAATGATGATGCTTTGAACGCGTTCCGCCAACGACCATCCCCCTGATACCCGAAACGCTCATTTGGAGCCCGCGCTCGAGGTTCGAACCTACTCAGGCCTGCCCAGCATGCAATAAAACCCCCAGGCGACGGGACCATTGACAGGTATCATCCTATTTATCGTATAATACTATTATTGATTCGGCGCATGAATTAGAAATGGAGCGAAAAGCTCAATCACAAGGGGAGTTTCCGTGAAATCAAAGAAAAGACTGCCAGCCTACGGGACCGGCGCATTAGCCATTTTCACGTCTTTTGGTTGGCAGGCATATGCGGAAACCGCGGCGACGTCGGACACGGATCTGTCCGAAATCGTGGTGACGGGCGTGCGCGAGGCCATGAAGGACTCGATCGGCGTCAAAAAGAATTCCGACTTGATCGGCGACAACATTTCGACGGCGGAAATTGGCCAACTCCCCGATGTAACCATTGCCGAGGAACTCAATCGCCTTCCCGGCGTCAACACCACGCGCGACCGCGGCAACGCCAGTCAGGCTTCCGTCCGGGGATTGGGGCCGCGCCTGGTCCTGGGTCTGGTGAACGGCCGCGAAGTGGCCTCGTCGGAGCCGTCGCAGGATCTGCGCTGGGAAATTTATCCCTCCGAAGTATTGTCGGGCGCCCAGGTATACAAGAGCCAGGACGCGTCACTGGTGCCGGGCGGCATTGCGGCGACCGTCGACATTCGGACCATCTCGCCGCTCGACTACAAGGGCAAGGAATTTACCGTTTGGGCCGGTCCGACCTACAACGATGAGGGAAAGAATCTTCCGGGATACAATCCCCTGGGCTATCGCGGCAGCTTCGGCTATGTCAAACACGTCAATGACGACTTCGCGGTGTCCGTCGCGGCCAGCGCGCAACGCGAGAAGAACGGGTTCCCCGACTTCCGCACCTTCGGTTGGAATACGCCGGCCAACTCAGGGGCCACTCCCGCCAATCCGGCCGGCAATACCGGCGATCTGAACGGCGATGGGGTGCCGGACAACACCACGTGGGGCCTCAACACCGAAATCAAGGAAGTGACTCAGGACCGCTACGCTTTCGCCGGCGGCGCCGGGTGGCGCGCCAACGACAACCTGACCATCAAGGCCGACGGTCTCTGGTCCGAATATGAAATCAAGGAAAACCAGTTCCAGACCTGGTACGGCAACAACATTACCGGCAATTGGGCCAACGGAAACTCCGCGCTGTACAACGCCCCGGGCAATTCCTATCAGATCGTCAATGGGTCCGTCGTGGCGGCCAACCTCAATGGAGGATATCCGAACTACGAGAGTGAGATCGCGCGCTACGACGAGAAACACACTCTGGCCGTCGCCGGCCTCAACGCGGAGTGGAAATCCGCAGAATGGGACAATCAAGCGGATCTGTCCTTTTCGGATGCCTGGCGGCGCAACCAGTGGCAGGCCATTTACCTGTCGGACCTATACCCGCAAAATCTTGCCTTCAACGTCACGAACGGTCAGGTACCGTACGGCGCATTCCCCAACAGCATCGATCCGGCCAACCCCGCGCTTCAGTCGGCGGGCGGTTTTCGCAGCAATAACGGCTCGAACGTCAACGGTACGGGCCAAAGCAGCGGTCCGGAAGAAACCAAGGATCACTTGGCTGCGTTCGCGCTGAATTTGTCGCGCGCATTGGACAATTCGTTCCTCTCCGCCGTGAAATTCGGCGGCCGGGCCTCGGACCGCGTCAAGACCCACCACGAAAATCAGTGGGGACTGTGCGCCGGCACGGGGTCCACCACGTTCACCATCCCCGGGGACCAGAATTCGCAGGTTTGCCCGGCGGGGACGGCGGGGCAAAACGGGGTACCGCCTCTCTCGTTGGCGAATGCCGGACTGTCGCAGTTTACCGCGCCCTCGTTCACTGCGCCGCCCCTGGTGTACGGCAACTGGGATAGCCTGTTCCCGAAGGTTTATCCGAATTCGGCCGCGCCGGCCGGTTCCGACCTGCCGCTGGTGCGCACCGAGGTCACCGAAAAATCCTACGAGGGCTATGTCCGGTTGGATTACAAATCCTCGCTTGGCAACATGCCGTTGACCGGCGACGTGGGTGTCAGAGTCGTCCACACCACCACGACCAGTTCGGGATACCAGTCTCCCGATGGCGGCGCGACCTTCGCGCCGGTGTCCATCAGCAATGACTATACGGATGCTCTGCCCAGCCTCAATGCGACATTGCATCTGACCGATGATCAGCTGCTCCGCTTCGGAGCCGCCATTGCCATCTCGCGGCCGCCGCTCGATGCGCTCGTTACCGGCTACTCTTTGAATCCCACCGGGAACCCGCCCACGGGCGGCGGCGGAAATCCGAAGCTGGATCCCTTCAAGGCCGATCAAGTCGATTTCTCCTATGAATGGTACTTCCACCCGGAATCCATGCTCGCCATCGCCCCCTACTACAAGGACGTCAAGACCTACATCGGCGCTGGCCAGTCCCCGGAAACCATTGCCGGCACGACCTACATCATCACCTCGGAAAACAACACCAAGGGCGGCGAAATTGCCGGTGTGGAAGTCACGCTGCAAACGAGATTCTATTTTCTGCCCGGATTCCTGCAGGACTTTGGCGTCTACGCGAATCACGCCCAAGTCGAGTCGAATATTCACGAAGCGGCGCCGGTGGGCAATCCGTACCCAATGGTCGGCTTCGCGCGAGGCACCTCGGAATTCGACCTGTTCTACAACAAGGCCGGCTTCGAGTCGCGCGTGGCGGTGAAGAATCACACGCCGTTCACCGTGGCGCCGACCTGGGTCGGCACGACTCTGAAGATGCTCCAGAGTGAAACCACGCTGGACGCCAGCGTCTCCTACACCTTTCCCAAGCTGTGGAGCGTTCGCTTGCAGGGACGCAATCTAACCAATGAACGAGCCCGATTCTCCACCGACAACAACCCTCAAAATCTCGCGAACGACGGCGGCTACCAAGTCTATGGCCGTTCGTACCTGCTTGAATTCGGATTGACGTTCTAGCCCTCGGTTTCTCCCCCGGGGTTTGATTCGGCGGGGCCGCCACGTGCGTCCCCGCCGTTTCTTTTGAATTGCAAGGAAGCGCGATTCAAAGTAAACCGTAGCCATGGACATGTCGTCGAACACCCCGATGACTCCGCGGTTCCGGCACTGGCGCTCGCCATGGGTCGCCGGGCTCTTGCTGTTCTTGGTGTATGTCGCCGTCTCCGCCGGCACGATATTGTTCGTCGAGCATCGGCTGGGTCCGTCGTTTCAGATCATGTTCATTGCCGTGCCATGGCTCGCGGTCGGCGTCGGCGTGACCGGGGTGCTGTTGGGCGGGGCGCGACTCTGGCCCGCCCTGTTCGCCGGCTCTTGGGTGGTGTGGGGTGTGATCGTCCACGACGCCCCCATCTCGGTCACGGTCGACGCGGTGGCGGAGGCCGGCAGCATCGTGCTCATTGCCCGTCTGCTGTCGATCTGGGGCTTTCACCGCAGCTTTGATCGCCTGCGCGATCCTCTGATATTGCTCGCGGCCGCGACGGTGGGACGTATCCTTGCCGTGACGCTGGACTTGGTGGGTACCCTGGCCACCTCCTTGCTGACGCCGGGAGCGTTTGCCGAGGAATACCGCGCGGCGCTCACCGCCGCGAGTGGGACCTTCCCCGCTGCGACTCCGGGGATACTTTCGGCCACCATCGGCTGGGTCCTGAATTCGATCGCCGGCATCATGTTGGTGGTGCCGCTCGCGAGCGCAACGGCGGACGAACTGCGCAAAACCTATCTGCGTCAGCCGATTCCCCTGCTCGCATTGGCTGCGGCGCTGCTGGCATGGAGCACCGCGGCGCTGACCCTCACGAAGTCGGCGGCGTCGCCGGTGCTGATCACCGCGCTCATGCTCGCGGCCTGGGCGGCCATCCGCTTCGGCCCGACCGCCGCGGCGTTCGCCACGCTGACGATGTCGCTCGTAGCGACGGCCGGTGTCGATATGCGGCTGGGCCCTCTCGCAATCAGCAGCCCCATGGAAAACATCGGGCTGCAATGGGGATTCATCGCGCTGCTCGCACTGACCGGCCTGTCGCTCACGGCGCTGCTCGCGGAACGGCGCCGCGACCGTGAACGATTGACCGCCATCGCGCAGCGCTACCAACGGCTCTTTCAAGCCAATCCCTCGCCGCTCTGGGTCGCGGCGCCCGGCAGCGGCCGCATCTTGATGGTCAACGACGAGGCAATGCGCCGCTACGGTTACAGCGAGGCCGAGTTTCTCGACATGACGATCGCCCAGCTGGCGGTGGAACCGGAGTCTCGCGCCTCCGCGCCGGGCGCCGGCGGGGGCGGCGTCCGTTCGCTGCGCCATCGCATCCGCGGCGGTGAGTGCATCGACGTTGAAATGCAGTCGACCCGCATCGAGCTCGACGGGCGCTTCGTCGAACTGATCTATGCCGTGGACGTCACGGACCGCATCGAACTTCGCTCACGAATTCTGGCGGCGGCGGCCATCGAGCGTGGCCGCCTCGCACAGGAACTGCATGACGGGCTCGGGCAGGTTCTTGCGGGCTTGAGTCTCGGCGCGCAGGCGGCTGCCAGACGCGGCAGGGCCGTCGATCGCGCCTTCGTCGACTTTCTCGTCGACGCCAGCCATCAAGCGGCAAACCTGTGGCGGCAAGTCACCCGTGGAGTATCGCCGCTGCAGGATGCGAACGGTGACCTGCTCGATGCGCTGCGCCGCCTTCCGGATTCAATGCCGCCGGATTCCTGCCCGCGCTTCGACATCGAGATCGACTCCCGAGCGCCGCTCAGTCTGTCGCTCGAGCGCAGTGAACATCTGTATCGCGTGGTGCAGGAGGCCCTCGTCAACGCGCTGAAGCATGCGCACGCGGCGCACATCCGTGTGCAGGTCGCCGTGACGCCGGAGACCGTGCGAATCATTGTCGAAGACGACGGCGTCGGCGTGCAGGACGCCGCACGCGGCTTGCACGGCCTCGGGATGCGGTCCATGGGATTGCGGGCGCAGGCTATCGGCGCCACCATCGAAGTGGCCGAAGGACCGGGCGGGGGTACGCTCATCCGCTGTGAGTGTGCGCAGCAGGAACCCATACAGATCCCACACGTCGCGGAGCGCGCATTCAGCGACCCGGGTGAACCGCGCACCCACAGCGTTCCGGAAAGCGGGTCGATACCGTCGATTTCCCCGTCCGTGATCACCTATGTCGGGCGATGCCTGCTGCTTGCCGCCGCTTGCTTCTCCGGCTTCACGGTCAGTGCCCTGCTCGCCGGGATCACTGATCCGCGCATCAACATGAACAATAGCTCGCGAATGGCGGTCCCCTCGCTGCTGTTCGGATTCAGTGTCGCAGGCCTGCTGCTGGGCGGCGGGCGCTTGTGGCCGGGCATAGGCCTCGGAGCGCTGCTCGGCGCGCTGGTGCTGCTGCATGAACCGCCGAGTTACGCCCTGTACTACAGTGCGACTGCGGTGGTGGCGTCGCTGGTCAGCCTGGAGCTGCTGTCGCGATGGCATTTTCGACGTGCCTTCGCCCATTGGCAGGATCCTCTGTTGTTGTGCGGGGCTGCAATCGTTGGCTGCAGCGTGTTCAGCGCGTTCGCCTTCATGGGCATCATGACCTACCAATGGCTGCGCCCCGGCGAGTTCATCCCATCGATAGTCGCCCTCGTCACCAACGCCGCCGGCGCCTCTCCCGTCATGACGGGTGCGTTTCTCGCAGCACTCGGTCGCTGGTGGTTGGACGGCGTTGCCGGGGTGGTGCTGTTCGTGCCGCTGCTGGTCGCGACCCCACCGATCTGGCGCACGCTTCGCGGCCATTTTGTCGAGGCGGCTTTCTGGTTCGCCGCATTGCTCGGTTGGGTCGCTTGCATGTTCATGCTGAGCGACGCCGGAGCGCGTCTGCCGCTCGTGGCGAGTGCGCTGGCGCTTCTCGTGTGGGCCGTCGTGCGCTTCGGAGTAGCCATGGCTTCGCTGGCAACGGTCGTATGCGCCATGTCCGCGACGTTGAGTTTCGCCTCGCAGCGAGGCGTCCTCACCACCATCGGCGTGAATGAAGGCGTCGATACGCTGTGGGGGTTTTTATTGCTGCTGGCCGGCATCGGGATGTTTGTGACGTCGCTGCTTGCCGAGCGCAATCGCCGGCTGCACGACCTCGCCCTCACGGCGCAACGCGCGCGCCGCCTGTTCGAGCGCGATCCTCACCCCTTGTGGGTCCAGGACAGTGCGACCGGCCGCATTCTCATGGTCAACGAGCAGGCGGTTCGCCACTACGGCTACTCCGAGGTCGAATGGCTGGCGCTGACGGTCGACGATTTGGCGGCGAACCCCGCGAGCGCCATCATCGCGCGTCCCACCCACGACTTCGCGCGCGTCGAGACGCGCCATCGTCGGAAGAGCGGCGCCGTGATCGACGTTGAATTGTGGTACGCGCCGATCGACATGAAAGGTCGGCCGACACTGCTGTGCTTCGCAATCGATGTGACCGAGCGCAACACGCTGCAGCGCGGATTCCTCGAAGCGACGGATCGCGAGCGCCGCCGCCTCGCGGACGAATTGCATCACGGCCTTGGCCGCGCCCTTGCGGAACTCGAGCTCGCGGCCAAGGGTCTCGAGCAGCGCGACGGCGCCGGCCGTGCGGAACTGTCCGCCATCGAGTGCGTGGCACAGGCCAGCCGACGCGCGACGGATGTCTGTCGGCAGGCTGCGCACAGTGTAAATCGTCAGACGGCCGATGTTTCGGCGGAAGCGGTACTATCCAGCGTTTAACCGGCCGCGCCGTATTCGAAGGGAGAGTACCAGTGATCAAATCATCCACCGCACCCTATGCTGCGCTCATCCTGCGCCTCAGCCTGGGAACGATGTTCCTCGCGCATGTGGCGCTCAAGATCTTCGTGTTTACGATTCCCGGATTCATCGGCTACTTCGGTTCGCTGGGGCTACCCGCGATTCTGGCGTACGGCGTCATCGCACTTGAATTGCTGGGCGGCCTCGCGCTGATCCTGGGGATATATGCCTCATGGGTCGCCGTCCCGCTGGCGCTCGAGATGCTGGGCACGGTCTTTCTCGTGCACGGGGCCAATGGCTGGCTGTTCACCAACAAGGGTGGAGGCTGGGAATATCCCGCGTTCTGGGCAATCTGCCTCGCGGTCCTATATCTTCTGGGCGACGGCGCGATGGCGATCCGGCCCCGCCGATAGTCGAGCCCTTATTACTCAAGTTTTCAATGGCTTAGCTGCCAGAAATAATTGCAGCCTTGACAATGATTGCCTAAGCAATATAATCAGGCAAGGAATACGACCGTGTGCCCAGACACCCAAATCTACGACGTCGACACCTATCAGCCCGCCAGCT
This sequence comes from Steroidobacteraceae bacterium, assembly GCA_035314705.1. GTDB lineage: Bacteria > Pseudomonadota > Gammaproteobacteria > Steroidobacterales > Steroidobacteraceae > Bog-1198. The sequence continues at coordinate 19,323 of DATFZF010000125.1, read as the reverse complement.
GCGTCGGGCAATTGATGTACCGCGTTCGCGCGGCCCAGATGAGTGGGCTCGATGAGGCTTTGGCAAACGACCCCGATTTGGCGCCGCTCGAGATCAGTGCTTCGCAGTACATCATCATCAGTGTACTCGCCAAGCGCGGCGTGGATTCTGCGGCGCAATTATGCAAGGACCTCTCGTATGACGCGGGTGCGATGACCCGCATGATCGACCGGCTCGAAGCGAAAGGTCTGATCAGCCGGCGCCGCTGTCCGGAGGATCGACGGCTGGTGAAGCTCGAGTTGACCGAAGCGGGTCAAGCGGCTTTACCTAAGCTGCGCGCGTGTTCGGTGCGAGTGCTCAATCAGTTTTTGCGTGGCTTCAATGTGGAAGAAGCACGCCAGCTCGAAGGATTCTTGGTTCGCATGTTGCAGAACGTGTGAGTTTTTTTGTCTAAATAATTGCCTAGGCATTGATCGCTCTAGCAATAGTTAGGTTACGAGGAAAACGGATGGCAAGCCTTCTCACGTTCTTGATGCAGCGCGCCCGCCTGGCGCTGCTGGAATTCGCACCTTACTTGGCACTCTTGACGCTACCGGGAGGCTACTTCATCGCCCTGACCGGTTTGGTTCATCGCCGTTGGCCGCGCACTGCGGCGCGCACATGAACGCGCGGCTAGTCCTGCTCACCGGCATCCTTGCCCTCGTGGCTCTTCAAGGATGCGCGCCGGTCGCCTTGAGGAACCCATCGCCCTCCTCGACGGGTGTCGCGTCTGATTCGCCAGGCGGCATACGGGTCATGAGCGCCGATCACCGTTTCGCGGATGTTTCCCTGCAAAGCGTCGCTCGGCGAGCTCAAGATTTGCGCGGGGGAGAGCCTTTCAGCATCCTCGCTCTTTCGGGCGGCGGAGCCGATGGGGCGTTCGGCGCGGGCGCTCTCGTCGGGCTCTCTCAGACAGGAGCACGCCCGCAATTTTCAGTCGTTACCGGAGTGAGCGCCGGTGCCCTGCTCGCTCCCTACGCCTTTCTGGGTCCCGATTGGGACCAGCAACTGATGGACGCCTATACGAGCGGACGCGCCGAACACCTTCTGCAGCCGCGCAGGCTTGGCGTAATTTTCGATTCCAGCGTGTACCGCGGCAGGCCGCTCGAACAGCTGGTCGACCATTACTTGAGCGATGCGCTGCTGCAAGCGGTGGCGCGCGAGGCTGCCTCGGGGCGCCTGTTGCTCGTGGCAACCACCAACGTCGATACCGCCGAGACCGTCATCTGGGATTTGGGATCGATTGCGATGAACGGCGGTCCCAATGCCAAAGCTCTCTTTCGCGATGTCTTGGTCGCATCGGCCAGCGTGCCCGGGTTGTTTCCGCCGGTGATCATCCGCGTTCAAGGGGACGGAGGCGACTACAGCGAGGCTCACGTCGATGGCACCGCCACGGTTCCCTTCTACGTCCCATCCGCGCTGTTGCAGTTGTCCCGGGACGTACCCCATCACCCGCCGGCGGTGTATGTCATCGTCGATGGACGATTGAGCGAAGAACCCAAGTCGACCCAGTTGCGCTTCAGGGCGATTGTTTCGCGCAGCATTTCGGCGGGTCTCACGCACATGACGAGGACAACCCTGGAGCTGACCTCCACCACTGCGCAACTGCAGGGCGCCAGCCTGCAATTCTCGGCAATCCCCGCGGCCTACCCGAACCTTGCACCGTTCGACTTTCGCGCCTCGACCATGCGCTCACTATTCCAGTATGGCTATGACTGCGCGCATACCGGTCGACTATGGATCTCATCACAACGCCCGCTCACCGACCACCGGGATCGCAGTGACTCCGAAGCGCGGCCAAGCAATGAATGCCCGGCCGATGATGGCCTTATCGCACGCTTTGCCGTGCGCTGATTTTTCTCATGGAGTACACATGATCGACGAAGCAAGCCCCAGAATTAAATCACTGCCCGAGGCAAACTACAGTTCAGCGATTGCCAGGGCGGTCGCGTGGCTGGGGGATCGCTATCTGCTGGCGAAGCCGATCAATGCCGCGCCCGGCCGGTCGACCCACGCGACGATGCGCCATTCACCGCCGCCGGCTTCACCCTAGCGGTCGTTGGACTCGCAGGTTTTTGAGTGCGCGAAATCGGGGCAGGGCTGCTGGGAATCCGGATGCAGTGCGCTCTGCAATAGCGCCAATGCCGTGGCCGGATCGTCGGCATATTGAAACAAATCCAGGTCCTTGCGCTCGATCATGCCATGCCGCACCAGGGCCTCGAAATTGATGATCTCGTTCCAGAAACCTGGCCCATAGAGTATCACCGGAATCGGGCGTTCCAGCTTGCGGGTTTGAGCCAGCGTCAAGATTTCGGCGAGCTCATCCAGCGTGCCGAAGCCGCCGGGAAATACCACCAATGCGCGCGCCAGGTGCGCGAACCAGAGCTTGCGCATGAAGAAGTAACGAAACTCGAACGACAGTGCGCGGGTCACGTAGACATTCGGACGCTGTTCATGCGGCAGGCCGATATTGAGCCCGATGGTTCTACCACCGGCGTCCGCGGCTCCGCGGTTGGCGGCCTCCATGATTCCGCCGCCGCCGCCGGAACAGACAACGTAGCGATGCGCATGCGATGACAGTCCCTTGGACCACGCGGTGAGCAGACGAGCCAGTTCGCGCGCCTCGCGATAATACCGGCCGAGCGGACCATCGGCCGACAACCGAGCCGAGCCAAAGAAGACAATCGTCTCGCGAATGTTTTCAAGACGAAAGCGGTGCAACGGCCCCAGGTATTCCGCCAAGATTCGCAGCGGCCGCCCGTCCTCGCTGGCGAGGAATGATTCGTCCTCGTAAGCGAGCTTGGGTGCGTTTGGCGTGTTGTCGGTTGGCATGGGTTATCGCATGCGTTCGAAATCGATGAAGCCGCGGGCGACATCCGTGCGCACCAGTTTGACTTGGCACCGATCGCCCACCTCGAGGCCTTCAAATCCCTTGACCACCCTGCCCTCCGCCATCGGCGTGGAAATTCGCACCCAGGTGCCCTTGTCCGCCGCTCCCGTCACCATCGCGTCGAATCGCTGGCCGATGCGCGATGACAACAGCAGCGCCGCCGCCGATTTGCCCACCTGCCGCTCGACCTTCGCCGCGTTGTCCTCCTGCTCCGTGCAGTGCGCGGCCAGTGAGCGCAGTTCATCCGGGGAATACTCGGCGGCCTGACCCGCGAGCGCGCATTTGAGCAGGCGCTGAGTCAGCAGGTCGGGGAAACGCCGATTCGGCGCCGTGGCATGGGTGTAGTCGCTGACCGCGAGACCGAAATGCCCTTCGATCTCCTGTCCGGGCAGGTCGAGCGCATATTCCCCCCTGCCCAGCAGCTTGATGACGGACAGAGACAGATCGGCGAAGCGCGTCGGATCGGCCCGGCGACGCCGCGCAAGGAAATTGTTGAGCGCGAGCGCCGAGGGATCTTGTGGAAGGGTATCGCCAAGCTGTGCCGCCAGCGCGATGATTCGGGGCCAGTTCTTGGGAGTCCGCAGCACCCGGCGCAGCGAGGGCAGGCGCTGGCTCGCGAGGAAGCGGGCGGTTACGCCGTTGGCCGCGATCATGAGATCCTCGATGAGTTCATGGGCTCTGTTTTGCTGACTTGGACGCAAGTCGCTCAGCACCTCTCCGTCGAACACCGGCTCAGCCTCCATTGTCTCCAGAGTGAGTGCACCATGTGCGTGGCGCACGCCTCTGAGCGCCTGCGCGACCTGATCTTGAATGCGCAGCTGCTGGTCCATGCCTGGCACTGCCATCGCTCGATCGGGCGCGGGACCCTTTCCTTCCAGCCAGGCGCCGACCCCAGTGTAGGCCAGTTTGGCCCGGTTATGCACGAGCGCACGATACACGTCGGACGCGCTCAACGTGCCATCGGCGTTGATACTCATGTCCATGACGATGGCAAGTCGATCCTGTCCTTCGGCCAGCGACGTCAGATCGGTCGACAATTTCTCGGGCAGCATGGGAAAGATCTTCGGCACCGTGTAAACCGACGTGGTGTTGGCGCGCGCATGAGCATCGATCGGCGAGTCTCGGCGGACAACGGCGTCGACGTCGGCGATTGCCACCAATATCCGCACCGCTCCTCCGCTCAAGGGCTGCGCGACCGAGAGCTGATCCAGGTCACGCGAGTCGTCGTTGTCGATCGATGCCCATGGCAGCGAGCGCAGATCTCGAATTTCGGCGCCCGCCGCCGCGGCAGGCGCCGTGATGGCATCGGTCTGTTGGATGGCGGCGGCGGAAAACTCCGGCAACAAGCCGCGGTCCAGCATCGCTTGTCGCGCAATGCTCTCGAGCCGATCCATGTTCACCGGATCGCGCATTCGCGCTTCTCGTCAGTTCGAATGAGCGTGATCGCGAAGATCCCCGCAAGAACGGCGGACGCTGCGGCCACGAACGCAGCCGCGCGGAACGCCTGGATGAAAACAATCGGCGAATCTTGCTTCGACAACACCAAGCCAAGCAGCGCGGTTGCCACCAATCCGGCAATACGTGCTACGGCGTTGTTGACGGCGGACGCAATTCCGACGCGATTCGTGTCCACCGACGCCATCACCGATGTCGTGAGGGGAGCCACGCACACGCCCATGCCCACGGCCACCAGCAATGTTGGCGGGAATATATCGAACCAATAGTCAACCGCATTCGCGCCCAGGTGCCCATAGAGAGCAAGCCCCAGACCGACCAGCATGCATCCCGTGGACATGAGCATACGGCCGCCGATGCGAGCGGCGACCCGGCCCATTGACCTCGAGCCGATGCCGATCAAGGCGGGTATCGGCAGCAGCGCAGCCCCGGCCGCAACCGCCGACCAGTGATGTATTTGTATCAGCAGGAATGGCAGCAGGACCAGCAACCCACCCAGACTGCCGTACAGAAACAAGGTCAACAGCGTGAGGCCCACGAACGAGGACGAGGAAAACATCGACAGCGGCATGAGTGCGCGATCCGTCAAGCGTCTTTCTTGCCATAGAAAAATGCCGCCAAGCGCCGCGCCGCCCACCATCGCGGACCCTATCGCAATGGTTGAGCGGTGGGAGCTCGCTGCTTCCGTCAACGACCACGTCAGCAGTCCAAGCGCGGCGGTTGCCAAAGCCGCTCCCACAACATCGAGCGGCGCTGACTTTGCGCCTTCTTTCTGTTCGGCGACAAATCCCCAGGCCAGATAACCGGCGGCTGACGCCACCGGAATATTGATGATGAAAATACTGCGCCAGCCACTGACGTCAATGAGCCACCCACCCACGATCGGACCGACCGCGCCCGCCACCGCGCCGACCGCGGCCCAGGTTCCAATCGCGCGGCCCCGCTCCTCGCCGGCGAATGCGCCGCCGAGAATTGCCAGGCTGTTGGGCATCAACAGCGCGGCGCCGATCCCCTGCGCGCCCCGCCCGGCCAGCAGCCACGAAAACGTCGGGGCCGCTGCACATAGGATTGACGCCGCGGCAAACAGCAGCAGCCCGATGAGAAAAAGTCGACGCCTTCCGAAGTGATCGCCGAAACCGCCGCCCAGCAAGATCAGCGCTCCCAAGGGCAACAGGTAGGCATTGATGGCCCACGGCAGGATCGAGGGATCCGCGTGCAGCCCCTGGGCCAACGCAGGGAGCGCAACATTCACGACGGAGCCATCGATGAATGCGAGGCTCGACCCTAAGGTCGTGGCCGCCAATGTGGCGCGAAGATGGCGTGTACCTATTTGAGCTTCCAATTGGGCCGCACGAAATGACAGGTATACCCGTCGGGATATCGTTCCAGGTAATCCTGATGCTCGGGCTCGGCCTCCCAGAAATCACCGGCCGGTGCAACCTCGGTCACCACTTTTCCCGGCCAAAGACCCGAGGCATCGACATCGGCGATGGTCTCTCGAGCGATTCGCTTTTGCTCCTCGCTCGTGTAGAAGATCGCCGATCGATAGCTCGGCCCGGTGTCGTTGCCCTGCCGGTTCCGCGTGCTCGGATCATGAATCTGGAAGAAGAATTCGAGAATCTGACGGTAGCTGAGTTTTGCGGGGTCGAAGATGATCTCGATCGCTTCGGCATGGGTGCCGTGATTGCGGTAGGTCGCATTGCGCACCTCGCCGCCCGAGTAGCCGACCCGCGTTGACAGGACACCCTCATAGCGCCGAAACAGATCTTGCATGCCCCAGAAGCAACCGCCGGCAAGAATCGCGCGTTCCTCGGTCATTGAAATTCCTCTGCTTGATCGTATTTGATGCAGTAGCGTAGCCCACCACCATCCTTCGGACCATCGCTAAATACGAGACTGTCAGTAGAGGAGCACGGCCTCGCGCTCGCGGCGCCAGCGGACCTCGTCCTGAGCCGTCAGCTTCTCCAGATCGGCCGGCGTCGCCGCCGGATCGTCCACCCAGCGGCGCAGCAGATCGCTCCCGTTGATCACGTCGATCGCGGGCCGGTCCTTCTCGTACTCGTACGCAAAGTCGCGCCAGATCTCGTAATCCGGCCGCAGCCGCCGCAGAGCTTTGAAGGCGAGCGCGAACAAGCGCCAAGGCCTGAATCCCTCATGGTCATAGTAGGCGGCGTCTTCCACATGCACCTGGACGCCCGCACAGAGCTTGCCCGCGTGCTTATGAAACGTGGGCTCGAACCAACAGGGCCGTAGCCGGCAACCGCTCATCCATGGCGTCGCAAGCGAGCGCATTTCCTCGAGCAACCCCGGCACGTCCAGTTCCGGTGCACCGAACAGCTCCAGTGGCCTGGTGGTCCCGCGACCCTCGGACAAGGTTGTGGCCTCGAGCATCACTGAACCCGGGTAGCAGCGCGCCATCCACAGGTTGGGTGCGTTGGGACTGGGGTTGATCCAGGTGCGCGCGCCGAGCGGCCACCCGTATCCCGGTGCGGCATTCGGCTCCCAACCCTCCATCGGCACGACGCGGCATTCGACGTCGAGTTGCAGAGTCTCCACGAACCAGCGCGCAAGTTCGCCGAGTGTCAGACCGTGGCGCATCGGCATGGCACCGGCCCCGACAAAGCTTTCGCACCCTGCCCTCAGAGTCAGACCTTCCACGGGCCGGCCCGCGGGATTCGGGCGATCCAGAATCCACACGGCCTTGTGCTTCTCCGCCGCCGCCTCGAGCACGTAACGAAGCGTGGTGACGAAGGTATAGATTCGGCACCCGAGGTCCTGCAGGTCGACGAGCAGAACGTCAAAGGCATCCATCATGTCGGACGTCGGCCGGCGCACTTCACCGTAAAGACTGAAGACCGGGATGCCGTGCACGGGGTCGGTGTAGTCCTGCGACTCGACCATATTGTCCTGCTTGTCGCCACGCAGCCCATGCTGGGGGCCGAACGCCGCGCTCAAGGTTACGTCGCCGAGCGTCGCGAGCGCATCGAGGGAATGGACCAGGTTGCGCGTGACGGACGCGGGATGCGCCAACAGCGCCACGCGGCGTCCCGCCAGCGGCTTGCGCAGTTCGGGCTCTTCGAGCAATCGGTCGATTCCAAACCTCATGAGCGAGCAACTTCCAGTGCGAATCCGTGCGGGTGATGGAAATCGGGCTTACCCGGCGGGTGCCGCAGCCCCCAGTACGAAAGTCTACCATCCTCGCCTTCGATGACCGCGGCCAACGCGAACCGCAGGAGGCGGGCGCCGCGCAGATCGGCCAGGTGTCCTATCCGCACCGCCGCCAGGAGCTCGAGCCCGTCCTCGCCTTGATGAACGGAGATTTTCGGCGCCCGGCCGATCTCGGCGGCCGGCACCCCCTGCCGGTAGGCACCGAACGTGTAGATGGCCCAGTCGTGCGAGGGCGAGAAATTGAATTCGTGGTAGCCGGGCGTATCGGCAGCCGCGACGAAAGCCTCGAAGCACGTGTGCTTCCATAGGTCATTTGCGCGTCCACCCGCGCCGGTCAGGGGAACGCGGAGGCGGGACATGTCTGCGCGTAGCGAATAATGGAACACCAGAATGTCGGGTTCCTCGGCTCGAAACTGCACCCCGAGGCTGCGGACGGCGAGGTTCGGAGTCGAAGGGTGGGCCGTCAGCACGGCCGGCTTTGCATCAATGGACGACATACGGCAATTGTATGAGGTGAGCCCTCTCCTTGTGCTGGTCATTGATGACATTTAAATGTCAAGATGTCCGGCGGAGCCCTGCCCGACAGAAGGACGAGCAGCAACATGGAAACGATTGGCGCCGATTTACGCCAGATGCAGCGAACCCCGCTGGCCGCGTCTCACGTTCAGGCGTTGCGCGCCGCTGGAAAAATCGCCACCTATCCCGCGGGTACCTTTCTCGCGCGACCCGGCGAACCCGTGGATCGCTTTGTTTATGTCGAGGAAGGCGAGATCGAGGTGGTCAATCCGTATACCGACGAGCGCCATTTGCCCTCCACGCTCGGTCCGGCGCAGTTCATGGGCGAAATCTCCTTCCTGAACGGCGGCGCCTGGTCGATGCCAATGCGCGCGGTTCGAGAGACCCGGGTGGTCGAGGTGCCTCGTGAGGCGATGCTGACGCTGATGTCGCAAATCCCGGAGATGTCCGACATCATCATCACCGTGTTTTCGGCGCGCCGCCGCCGCCAGCTCGACGACCGCGACAGCAGCTTACGGCTGATCGGCGAGGATGACGACCGAAACGTGCGGCGGATCGCGGAGTTCGCGAGCCGTAACCGTATTCCCTACAGCTCGTTTCCACTGCGAAGCGCTGAAGCGGAGGCTACTGCCCGCAGCTGCTCAATCGATCCCGCCGTGCCCGCGGTAATCTTCGGCCGCGGCGTCGTCGTGGCTGATCCGACACCTGACAAGGTGGCGCGGCTGCTCGGCCTGCATCTCGAGTTCCGGAACGACGAGACTTTCGACGTGCTGATCGTGGGTGGCGGACCCGCGGGGGTTGCTGCGGGAGTCTATGCGGGGGCCGAAGGTCTATGCGCGCTCGTTGTAGAGGACATCGCGATCGGCGGCCAGGCCGGGACCTCGAGCCGCATCGAAAATTATATGGGGTTTCCCACGGGCATTTCCGGTGCCGATTTAGTCTGGCGCGGCGAAGTGCAGGCGATGAAATTCGGTACGCGCTTCGCGATGCCGCGGCGGGTGGTACTCCTTCAGAAACTTGAGGATGACGGCTTCCGCGCAACCTTCGACAATGGGCAGCGCGTGCGTGCCAAAGCCGTCGTGGTCGCAACCGGGGTGCAGTACCGCCGGCTGCCGCTCGACCGGCTGGCGGAATTCGAAGGCGCCGGCATTTATTATGCCGCCACCGAAATCGAGGCGCGCTACTCCAAGGGAACGGAAGTGGTCATCATTGGCGGCGGCAACTCGGCGGGGCAGGCCGCGATGTTCCTCAGCCGCTCGGCGCGCTGCGTGCGCGTGCTGGTCCGCGGCGCCTCCCTTGCGGCTTCGATGTCGAGCTACCTCTCGAACCGGCTCGAGGCCGATCCGAGGATCACCATTGAGTACGGCGCCGAGGTGAGCGCGTTGCAGGGCGCTCTGCATCTCGAGGCGTTGACGATTCGTAATGTGAAGACCGGGGCCAGCCGCGTGGTCGACACGCGTGCGCTGTTCATCATGGTGGGCGCCGCGCCGAATACCGAATGGCTCTCCGGCCTGGTGAAACTCGACGATAAAGGGTTCGTGATCACCGGACCCGGCGCGGACTCGGCGTCCTCGCCCTTCGCCACCTCGATGCCCGGCATCTTTGCGGTGGGTGATGTTCGCGCAGGCTCCGTCAAGCGCGTCGCCTCCTCGGTCGGCGAGGGATCGGTCGTCATCTCCAAAGTCTGGGAGTTCGTCAACGGGTAATCGCGCGGTCGAACCTCAGCCTCGCTTCATTTCAGTCGATCGCTCATCCAGGCGACCCACCGCCGGTACACGTCGGTGGTGCGTACGATGTCTCTTGGGAAATGTGAGTCAACCGGATAGGCATAGAACTCCGTTTCCACGCCGGCATCACGCAGCGCGTGGTACCACTCATAGCTATTGAGCAGAGGCACGTTGGGATCGCCCACGTCTCCCATGATCAGGGTCGGCGCCGTCACCTTTTGCGCGTAGGTAATCGGTGATTGCTCACGCCAAATGTCGCGATATTTCGCGGTCCACGGCGATCCGCCGAAGTAGTACGTGTCGCCCTCCTGGTAATAGGCAACCGTGTAATCCATGACCCAATCGGTCAGCGCCGCCCCAGCCACGGCGGCCTTCCATGTCGGATAGTGGCTGGTCAGCCAGGCCGTCATGTAGCCGCCGTAGGACCAGCCGCTCACGCCGATACGTTGCTGATCGACGCTACCGAGTTTCTGCACCGCAGCCAGTCCCGCCATCACGTCTTCGCCGGGACCTGCGCCGGTGTCGCGGAAGATGGCGTGCTGATACGCATCGCCGCGATTGGTGCTGCCCCGGTAATTGGGCTGGAACACGATGAATCCAGCGGCTGCCAGCAGTTGCGGTAGAGGCGAGAATCTCACGGTGGACGCGGATTCGGGGCCGCCGTGGATCACCAGCACCAGCGGGTATTTCACGCCGCGCTGATAAGCCGCCGGATAGGTCAATACGCCATCTTCCAGGAAACCATTCGGACCCTGCCACTCGATGGATTCGGATCGTCCCAGCGTGAGACCATCGACGAACGCGTTCACATTGGTGAGCCGCCGCGGCTTGGCATTCACCGAATTCATGACGTACAGTTCATTGGGATGCGTCGCGGTGCTGCCCACGAAGGCCAGCACTCCAGTCTTCGACACGCTCAAGTCCCGGCTTGCGTGTACATCGCCCAGGTCAAGTTTTTTCGCGGCGCCTTGCAAGGGCTGTACCCACAACGCCGAGTTGGTGCCGTCCTCGCCCTGCAGCAGCAGCGCCTTGCCGCCCGGCAGCCAGGCATGGTTATTGAAATTGCGCGCCAGCGCCTGGGTGACGTCGCGGATGACACCATTGGCCATCACATACACCGCATTGCCGTTGTTCTGGTCGCCCTCGCGCACCCGCTTAAAGGCAAGCACATCGCTGCCCGGAGCATAAGACACCCGGGTCGATCCTTCCGCGGGCACCAGCGTGCGTGTCTCGCCGCCGCTCGCGTTCACCGCGGCGATGACGGAATGAAACGACGGTCCCCAATACGGGCCCGGATAGCGCGTGAACGCAATGCTGCCGTCGTGGCTCCATTCGGGGGCCGGCGCCGAGTCCTGTTGATCGGTGTGCAGGCTGAAGGTGCCCTGCGTGAGGCGTTTGGCCGTCCCGCCCGCACTGGGAGCGACCCATAAATGCCACGGCGTCAGCGCGGCGCGAATCAGAAAGTTGTTGTCCGTGACCTGGAATGCGTCATTGTGCTCCTTGATCGCCTTCGCATTCACCGCTTCGTCCGCCGTGATGTACGCAATCTGCTTGCCGTCCGGACTCCACGCGAATTCGTCCACGCCACGCTTAGCTTCGGTGACTCGGATCGGGTCGCCGCCGTTCATGGGCATGACGAACACCTGCACCTGCTTCTCTTCCGGATTCGGTTCGGCATCAGCAGTTGGCTGCGTTTTGGGAGTGGCATCATCGGCCAGGAACGCGAGCCGCGAGCCATCCTCCGACCACTTTGCGGAGGCAATGCCGGTGCGCTTCCAGGTCACCGCGCGCCGCGCGCCGCTGGCGGTGTCCACGATGTCGATTTCCATCTGGGGCTTGTCGGTTTTCCAGTCGGGTGTCGACACGATCACGGCGATCTGCTTGCCGTCGGGGGAAATCTTGGCCTCGCTCAGGCTGACGATTTTTTGCAAGTCGTCGAGCTGGAACACCGGCGCGGCGGCGCGGCCCGACAACGGCCACGCCAGCCCAAACCCGATTGCCACACCGAGCCATTGATTGCAGTTCATGAATCATCCCATTTTAAGATTCAAGTCACAGGGTTGTTGGTTATTTTGACGGACGTCTAAAGCGTTTGCGCATGTGACCGGATTTGACCCAAAGGATCTGCTGCATAGAAGATCACAAACATGCGCTAAGCATCTGTATTATGGGCCATTTCCAAGCATCTAGGTTCGACATGTCCGCAAAATACACCCTGCGGGTCGCTGCGGCGCCCGCCAGGCTTTTGCGCGGACTGGGAACGCGATAACACTCTGCGGCGACTTATGTCGCCCCGCGCGCCGCACCGGCGATTTATGATGACCGGGAGGCAAATCTGACGTCATGAGCGATACGGTGAAGATCAAACGTCCCATGTGCTGCCGCCGCCAGCAGGATCTCGGCGGCCGCATCAAGCAGGATTCGCTCGGAGACAACGTCAAGGTGAGAACCCGCGCGGGCGACTCAGAGGATGATCTTTCCCGCTCCTTGCTCGAACTCACGCAGAACTTGGGGAAAGGCTCCGCGGGTTGAGACGCGATATCATCGGCCCGTGGCCATCGACTCCTCCAACTCGCGCGACGTCAGCGGCTTCGACTTGCGCGACTTGCCGGCGGATTTCTACGACAATCCGTTTCCATACTACGCAGCGTTGCAAGCCGATTCGCCGATCAAACGATTACCCGACGGCACATTCCTGCTGACGCGCTATGCGGATGTGGAATACGTCTACAAGAACCCGAAAATATTCAGCTCCGACAAGAAACGCGAATTCGGCGACAAATTTGGCGCGACGCCGCTCTTGGAACACCACACGACGAGCTTGGTATTCAACGATCCGCCTCTGCATACGCGAGTACGCCGGCTCATTAACGGCGCCCTGACGCCGCGCGCCATCGCGCAAATCCAGCCGGATCTCGAAAACTTGATCGATAGCCTGCTCGACACGTTGGCGGCAAAGGATTCGGTGGATCTCATCGAGGACTTTGCCGCAGCCATACCCATTGAAGTGATCGGCAATTTGCTGGATGTGCCGCGCGACGAGCGCGCCCCGCTGCGCAATTGGTCCCTCGCCATCCTGGGTGCGCTGGAACCGCGCCTGACCGCGAACGCTGCACGGCGAGGCAACGCCGCGGTGGAGGAATTTGCCGCCTATCTGGATGGGCTGATTGAGCGCCGCCGCAAACAACCGGGACAGGCCGATTCGGACCTGATATCGCGGCTGCTGTACGGCGAATTCGAAGGCCATGGTCTGAGTCGGTCGGAACTCATCCACAATTGCATTTTTCTGCTGAATGCAGGTCATGAAACAACCACCAACCTGATCGGCAACGGACTGGTCGCGCTGGCCCAGCATCTCGACCAGCGCAATCGGTTGCTGTGCGATCCGCACTTGATCAAGACCGCGATTGAAGAATTTCTACGCTACGAAAGTCCCAACCAGCTCGGCAACCGCATAACGGTCCAGCCCGTGGAGCTGGGCGGTGTGGCCATGCCGGTGGGAACCCAAATCACGCTATGCATAGGTGCAGCCAATCGCGACCCCGACGCCTTTGTCGAGCCGGACCGACTTGACATCGGGCGCTCGCCCAATCGGCATCTGGCGTTTGGCAGCGGAATTCACCAGTGTGCAGGCGTGGGTGTCGCACGGCTCGAGGCGATGATCGCGATAGGACGATTTGTCGGTCGATTTCCTTCGTACTCGCTATTGGGTCCCCCGACGCGCGGCGGCCGAGCTCGATTTCGCGGCTTCTTGCGGGTACCTTGCCGGCTCAATGGCGGGACAGCTCGAGTTCAGAATTTGTAGCGCACGCCAACCGTGGGGTTGATGTTGGTCGAGTAGATGTAGCCGCTGGCCGCGCCATCGTGCACGCCGCTGTACATGGCGCCCACGTAAGCGTCGAAATGCTTGTTTAAGTAGTAGTCGGCGTCGAGGGAAAATGCCTCGAGGCTGCCGCTGCAGGTGCTGCTGGCCGTGGTCGTGCAGCCGGCTTGAATGCCGGTGCCGTACGCGTTCTGATGATAGCCGTAATACGCCGCGGTCAGGTCGAGGTGGGGAATGATGGTGTAGCGAACACCGGTCCAATACACCTGCACCGTCTTTGAATTGTTGTAGGCATTGTTGGTGACGAAGGCCAGGATGTAGTTGCCGATGTCGCTGAAGCCGGCGCTCAGCGGAGTGTTCGGATTGGCATACTTGATGTGCTCGTAGCCGGCAAAGAATTTGAACGGGTCGAACTTGTACGAGGCCATGAGGGCATACGCCGTATTGTCCGATATGGTCGCCGCCAAGGCATTCGACACCGAATAGCCCAACGCCGGAAGCTTGGCGACTTGAGCGGCCGTCAGGGAGGTCGCCGTGATGGCGCTATTTTCCTTCGAATAATAGGCATCGGCCGATGCGCCCGCATATTCGCCGCCGAGATCCGCCTGGACGGCGGTGTTGGCCGATCCGTTGGATCCGTTGAATTTGTACAGCGCGCCGAGGTGCACCAAGTCGCTGAAACCGACAACGTACTTCACCGTCGAATCGAGGCGATTATCCTCCTGCGCGCCGCCCCCGGAATAGGTATTGGACGCGCCGAGCAGGCCAAACGCGGAGGCGTTGTAATTAGGGTCATACTTGATGGTGCCCTCCATCAGCAGCGTCACTTGGCGGCCGAAGGTGAGGGTGCCGAAGCGCGCCGATTTGAACCCGACCCAGGCGGTCTGGAAGGCTTGGCCGGCCGAACTGCCGTCGACGCCCACGTTCTGCGTGGCCAGGGACCGGCCATTGTTTACCGCCAGCGACTTCAGAGAATCGGCGATTTCGCCGGACTCCGGATTGAAAAAAGACTCGACCTGGAATACCGCCGACCAATCCTCGTTCAGCGGCTCGTTGCCCTGCAGACCGACTCTCGACTGACCCATATTGCTGGGCGTGAGACCGGTCACCGATTGGCGGCTGTTCTGGCGCACGATATTCCCGCTGGCCGCCGGACGGTAGGGAGTAAACGGCGCACTGTGGGTGTCGTATTGCAGACCGATATCGACAACGCCGTACAGCGTGATGCCGTGCCAAGTCAGGCTGTCTTCACCGCTGATGCCGGGTCCGGTCTTCTGCTGTGCCAGGGCCGGGACCGAGGCGGCGAACGCTGCAATCAATGCGAGCGCGCGGCGACTACGTCGCGCCATGCGCGTGTCATTCGTGTAATTCATCCGTAGCGATTGTATGAATTGACACTAACCGCGCAAATACTCAATTGAATCCATCAAATGCAGAAATAGCATAAGCAGCTGAAGAAGAAGGACTGCTCTTGTGATCAGCAAGAAAGCTGCTGGAGGCGCTTAGAGGTCGGTACCGCGGCGGCCGACCACGGCGCGATGTCTCACTCGGGCTTGCGCCGCGGCGGCAGGAAACGCTTGTCGATCGAGACCACGACGGCGTAGTTCGGGTCGACCATTTCGGCCATGCGCACCTTCGCCACCTTGGAGAGCAGTTCGTACGCATCGAGGGCCGATAATCCGTAATCTCTTTTGATCCACGCGACGAGTTCCGTGAAAGCGATGCGCAGGGCATCGTCCACGGGGCGGTAGATGCCGACCGCCATGATCGCCGTGTCGTTCTCGATGCGCGGCCAGCCGGTTTGCCGCCCCTTGATCAGCGTGACCTGCAGGCGGGCATGCAGGGGAACCTCGATCGCCGTCCCGGCGATTTCGCCGTCACCCATCGCCGCGTGGCCATCGCCCAAATAGAGCAAGGCGCCGGGCACGTTCACCGGGAAATACAGCGTATTGCCCACCGTTGCTTCCGGTATGTCCATGTTGCCGCCGAACTCCGCGGGCACCAGGGAGCTGCGCGCCTCGCCGCCGGCCGGTGCGACGCCGATGCAGCCGAAGAAGGGATTGAGCGGAATCTTCACGCTGAAGGCCGAGTCCTTGGCCGTGAAGGTCGCCGTGTTGGTTGCGCGATCGATGGGATAGAACCAGATACGCTCAGGTAAAGGATCCTGCAGCATCGGCGTGTAATTGGTCGAGTTCAGTCCACCGAACCCCGGACTGATGCCGCCCCAGCCCTGTTTGCCGTCGACTTCGAGCTGCAAAATCTTCACCGCGACGGTATCGCCCGGGGCCGCGCCCTCGATAAAGAACGGGCCGGTGAGCGGGTTGTCGCCCTTGACCAGGGCGAAGGTGTCGCCGGGCTTTTGCAGCGCATTGCCGGCGGCGTCCAAGGTATTGGTGTCGAGCACGTCGCCGGGCTGCAAATGCGCGACGGGCGGTACGGTGGCATAGACGTACTTGACGTTGTCGATGGTCGCGCGATACGTCGTCACGTGCGCGGCTTCGGCGGCGGCGGCCGTCGAGGCGCACAGCGTCGCAGCGGCAATCATGGGTCCGAATACCAGGGTGCGGCGGTGCGTCGTGTGCTTCAAGGAGAGTCTCCCGGAGAAAAGGGTCGTCACCGATTGTATGCAACAACGCGCGGGAGGTCAGCGGAATTTCGCCCGTCCGTGCGGCGCTTCGAAATCCTTGTGCGCAGCAAGGATGGCCGGGAATGGTGGCTGGACACGGATGCGCGCTCAACGCCTCGGTTGCGGCGCAGCCGCGGGCGATTTCTTGTCGGCGTTGATGAAATCACCCGCATAGATCTGGACCAGCCGGTCGAGTGCGACATACTTGCGCAGCGCCATATTCACCTCATCCACGCTGACCGCCTGAACCTTGGCTTCGCGCGCCGCAATGAAGGTCATCGAGCGCCCGATCTTCATCTGGTTGGCCAATTGCGCCGACAGTGGCCCGTCTTGCGTGCGGCCGACGCTCCAGTTTTGCAGCAAGCCGCTCTTGGCTTCGGCCAATTCCTGGGCGGTCACACCGTCCCGCAGCAGCGTCGACAGTACATCGGCGATGCCGGACTTGAGTTTGCCGAGATTTTGCGGCGCATAGATGGCGGACATGACCAGGGCGCTATTGGCTTCATAGGGGTCGAGGAGGAGCCCCGATCCGGCGCCGTAGCTGATGCCGTCCTTCTGGCGCAGACGGTCCGCGATGCGGCTCTTCAATCCGCCCGACCCCAGGATGCGATCGCCGAGCAGCAGCGATTCGATGGCGTCATCGTCATCCTTCAAAGGAAGGGCCAGTCGGGCCGCATAAAATGCGTTGGCCTTGTCCGGTGTCTCCAGTTGCTGGCTCGCGCTGCCGCTGGCGCGATAGGGATGCGGCACGTTGACGTATGCTATGCGCGCCTTCCAACCGCCGAATAGCGTGGCGAGCTTCGGCTCGACCGAGATGGGGTCGAAATCGCCGACCAGCGCGATCTGCCCGCGGTCGACGCCATAGAGAGCGCTGTGCAGAGCCTTGAGATCCGCTGCCTTCACCGCCTTGATGGCGTCGGATTGCTCGTCGAAGGTCTCGCCATAGCGCACATCGCCCTTCGGGTACGGGTTGTCATAGCGGGCCAGGGCGTTCTGCGCGACCGCGTCGGGCTCGTGCCGCCGCGCTTCGACGCCGGTGAGCAATTCGGTCTTGATCTCGGCCAGCTCGGTCTCGGCGAAGGTCGGCTGGCGCACCAGCTCGCCGACCAGATCGAGCAGCGCCTCCAGCTGCTCGCGCTTGGTTTCGAAATTGATGGCGACATGGTCGGCCGAGGACTGCACGTTCAAAGTCGCCTTGAGTTCCGACAGGCGGTCGGCGATTTCCTGGCGGCTGAGTTTGCCGGCGCCCCGCTGCAGCATGCGTCCGGCAATCTCGGCCACCCATTTTTTGCCCATCAGGCTGTCGCGATCGCCGGTATTGATCAGCAGGGTGCCGGCCACCGTCTTGCCGCGGGTCTGTTTCGGCAGTTCCGCGACCTGCATGCCATTGGCCAGAGTGTAGCGCTTGGTGCGCTTTTCGATATTGGCGGGGCTGGGATCGAAGGCCTCGCCCGCCGCTACCGCTTCCTGACCCTGATAGTTGGCGACCAGCTTTGCGACATCGACCGGCGCCGGCATGACGGCACGATCGGGGGCCGCGGTCGGAATGAATTCGCCGAGCGTGCGGTTGGACTCTTTGAAGTAATTCTCGGCGACGCGCTGCACGTCGGCGACCGTTAAAGCGGCGACGCGATCGCGGTTGAGGAAGATCAGGCGCCAGTCGCCGGCGGCCACGGCCTCCGACAGCCGCACGCCGAATTGCGCCGGATCGTCCAGGGTTCTTTCGACGCCATTGGCGATGAATTTCTGCGCGCGCTTGAGTTCGGCCTCGGTAATCGGACTCTTCTTGAGGTTCTCGGTGGTATCGATCAGGGCGCGCACCGCCTTGTCGCGCGGCTGCTCCTTTTCCAGGATGGCGAGCACCAGGGCATAGCCCGGATCATGCAGCCCCATGGTGACGGCGCCCACGTCCGCCGCCAGCTTCTGTTGCACCAGCGCCTTGTAGAGCCGTCCATTGGGAGTATCGCCGAGGATATTGGCCAGGACCTGCAGAGCCGGATAATCGTCGCCGGCGCTTTGCGGGATGTGGTACAGGGCGGCAACCACCGGGGTATCCCCGATGCGCGACAGGGTCACGGACCGCGCGCCGTCCTGCACCGGCTCCACGGTCCACAGCGGCTCCAGCGTGCGTGCCGGCTTGGGCAGGGCGCCGAAATATTGAGTGATCCGCGCAAGGGTCTTGGCGGCGTCGAATTTGCCGGTGACGATCAGAACCGCGTTATCGGGCTGATAGAAGTTGCGATAAAAGGCCTGCAGATGCTCGATATTGACGTTCTCGACGTCGGACCGGGCGCCGATCGTGCTCTTGCCGTAAGAGTGCCACTCATAGGCGGCGGCGGTCATCTTCTGCAAGAGGATGAGGGTGGGATTGTTTTCCCCCATTTCCATCTCATTGCGCACCACCGTCATTTCGCTGTCGAGATCCTGGCGCCAGATGTTGGAATTGACCATACGGTCGGCCTCCATCTTCAGCGTCCAATCCAGGTTCTCGTCGCCTGCCGTGAAGGTCTCGAAATAATTGGTGCGGTCAAAGTTCGTGGACCCGTTATAGCGCATGCCTCGCTTTGCGAATTCCTGGACGATGGTCTTACCGGGATAATTGGGAGACCCCTTGAACATCAGATGCTCCAGCAGGTGCGCCATGCCGGTTTCGCCGTATTTCTCCATGCGGCTGCCCACCTGATAGGTGACATTGACCGTCGTGGTCGGCTTCGATTCGTCCGGCGCCAGCAGGATGCGCAAGCCGTTGTGCAGGCGATATTCGGTTATCCCCTCGACGCTGGTGACTTTGATTGGAGTCGATGCCGGCGGCGTCTCGGCAAAGGCCGGAGCGGCGCATCCGATGACGGTCGCGAGAGAAACAAGGGCGAGACGATTCATGCCATCTCCTGAAAGCCTCGAAGCATAGTTCCACTCTACCGCGATTTCAAAGATGGCAGGTTACGCGGAGCTTGCAGGTCCCAGTGTCGGCGCCCGCGCACTTGCCGGTCACCACTCACCTGTTCGTTGCCGGGAGCCCATACCTGGATTCGGACGCCGTGTTCGGGATGAAGGAGTCGCTGGTGGCGCAATTTGAAAGCCACCCTCCAGGAGTCGGTCC
>DATFZF010000124.1:0-59570 GCA_035314705.1 Steroidobacteraceae bacterium | reverse complement strand
AATTCCCGCCGGCACCGTGGGCACGTCCGTGCGCATGGCGGAGGGCGCGAGGCTGAACGATGCAGGCTGCTGACCGATGAGCACCGCGATCGCATGTTCGAGGATGGCGCGTTGAATTTTTGCGTTCACCTGCTGCGCCTGGCTGGACAGCAGTTGCGCGGTTGCGCTGACGACATCGGCCCGGGCCGCGACGCCGAAACGGTAGCGGCTTTCGGTGATTTGCAGCGACTGCTGTTCGGCCAGCACGGTGTCATCCAGCAGCCTCTGCAATTGGTCCTGCGCGCGCAATTCGAAATACGCGGTCGCGAGTTCGGACTGCGCGGACAGCCGCGCCGCGGCGAGCGACGCCGCGCTGGCCTGCGCCGAGGCGCGGTTGCTTTCGGTGGTGCGGCGAATCTGGCCCCAGATATCCAGGTCCCAATTGCCGGAGATTCCGGCGGTATGGGTGGTTTGCGTGGGCCCACCGTCGGCCGAGCCGCGCGGGCGCCCGACGTTGGCGCTGATGGTGGGCCAGAAGCCGGCGCGGGCCTGCGACACCAGCGCCCGCGCCTGATCGTAAGCCGCTGCGGCGGCCTTGACGTTCTCGTTGGAGATGTCGATGCGCACTTCGAGCTGATTCAATGCCTCGTCTTGGTAGATTTCCCACCAGGGCCCTCGGCTCAACACATCGTTGGGTTCGCTCGGTTTCCAATCGCCCGACTCCTTGTAATCGGCCGCGGCATCGAGCTTGGGGCGATGGTAGTCGGGACCGACCGCACACGCGGCGAGCAGACCCAAGCCGGCCGCGCCGCTCACCCAACGAGTGCGGCGCACACCCAAGCTGCGCCGGGGCCGCGTCATGTGCCCGCTCCCAAGGGACCCACTCCCAGGCCGCCCAAGTTCGGATCGGCGCCGCCGGCCGCCGGCCGTTTGTACTTACCCTGTTTCAGATGCTTCCAGTAGCGATGCACATAGAGGTAGACCACCGGCGTCGTATACACCGTGAGGAGCTGACTGACGATGAGGCCGCCGACGATCGCTATTCCCAAGGGCCGGCGCATCTCGGTGCCGTCGCCGTAGGCTACGGCCAGCGGCAGCGCGCCGGCGATGGCGGCGCAGGTGGTCATCATGATGGGCCGAAATCGCAGGCTGCAGGCGTGGGCGATGGCGGCGCGCGGGTCCATTCCGAGCTGGCGTTCGGCTTCGAGGGCGAAATCCACCATCATGATGGCGTTTTTCTTGACGATGCCGATCAGGAGCAAAAAACCCAGGGAGGCGATGACGCTGAATTCCGTGCCGGTGGCCATCAGGGCGAGCAGCGCGCCGACGCCGGCGGAGGGGAGGGTGGAAATGATGGTCAGCGGCTGGCTGTAGCTTTCGTAGAGGACGCCCAGCACCACGTAGATCGCGGCGAGCGCAGCCGCGAGCATCAGCGGCACGCCGCTGTTGCTCTGTTGGAAGAGCCGATTGGTTCCATAGGCCCCACCGCGAATACTCACCGGCATGTGAATGTTGCTCATGGTGCGGCCGATCGCGGCGAGTGCGACATCCGGTGTTTCACCCGGCGGAAGATTGTATGCAATGGCCGTCGAGACCGAAGTTCCCGTGTGATTGACGCTCACCGGCGTCGTCCCCGTCGTAAAGTGACTGAAGGCCGAGAAAGGCACGACGGTCTCCGCCGCAACGCTTACGGCCGAGCCGGTGGAGGTATTGCCGCGACCCGAATTGGCGAGAGAATTGGCCGCCAAATTGCGCGCCAAATCCGCCGCCACGGCGGCGCTGGAGGCACTCGAGTTCGCGGCGGATTTGAGCACCGTGGTGCCGGCCACCGCTTGGGTGGCCTGGGTGCCGCTCACCGCACCGCCGGAGGTGCTCACGTACAATTCCTTGAGCACTTCCGGGTTCTGCCAGAACTCCGGCGCGACTTCCATGACGACGTGGTATTGCTGAGGACTGAATGGATTGTAAATGGTCGACACCTGCGCTTGGGCAAACGCGTCGCCCAACGCATTGTCGATCTGAATTTCGGTGAGTCCGAGCCGCGAGGCGCTGTCGCGATCGACGATCAGATCGGCCTCCAGTCCACCGGGCTGCAAATCGGTGTCCACATCGGTAACTTCGGGGATGTCCTGCAGCGCGGTGCGAAGCTTCTGGGACCAAGCCTGCAATTCGGTCAAGTCATCGCCGAGCAAGGTCCACTGATACTGGGAATTGGCCGAGCGGCCGCCGCCGCGAACGTCCTGCACGGCCTGAAGAAACGTCGCCACCCCGGCGACCTTGTTGAGCTTTGGCCGCAATCGAGCAATGATCTGATCCGCCGATACTCCACGTTCGGACAAGGGTTTCAGCGCAATGGTGACGTTGGCGTTGGCCCCGCCGCCGCCGCCGCCGAAGCCGCTGCTGCCTACCGAGCCCGTGACGGTATTGACCGCCGGATCGGCCTGAATGATGGCGGCCACCTCCTGGAGCTTGCGTTTCATCAGTTGAAACGAACTGGACGCATCGCCGCGAATGCCGCCCTGCAATTGACCGGTGTCCTGTTGCGGGAAAAAGCCCTTCGGAATCACGAAATAAAGAAAAACATTCAGTCCGATGGTCGCGAGCAGCACCAGCATCATGGTGCGCGGATGATCCAGCGCCCAGTCGAGCGTCCTTTCGTAGTTGCCGCGCAGCCGGCCGAAGCCGCGTTCAAATGCCCGCCCAAATCGCGACAGCGTGCGGCTGTCTGCGCGCTGCAGCAGCAGCGAACACATCATCGGCGTCGTCGTCAGCGAAATCACCAGCGAGATCAGAATGGACACCGACAACGTAATCGTGAATTCGCGGAAAATCAATCCGAGGATGCCCCCGGCGAACATCACCGGAATGAAAACAGCGACCAGCGACAGGCTCATGGACACCACGGTGAAGCCCACTTCGCGGGCGCCCAGCAGCGCAGCGCTCATGCGCGACATGCCCGCTTCGATATGCCGCGTCGTGTTTTCCATGACGACGATGGCGTCGTCCACGACGAATCCGGTCGCCACCGTGAGCGCCATCAGCGAAAAATTGTCGAGCGTGTAGCCGAGCAGATACATGGCTCCGAATGTGCCGATCAGCGACACCGGCACCACCAGGGCGGGGATCAAGGCCGCGCGATGGCTGTTCAAAAAAATGTAGACCACCAAGATGACCATGGCCACGGCCAGCATCAGGGTCTGCTCGACCTGGCGCAGCGAGGCGCGGATGGTGATCGAACGGTCGAAGGTGACCACCAGATCGATTTTCGGATCGATCGAGCTCTTGAGCAGCGGCAGTTGCGCTTTGACGGCGTCGATCATTTCGATGACGTTGGCGCCGGGTTGCTGCTGGATTGTGATGAACACGGCGGGCTTGCCGTTATACAGTCCGTAGGTGCGGATGTTTTCGGTCGCGCCATCCTGCATGTCCACAACCGTCGCCACGTCGCTGAGCCGCACCGTCGACCCATTGCGGTTGGCGATGATCAGATCGCGGTAGGGTCCGGCGTCGCGGGCGTTGTCGTTGGTGTAGATCTGGTAGCGCAGGGCATCGGACTCGATCGCCCCTTTGGGGGAATTGGCGTTGGAGTTGGAAATCGCCGCACGCACGTCCTGCAGCCCGATACCGTACTTGGACAGCGACAACGGATTGATTTCGACGCGCACGGCGGGCAGCGCGCTGCCGTTGACATTGACCCCGCCGACGCCCTGAATCTGCGACAGTCGCTGCGATATCACGGCATCCGCCGCATCGTAGATCTGGCCCTGAGTGAGAACGTCGGAGGTCATGGCGATGGCCATGACCGGAAAGTTGGCGCTGTTGAGCTTGCGATAGGAAGGATTGCGCGTGAGCGAGGACGGCAGGTCGGCATGCGCGGCCACGATGGCCGCCTGAACGTCGCGCGCGGCGCCGTCGATGTCGCGATCGGTTCCGAACGTCAATTGGATGTTCGTCGTTCCGACGCTGCTCGAGGACGTCATGTCATCGACATCGGCGATGGCGCCGAGGTGCCGCTCCAGAGGCGTGGCCACCGTGCTCGCCATCACCTCCGGGCTCGCTCCCGGAAGCTGGGCGGAAACGAAGATGGCCGGCACATCGATGCGCGGCAGCGGCGCCACCGGCAGCATGACGAAGGCCACCGCGCCGCACAGCGCGACACCCACGGTCAGAAGTGTCGTCGCCACCGGCCTTTGGATGAATGGCGCGGAGATGTTCATGCGGGATTTTCCGCCATGGGCGCAGCGCCCGGCGCCGTCCGCGGCGCGCCGCGCATGCGGGCGGCGATGCGGTCGAACATCAGATAGATGACGGGCGTCGTGAACAGCGTCAACACCTGGCTCACCAGCAGGCCGCCCACGATGCTGACGCCCAGCGGGTGGCGCAGCTCGGAGCCCGTGCCCGTGCCGAACATCAGCGGCAAGGCGCCAAATATCGCGGCGACCGTCGTCATGAGAATGGGGCGGAAGCGCAGCAGGCAAGCCTTGTAGATCGCCTCGCGCGGCGACAGGCCCTCATCGCGCTGCGCCACGACCGCGAAATCGATCATCAGAATGGCGTTTTTCTTCACGATGCCGATGAGGAGGATGATGCCGATCAGGGCAATGATGGTCAGGTCGTCGCCGGCCAGCATCAGGGCGAGCAAAGCGCCGATGCCCGCCGAGGGCAGGGTGGAGAGAATCGTGATGGGGTGGATGAAACTCTCGTATAGAACGCCGAGAACGATGTACATGACGAGCACGGCGGCCACCAGCAGCAACAGTTCATTGCTCAGGTTGCTGCGGAAGGCGAGCGCCGCCCCTTGAAAGGTGGTGCGGATGCTGTCGGGAATTCCGGCGCCCGTCTCGGCGTTTTCGATGGCGGTCACCGCGGCGCCGAGCGAGGTGCCTTGGCTCAGGTTGAACGACACCGTGGTCGCCGGAAATTGCGCCAGATGACTGATGAGCAGCGGCCGCGTTTGCACCTCGAATTTCGCAATCGCCGACAGCGGCAATTGACCGCCGCCGGACGACGGCACGTAGATGGATGCGAGCGAGTCCACCGATTGATAAGAGGCCGGATCCGCCTCCATGATGACTCGATACTGATTCGATTGGGTGAAAATCGTGGAAACGATTCGTTGGCCGAAGGCGTCGTACAGCGCATTGTCGACAGTGCCCACGCTGATGCCGAGACGCGCGGCGCTGTCGCGGTCGATGGTGATGTACACCGCGAGGCCGTTGTCCTCCTGGTTGCTGACCACGTCCGCGAGCTCGGGCCGCTGGCGAAGCGCGTCCAGCAGTTTGGGAGTCCATGTGGACAATGCGGCGGAGTCGGCGCTTTCCAGGGTGAATTGGTATTGCGTACGGCTCACCGTGTTGTCGAGCGTCAAATCCTGAACCGGCTGCATGTACAGGGTGATGCCCGCGACGCCGGCCGTTTCGGTTTGCAGGCGCCGAATGGTATCGGCGACGCTCGACTTGCGCTCGCCGCGCGGTCTCAAATTGATCAGAAAGCGCCCGCTGTTCAAGGTGACATTGTTGCCGTCGACGCCGATGAACGAAGACAGGCTGAGAACATCCGGATCCTGGAGTATGGCGGCGGCGAGCGCCTGCTGCCGATCGGCCATGCCGGCGTACGACACCGACTGGTTCGCTTCCGAGACTCCCTGAATCAATCCGGTGTCCTGGTCCGGAAAGAAGCCCTTCGGGATCAGAATGTAGAGCAGGGCGGTCAGCGCCAGGGTGCCCGCCGCGACATACAGGGTCAATCGTTGGTGGTCCAGCACCCAGGTCAGTTTTCGGCCATACCACTCGACCACGGCGCTGAACCAGCGCCCCGACTCCAGCGACCCGTGTTCGCCCTGCGGGCGATGTTTGAGCAGCTTGGCGCACATCATGGGGACAAGGGTGAGGGAGACCACCGCGGAAATGAGAATGGTGACGGCCAGCGTGACGGCGAATTCACGAAACAAGCGCCCGACCACGTCCTGCATGAACAGCAGGGGAATCAGCACGGCGATCAACGAGACGGTCAGCGAGATGATGGTGAAGCCGATCTGCCCGGCGCCCTTGAGGGCGGCCTCGAGCGGCGCTTCGCCCAGCTCGATGTAGCGCGAAATGTTCTCGATCATCACGATGGCGTCGTCGACGACGAAGCCCGTTGCAATGGTCAAGGCCATCAGCGACAGATTGTTGAGGCTGAAATTCGCCAGATACATGACGGCAAATGTGCCGATGAGCGACAGGGGCACCGACAGACTCGGAATGATGGTGGCGGGAACATTGCGCAGGAACACGTAGATCACCAGCACAACCAGCACCACGGCGAGTACCAGCTCGAATTCGACGTCCGCCACCGAGGCCCTGATGGTGGTCGTTCGGTCGGTGAGGATGGCGAGGTCCACTCCCGCGGGCAGCGAGGCCTGCAGCGCCGGCAGCAGACCGTGGATCCGATTCACGACATCGACGACATTTGCGCCCGGCTGGCGCTGGACGTTGAGGATCAAGGCCGGCACTCGGTTCATCCAACCACCGAGCTTGGCGTTCTCCGCCCCCGAGACCAGCGTGGCGACATCCTTGAGGCGCACCGGGGCGCCATTCTTGTAGGCAACCACCACCATGCCGTAATCGTCCGCGTTCCTGATCTGATCGTTGGTATTGACCGTGTAGGCGCTGCTCGGCCCATCCAGCGTGCCCTTTGGACCGTTCTGGTTGGCATTGCTGATGGTCGTGCGCAGATCGTCGAGATTCAAGCCGTAGGCAGCCATGGCGCGCGGATTGGCGACGACGCGCACCGCCGGCCGCTGGCCGCCGCTGATGCTGACGACGCCGACGCCCTTGATCTGCGAGATCTTTTGCGCGATGCGCGTGTCGGCCAAATCCTCAACATCCGTGAGGGGCATCACCTTGGAGGTCAACCCCATGATCAGCACCGGCGCGTCCGCGGGGTTGACCTTGGCATAGATGGGAGGCGCCGGCAGGTCCTGCGGCAGCAGATTTTGCGCCGCGCTGATGGCGGCCTGGACCTGTTGTTCAGCCACATCGATGGAGAGCGCCAGACTGAATTGCAGAGTAATCACCGAGGCGCCGGCCGAACTCGTCGAGGACATTTGGCTCAGTCCCGGCATTTGGCCGAACTGCTTCTCCAGCGGTGCGGTAATGGCGGAAGTGATGACTTCGGGGCTGGCGCCGGGGTAGAAGGTCTGCACTTGAATGGTCGGGTAGGCCACCTCGGGCAGCGCCGACAACGGCAACTGCAGGTAGGCGATTGCGCCGACGATCAATATCGCCACCATCAGCAGGGTGGTGGCAACGGGGCGCAAGATGAATATTCGCGAAGGGTTCATGCGCGCGTCATCGCGGCCTTAGGTCATTGCGAAGGTTGAGGACGCGGCCGCTTGCCTTTGGAACCGCGCGCACCCGGCGGCGCGCCGGGCTTTGCGCCGCCTGCGGCCGCGGGCGGCGCGCTGTTCGGCAGCGAAACCTGCGCGCCGTCGCGCAGCCGGTCGCCGCCCTCGGTGACCACCATCTCGCCGGCCGCGAGGCCGGCCGTTATCGCGACGCGCTCGCCGTCCACGACGCCGAGAGTGACCGGCCGCACCGATACCGTGCGATCGGCATTCACGACGTAGACAAACGTGCTCACGACCCCGTTGGGCGCGCCGCGGCGCACCGCGGCGTTGGGAATGATGATTTGATTGTGCAGCAGTTCCTGCAGCAGCTGGATGTTGACGAACTGATTCGGAAACAGCGAGCTGTCGGCATTGTCGAATTGGGCGCGCAATTTGATCGTGCCGGTGGTGACATCGATTTCATTGTCGACGGTGAGCAGCTTGCCGTCCGCCAGCTTGCCGCTGTTGGTGCGATCGTAGGCCTCCACCGTCATCACGTCGCTGCCGTGCAATCGGCGCATCAGCGCGGTCACATAGTCTTCGGGAATCGAAAAGATGACCGTGATCGGCTGTAGCTGGTTGATCACGACGATGCCGTTCGGGTCGCCCGGCGTAACATAATTGCCTTGATCGACCTGCCGCAAGCCGACGCGGCCGGTGACCGGCGAAATGATGTGGGTGTACATCAGATTCACGCTGGCGGTCTTTACCTGCCCCTCGTCCGATTCGATGGTGCCCGTGTATTGGTCGACCAGCGCCCGCTGGGTGTCGAGTTGCTGCTGGGAGATCGAATCCTCCTTGACGAGCCCCTCGTAGCGCGTCAAATCCAACTTGGCATCCGCCAGCAGAGCCTGGTCGCGCTTCAAATTGCCCTGCATCTGCTGCAGGGCGGCCTCGTAGGGGCGGGGATCGATCTGCGCCAGTGAATCGCCCTGGTGGACGGTTTGACCCTCGGTGAACAGGATCTTTTGCATCACGCCGCTGACCTGGGTCCTTACCGTCACGGTGGCGAGCGGCGTGACCGTACCCAGCGCGGGAATGCGCAGCTGGATGTCGCCGGGCGCGGCCGTTGCCACGGTCACCGCCACCGGACCGTTTTGGCCGCCCCGCCCCGGTGCTCCCGCCGCGGCCGGCACCGACTGTTTGTTTTGGATATATCTGGCCAGTGCAATCAGCAGCAACAGGATGACCACAACCACCAGCAGCGCCACCCAGTGCCGGCGTGCGAAAGCCAGCACACCGCGCGTCTGCGCAGCAGGCTCGGAATTCATCGGATCGTTTAACACATCTTCACACTTCACCACGCTGAAAACCCGCCCCGCGGGCACGCGGGGCCGGAGCAGTATCGCATGCGTCATCGCTCAGAGATGTGAAAACTTTGACGCGCATTCGTTCCCGCTCTCGACATGCTCGAACCCGAGGGGAGAGAATGCGGGGTAGCGTGGAAACCCAAGGAGATGTGATGAAATTATTGAAAAGCGCCGCATTGGCGGCTGTGCTTGCGACGGCCATCGGCGCACCGGTGCGAGGCGCGCCGACATGGACGGAAGGCGTCAATTATTTCCGGATCGAGCCGGTGCATCCGACGTCGCTGCCGGCCGGCAAGGTGGAGGTTACGGAGGTGTTTTCCTACGCCTGTCCGGCGTGCAATTTATTCGTCCCCACCATGCACAAATTGAAAGCAAGCCTGCCGCCGAATGCGGTGTTCAATTTCTTGCCGGCGTCCTTCAACCTCGCGGAAGACTGGCCCGTGTTCCAGCTCGCGTACATCACCGCTCAAAGCCTCGGCGTCGCGGATCAGACCCACGACGCGCTGTTCAATGCCGTCTGGCAGAGCGGCGAGCTGGCCGTCATCGACCCCGCGACCCGGGACATCAAGAAACACGTGCCGACCATCGAGGATCTCGCGCGGTTCTACAGAGACAAGGCCGGCGTGCCCGTCGACAAATTCCTCGCCGCCTCGAAATCATTCTCGGTGGACGTCAAGGTGCGCGCCGCCGAGGGGCTGATTCAGGCCTATAAGGTCGACCGCACGCCGACCATCATCGTGAACGGCAAGTATCGCGTGAACGTCGAATCGGCCGGCGGCCCCGACCCGCTGGTGGAACTCGTGAATTGGCTGGTCGTCAAAGAAAGCAAGTAGTGAAGAACCTGTTCCGCGATCATCCGAGGCTGTGGATCTCCGTGGCCGCCGGATGCGCGGTCTTTTTCTTTCTTCCGCAGCACTGGTCGACGTTGAGCCGCGTGCTGGTGTGCTGGAATTGCGGAGTCGCGCTGTTTCTCGGCCTGATCTTCGTTTGGATGACGGGGCTGAGCGCCGAGCAGATCTGCGATCGGTACATCGAAGAGGACGAGACGGGGCCCATCATTCTGGTGGTGGTGACGATCGCCGCCTTGTTCAGTCTGGTCGCCATCGTCGAGCCGCTCGCCACTCTCAAGCAGGTGGCGGGCGCGGCGCGCGCCGCGCACTTCGCGCTGGCCGCGCTCACCCTGGTGAATTCATGGCTGCTGGTGCCGACCATGTTCACCACCCGCTACGCCGACATGTTCTACAGCACGGCGGAGAACGACCGCCCGCTGCGCTTTCCCGAAACTTCGATGCCGGTTTTCTGGGACTTCATATACTTTTCTTTTACCATCGCAGCGGCTTGTCAAACGGCGGATATCGCAACCCTGCGTGCCGACATGCGCAAAGTGGTGATTGCGCACACGGTCATATCATTCCTGTTCAATGCCTCGATCCTGGGTTTTGCGATCAATGTGACCGCGGGCCTCATCGGCGGCGGAAATTGACGCTTGCTCAAGGAGCGGGTGACTTGACGACGTCGCCGCCCTTCATGACGAATACCACGGATTGCAATCGAACCACATCGCCAAGCGGATCGCCCGCCACCGCGATCAGGTCGGCGTAGCGGCCGACGGCAATGGCGCCGACATCGGCGGTACGGCCCAGCGCCTCGGCGGCGTTGGCGGTGGCGGCCTGAATCGCCTGCATCGGCGTCATTCCCCACCTGACCATGGTCGCGAACTGGCGCGCATTGAAGCCATTGGGGTAGACGCCCGCGTCGGTTCCAAACACCATTTTGACGCCCGCCTTGACGGCCGCTTGAAAGGTTTGGCGCTGCTTCAAGCCGATGACCCGCTCCTTGTCCAAAGATTCCTTGAACACGCCGTTCTTTTCGCCCTCGGCCAAAATGTAATCGTCGTTGTAGATGTCCATCGAGAAATAAGTGCCATGCTGCTTGGCGAGCGCAAAAGCCTCTTCGTCGGCGAGGCTGGCGTGTTCGATGGTGTCCACGCCGGCGCGGATGGCGTCCTTGATTCCGGAGGTGCCGTGAGCGTGCACTGCCACCCGCAGGCCCAACATATGGGCCTCGTCGACCAGGGCTTTCATTTCCTCCAGGGAGTACTGCTGGCCACTGACGGTATCGGTTTTGGAGAAAACCCCGCCGGTGCCGCAAAATTTGATGACTTCCGCGCCGTATTTGCGCAGCTTGCGCACCGTTTCGCGAATCTCCGCGGGCCCATTGGCGACGGCCGGGTTCGGCGTGGAAACCGACGGCGGAAACGCCGTGTTATCGCAATGCCCGCCGGTGGCGCCGATGGCGTAGGTCGCCGGCACGATTCGCGGCCCCGGCACGTAGCCCTGCTCGATGCCCTGCTTGATGGCCACATCGTCATAGTTGCGGGAGCCGACGTTGCGGATGGTGGTAAAGCCCGCCTCGAGGGTTTTCTTGGCGTTCGCGACGCCGACCACGGTCCAAAAATTATCCGTGAATTCCAGACCCCGATAGCCGCTGTAGCGCGGATCCACTGTGATGTGGGTGTGCATGTCGATCAGTCCGGGCAAGAGCGTCATGCCCGGAAGGTCGACACGGCGAGCGCCCGCCGGTACTGCGGAGCCTTGGGCGGAGACCGCCGCGATACGGCCGTCGACGACGGTGATTTGCGGATGATCGACGATGCGTCCGGCGAGTACATCGATCATGCGGTCGGCGGTCACGACGACGGTATCCGCATGCGCCAGCAGGGCGCTGCCGAAGCTCAACAGGATGCCGGCGCACAGGCAGCGGATCTTATCCCGCATACGCACCCTCAGATTCGTCGTCATACCGGACCTCATTCTTTTGCGGAGTTCAAGAAACTATCACAATACCGGCCGCGCCGGCTCGACCGCCGGCAGCAGCGACTCGAGACGCGGCAGTTCGGCGCCTCTGACGTAGGCGAACGCGACGATGTGCTCCAGGACGTGCTCGACATAGGCGCGAGTCTCGGCATACGGAATATTTTCGATCCACACGTCGGCGTCCATGGAATTGGGCGGCAGCCAGCGGCCGAGCGGCGCCGAGCCGGCATTGTAGGCCGCGAGGCTCAAGGCGAGCTGGCCGGAGTAGCGATCGAGCAATTCGCGCAGCCGGGCCGCGCCGAGCGCAACGGCCACCGGCGGTTCGAACAAAGTGTCCTTGCTCGGCGGCGGCAGATGCCAGCGGCGCGCAACGGCCGCGGCGGTCGCCGGCAGCATCTGCATGAGCCCGCGCGCATCCGCCCGCGATACCGCGTCTTTGCGGAACAGGCTCTCCTGGCGTATGACCCCCAGTATCCAGTCCTCCGGTACGTGCGCGAGCATGCTGGCCGCGGCGACCTCGTCCGGGTATGGGCGCGGATAACGCAGGCGTACATCGTCCCATTCGCCCGCCTGCGCCAGAGTGGCAATGGACTCGGCGTACCAGCCCCAGCGCGCGGCGAGATGCGCGGCCTGAATCTTGACGGCCGGCTCGGCGCCGCCCAGCACGACGGACCATTCGACGACGGCGTCATCCCACAGGTCGCAGGCGTAGAGCTCGTGCGCCCGGACCAGACCGGTTTGCGCGGCCATCTCGGCCTGCGCCTTGAGGTCGTCCGGCGACGTCCGCGGGTTCAGATCGTAGCCGCGATGCAGGCGGTCCGCGGCGAGATAACCGTAGTAGTCCCGCAAGCCGGCGATTTCGTTGAACAGCGGCGCCGCCGCTTCGGCTCCCGACGTGGCCTCCACGGCGCGCGCGTGCCAGTAGCGCCAGCGCGGCTGTGCCGCGAGATCCGCGGACATGCGCTCGATCTGCCGCCGGGCGTGGTCATAGTCACCGGCCCACAGCGCCGCTCGAACGTGCCATTCCTGAACCAAGGGGTAGGAGCCGTCGGCGGACAGGCGTTCGAAGGCCGGCACGGCGCGGGCATCATGATCGTAGGCGGCACTGAGCGCAGCGGCACGCTGCAGCCGCTCCTGTAAGGCAGGGGTCATGTCACGGCGGGCGAGGAGCGCGGGCAGCAGACCCCATGCGCCGGCGGAATCGGCGTGTGCGAGTTTCTCGAAGCCCGCAGCGAGCGCGTCCGGCTCAACCGGGAGCGCGGGGTGCGTCGCCACCACCGTCAGCGCCGCCTTCGGCGCGTCGAGCAGGTCAGACCATTGAAACAAGGCGGCGCTCCGCGCCGCCGGCACATCGGCCGCGAATTCGCGCGCCAGGCGTGGATTGTCTGCGCCAAGCGCAGCGCGGGCTCTGGTCTCCGCGAGCGCCGGAGTCAGAAGATTCTGCTGTCGCAGCCAGGCAAACACCTCGTTGCACTCGGGCGGCGGCTTCTGCGGCACGCTCCAGCGCGCCAGCGCCGCGGCGGCGAGGCCCAGCGTGTCGCCCGTGGCCAACCGGCCTTCGAGCCGGTCGCAGGCCAGCTGCGGATCGGCGACGTCCTGAGAGTGCGCCAGGAAAGCATCCCAGCGGCGCCGCTGGCCGAGGCTCACCAGCCAGTCGTGCCGCAGGGCACGCGCAACCGGTTGACCGGCATGAGCCTGTAAAAATGCGTCTATGCCCGCGTCCAAGTCCGCGTCGGGCTTCCTGATCAAATCGCGCCGCAGTCTGGCCGCAACGAGATAATCATGAATGGCATAGGCCTCGAGCGCGGGCGAATCCGGCGTGTCCGGCAGGTCCTGGCGAACGCGCTGCATGGCCGCGACGAAGGCCTGACGGGTGCTTTCGAGGTCGGCGGCCGGCGCCCGTTGCACACACAGCAGCAGCAGCAGCGCGGGGCGCCATTTCGGACGGATGTACATTGCCGTATCTTAGACCCTGCCTATGAAATCCAAAGTCGTCGCGATCCTCGAGACCCGCACCGGAGAGCATTTGGGAGAGCTGATTGCGCGCCGCGGCGGCACGCCCCTGCTGGCGCCGGCGCTCGAAGAAGTGCCGGACGTCGATCCAAAGGCCGTGGTGTCGCTGCTCGCGCAATGGCGCATCAGCCCCTTCAAGATGGTCATTTTTCAAACCGGCGTGGGTACCCGCGCACTATTCAAGGCAACCGATGCGGCGGGGCTCACGGGCGAATTGCTGCGGCATTTGACCGGCTCCGTGGTGGTCGTGCGTGGACCGAAACCTGTCGGAGAGTTGAACGCGCGCGAGGTGCGCATCGACATACGGGCCGCGACACCGTTCACCACGGAGACCGTCCTGGCGGCGGTGTCGGAGACGCCGGTGCGTGGCGCGCGGGTGTTGGTGCAGCGTTACGGCGCCGCCAATCAACGGTTGCGCGCAGCATTGGAAGAGCGTGGCGCCGGGGTCGATGAGATTACGACCTACCGCTGGGCGCTGCCGGCGGACACTCAACCGCTCGAGAAGCTTTTGGATGAGCTGGCGCGCTCAGGGGTCGACGCCGTGGTATTCACCAGCGCGGTTCAAATCCACAATCTATATGCGATCGCGGAAAAATCGGGCCGCGCGCCGCAGCTTGCGGCCCAATTGAATCGCGTGATCATCGCATCCATCGGCCCGGTGTGCTCGCGGGCGCTGCGCGAGCATGGAGTCTCGCCTTCATTCGAGGCCAATCCGCCGAAACTCGGACCCCTGGTCGCCGCGCTCGACGCGGCTTTGTCAACTGACCCCGCCCACTGACGGTGAGTCGCTGGCGGGAAACGATTCGTCCAGCGCCTCATCCAACAAACGGTCGACGTGCCGCTGCGCGTCGCCATCGCGGGCGGCGCTATCCACGGCATTCTTGGCCATGTAGGCCTTCGCATAGGAGCAAGCGGGACTCACCGTCCAACCCGCGGCTCGCGCCGCGCTCAAGGCGGCGCGCATCAGTTCCGCTGCGATGCCCCGGCCGCCGATGGCCGGCGGAACGTGCGTGTGCGTAATGGTCATGACTCGATCGGCCAGAGTGTAGTCGAGCTGCGCGTGGTTCCCGTCCACCTCGGTCGTGAATCGACGCGCGATTGGGTCGTGGTTAATGGTGCTCATGGTCCTCCTTTTGTTCAGGGGGATGCTCTGCCGGCCGGGGTGCTGGGTGCGGCGCCGGGGGCGGCGCCGGCCTCGATTGCGGAGCGCTCGGCCGCGGCGCGGCCTCGTTGCGTGGCGCGGCTTCGTTACGCGGCGCCGCCTCGGGTTGCGGCGGCCGGGGCTGAGTTGCATGTTCTTGCGGTGGCGCGGCTTGGCGCGGCGGCGGCGCCTGGTAGGCGGGCTGTTCAGCGCGCGGCGCCGGCTGCGGGGCGCGGCGCTCCGGCTGTGGCTGCGCTGCGTGCGCGGCTTGTGGTTCGTTCACGGGCTGCGTTTCACGCACCGGTGGATTCGCATGAACGACGCTCATGGTTCCCGCATGCTTGGCCGGGACCACACCGGCTCCCGAAAATGACCCGGGGTGCGGAGTCGCCGCGATCGGTGGATTGCCGCGATTTTCGCTGGCTCGCAGGACCGGATTGCTGCGCGCCGCCTGTTCGTGCTGGCGCTGCACGGGTGTGACGGTAACGTGGCGTTCATGCGCGGCCGACTCTTCGGCTGCGGTCGGCTGGACTCGGACGCCGCCATTGCCGCCGTTATAGCTGACTCGATTCACCGTGACGTTGTTGATCACCGTCTTGTTGTACACATTGGTGATGTTCGTCGTGCGGATATTGGTGACGGATCGGTTGTAGTACATATGTCCGCCCTCCCAGTAGCCGCCCTCGAACCCCCTGCCGCCATAGCCATAGCCGTAGTTGACGCCGCCATAGAAGCCGACGTGAGGTCCCCAATAGCCGGGGCTCCAGAAGAACACTCCGTCCTGCCAACCCCAATAGCCGGGCGTCCACAAGTAGCCCACTTGAGGTGCAAGTACCCAGGTGCCGGGTACCCAGTAGTAGTCCTGAATCTCGTCGTCCCAGGCCCAATAGCCGGGGGTCCACACGTAGCCGTCTCCGGGAATCGGCGGTTGATCGTAGACCGGGAGTTCGGGCGGCGCGACGTTGACGGAAATATTCAGCGACACTTGCGCGGTCGACAGATGGGGCAAAGCCAGCAGCAGCAGCAGCAGCGGCAGGATGGAGCGGCTCCAAGTCTTGATTTGCATTTTCAACTCCGGATTTGAGCCAAGGGACCGCCATGTTCGGCGCGAAGATCTTATGGTCCTAGCACTCTATCGACTTCCCCCGGCTCGCTTCATCGGCGCCTAGCCCCCGGCTCATGTAGGACGGCGCCGACGGCCCCTCACCGTCCTGCCTGACTAACCCGCGTCGCCGCCCCCCGGATCCAGCGGGTGAACAATGGTGTGCGCTTCGAGGCGCCGCAATGCCTCGCGCGGTAGTTCCTCCAGCCCCGAATCGCCGGCGAGCTTCAGATGAGCCTCGAGCTTCTCGCGCATGCGCTTGGTCCAGAACTTGGAGATGTGATTGGCGATGCCGGCGACGGCGTCCTCGCGCGCCGGCTCCGCGCGAAAGAAGTCGCCGATGTCGTTCGCCATTTTCACCAAGTGATGAACAGTCTCGTCGGAGTGAGTGCTCGCATGTGCCGCGCCGTTCATGGGTTCGATCTACTTGGCGACGAACATGACATCGGCGCTCTTCAGCAGAGATTCCTGGGTCTCGCTGAACTCGCGGAAGCGTTTCTGCCACTCCGAGGGCTGGCCCACACGGGTGGCCTGCACGGCGGTGACCTTGTACTCCGGACAGTTGGTGGCCCAATCCGAGTTGTCGGTGGTGATGACGTTCGCGCCCGATTCCGGGAAGTGGAACGTGGTGTAGACGACGCCGGGCTGCACCCGCTCGGTTACGCGCGCGCGCAGCACCGTATCGCCGGCGCGGCTCGCGATGCCGACCCAATCCCCTTCGGCGATGCCGCGCTCCTCGGCGTCATGCGGGTGGATTTCGAGCCGATCCTCATCGTGCCAGCGATTGTTCTCGGTGCGGCGCGTCTGCGCGCCCACATTGTACTGGCTCAAAATGCGGCCGGTGGTCAGGATCAGCGGGAAGCGGGCATTGACCTTTTCCGCGGTGGGCACGTACTCCGTGACCAGGAATTTCCCCTTGCCGCGCACCATCTGCCCAATATGCATGGTCGGCGTGCCCTCGGGGTGCTCCGCGTTGCACGGCCATTGAATGCTTTCGAGTTCATCGATGCGCGCATAGCTCACGCCGGTGAAGGTCGGAGTCAGGCGGGCGATCTCATCCATGATCTCGGAGGGATGCGAGTAATTCATCGGATAGCCGACCGCATTGGCCAATAGCTGGGTGATCTCCCAATCGGCATAGCCGGATTTCGATTTCATCACTTTGCGCACCCGCGAGATGCGCCGCTCGGCGTTGGTGAAGGTGCCGTCCTTTTCCAGGAACGAAGAGCCGGGCAGAAACACGTGAGCGAACTTCGCCGACTCGTTCAAGAACAAGTCCTGCACGATGATGCACTCCATGGACGTCAACGCCGCCGTGACGTGCTGGGTGTTGGGGTCCGACTGCGCGATGTCCTCGCCTTCGATGTACAGGCCCTTGAACTCTCCATCGAGCGCCGCCTCGAACATATTCGGGATGCGCAGCCCCGGCTCGTTCTGCAGAGCAACGCCCCAGGCTCCCTCGAACAGATGGCGTACCGTGTCATCGGAGACATGACGGTAGCCGGGGAACTCGTGCGGGAAGGAGCCCATATCGCAGGAGCCCTGCACGTTGTTCTGCCCGCGCAACGGGTTCACGCCCACCCCTTCGCGGCCGATATTGCCCGTGGCCATCGCCAGGTTCGCGATGCCCATCACCATGGTGGAGCCCTGACTGTGCTCGGTGACCCCGAGACCGTAGTAGATGGCGCCGTTGCCGGCCGTTGCGTACAGGCGCGCAGCGGCGCGCACATCCGCCGCGGGGACTCCGGTGATGGCTTCCATGGTTTCCGGGGAGTTCTTTTCCAGGGCGACGAAGTTGCGCCACTTGTCGAAGGAGGGGATCTCGCAGCGCTCGCGCACGAAGTCTTCTTTGACCAAGCCTTCGGCGACGATGACGTGGGCCAGGGAATTGATCAGCGCGACGTTGGTGCCGGGCATGAGCTTCAAGTGCTGCTCGGCGGCGATGTGCGGCGTGCGCACCAGGTCGATGCGCCGCGGATCGGCGACGATGAGCTTCGCACCCTGACGCAGGCGCCGCTTCATTTGCGAGGCGAACACCGGATGCCCGTCGGTGGGATTCGCGCCGATCACGAAGATGACGTCGGCCTTCATCACGGAATCGAAGTTTTGAGTGCCGGCCGACTCCCCGAGGGTGTTCTTGAGACCGTAGCCCGTGGGCGAATGGCACACCCGGGCGCAGGTATCGACGTTGTTGTTGCCGAAGCCGGCGCGCACCAGCTTCTGCACCAGATAGGTTTCTTCGTTCGAGCAGCGCGAGGAGGTGATGGCGCCGATGGAATCGCGGCCATACTTCGCTTGGATACGCTTCATCTCCGAGGCCGCATAAGCGATCGCTTCCTCCCACGAGACCTCTGTCCAAGGCTCGGAGATTTTGGAGCGAATCATCGGCTTGACAATGCGATCCGAGTGCGTCGCATAGCCGATGGCAAAACGCCCCTTCACGCAGGAATGCCCGTGATTGGCATGACCGTTCATGTTCGGCACCATGCGCACCACTTCCTCACCCTGCATTTCGGCGCGGAAGGAGCAGCCCACCCCGCAGTAGGCGCAGGTGGTGGTGATGCTGTGTTCGGCCTGACCTTTGTCGATCAGGGTGTTTTCCGACAAAGTGGCCGTGGGGCAGGCTTGCACGCAGGCGCCGCAAGAAACGCACTCGGAGTCCATGAAGGAGACGTTCTGGCTGGCGGCCACGGTGGAATCGAAGCCGCGGCTCTGGATGGTCAGGGCCAGAGTGCCTTGCTGCTCGTCGCAGGCGCGCACGCAGCGCGAGCAGACGATGCACTTGCTGGCATCGAAGGTGAAATACGGGTTGCTGGTGTCCTTTTCGGCGGACAGGTGATTGGCTCCCTCGTAGCCGTAGCGCACTTCGCGCAGTCCGACGACGCCCGCCATGTCCTGCAGCTCGCAGTGCCCGTTGGCGGGACAGGTCAGGCAGTCCAAGGGGTGATCGGAGATGTACAGTTCCATCACGCCGCGGCGGATGTCGGCGAGTTGCTTGTTTTGCGTCGTGACCTTCATCCCCGCCGCCACGGGCGTGGTGCACGAGGCGGGCAGTCCTTTCATGCCCTCGATCTGCACCAGGCACAGACGGCAGGAGCCGAAGGCTTCCAACTGCTCGGTCGCGCAGAGTTTGGGGATCTTCACATCGGAGAGCGCGGCCGCACGCATCACGGAAGTGCCGGCCGGCACCGTGACCTCTTGGCCATCGATGGTGAGGGTCACGAGCTCGGAGCTCTCGCGGTGCGGAGTGCCTAGGTCTTGCTCGACAATGGATAACATGGGTTAGTCCTCGTGTACCTTCAACCGGAAGCGCTGGACGCACCTACCGGTTTGACGAAATCCTGGGGGAAATGGTTCAACGCAGAGATTACCGGATAGGGGGTGAGGCCCCCAAGTGCGCACAATGAGCCGTAGGTCAATGTTTCGCACAGATCGCGCAAAATTGCCTCTTGCTTGGCCGGATTCTCGCCGGCGACGAGCCGGTCGATGACCTCCACCCCGCGGGTCGAGCCGATGCGGCAGGGCGTGCACTTGCCGCAGGACTCGATGGCGCAGAACTCCATCGCGTAGCGTGCCTGCGCCGCCATGTCGACGCTGTCATCGAAGGCGACGATGCCGCCGTGACCGAGCATCCCCTTGATCGATGCGAATGCCTCGTAGTCCAAGGGCGTATCGAACTGCGACTCGGGGTGATAGGCCCCCAAGGGGCCGCCCACCTGCACCGCGCGAATCGGGCGGCCGCTCTGGCTGCCGCCGCCAAAGTCATACAGCAATTCGCGCAGCGTCATGCCAAAGGCGATCTCCACCAGGCCGCCGTGCTTGATATTGCCCGCGAGCTGCATGGGCAGCGTGCCGCGCGAGCGGCCCATGCCGAAGTGCTGATAAGCCTCCGCACCGCGATCGAGAATAATGGGTACCGAGGCGAAGGTGATCACGTTGTTGATCACCGTGGGCTTGCCGAACAAGCCTTGTATGGCGGGCAGGGGAGGCTTGAAGCGCACCTGGCCGCGCTTGCCCTCCAAGGATTCCAACAGCGAGGTTTCCTCGCCGCAGATATAGGCGCCGGCCCCCAGGCGCACTTCCAAATCGAAGGACTTGCCGCTGCCTTGGATGTTTGCGCCCAAATAGCTCGCGGCGGCGGCGGCGGCGATCGCGGCCTCGAGCGCTACCTTGGCGTGCGGGTATTCCCAGCGCAGGTAGATGTAGCCCTGGGTCGCCCCCGTCGCCAGGCCGGCGATGGTCATGCCCTCGATCAGGACGAAGGGATCGCCCTCCATCAGCATCCGATCGGAGAAGGTCCCGGAGTCGCCCTCATCGGCATTGCAAACGACGTATTTTTGCGCGCCCTGGGCACCCAGCACGGTTTTCCATTTGATCCCCGCCGGAAACGCCGCACCGCCGCGGCCGCGCAGGCCCGAGGTGGTGACGCTTGCGACGATGTCGGCGGGTTTGAGCGCGAGGGCCGCCTTCAAGCCGCGGTAGCCGCCATGGGCCAAATAATCGGGCAGGCTGCGCGGGTCGGTGAGACCGACACGGGCGAAGGTGAGGCGCTCCTGCTTCTTGAAGTACGGCATCTGCTCGGTGGCACCGAGGCACAAGGCATGCGGCTTTCCGGACGTGAAGCCCGCTTCGAACAAGCCGGCGACATCGTCGGAGTGCACGGGGCCGTAGGCCACCCGCGTGCCGTCGACCTCAACCTCGACCATGGGCTCCAGCCACAGAAGACCGCGAGAACCGTTGCGGATGAGCTCGACGGGAATGCCGCGCCGCTTGGCCTCCGCCGTGACTACATGGGCCGTCGCTTCTGCACCGACACCCAACGCGGCTGCATCGCGCGGCACGTAGATCTTCACGCCGGCTCCCGGCTCTGCGCCAACAGCGCATCAAAGCGCTCGGGCGTCACCCGCCCGTGCAACTCGTGATCGATCATCAGCGAGGGGCCCAAGGCGCAGTTGCCCAGGCAGTACACCGGCTCGAGCGTAATCGCCCCGTCGCTCGTCGTGCCATGATAATCAATGCCTAATCTCGCCTTGGCATGAGCCTCGAGCGCGACGCTGCCCCGCGCCTGACACGCTTCTGCGCGGCACAGGTGCACCCGCACGCGGCCCGGCCGCTCTTGGAGAAAGTAATGATAGAAGCTCACCACGCCGTGTACCTCGGCGACCGAGAGATTCAGCTCCCGCGCAATCATCGGTACCGCGTCCTTGGGCACGAATTTCAGCGTGTCCTGCACCGCGTGAAGTATGGGCAACAGTGCCCCGGGAAGCCCCTTGAGGCGGGTGCAGGCGTCAAGCACCGCCGCGCGCTCCTCAGCGCTTAAGCTGGATGGCGGCTCGAGTTTGATCGGTATCACTCGCCGTGGCGATTGATTACTCATGAAACGCCGTCATAGCCATAGATATATCAGATATTATACCTAAACCACCCAGGTTTCTACCAATTGGGGGGCAAATAGACCCCGGCGCGCACCCGCGCCAACATGCGATATTGTCCGTCATGCCACCACTTCCGTCCACCATCACCCAGAACGCCGATGTTCGCTTCCTGGGCAAGCTCCTGGGCGACGTCATTCGCACCTACGGCGGCCAGGTGTTGTTTGAGCGCATCGAAGCCATCCGGGCGGCCTCCGTCGACCGCTTCCGCGGCATCGCCAACCCGCGCGGGTTGCCGGCAGCGCTGGAAACCTTGTCGCTGGACGAGACCGTCGCTTTCGTGCGCAGCTTCATGTTGTTTTCCATGCTGGCGAATCTCGCCGAAGACCGGCAGGGCACGGCGATGGAAGAGGGCGGCACTCTGGCCTCGGCGCTCGAGTTTCTGCATGCGCAAGGAGTCGCGACCGGCGAAGTCGCCGCTCTGCTGGACCGGGCATCGATCACGCCCGTATTGACCGCGCATCCCACCGAGGTGATGCGCAAAAGCATGCTGGATCACCGCAACCGCATCGCGGTATTGATGCGGTTGCGCGATGCTGGATACGCCGAGACCCTGGAGGGAGAGTCGATCGAGGAGGGCATTGCGAAGCAGATCGCGCTGCTGTGGCAGACGCGGGCGCTGCGGCGGGAAAGGTTGTACGTGGCGGACGAGGTCGATACCGCACTCACCTATCTGAGAGACGTCTTTCTGCCCACGGTGCCGGCGCTGTACGCGCGCTGGGAGCGCTTGCTTGGGCGGCGACCCGCAAGCTTCTTGCGCCTCGGCAGCTGGATCGGCGGTGACCGCGACGGCAACCCTCACGTCACCGCCGATTCGTTGAGCTTGGCCTTGGGCCGCGCCGCACAAGCGCTGTTGGTCGAGTATCTGGATCAGCTCAATGCCTTGGGCGCAGA
This sequence comes from Steroidobacteraceae bacterium, assembly GCA_035314705.1. Classification (GTDB taxonomy): domain Bacteria; phylum Pseudomonadota; class Gammaproteobacteria; order Steroidobacterales; family Steroidobacteraceae; genus Bog-1198. The sequence goes on along the minus strand of DATFZF010000124.1, from coordinate 37,514 downwards.
ACTGTCGGTGTCGAGCGAACTCGCCGGCGTTTCCGATGCGGTGCAGGCACTCGCGCAGCGCAGCGGCGACGTCAACGCCGCGCGCGCCGATGAGCCGTACCGGCGCGCCATCACCGGCATCTATGCGCGCCTGGCAGCCACTTACCAGAAGGTGACCGGACGCATCCCGCCGCGGCCCGCGTCGGTCAGTGCTGAAGCCTACCCTGACGCAGAGAGCCTGCGCGCGGACCTCAAGGTAATCGAACAATCCCTGGAGTCCGAGAGCAAGGTGGGGCAGAACACCGGCGGCGCCCTTGCCCGATTGTCCCGGGCCGTGGAGACTTTCGGCTTCCACCTGGCGACCCTGGACTTGCGGCAGAACGCGGATGTGCACGCGAGGACGGTCGCGGAGCTGTTCAAAGTCGCGGGCGTGTCGGCGGATTATCAAGCGCTGGATGAGCCGCAGCGGGTGCAATTATTGCGGCAGGAGCTTGCCAGCGAACGGTTGCTGGCGAGTCCGTACGCGAGCTACTCGCCGGAGACCCTGTCGGAGTTGCGCATCGTTCGCGCCGCCGCCGATTCGCATCGGCGCTACGGCTCCCGCTGCATCACGACCTACATCGTCTCCAAATGCGAGAGCGTGTCGGATCTGCTGGAGGTCAATATCCTGCTCAAGGAGGCGGGACTGTATAGCGGCCACGGGAGTGCGCGCGCGGCGATCATGGCGGTGCCGCTGTTCGAGACCATCGGCGATTTGGCGCGCTCCGCCGACGTGATGGCGGCGTGGTTCGCGTTGCCGGAGGTCGCGGCCGTCGCCTCGGCTCACGGTTTTCAAGAGGTGATGGTCGGATATTCGGATTCGAACAAGGATGGCGGATATCTGACCTCGGTTTGGAGCCTGCACCAAGCGACTCGTTTGCTCGCCTCGGTGTTCGAGAAATCCGGCACGGCCATGCAGATTTTTCACGGACGCGGCGGAGCCGTGGGCCGGGGAGGCGGCTCGTCATTCGCGGCGATTCGCGCTCAGCCGCACGGCACGGTCCGAGGCCGCATCCGTATCACCGAACAGGGGGAAATCATCGCCGCCAAGTACGGCACGCGCGAAAGCGCCGCCGCGAATCTTGAATCGATCACCGCGGCGACCATACTGGCCTCGCTCGAGAACGCCAACCTATCGACCGCGAGCCGCGCGCGGTTCGCAGAGGCGATGGACGGCCTGTCCTCCGAGGCATTCCGCGCGTATCGGTCCTTGGTGTACGAGACCGAAGGTTTTTCAACCTTCTTCCGGCAGATGACCCCATTGGTGGAAATCTCCGAGCTCAAGATCGGGTCGCGGCCGGCGTCGCGGTCGAACTCGCAGCGAATCGAGGATTTGCGGGCGATCCCCTGGGTGTTCAGTTGGGCGCAGGCCCGGGTCATGCTCCCCGGTTGGTACGGAGTGGGCCAGGCGCTGCGTTCGGCCGACTCAGGGTTGCTGCGAGAAATGCTCGATGCCTGGCCGTTTTTCCGCGCCACCCTCGATAATCTGGAGATGGTGCTGTCAAAATCCGACATGAGCATCGCCGCCCGCTATGCGAGCCTGGTCGAGGATCGGGCGCTCGCCGATGCCTTGTTCGGCCGCATCCGGGATACCTGGCTGGCGACCCAGGACAGCCTGCTCAGCATCACCGGACAAGCGCATTTGCTCGAGAAGCATCCGGCGCTGGGCGATTCCATCCGCCTGCGGCTGCCCTACATCGAACCGTTGAACCTGTTGCAGGTGGAGTTGCTCAAGCGTCACCGCGCCGGCGAAACGGATCCGCGGGTCAGAGAAGGCATTCAGCTGTCGATCAACGCCATTGCCACGGCGCTGCGCAACAGCGGTTAGGCGCGCTCGCAATGTCGCTCGAGACCGAACTCTTGGTCGAGCAGGCGTACTCCCGGCTGGCGGCCTGCGGCGACGACGCCGCGCGCATCAGCGCGGCGGCCCAGCTGATACTGACGGTTTACGATGACTTCTACAGCCAGTTGTGCGAGTACCCGCACCGGGCGCAGCGCGCCTTTGAAACCATGGATCCGCACGCGTCAATCCGCATCAGTCAGGAGCGGCTCGGTCTGTACAGCCGCTACATCGCGGAACACGGGCCGAGAATTTGCGCGGCATTCCCCGCGCTTGCGGCCGACTTGACCGTTTGGGATGCGTTGGATCGCCTGTATATGGCGATGATCGTGGACCGTTATGACGCCGACATCGCCTTCAGCTTCGCCCATTCGATACGGCGCAACATCGGCCGCGGATTGTGGAGGCCGGTCGCCTACTCGTTCCCGCCTCCCAGCAAGCTGCGCGCGGACTCGATGAGGTCGGTGCATAGCCGGCTGCGGGTGCGCGAACGGGTCGATGCAGAACTTGTGTGCACCGCATTGCAAGCCGCTAATTTCTCGATTCCGTTCCGAGATCTGCGCGGCGACGCGGATAAGATTCTGCGACGGGTCGAGAAGTTGCTGTACGGCGCGCCCGATGCCGCGTCCGTGACGGCGCTCGACGTGACCGTCACGGCTCTTGACGTCATCAAGGCCGGTTTCTTCCGCGACCGCAGCGCATTCATCGTCGGCCGCTGGGTACTGGCCGGCGGCGGCATCCGGCCATTCGTCGTGGCGCTGCTCAACGGCCCGGACGGTATCTACGCCGACGCGGTTCTATACCGCGTTTCGGACATCCACGATCTGTTCAGCTCGGCGCTGGCCAATTTTCATGTGACCACGCGGCTCTACTACCAAACCTGCGTTTTCCTTTTCAGCCTGATGCCGCGGCGTCCGTTCGGACATCACTATTCGACGATCGGCTTCAATCACGTCGGCAAGGTCGCCATATTGAATGAGATCAACGAGCAGGTTCGCCGCGGGCACCGATTCAGGCGCTCTCCCGGCGTGCCGGGTACGGTGGCGCTGGGATTCACCTTCGACGCGTGCGCCTACCACCTGAAGGTCATCCGCGATCAGCCGACGAGTTCCTACAAGTGGGGCGCCTATCCGGGCGTTGCGGCGGTCTCCGACAAGTACCGAGTGGTGCACGAGATCAACCGGGCGGGCAGCATGTTGGACAATGTCATGTACTTCAATCTGCGGCTGGACCGCGACATGTTCGATCCCGATTTGCTGGATGAAATCTGCCGGCAGGCCGCCGGCAGCGTGCAGGTGGATGAGGGCGGCGTCTATCTGCGCTTGCTGATCGTGCAGCTGAAAATCGTGCCGTTGCCGGTTTTTCTTGAGGCCGCGGACGAGGGCGCGGCGCGGGCCGTGATGGTGAGCCTCGGGCATTGCATCCGCAACAATGCGGCGACCAACATCTTCAACAAAGACCTGGATTCCAGAAATTACGGGGTGGGGAGGTACGGCCGAGTGTTCCTGTTCGACTATGACGCGGTGGAGAAGCTGACCGACGTGAAGATCCGGACCAATACTGATCGCGAGCCCGGCGAAGAAGCGGTGCCGGAGTGGTTCTTCGAGGAAGGCGTGATCTTCCTGCCCGAAGAGCTCGAGCACGGCCTGCAGCTCAAGAGCTCGTTCGCGCGACGCTGTTTCCGGGAGGAGAATTTCGATCTGCTCAGCGTCGAATACTGGCGGGATGTGCAGCAGAAATTGCAGCGCGGCGAGGTTCCAGAGCTGCAAATGTACCCGGACGCCGCGAAACTCGAGGCGGATCCCGGGTCCTAGCGGGCTGCGCCGGCGGCGCGTGCCGTTGCGGGCGTTTTACTTGCGGACCAAAACGGAGAGCTTGCTGTGGGTTCGCGCGGCTTCATCGTCGGTCAGATCGTCCTGCGAGTGCGACTCGCGGATGAGATGTTCGAATTCTGCCGCGGGCAGAGGGCGGCTGAAATGGAAGCCCTGATATTCGTCGCAATTTGCCGTTTTCAGAAAGTCGAGCTGCGCGGACGTTTCCACCCCTTCGGCAACAACTTTGAGGCGCAGGCTGTGCGCCAGCGAGACGATGGCGCGGACTATCGACGCATCTTCCGGGCGGCTCACGATTTCGTTGATGAATACACGGTCGATTTTCAGTTTGTCGATGGGGAAGCGGCGCAAGTAGCTCATACTCGAATAGCCGGTGCCGAAATCGTCCACGGAGACCAGCACCCCCATGGCGCTCAGCTGCTCGAGGATGGCGATCGATTGTTCGGGATCGCTCATGACCGCGCTTTCCGTGAGTTCGACCTCGAGATAGCGGGCCTGCAGGCCGGCGTCATCGAGCGCGCGGCGAATGTTGTCGACCAGTCCGGTGTCGCGGAACTGCGAAGCCGACAAGTTCACCGATATCCGCAGCGGCGGGACGCCGTCGAGCTGCCAGGCCCGCGCTTGCCGGCATGCTTCGCGGACCACCCATTCGCCGATCGCGCCGATCAGTCCGCATTCTTCCGCCAACGGGATGAAATCCGCGGGCGAAACGACGCCGCGTGTGGGGTGCACCCAACGGATCAGCGCTTCGGCGCTGCGCACCTCGCCGGTGCGAGTGTCGACTTTCGGCTGGTAGTAGAGTTGGAACTGATTTTGAGACAGCGCGGTATGCAGGTCGCTTTCCAGCTGCACCCGGTCTTCGGTTCCGGCATGCATTCCGGCCTCATAGCGCCGAAAGTTGCCTCGGCCGTTCTGCTTGGCCGAATACATGGCTGCGTCCGCGTGCGCGAGCAGGGCTTGGACCGAGTCGCCGTCGTCCGGGTACATGGCGATGCCGATGCTGGGCGAGGTATGAATGTCGATGCCGGCTATCCTCACAGGGGCTTGCAGCACGCTCATGACGCGCGCCGCGAGGTCCGCGGCGTCCTCGGTGTCCGCTATGGAGGTGCCGATCAGCACGAACTCATCGCCCCCGAACCGGGCCACCGTATCGGCGGTGCGTACCACCGCGTTCAGCCGGCGCGCAACTTCCTGGAGCAGCTCGTCGCCCGCGCGGTGCCCCAGGGAATCGTTGATGAGCTTGAAGCGGTCCAGATCGCAGACCAGCACCGCGAAGGAACGCATGTCGCGCTCGGCATGCGCGATCGCCTGCAGCAATCGATCGTCCAGCAGGACGCGATTCGGCAGACCGGTCAACGCATCATGGGTCGCCAAATGCCGCAGCTGCTGATTCGCGGCTTCCAGGCCCCGGGTGCGGGTGGTGATCACTTCTTCCAGCCGCAACATTTGGTCTCTGACCAGCCGATCGTTTTCCCACTTGCGCGACAGCGCCGTGGCGCATTGCAGGACCTCGATCGGTTCGGCGGGCTTGCGCAGCACCAGCAGCTTGTCGGAGTGGCCGAGCCTCTGCACGACTTCCGTCCAGTCATAGTCCGTATGCGCTGAACAGATGACGACTTGCACGTCGGGATCCGTGGCCCAGAGGCGCTCGATGGTTTTCAGGCCATCCCAGCCGGGAGGCATGCGCATGTCGACGAACGCCATTGCATACGGCCGTCCTTCGAGGAGCGCCTGGTGCGCCATCGCCACGCCTTCCTGCCCCTGATGCGCGGAGTCGATCTCGAAGTTCGGGCGTGCGGCGGCGGTGGCGGTCTCGCCGAACAGATTCGCTTCCAATATGTCGAGCGCGGCTTGCGCGGAGTGCCCGGCCTGGGCGCCCAACACCTTGCGAAAGTCCAGGTGGATGGCGGCGTTGTCATCGACGATCAAAATGCGCCGATTGGCGAGCTGCGCGGGACTAGCCACCGGCGGACTCCGCGGGGCTGCAGGGCAGCTCGAGAATGAACGTGGCGCCGCAGCCCGGCCCGTCGCTCTTCACCTGCAGCGAGCCGCCGAGTTCCTGCGCGGCGAGCGCTCCGCTATGCAGGCCGAAGCCGTGCCCGGACGCGCGAGTGGTGAAACCGTGGGTGAAAAGCCGGGACATGTTCTCCGCCGGGATGCCCACGCCATTATCGATGACGCAGATGCGCACTCCGGCCGGCGCCGCTTCGATTCTCAGGGTGAGGAGCTTGTCGGACCTGCCTGATTCGTCGCATGCGTACTTGGCATTGCGCACCAGATTCACGAGAATCTGCAGCACCTTGTGCTTATCGACGGTGATCGGCGGCACCTCGCTGAATTCACGCCGCAACGTCACGCCGTGACGCACGAAGGCGCCGGCGTTCAATCGCAGGCTGTCTTCCACCAAGTCGACCACCGCAACGGTTTCGGTGACGCCGCATAGCTTGGCGTAGCTCTGCTGCATCGCCACGGTGTCCTTGATGTGCTCCATGTTTTCGCGCAGCGATGCGAGCTCTTCGAGCGCCATCTTCTGATCGTTCATCAGCTGCTCGCCCAGCGATGCCAAATATTCGGGAATGCGCCTGCCGCGCTCGTCATTGGCGATGAATTCACCGGCCGCGGCGCCCTTTTCCTGCAGCAGTGCAGCCAAGCGGGTCACTCCCGGGGCTTTGGACTGCTTGACGCGTTCGATGACCAGACTCGCGGAGATGTTCACGCTGTTCAGAATGTTGCCGACGTTGTGCAGCACATTGGTCGCGACTTCGGCCATGCCCGCCTGGCGCGAGGCGGTCATGAGCTGCTTGTGCACCCGTTCGAGCTCCAGGGCCGTGTCCTTGCGGACGCTGATGTCCCGGCAGAATTCGACCGAGTACTCTGGGGAGGCGCCGGCCTCGCGCACCAGGGAGGTCGTCGTGCGCACCCAGAGCTCTCTGCCGTCCTGACGGATGTAGCGCTTCTCGAGATCCACGAATTGGACCTCGCCGTTCCACAGACGCTCGAGTTCCGCCGATACGCGTGCGGCATCCTCGGCGCAAATGACATCGCCGGGCGTTCGATCTGCGAGCTCCTCGGCCGTGCATCCCAGCATGTTGCAGAAGGTCTGGTTGAACCGCAGGAACTTGCCGCTCCGGCCGGTATAAACGATGCCGATCGGCGCCTGGTCGAACATATTGCGGAACAAGGTTTCCGCTCGGCGCAGATCGTCGCGTGCGGCGACCGTGTCGGTGACGTCCGTGATGGTACCGACCCAGCCCGGAACACCGGCGACGGCGACCACTTGCTCGGAGTAGTGCCGGATCGCACCGTTGCCCGCCAGCGTGCGGTAGCCCTCGAACCGGCTCGGGACAGGCTGCCGGCAGAAATCCGCCCAGGTGCGCATCATGAATTCGCGATCGTCGGGGTGCACGCGCTGCGCCCACGCATCGGCGCCGTCTCCCAACTTGAGTCCGAAAATTCGGCGGTACTCGGGATTGCTATAGATGATATTGCCGGCCGAGTCCGCGTGATAGACGGCGACCGGCGCGCTTTCCAGCAGAGCCGCGGCCGATTCGGCCGGCCGCGCGCCGGAAAGCAGGGAGAGTTCGGTCATTCTCGAATGCAGTTCGAGATGAGCCACCGTCTGCTCGGCGATCAGCAACAGCGACGCGCGCTGCTGGGGCGACAAGGCCGGCGCCGCCCTGCCATAGACGGCCAAGGTGCCGAGCGAATCGCCGCCTGCCGTGCGCAGTGCGCATCCGGCGTAGGATCGGATGGCGAGTTCCCCGACCACGAGGTCGGAATCTCGAAATCGATCGTCCAAGGCCGCATCCGGCACCTCGAACAGCCCCTCGGCTCGCGCGGCGTACGCCGCAAAGGGATCGCACCGGGGCAGCGTTGCGGGCGGCAGTTCCGCCGTCGACGTGCACCAAGCCTCGCCCAACCCCGAAACCGCGATCGAGGCCAGCGGGCAGCCGCACGCGCTGGCCGCGAGCCGCGCGAGGCGCACCAACGTGGGGTCCGGATCAGCCGCCGGCTGCGGGGCGGCAGCCCCCGGCGCCCGGCCAACCGCGGTTCGATCCATGGATTGTGAAATCATTGATGGCGTTCCCCGCGGCGGACGTCTCACTTTTGCGGCGCTTTCGCCCAGTGTCATTTATCGGCACATTCTGGATTACTTGAACATGTGCCCAGGTGGCGAATGCATCACACGTCCGGGGCCAAGACAGCGAATTGCGTCGCAACTATGAGTTTCCGGCATGATTTCGCGGGATGCGTATGATCGGAGTCATGGCGGAGCGTGGTATGCGAAGACGTAGCGGCATGCGAAGACCCAAGAGCGGCCCATGAATCCCGCCGGTGATGAGCAGGCGTACGGGCCTTGGAATCCCGGCATCGGGTCGCAGGTGCCCAACGAATTGCGATGCCTGTCGACGCTCTTTCGACCCGAGAATGTCTTCACCAGCATCGCAACGGTCGCCGAGATGCAGGGGCTTACCGGATTCTCGCCGAGCGAGCTGGTCGCATTCCGGCCGCAAAGACTGGTCCTGCATGAACTCCTCATAAGGATCACCGCCGATTTTGCCGTGCCGGACGGTTCCCGGATCGGGGATTTGGGCATCAATTTTCGCGAGATCGCCAGCCGCTTGCTGGAGCGCCATCTCCTTCCGGAGATGGATGCAATCACCGTGGCGTTCGACGGCATGCGCGCCGCACTGCGCGCCGCCATCGACGCCGCCCTGGACAAGGTGGCGCCGGTGCAGGCGACCGTGGCCGCGCCCGCGAGGCGGCCGCACTTGTTCGCGCGGCTCGCACAGCGCCGTGATGCGGGCTCGATGGGCGTTCAGGCCGACCGGGGCTGGGGTCCGGATCAAATCGCTCAGTGCGAGAGCCTGGCGGGTGCGGCGAATGATCCGCTGCAGAGGACCGCGTGCCACACCCTGGCGCGCGCCATGTCGGCCCTGTTCACAACCCAGGGGCACGCCTGGGGTACGCGGGAGCTCATCGCGTCGGTGGCCCTCGGCATGGCATGCAACGAATACGGCAGCGATTTCGTGGGCCGCACGATCGAACCCATACTGCTGCGCGCCGCCGCCAGCGAGGGCTATCACCTGCTGCCGCGCCAGGAGCGGCCCATCGTCATCAATACCAAAGGGCCGTCCGCGTCCGGCAAGAGCACGCTGCGGCCGCTGCAGAAAAAACTCGTGGGCGACATCGGCGCGCAGTGGAGCGACTTCGCGCTGATCAGCCCGGACATTTGGCGCAAACAGCTGCTCGACTACGCCGCTCTCGGCGCCGCCTACAAATATGCCGGCGCTTTCACCGCCGAGGAATTGCAGATCGTCGACCAGAAGCTTGACCGTTACATGGCCCGCAAGCACCGGCGCGGCGACATGACGCACCTCCTCATCGACCGGTTTCGCTTCGACAGTTTCGCACCGGATTCGGACGAGGCGGGCAGCAATTTATTGACGCGTTTCGGCCAGAGGGTGTATTTGTTCTTCGTCATCACGCCGCCGGAATTGCTGGTCGAGCGGGCATGGAAACGCGGACTCGAGTTCGGGCGCTACAAGGCTGTCGACGATACCCTGGCGCACGCCGTGGAGGCCTACACAGGAATTCCCGATGTGTTTTTCACGTGGGTGCGACGCAGCGACAAGCGCATTCAATTCGAGTTTCTGGACAACACGGTGCGCCTCGGAGAGCGTCCGCGGACGGTTGCCTTCGGCGACAACGGCACCCTCAATATTCTCAGCGTCAAGGGAGCGCTGGACATCGAGCGCTATGGACGCATCGACGTCGGCGCCGTCAACGCGGAATCGCTATATGCGGATCGGGGGCTGCTCGATCCGGAGTGCAACACCGAATTCCTGCGCCGCTGCATACGCGGATTTCGCGAGGTCAATTTCGCCGATCAGGAAACCGGAAGGATCTATCTTCGCATCGAGTCCGGAACGCCACGGTCGATGGATATGGCCGAATTTCAATCGGCAATTTCGGACCCCGACACTCTCAGCGGCGTCAGGGCGGTGGCGCCGGGAGCGTTGCGCGGTGAAGTGCCGGATGCCGGCCGCGCGCAGTATTTGAGCGATGCCGGCGGCGCCGCCCAAACCCCGACCCTGGGTCGCTGGGGGCGCGCCTCTTGAGCCTTGGAGGCCGGCGCGGGACTAGCCCAGAAAACCGCAGTAGCGGTCGACATGCGCCGCGAGATCGAGAGTGTGCTGCCTCGTGAGCCGCTCGGCGAGCTCGGTGTCCCGCCGCTCCAACGCTTCGATGATCTTCAAGTGATCGATGATGGAGCGGGCCGCGCGATCGCTCTGCGTGATCGTGGCGCGGCGAATGGCGCGCACGTGGATCAGAAGATTGCGCGTCGCGTCGATGATGGTCTGCGAGCCGCCGAGCGCGATGACCGCCGCATGAAATGCGATGTTGGCGTCGGAATACTCGTCCAGGTGCTCCGAAGGCGGCGAGTTCTGAAACTCATCGAACAAATGCCTCAAGGTCGCGAGTTGCGCGTCGGTGGCGTGCAAAGTCGCAAGCCGCGCCGCCATGGACTCGAGAGCGGCCCACATCTGGATCATTTCGATCATCTCGCGCTTCGACTTGCGGATGATGTAGATGCCGCGCCGGGGTACGGTGCGAATGAATCCTTCCTGCTCGAGCAGCGACAGGGCTTCACGAATCGGCGTGCGGCTGACCCCCAGCGCCTTGGTGAGCTGCCGCTCGTCGAGCCTCAGCTCTTGCTTCGGATCGTAGATGTCGGTATCCGCGATCGCGTTTTTCAAGAGGGCGTAGGCCTGATCGCGCAAACTCGTCGCGTTCAGCGGCGCCAGTGCAAGCGGAGCGGCGGCGGAAGTGCGCTGTACCAGAGTTGCGATCGTGTTCATTGACCCCTCAATCGTCGTTGCTCGCGTTTGTTCAAGGCAGATGCCTGCCGGCGATTCGCCGCAGATATATTATATGGCAGCGGATTTTTTCCCAATGACAGAACTGAGACAGGCGTGCGCCACCGCTCCATCGTGCCTCACGAAACCCTGAATATCAAAGCATCTGCTGCCCTATGCACGCGGGCTCCCCAAGCGCATTAGGATGTCGCTTGACACTCAGAAACTCTATCATATATGGTATACCACGATAAAAATACCGGGCTGGTACGAGTTCGAACTCGGGGTTCGACACGTGTTGAGGGGGTCTTACGCTGTGGATACACCTGACATGCATGCACGCCCTTGGGCCAACGCCCTTCGATTGCCCCAAAGTTGTCCGCCAAACCTTCCCAAATAAAGTCCTTCGGTCGAATTTCCGCGTCCGCTCTAGGCAATAAAGGAGAACTATGATGAGTGCGAATCCGAATTCCCCTACATCGACATCGACATCGGCGCTGGCAAATCCATGGGTGCAGCTGATCATCGGCGTCATCTGTATGGCCTGCGTCGCGAACTTGCAGTATGGATGGACGCTGTTCGTCAATCCCATTGACGCCAAATATCACTGGGGACGCCCCGCCATTCAGGTGGCCTTCACGCTCTTCGTGCTGATCGAGACCTGGCTCATCCCGGTTGAAGGCTACTTGGTCGATCGCTTCGGACCGCGCTGGGTGGTCATCGCGGGCTCGATTCTGGTTGGAACTGCTTGGGCGCTGAATTCGGTCGCGAGTTCGCTGCCGCTCCTTTACCTCGCCGCCGCGCTCGGCGGTATCGGCACGGGCTGCGTCTACGGCACCTGCGTCGGCAATGCGCTGAAATGGTTCCCGGGCCGCCGCGGTCTCGCCGCCGGCATCACCGCCGCGGGATTCGGCGCGGGCGCCGCCATTACCATCGGGCCGATCAAAGCCATGATCGACTCCTCGGGCTACGAGCACGCGTTCCTCGTGTTCGGCCTCCTGCAGGGCGCCATCGTGTTCGTGATGGCCTGGCTGCTGCTGGTCGCTCCGGCGCAACTCCAGTCCGTGAAACTAAAGCCGAATCAGACGGGACATGGCTATACGCCCGGCGAAGTATTGCGCAGCCCCGTGTTCTACGTGCTGTACGTGATGTTCGTATTGATCGCCGCCGGCGGCCTGACCATGGCCGCGTCCATGGCTCCCATCGCCAAGGACCTCAAAATCGACAAGATTCCGGTCGAGTTGTTCGGTTTCGTCTTGCCGGCGTTGGTGTTCGCATTGTCGCTGAACCGAATATTCGACGGCGTGGGCCGCCCGTTCTTCGGCTGGCTGTCGGACCAGATCGGCCGCGAGTACACCATGGCGCTCGCATTTTTCGCAGGCGCCATTGCGCTGTACACGCTGAGCCAATCGGGGTCGAATCCGACGACGTTCGTGCTGGTCACCGCACTGTACTTCGGCGTGTACGGCGAAATCTTCAGCCTGTTTCCGGCAACCCAAGGCGACACCTTTGGTTCCAAGTTTGCCGCCGCCAACGCCGGCATGCTGTACACCGCCAAAGGCGCGGGCGCATTGCTGGTTCCGGTCGCGGCCGGCATTGCGAAAGATCACGGCTGGGGCGCGGTATTTTCCGTCGCAATGAGTTTCAACGTCGTTGCGGGGCTCATGGCGCTGTTCGTGCTGAAACCCATGCGTGCGCGTCATTTCGCCAAGAGCAACGAGGCGTATCCCTCGACGGCGTCCGAAAGCGCGGTCGGCGCGCCGCGTGCCACGTAGGCGCCGCCGCGCAGCCGTGAGCGAACGGGATCAGATGTTTCACCTAAATTGCGGACCGCCACGGCGGCAGTGGCGGTCCGCGGTCACATTCACGAAGTTGGAGGCAACATGGCTACCGTAATCCCCGCGGCGAATTCGCCCAAGACGACAACCGCCGAAGACACTCTGCAGCGAAAGAGCCGCGACGCAAACGTGATCTCGGGCGGACACCTGGTCGCCAAGGCCCTCAAGAACGAAGGTGTCGACACCATATTCACGCTTTGCGGCGGCCACATCATCGACATCTACGACGGCTGCGTGGACGAGGGCATACGCATCATCGACGTGCGCCATGAGCAGGTTGCCGCGCACGCGGCCGACGGCTATGCGCGCCAGACCGGCAAACTCGGCTGCGTCGTCACGACCGCGGGGCCGGGCTTCACGAACGCGATTACCGGCATTGCCACCGCGTTTCGCTCCGAAAGTCCCGTCCTGCACATCGGCGGCCAGGGCGCGCTGACCCAGCACAAGATGGGATCGCTGCAAGATCTGCCGCACGTCGACATCATCAGCCCCATCACCAAGTTTGCCGCCACCGTGCCGAGCACCGAGCGTGTCGCTGACATGATCTCGATGGCGATCCGCGAAGCGTTCAACGGCGCTCCGGGGCCCGCGTACTTGGAAATCCCGCGCGACGTGCTCGACCGGGAAGTGGACATTACCAAGGCCGTCATTCCGCAACCCGGCAAGTATCGGGCGTCGACCCATTCGATCGGCGACCCGCGCGACATCGAGAAGCTGGCCGATATTCTCGTCAATGCCGAGCGGCCGGCCATCCTCTACGGGCAGCAGGTTTGGACCGCACGCGGTCAAAACGAGGCGATCGCGCTGCTGCGCGGCCTGGATATTCCGGGATATTTCAACGGTGCGAGCCGCGGGTTGCTGCCCCCCGGCGATCCTCACCACTTCGACCGCACGCGCACTCAAGCGTTTGCGAATGCGGATGTGCTGGTCATCGTCGGCACGCCGTTCGACTTCCGCATGGGCTACGGCAAACGCATCAGCAAGGATTTGAAGCTGGTGCAGATCGACATGGACTACCGCACCGTCGGCAAGAACCGCGACATCAGTCTGGGATTGGTCGGCGATCCGGGGGCGATCCTGGGCGCGGTGCTGCAGGCCGCGTCGGGCCGCATCAAGGGCGACAAGCGTCAGGCTCGCCAGCAATGGCTGAAGCAGCTGAGCGAAGGCGAGGCGGCTGCCACCGAAAAGCTCATGCCGCTGTTCAAATCGAACAGCGTGCCGATCCATCCGTACCGCGTCGCCTATGAATTGAACGAGTTTCTGGCCGACAACACCATATACATCGGCGACGGCGGCGACGTGGTCACCATCTCGGCGCAAGCGGTGCGCCCGCGCGGTCCCGGCCAATGGATGGATCCGGGCGCGCTCGGCTCTTTGGGAGTCGGCACCGGATTTGCGATCGCGGCGGGATTGGCGAACCCCGCGAAGGAAGTCCTGTGCTACTACGGCGACGGCTCGTTCGGCATGACCGCCTTCGACATGGAAACGGCCAACCGATTCGGCGTCCCCTATCTCGCGGTCATCGGCAACAACTCGGCGATGAACCAGATTCGCTACGGCCAGCTCGCGAAATACGGCGAGCAGCGCGGCAATGTCGGCAACCTGCTGGGCGACGTCCCGTTCGGCAAGTTCGCCGAAATGCTCGGCGGATATGGAGAAGAAGTGCGCGACCCGGCGCAGATCGCGCCGGCGCTGCAGCGCGCGCGCGAGTCGATTCGAAAGAATCGCCGTTCGGCGGTCGTCAACATTTGGGTCGATCCGCGCGAGTATGCGCCGGGAACCAAAAATCAGACGATGTACAAGTGAACAAGGCGGGAGTGTGGCATGGGTAAGGCATTAGACGGGGTTCGCATACTCGACTTCACACACGTGCAGTCGGGACCGACCTGCACGCAATTGCTGGCGTGGTTCGGCGCCGATGTGATCAAGATCGAAAGGGCGGGCGAAGGCGACATCACCCGCGGGCAGCTGCGCGATATTCCGAATGTGGACAGCCTCTATTTCACGATGCTGAATCACAACAAGCGATCGGTGACGCTCGACACGAAGAGTGAGGGCGGCAAGCAGGTGCTCGAGAAACTGGTGAAGCATTGCGACGTGATGGTCGAGAACTTCGCGCCGGGCGCGCTCGATCGCATGGGGTTCACGTGGGAGCGGGTTCAGGAACTCAATCCACGCATGATCATGGCATCCGTCAAGGGTTTTGGTCCCGGACCGTACGAGGAGTGCAAGGTGTACGAGAACGTCGCGCAGTGCGCGGGCGGCTCCGCCTCGACCACGGGCTTCGACGATGGTCCGCCGCTCGTGACGGGCGCGCAGATCGGCGACAGCGGCACCGGACTGCATTTGGCGCTCGGCATCGTGTCCGCCCTGTACCAGCGAAACACCACCGGGCGCGGTCAGCGAGTGCTGGCGGCCATGCAGGACGGCGTGCTGAATCTGTGCCGCGTCAAGTTGCGCGACCAGCAGCGCCTCGATCGCACCCACGTCATGAAGGAATATCCGCAGTATCCGAACGGCAAGTTCGGTCCGGCCGTACCGCGTGCCGCCAATGCGTCGGGCGGCGGGCAGCCGGGAACCATCCTCAAGTGCAAGGGCTGGGAGACGGATCCGAACGCCTACCTCTACTTCATCGCGCAGGCGCCGGTCTGGAAGGCCATTTGCAAGGTCATCGGCAAGGAGGACTGGATCACGAATCCCGACTACGCCACGCCGGATGCGCGCCTGCCGAGGCTCAAAGAAGTGTTCGCCACGGTGGAAGCATGGACCCTCACCAAGACCAAGTTCGAGGCCATGGATCTGCTCAACGAGCACGACATTCCCTGCGGCCCGATACTCTCGATGCAGGAGTTGGCCAACGAACCGTCGCTGCGCAAGACCGGCACCATCGTCGAGGTGGACCACCCGCAGCGCGGCAAATATCTGTCGGTGGGCAATCCGATCAAAATGAGCGACAGCCCGACCGAGGTCAAGCGATCGCCTCTGTTGGGTGAACACACCGATGAGGTGCTGGCGGAGCTCGGCTATGGGGCCGCGGATGTCGCTGCGCTGAGATCGAAGAAGGTAATTTGACGATGACATACGACAAGAACGCCGTTCGCCGGATCCTGGACGAGGCGAAGGCCGCCAAGCGCGAGTCGTTGACCGCGCCCGAGGCGCGCGGTGTCTGCGAGGCGTACGGCATCAGCATTCCCAAAGAGGGCGTGGCCAAGACCGCCGAGGAAGCGGTCAAGCTCGCCTCCGATATCGGTTTCCCGGTCGTCATGAAAATCGTGTCGCCGCAGATACTGCACAAGACCGAAGCCGGCGGCGTCATCGTCGGCGTCAAGTCGGCTGAAGCCGCGAAGGACGCGTACTCGACGATCGTGGCGAACGCCAAGAATTACGATGCCAAGGCCGAGATCCTCGGGGTGCAGGTGCAGCAGATGCTGACAGGCGGCCAGGAAGTGATCATCGGTGCGGTGACCGATCCTGCCTTCGGCAAGTTGGTGGCCTTCGGGTTGGGCGGCATCCTGGTCGAGGTTCTGAAGGACATCACGTTCCGTTTGGCGCCCGCCACCAGCGACGATGCACTGTCGATGCTGGACGGCATCGCCGCGGCGGAGATTTTGCGCGGCGTGCGCGGCGCCAAGCCCGTGCACCGCGCGGCACTCGCCGGAATGATCGAGCGGGTGTCGGCGCTGGTCTCGGACTTTCCCGAGATATCGGAAATGGATTTGAATCCCGTGTTTGCCACCGAGCGAGGCGCGACCGCGGCCGATGTGCGCATCGTTTTGGACTTCCATCCCGCGCCCGCGCGCGATCGCCCGGGTCAGGCGGCGATCGTCGAAAAGATGACGCGGATCATGAAGCCCAAGGCGGTGGCGGTGATCGGCGCCTCGGCCGAGAACGGCAAGATCGGCAATTCCGTGATGAAGAATCTGATCAACGGCGGCTACCAGGGCGACATCTATCCGATCCATCCCAGTGCCGAAAGCATCATGGGCAAGAAGGCTTACAAGAGCGTCAAGGACGTGCCGGGCGCCATCGATGTCGCGGTGTTCGCCATTCCCGCGAAATTCGTCGCGCAGGCGCTGACGGAGGTGGGCGAGAAAAAGATCGCCGGCGCCATCCTGATTCCGTCAGGATTCGCCGAAACCGGCAACGTGGCCGGACAGAACGAATTGATCGAGATCGGCCGCAAGTACGGCGTGCGCCTCATGGGCCCGAATATCTACGGCTTCTATTACACGCCCAGCAATCTGTGCGCAACGTTTTGCACCGCCTACGACGTCAAGGGTCATGCGGCGCTGTCGTCGCAGTCGGGCGGCATTGGCATGGCCATCATCGGTTTCTCGCGTTCCGCCAAGATGGGAGTGTCCGCGATCGTCGGCCTCGGCAACAAGGCCGACATCGACGAAGACGACTTGCTCACCTTCTTCGAGCAGGACGAGAACACGACCATCATTGCGCAGCACTGCGAGGATCTGAAGGACGGACGCTCGTTCGCCGAGGTCGCGAAACGGGTTTCCAAGAAAAAGCCCATCGTGGTCCTGAAGGCCGGCCGCACCAGCATGGGCGCGCGCGCCGCGAGTTCGCATACCGGCGCGCTCGCCGGCAACGATAAGATCTACGAGGACGTGTTC
The DNA here is from genome assembly GCA_035314705.1 of Steroidobacteraceae bacterium. Taxonomy (GTDB): domain Bacteria; phylum Pseudomonadota; class Gammaproteobacteria; order Steroidobacterales; family Steroidobacteraceae; genus Bog-1198. The sequence goes on along the minus strand of DATFZF010000124.1, from coordinate 20,501 downwards.
AAGCAATCCGGAGTCATCCGGGCAAGAAGTCTGCGCGACCTGCTCGAATTCGCGCGCGGCATTCCCGTTTTGCCGACGCCGAAGGGCAACAACGTGGTCATCATCACGGGTGCGGGCGGCTCCGGCGTGCTGCTCTCGGATGCGTGCGTGGACAATGGGCTGTCCTTGATGGCGATGCCCGCCGACCTCGACGCCGCCTTCCGCAAGTTCATTCCGCCGTTCGGCGCCGCCGGCAATCCGGTGGACATCACCGGCGGCGAACCGCCGAGCACGTATCAGAATACGGTACGGCTGGGTCTGCAGGATCCGCGCATCCACGCGCTGATCCTTGGCTATTGGCACACCATCATCACGCCTCCCATGGTGTTTGCGAAGTTGATGGTGGAGGTGGTGGCCGAGATGCGCGCGAAGGGCATCGAGAAACCGGTGGTGGCCTCGCTTGCGGGCGACGTGGAAGTGGAGGAAGCGGCGGAGTACCTGTACCAGCACGGTATTCCCGCCTACGCCTATTCCACCGAGATACCGGTTGCCGTGCTCGGCGCGAAGTACAAGTGGGCGCGTGGCGCGGGTCTCATTTCCGCAACATAAGCGCGGGAGCGAGGAAAAAAGCAGGAACAGAGGGGTGCCTAAATTGCTACACTGCGGTTACATCTCGCAGCAGACTGGCAGGATGAGTTTGATGGGTGGCTAAGAAGTTTGCACACGCTGCAGGGGAATGTGCATTTGCGTCCTAAGGATCGGGTGCGACCGGATTCACCTCACAAGTCCGGCCGATATGACGTGAGGGTGGGCAGCTGCGACGAGAATGATTCAAATAAACGCGTTTAATGAGGAATCACACAATGCTTAAATTCAAGTTGGCCAAGCCTATGATGGTGGCGCTTGCGGCATGCGCCGCCAGTGTCGCCTTCAATAGCGCCGTCTTTGCGGACGATGCACAGGCGCAAGCGCAAGCGCTGAAAGAACAGATGCGCATCATGCAGCAGCAGATGGCGGAGATGCAGAAGAAGATCGACGCGCTGTCGCAACAGCAAGCGGCACAAGCGGCGAAGCCTGCGGCGGCGCCGCCGAGCGCGGTGGGCCCGACGGTCGCCAAGGAAGCTCCCGCGGAGCCCAAGTTCGAGAAGTTCCTCAAGGGGTTCTTCGGCACCCTCGACGTGTCGCTCGACGATACCACCAAGGGCATCAGAGGTCTCACGGCCTATTCGTATTCGTATGCCGGTGCGGGACCGGGGTCCGGGTACGTCAACAACGGACCGAAGGGAACCCAGATCGTCGGCAGCGTCGGGTATCTCGGTTCACTTTCCACCAACAAATCAGTGCTCGGGTACCGCGGGTCGCATGCCATCCCCGGCAGCGATTTCGACTTCATTTACCAGATCCAAACTCAGCCGTCGATCACATCTTCGCCCGGTCTCAGCACCTCGTACACCGCGCAGTCGAACGTGGTCAAGGGCGCCATCGGCTACGGCGACACCTATGTCGGCCTTTCCAACAAGGGCTTGGGTCAGCTGAAGATCGGTACGACTTACTCTCCGTACAAGAGCTCGACGGATAGAATGAATCCTTTCTCCGGCATGCTTGGCGACTATGCCGTCATCATGGGCAACACTGGCGGCGACAATCGCGTCGAGTTCGGCACCCGGCTCGATCACTCGATCTGGTACGACTCACCGAAAATGCTCGGAGGTACGTTCAGTTTCGACCTGCTGATCTCGCCGGGCGCGAACCGCACCTACGACAACGTCGTGCAGTCCGCGGGATCGCCGGATTGCAGCGGCGGCAACACGCCGGGCAGCGGCAATCTGCCTCTGAACTGCGACGACGGCGGCTTCGGCACCGCGTACAGCGCCGACCTCAAGTTCGAGGCCGGCGGCTTCTATGCCACCGCGGCGTGGGAACTGCACCATGCGGTGAATCGCAACAGCGACGGCATCGGCTCCAACAATCCCTACTACGGGTATTTGGTGGGTCTCGGCAACGGCGTGGCACCGCAGCTCGACTGGAATACGTACAATGGCTATGTGAATGAGTATGGCCAGGGGTTCGTGAACGCGAATGGCTTCACGCCACCGTATCTCACCGATGTCGCCGACGAATGGGCAATCAAGGGCGGCGCACAGTATGTGTTCCCTTTCGGCCTGTCCGTCAGCGGGATCTACGAATACATGCATCGCTCGGTTCCGGCCAATCTGGAATTCCAGAACGAGCGGCAGAGAAACGGCTTGTGGTTCGCGCTTTCGCAGGACTTCTCGGCGCGGGACAACGTGAGCTTCGGCTTTGCGCATGCCGGAGCGACGCCGGGAGATCCGGGCGGGCAGCATAATTACAACCCGACCACCAACGACAACACCGCCGATATGTACACGGTGGCCTGGAAGCACCGCTTCGACAAGAGCCTGTACTGGTACTTGGATGCGGCGGACACGGTCAATCATGGCAATGCTCACTACGACATCGGCGCGGGCGGCCGGGGCGTGACGACGGATTGCCACGACGGCACGAACACCGTGTTCAACGATTACAGCAGCGCCGGACCGACCACTTGGGGCGGATGCCACCTGATCGGCGTTTCAACGGGTCTGAACTACAAGTTCTGATACTCGCGACGGCAAAGCCAGGGACGAGAGCGTCCCTGGCTCCTCGCCGTCAACTTCAGTCAATTTCGAGGCGCGGCCACCTGCGCCATACGGGCTACGCCAGTGAAGATAGCAATCATCGGTGTCGGTGCAATTGGCGGCTACGTCGGCGTGCGGCTCGCGCTTGCGGGCGAGGACGTGACCTTCATCGCGCGCGGTGCAAACCTCGAGGCGCTGCGCGCACGCGGCATTCGGCTGGTGCAGGCCGACGGCAGCGAGCAGGCGGTACCACAGGTCAAGGCGACCAGCGACTACGCCGCGGCGGGCCCGCAGGATGTCGTCATCCTCGCCATGAAGGCGCACCAGGTCGAGGCCTGCGCCCGCGACGTGCCCAAGCTATTCGGCCCCGACACCGTCGTGATCCCGATGCAAAACGGAATTCCGTACTGGTACTTTCACGGGCATCCCGGTGCGTTGGCAGGCACCCGAGTGGTGAGCGTCGATCCGCGCGGCGTGATCGGCGAGCACATCCCCGGCGAGCGCGTCATCGGCTGCGTCGTGTATCCGGCCGCGGAGCTCGTGGCCCCGGCCGTCGTCAAGCACATCGAAGGCAATCGATTTCCGGTCGGTGAACCGGATGGTACGGCCAGCGAGCGCGTGACGCGCATAGCCGATTGTTTCGTCCGCAGCGGGCTGCAGGCGCCGATCTTGAGCGATATCCGCGCGGAAATATGGCTCAAGCTGTGGGGTAATTTGACCTTCAATCCCATCAGCGCCCTGACGCGCGCCACGCTCGCCGACATCTGCCAGGATCCGCCCAGCCGCACGCTGGCGACTGAGATGATGACCGAGGCACAGCGAGTCGCAAACAAACTAGGCATTACTTTCCGGGTCTCCCTCGAGAAGCGCATCGCCGGCGCCGAGCGGGTGGGCCACCACAAGACCTCGATGCTGCAGGATGTCGAGGCCGCGCGCACGCTCGAGATCGACGCGTTGCTGGGTTCGGTGGTGGAACTGGCTCGATTGACCGACACGCCGAGTCCGCATTTGGACGCCGTGTATGCGCTGACCAAGCTGCTCGGCAAGACTCTGGAAGACGGCAAGCCGCCGAACGTTACGCGATCCCATTGACGAGGCCGATTCATGAATGTTCACGAGTATCAAGGCAAGGAAATTCTGCGCAAGTACGGGGTCGCGACGCCGCGCGGCTTCCCGTGTTTTTCGGTGACCGAGGCGGAATCCGCCGCCCGTGAGCTCGGCGGCAAGGTCTGGGTCGTGAAGGCGCAGATCCATGCAGGCGGGCGCGGCAAGGGCGGCGGCGTCAAGGTGGCGAAGTCGCTCGAGGAGGTGCACGCATACGCATCGAAGATCCTGGGGATGACGCTGGTCACCCATCAGACCGGGCCCGAAGGCCGTTTGGTGAAGCGCCTGCTCGTGGAAGAGGGCGCCGATATCGCCAAGGAGCTCTACGTGGGCATGGTGGTCGACCGCGCCACCCAGCGCGTGACCCTGATGGCGAGCTCGGAGGGCGGCATGGAGATTGAAGAAGTTGCCGCCCACACACCGGAGAAGATTCACAAGGTCGCCATCGATCCGGTGGCCGGCCTGACTGACGCTCAGGCCGACGACATAGCCCGGAAAATCGGCGTGCCGGAGGGGTCGGCGGCGCAGGCGCGCAAATTCATGCATGGGCTGTACCGCGCGTTCGTGGAATGCGATGCATCGCTCGCCGAGATCAATCCATTGATCATCACGGGCGACGGGCGCGTGTTGGCTCTCGATGCCAAGTTGAATTTTGATTCGAACGCGCTGTACAGGCACCCGGAGATCGTCGCCATGCGCGATCTCGACGAGGAGGATCCCGCGGAAGTCGAGGCGTCGAAGTTCGATCTCTCCTATATCTCTCTGAACGGCAACATCGGTTGTCTCGTCAACGGCGCGGGGCTCGCGATGGCCACCATGGATACCATCAAGCTGTTCGGCGCCGAGCCCGCGAACTTTCTCGACGTCGGCGGCGGCGCGACGACTCAGAAGGTGACCGAAGCGTTCAAGCTGATGCTGAAAAACCCGGCGGTCAAGGGGATTCTGGTGAATATCTTCGGCGGCATCATGCGCTGCGACACGATCGCGGAGGGCGTCATCGCCGCCGCGAAGGAAGTGAAGCTCAATGTTCCCTTGGTCGTGCGCATGAAGGGCACGAACGAGGAATTGGGCAGACGAATATTGCGGGAGTCGGGTTTGCCGATCATTTCCGCGGACAACATGGCGGACGCCGCGCAGAAGATCGTCGCGGCGATCGCCGGAAAATAGAGAGCACACGATGAGCATCTTGATCGATAAGAACACCAGGGTGATGACGCAGGGCATCACGGGCAAGACGGGGGCATTTCACACCCGCCTATGCCGCGACTACGCGTACGGCAGGGACTGCTTCGTCGCCGGCGTCAATCCGAACAAGGCGGGCGAATCCTTCGAAGGCATCCCGATCTTCGCCTCGGCTCGCGAAGCCAAAGAGCAGACCGGAGCGACCGTGTCGGTCATCTACGTGCCGCCGCCGTACGCGGCAAGCGCCATCGACGAGGCGGTCGACGCCGAACTCGACTTGGTGATCTGCATCACCGAGGGAGTACCGGTGCGCGACATGATCGCCACTCGGAATCGGATGCGCGGCAAGAAAACCCTGCTGGTGGGACCGAACTGCCCCGGTGTCATTACACCGGACGAGATCAAGATCGGCATCATGCCCGGGCACATCCACAAGAAGGGACGCATCGGAGTCGTCTCGCGCTCCGGCACTCTAACCTACGAGGCGGTGGGTCAATTGATGGAATTGGGACTCGGCCAATCCACCTGCGTCGGCATCGGCGGCGATCCGGTCAACGGCTTGAAGCATATCGATGTGATGCGGATGTTCAACGAGGACCCGGAGACCGACGCCGTGATCATGGTGGGAGAAATCGGCGGCGACGACGAGGAAACCTGCGCGCGCTGGGTACGGCACCACATGAAGAAGCCGGTGGTCGGATTCATTGCGGGCGTCACGGCGCCGCCGGGAAAGCGCATGGGCCACGCGGGTGCGATCATATCCGGCGGAAAAGGCACCGCCGGGGAGAAGCTGGCGGTCATGGAAGAGTGCGGGATCAGGGTCACGAGAAATCCGGCGGAAATGGCGACTCTTCTCAAGTCGGTGCTCTAGCGTGGGCTGGTGCTCCAGCATGGCCGGCGCCCTGTCGAGTGGCGGCGCTCCTGCATGACGATTGAGCGCTCCTAGCATGCGCTGGGCTCGTTTTCGGTCCAAGGACGGCCGCGCCGGGTTCGGCACGTTCGAGGATACCCACCTGACCGAATACGAAGGCGACCTGTTCGGCGCGCCGCGGGCCACGGGCCGCACGATCGCGCGCGACCAGTGCACGATGACAAGCCCTTGCCAGCCGTCGAAAATCGTCGCCCTGTGGAACAACTTCAATGCGCTGCGGATGAAGCTCGGCAAAGCGGCGCCGTCGCATCCGCTGTTTCTCATCAAGCCAGGCACATCGGTCATCGGTCCGGACGAACCCATCCGCAGGCCGGCCGGCTACGCGGGGAAAATCGCCTTCGAGGGCGAATTGGGCATCGTCATCGGCAAGCTCTGCAAGGACGCATCGCCTCGCGCCGCCGTCGATTACATTTTCGGCTACACCTGCGTGAACGACGTGACGGCATCGGACGTATTGAATGAGAACGTCGATTTCGCGCAGTGGTGCCGATCGAAGGGCTACGACACCTTCGGCTGCCTAGGCCCGGTCATCACGACCGACTTGAATTGGTCGCAGGCGCGGGTGATCACCCGGCTCGACGGGGTGGAGCGCCAGAATTATCCTCTGTCGGATATGATCATGCCGCCCGAGGAACTGGTGAGCCGAATTTCCCGCGACATGACGCTGTTGCCGGGCGACGTGATCGCCTGCGGCACTTCGGTGGGCATCGGCTCGATCAAGGATGGCGCCGCGGTCGACGTGCACATCGATGGAATCGGATCGCTGGTCAACGTGCTCGGCCCCGGCGCGCCGTGACCCATGAGCAGCAGCACGCCGTGACGGCTGTCGCGGCGCCCTCCGAGCCACGACTGCTGCTGCGGCAGATGTTCGACGCCGCCATCGCATCGGCGCAGCCGGCGCTGTGCGTGCCGCCGTACCTGCCGGCCGCGCCCCGCGGCAGGCTCATCGTCGTCGGGGCGGGCAAGGCCTCCGCCGCGATGGCGCGAGCGGTGGAGCAAAACTGGTCCGGTCCGCTGTCAGGGCTGGTGGTCACGCGCTACGGCTACGCGGTGCCCTGCGAACGCATCGACATCGTCGAAGCGGCGCATCCGGTTCCGGATGCGGCCGGGATGCACGCGGCGCAGCGCATGCTCGAACGGGTCGGCGCACTCCATGAGGACGACCTGGTGCTGTGCCTATTCTCCGGCGGCGGCTCGGCTCTGCTGCCCTTGCCGGCTCCCGGGCTCGATCTGGATCTCAAGCAGGCGGTGAGCCGTGCGCTGCTGTCCTGCGGCGCCACCATCGGCGAAATGAATTGCGTGCGGCGCCATCTCTCCGCCATCAAGGGCGGCCGGCTGGCCGCCGCCTGCCATCCCGCGCGCGTGCTCACGCTGCTCATTTCCGACGTGCCCGGCGACCGGCCGATCGACATCGCATCCGGTCCCACGGTGGCCGACCCGACCACCTGCGCCGACGCCCTCGCCATCGTGCGCCGCTACGGCATCGAACTGCCGGGCCCGGTGCGCGAAGTGCTGGAGAGCGGCCGTGGCGAATCCGTGAAGCCCGGCGATGCGCGGCTGGCGCGTTCCGCCGTGCGTATCATCGCCACTCCGCAGCTGGCGCTCGAGGCCGCGGCGCGCCTGGCGCGCGCGGCGGGCATTGTGCCGTACATTCTCGGCGACGCCATCGAAGGCGAGGCGCGGGACGTGGGCAAAGTGTTTGCCGGCGTGGCGCTGCAAGTGGCCGAGCGCGATCAACCCGTCTCGGCTCCCTGTGTGCTGCTGTCCGGCGGGGAGACTACGGTCACGGTGCACGGCAGCGGGCGAGGGGGACGCAACGTAGAGTATCTGTTGTCGCTCGCGATCGCGCTCGACGGTCACCCGCGCATTTACGCGCTGGCCGGCGACACGGACGGCGTCGACGGTCAGGAAGAGATTGCGGGGGCCTGGATTGGTCCCGACTCGCTGGCCCGTGGGTGGGCGCTGGGCCTGCGGCCCAAGGACATGCTGGCGAACAACGACGGCCACGGTTTTTTCAGCGCGCTCGGGGATTCGGTGATCACCGGCCCGACGCTGACCAACGTCAACGACTTTCGCGCCATTCTGATCGAGGGCCTCGCCATCCCAACTGCGTAAACCGGCTGTTGCGCCGTGCGCGAATGCGACGGTAGTCACACTTCGGCGCTCCTAGGAGCGGCAGAGATATCCATTCCGGCCGCTAGTCCCGGTTCTGTTAAAGATCGCCGCCGTTCATCCGATACCTGAATGCAAGACAGGCCTAAACCTAAGCCTGTACGGCATGGAGTGTCGCGTGTTCGGACTGCTTAAAAAATCTACGGCGGCGAAAGGCCGTATCGGCCTCGCCTTCGGCCCCAACGAGATTGCCGTCGCGGTCATGCGCCGCGATGGCGCCATCCCCAGGCTCGAGCGCTGCGAAGTATTGCCCATCGATTCCGCGAGCGGTGCGAACGGCGCGGCGACGGCTCTGCGCGAGGCGGGGTTGCCGCACATGCCCGTCAGTACGGTGTTGCGGCCGGAGGACTATCAGTTGGCGCTGATCGAAGCCCCCGACGTTCCGCCCGCGGAGCTGCGTGCTGCGATGCGCTGGCGTCTCAAGGACGCCATCGACTTTCGCGTCGAGGACGCAGTCATCGACCTGTTCCCCGTGCCCGACCAGAACCGGGGCGGGCAGGGGCGCATGATGTATGCGGTGGCGGCACGGCGCAGCGCCCTCGACCGGTACGCAGGCGCGCTGGCCGCGCTTCCGACTTTCGACGTCATCGACGTGCCGGAGCTTTGCCTGCGCAATCTCGCGGCCGCATTGCCGGCGGCAGCGGGCGGCGTGGCATTGCTCTACCTGGGAGAGAGCAATGCGACCATCGTGCTGGTGCGCGGCTCGACATTTTATTTTGCGCGCCAAATGAGCCTGCAGACGACGCTACCCATGGGGGCGAAGAACGCACCCGGTGTGCAATTGGACGCCGCGAGCGTAGTGCTCGAGCTGCAGCGCTCCTTGGACTATTACGAGCGCCATTTCGACCAGCCGCCGATCACGCGCATCGCCGTGTCGCCGGCCGGCGCGCGCGCCGGCGAACTCGCCCAGAACTTGGGCCGCGAGACCGGATTCGAGGTCATCACTCTCGACCTCAACGTGCTGCTCAATTGCACAGCTTCTATAGAGCCGGCCGCACAGGCTGCTTGCTTGCTCGCCGTCGGCGCCGCGCTTCGAGAGGAGCATCGCTCGCTCTGAGCGCCCGCGCCATGGAACAGCAAGTCAATCTTTATCAGCCCATCCTCGGCGCCGAGAAGCGGCTCTTCTCGGCACGGGCGATCGGCGTGGGCTTGAGCCTTCTCGCTCTGTGCCTCTGCGGCCTCGCCGCGTTCGGCGCCTGGCGCACCGCCCGCGTCGAACACTCGGTCGCGCTGCTCGAGACGCAGCAGGCCGGCGCGATCGCCATGGCCGAGCGCGCCGGTGCCGCATTGCAGCCGGGGCGCAGCCTCGCGGAGCTGCAGACGCAGGCTAAGAGCTTGAGCGCCGACATCGCGGCTCGGGAGCGGGCACTCGATCTGGTCCGGCAGGGCGCTGTCTCGCCGGCAACCGGCTTCGCGGCTCGGCTGGAGGCGCTCGCCCGTCGCCAGGTCGAGGGCCTGTGGCTGCGCAATATCATGGTCGGCTCGAGCGACGGCCGGCTTGCCTTTCAGGGCTACACGGTCGATCGGGGCCTGATTCCTGAGTATCTCGGCGCGCTAGCCGGCGAACGCGCCCTCGCCGGCGTGCGATTCGACAAACTGGCAATACGCCGCGCGAAGCAGGAAGAAGCACCCGCGCAGCTGGTGTTCGAACTGGGCGCGCCCGGCCTTAAGTTCGAGGTTCCGGGAGCACATCCATGACGGCATTGATCGGCGTTCTCGGCAGGGTGCGGCCCTTCATCGAACGGCTCGACGCATTGACCCTGCGTGAGCGCGTCATCATATTCGGCGCGGGCGTCGCCCTGGTGTACATCGCCTGGCAGACGCTGCTGATGGAGCCGCTGGCGGCACGGGCGAAGGTCGCAGAGCAGCACCTGGCGGATGCGCGCCGGCAAATGACCATGATCGATCAGATTGGCGCCTCCACCTCGCAGAACCCGACGGTGTCGGCTGCTGTCCGCAACCACGCGCTCACGGAGCGTTTGGCCGCGCTCGATGCGGAGCTGAGCTCGGTCGCTCAGGGCTACGTGGCGCCCGAGCGCATGACCGAGCTGTTGCGGGAGCTCTTGGTGCAACAGCACGGTCTGAAGCTCGTGAGCCTGTCGAACCTGCCGGTGCAGAGCCTGTCGCAAACGCAGCCGCAGCCGCAGCCGCAGCCGCAGGGGCCGGTGGCGGGTGCATCCGTTGCGGCGGATGACCGAGGTCCATTTCTGCATCCGGTGGAAATGGTGGTCGAGGGAGATTACGCCAGCGTGGTCGCCTATCTGCGGGCCATCGAGGCGCTGCCCTGGCGCATTCACTGGCAGCAGGTCGAGCTGACAGCCGGCGACTACCCGGTCAATCGCGTACGGATTGTCATCGGCGCGCTGAGCCTGTCGCGTTACTGGATGTCCGTATGAAACGCCCGGTTGTGACGGCCGGCACGCTCGGCGCAGCATTCGCGCTTGGCCTGGCATTGACGGCAGGGGCCGACGAGCTGCGCGATCCCACGCGCCCACCGCTTCCGCAGGGCCACACCGCGGCGTTTCACGAGCCGCTCCCGGTGCTCTCGGCGGTACTCACTTTCGGCGGCGAACGCACCGCGATATTCAACGGTCAACTCGTACGCCGCGGTTCCGTGGTCGGCGCCTACACGATCGATTCGGTGCTCGAGGACGGCGTCAAGTACCGCCACGCGAACCAGTGGCACGAGCTGCACCTCGTGCACGCATCAACCAGTTTCAAAAAGCCCGCAGCCGACGCGCCGCGGGCGCCCGCCGGAGTCCCCCGATGATGTACGCCAGAATACTGTTTTTCATGGCCTTGCTGTGCATGGGGTTCGTCCCGCCCGCCCGCGGCGATGAGCCTCGATTCGACGTCGCCGTCGCCGACGCGCCGGCGCGCACCTTCTTCGAAGGCCTTGCCGACGGCACGCCCTACAACATCGTGTTGGAGCCGGGCGTCGGCGGCAGCGTGACTTTGCGGATGAAGAACGTCACCCTGGTCGAGGTACTCGATGCGGTGCGCGACGCCTACGGCTACGACTACCGGCGCATTTCGTCGGGCTTCGTGATCGTACCGCCGGCGCTGCAGACGCGGCTCTTTCAAGTCAATTACATCGATCTCGAACGCCGCGGCACCTCGCGAACGCGCGTCTCCTCGGGTCAGGTCGGCCAGAGCTCGAACCCACAGATCATCGGCGGTTCCGTGCAAGGCATGGGCGGCGACGGCCAGTCGCAGGGACTCAGCGAGCCGCCGGGCGCCGTGTTCTCATCGGCCCCGGGGGCCAAACAACAGGAGCGCGTCAAGGAAATCACCGGCACCAGCGTTTCCACCCGCTCGTCCTCCGATTTCTGGCCCGAACTCGAAGCCAGCCTGCGCGCCCTGGTCGGCACCGAGGGCGGACGCACGGTCGTCATGAACGCCGAGTCCGGCCTCATTGCCGTGCGCGCGACTCCGCGCGAGCTGCGCGACGTGCAACAGTTTCTCGACAAGGTCCAGCAGATCGCCACTCGGCAGGTGATCATCGAGGCGAAGATCATCGAGGTGACCCTGTCGAATGCGTTTCAGGCCGGCATCAACTGGGCTGCCATCGCGAAGAACGGAGCCAGCACCTACAGCGCCTTCCAGACCGGCCCGCAAAACGGATTCGGCAGCAATAATCTGCAGTTGCTGAATCAGCCGTCGGTGCCGGTGACAATAGGGCCCGGCAACCCCATCACCAGTGCGGTCAGCAACACCTTGGGCGGAGCATTCGCGGTGGCCGTGAATGCGGGCAGCTTCAGTTCCTACGTCGAAGCGCTGGCGACCCAGGGCAAGACCACGGTGCTGTCGAGCCCGCGGGTGTCGACGCTCAACAATCAGAAAGCGGTCATCAAGGCGGGGGACGATGAGTACTTCGTCACCGGCATCGAAAGCAATACGGTGACCGGAACCGCCGCGTCCACCAGCAACAATCTCGATCTTGCGCCCTTTTTCTCGGGCGTCGCACTCGATGTGACGCCGCAGCTGTCCTACGACGGGCAGATCATCCTGCACATTCACCCGACGGTCAGCGTCGTGACCTCGAAAATCTTGACGGTGACCGTCGCCGGCGCGGCCAATGGCACCACCTCTCTGCCGCTCGCCTTCAGCGAAGTGCGCGAATCGGACAGCGTGGTCAAGGCGATGAGCGGCCAACTCATCGTCATCGGCGGACTCATGCAAACCACCCACAGTTATCAGGACTATCGCGTGCCGCTGCTGGGCGATATCCCGGTGGTCGGCAACCTGTTCAAGAGCCAGCAGAAAATCACCAACCACACCGAGCTCGTGATCTTGCTGCGGCCCATCGTGGTCGACAACGATTCGCAGTGGGCGCAGCTCGCCGGCGAAGAAGTGGATCACGCCGCCAAGCTCGATCCGAAGGTGCGCGAGAGCGCACAGTGACGGCGGGACATCGCGGCTCATGACGGTCAAGCGCAGAATCCGGTTGGGCGAGGTGCTGGTCGAGCACCGGGCCATCACCGAGGAGCAACTGCAATCGGCGCTGGCCGAGCAGCGCCGTTCCGGGCGCAAGCTGGGGAGAGTGCTCGCGGACTTGGGATTGATGTCCGAAGCGTCGCTGCACGATTTCCTGTCGAAGCACCTGCAAGTTCCCTTCGTCGACTTGAAGCAGGCGCGGGTCGACCGAGACGTGGTGAAGCTGCTGCCGGAACCTCTGGCGCGGCGCTACCGAGCCATCGTGCTGCTGCAGGATTCCCGCGGCCTGCTGATCGGGATGCCGGACCCCTCCGACATTCATGCCTACGATGAGCTGCAGGCGAGACTCAAGCAGCCCATCCGCCTGGCCTTGGTGGGCGAAGCGGAATTCCTCAAGACCCTCGACGCGGTGTATCGCCAGACCGATGAGATCGCCTCTCTAGCCGAGGCCGTCCGCGACGATCTTCGGGAAGGCGACGTCGATATCGAACAGTTGTCCGCGGAGGAGAGTTCGCCGGACGCACCGGTCATCAAGCTGCTGCAGACCATGTTCAACGACGCGATCCATGCGCGCGCCTCCGACATTCACATCGAGCCGGGCGAAGGCAAGCTGCGCATCCGGCTGCGGGTCGACGGCGTTCTGCAGGAGCAGGTCATCGACGGGAACCGGGTGGCGAGCGCATTGGTCACACGGCTGAAGCTGATGTGCGGGCTCGACATTGCCGAAAAGCGCCTGCCCCAGGACGGACGCTTCAGCATGCGCGTTCGGGACTCCGCCGTCGACGTCAGACTCGCGACCATGCCGACCAGCCACGGCGAATCCGTCGTCATGCGCCTGCTCAATCCATCCACCGCGCTGCTGTCGCTCGAGAAGCTCGGCATGCCGGCGACCACCGAAGCGCGTTTTCGCCGGCTGGTCGAGCGCAACGCGGGCATGGTATTGGTCACGGGCCCGACCGGCAGCGGCAAGACGACGACGCTGTACGCGGCGCTCAATCACATCAACAAACCCGGCGTGAAAGTGATCACCGTCGAGGACCCGGTGGAATACCGCCTGGACCGCATCACGCAGGTGCAGGTGCTGCCGAAGATCGGTTTGGATTTCGCGCGAGTTTTGCGCACCGCGCTGCGCCAGGATCCGGACATCATCCTGGTCGGCGAGATGCGCGATCGGGAGACGGTGGACATCGGTCTGCGCGGCGCCATGACCGGCCACCTGGTGTTCTCGACGCTGCACACCATCAATGCGGTCGCGACCATCAACCGGCTTCTCGACATGGGCGCCCCGGGCTACATGATCGCGGCTGCCGTGCATGGGATCGTTGCGCAGCGCCTGATCCGCCGCGTGTGCACCGATTGCGCGCATCCGGTAACACCGACGGCGAACCAGGTGGCGTGGCTTGCGACCTGCCGCCCCGGACTCAATCCCGAGCGGCAGAAGTTCATCGCCGGCGCCGGCTGCACCTACTGCAACCTGTCCGGCTACCGGGGCCGCGTCGCGGTGTACGAAATTCTCGAGCTCGATCGGACGCTGGCCGACGCCGTGCGGCGCGGCGACCTCGAGGGCTTCGCCCGTGCGGCGCGCTGCAGCGAGGGCTATGTACCGCTCGCGCAGGGGGCCATCGATTTTGCGCTCAGCGGCATGAGCTCGCTGGCCGAGGCAATGGCGGTGGGCAGCGGGCTCGAGGAACTCGTGGACGTCGATGCGGCAGCGCCGCTCGCGGATGCGACCGTCGAGACATTGCTCGAGCAGCGCGCATAAGCCATGTCCAATTTTCGCTATCGTGGCCGGTCGGGACGCGGCGACCTCATCACAGGCAGGCTCGACGGCGATGACATGGACGCCGTCGCCACACGGCTATTGAACCTCGGCATCACGCCGCTGGAAATCGAACCGGAGGCGGTGCATGCCGAGTCGGTGAGGGAACTGCTGCAGCGGCTCGGCGCCGGCAAGCCGTCGACCGCAGACCTGGTGCTGTTCTCGCGGCAGATGTATTCGATCACCAAGGCCGGCCTGCCGCTGCTGCGCGGCCTGCGCGGACTCGCGCAGTCGACGCATAACGCGCTGCTGCGCGACGCCTTGCACGACGTGCTGCACAGTCTGGAATCGGGCCGCGATTTCGCTTCCTCGCTGGCTCGGCATCCGGATATTTTTACGCCGCTGTTCATCAGCATGGTGCGGGTGGGCGAGTCGACCGGTACCCTCGATGCTTCGTTCCTGCGGCTCTGCGAGTACCTGGGCCAGGATCAGGATGTCCAGGACCGGGTCAAGAGCGCGGTGCGCTATCCGTTGATCGTCGTGGGCGTGATCGGGCTCGCCATCACCGTGATCACCGTGTTCGTGATCCCGAATTTCGCGCCGCTATTCAAGGTGCTGGGCAACGACATTCCGTGGCCGACGCGCGTCATCATGGGCACGTCGAGCTTCGTGCGCAATCACGGGGTCGCCCTCGTGGCGGTCGCGATTCTCGCGTTGTTTGCCTTCAAGCGGCACATCGCGACCGAGGCTGGCCGCTACGGCTGGGACCGCTTCAAACTCAAGCTGCCGGTGCTCGGTGAGCTCTTGCATCTCTCGGTGCTGTCGCGAGTGACGCGTTCGCTGGCGATCTCTCTGGAAGCGGGTCTGCCGATGATTCAGGCGCTCACCCTGCTGGCCCGCTCCGCGGGCAACGAGTATCTCGCGGAGCAGCTGCTGCGGCTGCGGGACGCGGTCGAGCGCGGCGAGGCCTTGAGCCACGCGGCGGCCGGCGCCGGCATCTTCCCGCCGCTGGTGCTGCAGATGGTGCTGGTGGGCGAGGAGACCGGCGAGCTGACCCGGCTGCTCGAAGAGGTATCCGGCTTTTACCAGCGCGAGGTCGACTACCGTCTGCGCAACCTGACCGCGATGCTCGAGCCCATGCTGATCATCGGCGTCGGCGCCATGGTGCTGATCCTGGCCCTGGGCGTGTTTCTGCCGATGTGGAACATGATCGGCAAAGTGGGGCATGTGGGCTGAATTGGAACGCGACGAGAATCTCGGCACGCTGTGACGCGCATCACAGCCTGCACGAAATCCGGGAGAGCCTGAGCGAGGCCGGGCTCAAGAGTGCCACCCGACGGCCGATCTCATCGTAGAGCGCGCGTTCGCGCCGAAGTTCAAATAAAGACGCCGACGCGTCACGGAGCAGAGAAATGAGGCCGACAAAGTTTAGTGGATTTACGCTGATCGAGCTGGTGGTGGTGATCACCATCCTCGGCATCCTCGCTGCCTTTGCAGTGCCCAAGTTCATCGCCCTCGATACGCAGGCGCGCGTTGCGACCATCAACGGTCTCGCCGGCACCGTGAAGAGTGCGGCCGCGCTCGCCCGCGGTATGTCGATGGCCACCGGCAACGCCGCCCAGGTGACGATGGAAGGCGCCACCGTCACGCTCAGCAACAACTATCCGGATGCGAGCGCGACCGGCATTCCGAATGCGGTCAACACGGCTGCAACTGACTTCACGTACACGGCGGGCGCGACGGGAATCTGGGCCAAGGTCGGGGCACCCGGCACATGCACGGTCACCTACGCTCCGGCCACGGTCGCCGCGGGGGTCGTCACACCGCCCGTCATTACCACACAGACCGGCGGCTGCTAGCGCCGGCCAGAGCTTTGACGCGGCGGGACGGATTCCCGCCGCAGAGGACTCCCCATGCGGCGCAGAGATCCTTACCGCACGCAGGCCGCGAAGCCATTGGGGTACACGCTCGTCGAGCTGGTGGTGGTCCTCATGGTCGCGGGCATCATGGCGGCGTACATTGCGCCGCGCTTCTGGAGTCAACAGACGTTTTCCGACCGCGGTTATGCCGATGAACTGGCGGCCGCCTTGCGGGCCACGCAGAAAGCGGCGGTCATCACGGGTTGCCCGGCGCAGCTGACCTTGGGATCGAATTCCTACGCGGCCACCCAGCAGGCGGCCCTGGGCAACACTTGCAATCCGAGCGACGCCACCTGGTCGACGCCGATACTCGGCGCGGACGGCTCGGCGATCCAAGACACGGCGCCGGCCAACACCACGGCGAGCCCAACCGGCGTGTTCCAGTTCGACACGCAGGGCCGTTTGAGTTCGGGCCCGGCGCCGAGCATCACCGTGGGGACACACACGTTGACGATCGCGGCCGGCACCGGGCTCGTGCAGGTGCAGTAGATGCGCCACCGGCACCGCGGCGTCACCCTGATCGAACTCGTCGTGGCGATCACCATCGTCGCCATTGCAGCGACGACGATTCTGGGCGCCATCGCTGCGGTGGCCAGCCGCAGCGCGGATGCGATGATGCAACAGCAGGCCATTGCGATCGGGCAGGCCTACCTCGACGAAATTCTGCAGCGCTGGGTCGTGGATCCGAACGGGACGCCGCCGAACACCGGACGCGGCAGCTGGGACCTGGTGGATGAGTACAACGGCCTGGTGGATGTCGGCGCGCACGATCAATTCGGCAATCCGATCGCTGCGTTGAGCTCCTACACGGTGAGCGTCACCACCTCCCAATCGAGTGCGCTCACCGGGGTGCCCGCCGCCGCCGCGCGCCGCATCGACATCACCGTAAGCTACCCGCCGGGCGGTAGCGTGACGTTGTCGGGCTATCGGACGAACTACTGATGCCCGCCGGCGCGCACCGTACGAGGTCTCGGCAGCCGCTGCGAAGTGGGCACGGCTTCACGCTGATCGAACTCGTCATAACCATCGCGGTCGGCTCGGTGGTGGTCGCGTTCATGGCGCTGTTCATCGTGATGCCGATGAACGCCTATACCGCGCAGACCCGGCGTGCTTCGCTCGTCGATGCGAGCGACAGTGCGCTGCGCTTCATGGCCCGCGACCTGCGCAGTGCCCTGCCTAACAGTGTACGGATCGCCAGCGGCGGCACGATCACTGCATTGGAGCTGCTCGCCACCACCGATGGAGCGCGCTACCAGGACAGTGGGCCCTTGGCGAATCCCGCGCTGGCGCTCGATTTCACCGCCCCCGACGGCGCATTCGCCACCACCGTCCCCTTCACGCAGTTGACGCTGCCTTGGACCTCGAGCGCCTACTACCTGGTCATCTACAATGTCGGCGTGCCGGGTGCCAATGCGTATCAGATGAGCAATGTCATCACGCCGGCGGGCACGACGATCACGATTTCCGCGGGGGCTAGCCCCAACCAGAATCTGGTCACCTTAAGCCCCGCCTTCCAGTTTGCGTTCGGCTCTCCCGGAAAGCGCATCTACCTCGTGAGCGGGCCGGTGTCCTACCTGTGCGATACGGCGGCGGGAACCCTGACTCGCTATTCGGGATATGCGATCGCCAGCGCCCAGCCGGTGAGCGCCGCAACGCTGGCAGGTGCCGGCGCAACGTCGGCGCTGGTGGCGGCGGACGTCGGCGGCTGCCAGTTCACCTACTCGCCCGGCACGGCGCAGCGCAATGCCTTGGCGACACTGAGTCTGCAGATCACGCAAAGCGGTGAATCCGTGCAGCTGCTGCACGAAGTGCAAGTGGTGAACGCGCCATGAAGCGCCGCGCAGAGGCAGGCCGGCCGGGGCGCGGCTTCGCGCTCATCCCCGCCCTGTTCCTCATCGTCGTGCTGGGTGCGATCGCGGTGGTCGCGATCCGGGTCGGAATCGGCCAGCAGCAGGCAGTGACCATGGCCCTGGAGGAGGCGCGCGCGCTCGCCGCCGCGCAGGCCGGCATCGAATGGGGTGCTTACCAAAGCGTCAACGGCAGCTGCGCGGCGAGCACTACATTGGCCCTTAGCGAGGCGGCGCTCAACGGATTTACAGTGGTCGTCACCTGTGCCGCGACGACCTTTGCCAATGGCGCCGCGACGAGCACTTCTTATGTGCTCAAATCGACCGCGACCACGGGAACGTACGGCCAACCCGGCTACGTCCACCGCGCCATCAGCGGCACTTACACGAATGCCGGCTGAGGCGAGGACGACCCATGCACTCCTCTGATCGTCCCGCACTCGCATCGCTCGCAAGGCTGCCGTTTGCGCCGCCGTTGATCGCACGCCCGCTGCTCGCCGCGCTGGTGGTGCTCGCGCCGCTGCTGTTCGCGCCGCCGGCCTTTGCACAGATCGCCTTCGTGCAGTCGTCCGGTCTGTTCGGCAATCCGGCGGGAATTACGGCATCCAGTTCAGCGTTCCCGGTGAATCCCAAGGTCGGCGACACCCTCGTGGTGCTGCTGTGGACCTGGACCGAGAATAATGCCGCCAACATCGCCGTGTCGGACAGCGCGGGCAATGCCTACACATCGAACGCAGCCGCCACCATAAATCAAGCGACATGGTTCGAGAGCGCGACGGTGTACTCGACGCAGGTCGTCAAGACGGGCGCCAATTTCACCGTGACCGTCAACATGGCCGGCAACGACAATCAGTCGCAGAGCCGGGCGGTTGTCCTGGAATATTCCGGCGTCGGCGCGGTCGATCAGACCAATGCCGTCACCGGCACCGCCGCCGCCGCGTCAGTTGCGACCACTCAGGCGACCAAGTTCGCCAACGAACTGGTGGTGTCCTCCTTCGGCATCAATAACCCGGCGGATAATTTCAGTTCCATCAGCGCATCCGCCGGCTACACCATCCGCGCCTTCGAGTACCAGAACGCCGGCGATACGGCGGGGGCGGGCGCGGACAAAATCGCCGCCGCCACGGGCGTGCAGAGCAATGCGTTTACGGTCAATCCCACCTTGTCCGGATGGGCGGCGGCGATCGCCACGTTCAGCCCGGGCGGCAGCACCACACCCGATCACTTTGCGATCAGCGACGCCGGCACGGCGGTGAACTGCCAGGCCTCGCCGGTGACGATCACGGCGCACAATGCAACCCACTCGCCAGTGGCGACCACGGCCACGATCACGGTGAGCACCAGCACCGTTCACGGCGACTGGGTGCTGACGAGCGGCAGCGGTACCTTCGCGGCCGGCGCCTCGAACAGCGGTACGGCGACCTATACCTACGTGAGCGCCGACAACGGCGCCGTCACGCTGTCGCTCAAAGATACTTATGCCGAGACGGTCACGATCAATGTCGCCGACGGCGCCATCACTCAAAAGTCCGGCAGTGCGATTGCCTCCGAGCAGCCGCCTCTGACCTTCGTCGCGTCGGGGTTTCGATTCACCAACGGCGCCAATGTCGGCACTCTCATCGGCACCCAGATCGCCGGTAAGTCCTCGACGCAGAGCCTCGCACTGCAGGCGGTGCGCACCGACACCAACACTGGCGCATGTACGGCGGCCTTCCCGAGCGGCGCGACCGTGAACATAAGCCTCGCCTACCAATGCAACAACCCGTCGACCTGTGTTGCCGGACAAACGCTCGGTATCACCAACAACTCGGCCACCACGAATATCGCGTCCAACCCTGCGAGCGGCGTGACCACCTATACGACCGTTCCGCTGAAGTTCAGCACGGTGAATGCCGAGGCACCGCTCAGTCTCAATTACTCCGATGTCGGTCAGATCACGCTCCTCGCACGCTACAACATCCCGCTCGGCAGCGGGCTAGGCTCGGGCAACTTCATGAACGGCGCCGGCCAGTTCGTCGTCCAGCCCTATAACTTCACGCTGTCGACCATCAGGTGCACGACTTACGGCGCCGGGACCTGCGCCACCTCGCTGCCCTCACCCGGCAATAATCCGGGGGCGACCTCGGCGGCGGGTGCCGCCTTCATTCAGGCCGGAGAGCCTTTCTCCGCGACGGTCACCGCCACCAATTTCTTGGGTGCCGCCACGCCGAACTATGGCCAGGAGCTTGCGCCGCCGGGGGTGACGCTGACCGCCAACCTGGTGGCGCCGGTGGGCGGCGATGCCGCCGCGCTCAACAATGCCGCGGCCTTCGGCAGCTTCAGCGGCGGCGTTGCGACCGGGACCACGTTCAATTGGCCGGAGGTGGGCATCATTTCACTGACGCCCAGCGTTACCAGTTATCTGGGATCAGGAACCGTAACTGGCACGCCCTCCGGTGATGTCGGACGGTTCATTCCGAACGCCTTCGCCGTGGCGCTCAATACACCGGTCTTCGGCACAGGCTGCAGCGCGGGAGGGTTCAGCTATCTCGG
>DATFZF010000123.1:0-3129 GCA_035314705.1 Steroidobacteraceae bacterium | reverse complement strand
CCGCCCATGACCCTGGGAGCGGACAGAGAGCGCGGCTTATGGCGCTCGCTTGCGGGATTGACTTGCCAATTTCAGGTATTGAGCCTTTGCTCGGGCCAGCACTTCTCTCGCCTAAGCGACGATGACAGTGGCGACGCAACGGACACAAGTGGCGATCATCGGCGGCGGCCCGGCCGGCTTGCTCCTGTCCCATATTCTTCACCGCAATGGCATCGACAGCATTGTCCTAGAACGACAGAGCCGTCGCCATGTGCTGGAGCGGATTCGTGCCGGCGTGCTGGAGGCTGGCACCATCGCGCTATTGCGCGAAGTCGGACTGGGTGAGCGGATGGATCGCGAGGGGCATCCCCATGATGGCTCGGCTATTGCCTGGGAGGGACGGCCGCGCTTCTTCATCGACACCAAGAAATTCACCGGCAAGCAGATGATGGCCTATGGCCAGACAGCCATCACCGAAGACCTCTATGCGGCACGCGACGCGGCCGGCGGACAGGTCATCGACGAAGCCGCGAATGTCCGGCTGCACGAGCTCAATTCGGACCGACCCTATGTAACTTACGAGAAAGAAGGCTCCCGGCGGATCGACTGCGATTACGTCGCCGGGTGCGACGGCCAACATGGCGTGAGCCCGTCATCGATTCCAGTGTCGCTGCGGAAAACCTACGAGAAGACCTATCCGTTCGGCTGGCTCGGCATCATGTCGGAGACGCCGCCGTTCCTGGACCTCTGTTATTGCTATCATCACCGCGGCTTCGCGCTCGCGTCGATGCGTACTCCGATGCTGAGCCGCTACTACATTCAGTGCGATCTCGACGCGAAGCTGGAAGAATGGCCGGACGAGCGCTTCTGGCAGGAATTCAAGGCGCGATGTCCAAAGGACATGGCCGACAGAATCATCACCGGCCCGTCGATCGAAAAGTCGATTGCGCCGTTGCGCAGTTTCGTTGCTGAACCGATGCGTTATGGAAGACTATTCCTCGCCGGCGACGCTGCCCACATCGTCCCGCCGACCGGCGCGAAGGGGCTCAACCTTGCGGTTTCCGACGTTTTTTACCTCTCCCGCGCGCTGACCGAGGCCTACCGTGCCGCTAGAACACACTACCTTGATCGTTATTCCGACATGTCATTGCGCCGCGTGTGGGGCGCCGCGCGCTTGTCCTGGTGGCTGACGATGCTGTTGCACCGCTTTCCCGGCGAGACCCCGTTCGAGGAGCAGATGCGGCTGAACCAGTTCGATTATTTACACGCCTCTGAGCACGCACAGGCATCTTTGGCGGAGCAATATGTCGGACTGCCTTTTGAAGCGTGATTGGGACTAGTGGCCGACGACGAAGTGATCGAGTGAATCTTTTTGCTGCAGCGCCAGAGTCCGGTTCTGTGCTCTGTGCTCTGTGCAGGTTTTCAGCCGCCGGCGAACACGACCTTCCGGCGCACTCAGACGACCGGCGGCTGAAAAGCGCCAAGGCACGAAATCGCGTCGGGAGGTAGTGCGCGGGCGCTGCCGCAGGGGAGCGGTGCCGCAAAAAGGCTATGGAGATTTAGGCCCGTCGGCGGTGCTGGAGAGGTGAGAGCGCACCGAGTGGAGAGATACTTTTGCGCTATTGGGAGGCTGAGCAGATCGATGCAAGTGAGGGCGCGGTAAGTTGTGCACGGTGATAACGAGTGCAGTTGTCTGCGAATTGAGCATATGAATGCGAGCTTGGCTGTGGCGGGCTGCAAGCCAGCAAGAATAAATCTGGCAGTGCTCGTTGATCGGCAGTGATGGGATCATGAGGTGTCGACCCTGATCGGTGGCGTTGGCGGGCTCGCTCGGTAGTGCGGCGTTGCGCCGCGTTCGAACCTCTCAATGATGACCATCCGGCCGCCGCAGCATGGGCAGAGATTTGTCGTTTGCGGCTCGGCAGCATTGGGGCTGATTGCTTTGATGGCATCAACGGGAATTATTGGCGGCATGAGCAGTTCGCGGGCGCGGGCGACGTTCTCGGCGCGCTTGCCGCTGGCGAGCAGGCCATAGTAGCGGATGCGGTGGAAGCCTGCGGGCAGTACGTGGATGAGAAAGCGGCGGATGAACTCGTGGGTGGCGAGCGTCATCACCTGGTAGCGCTCGGGACCTTCGAGCCTGTAGTCCTTCCACTTGAAGGTGACGCCTTTCTGGTCGCATGCGATCAAGCGGCGATTTGAGATGGCGACGCGGTGGGTGTAGCGGGCGAGATAGCGCAAGACTTGCTTCGGGCCGCCGAAGGGGCGCTTGCAGTAGACCACCCACTTTGTGTTCCACAGCGGCGCCAGATAGGCGGCGAATGCTCGCGGATCGATCAGTCGGGCATGCTTGCCGAAGAACTGCAGCGCATCCGCCTGATAAGCGGCGCGGAGCTTGTCCAGGAACAACCCGCGGAACAAGGCTGACAGCACATCCACTGACAGCAAGAAGAGCGGCCGGCACGAGATCCAGCTCTTGCCATCGAGCGAGAAGCCGCCGCCGGGCACGATCATGTGCACATGCGGGTGGTGGGTCAGTGCCGAGCCCCAGGTGTGCAGGACGGACAAGATGCCGATGCGAGCGCCAAGATGCTTGGGATCGGCTGCAACGGTGAGCATGGTCTCGGATGAGGCCTTGAACAGCAGATCGTAGATCACCGCCTTGTTCTGATAGGCGATGTCGGCGATGGCAGCCGGCAGCGTGAACACCACGTGGAAATATGGCACCGGCAGCAGTTCCGCCTCGCGCTCAGCCAGCCATTCCCGTGCCGCCGCGCCCTGACACTTCGGGCAGTGCCGGTTGCGACAGGAGTTATAGGCGATGACGGTGTGCGAGCACTTCTCGCAGCGCTCGACATGCCCACCGAGCGCCGCTGTGCGGCAGCGCTCGATCGCCGACATCACCTTCAACTGGTCGAGGCTGACATGCCCGGCATTGGCAGAACGCCACGCCGCCCCGTGGTCGCGGAAGATATCCGCGACCTCCAGCGCCGGACGGGGCACAGCCGCGGGTGGTTACACCGGCGGATGCACTTCCTTGCGGTTTTTCTCAGCTTTCCTGGGCTTCTTGTGCTTTGGTCGCGCCAGCCGGTCGAGCGGGCTCTCGACGGCGGAAATCATGCCGGTGGCGACGTGGAGATAGCGTGCGGT
>DATFZF010000122.1:0-4108 GCA_035314705.1 Steroidobacteraceae bacterium | reverse complement strand
AGACAGTGTCGCTATATCGGTGAAGCGAAAGCCCACCTTCAGCACCTCTTGACGGCGGCGGCGCTTAACGTGGTGCGGCACAATGAGTGGTGGGCGGGGACGCCGTTGTCGCGAACCCGCTGCTCCCGATTCGCTGCGCTGCAACCGGCCGCGTGAGAAAGGGATGGCATTCGCCACCAGTATCAACAGTCGTGTCACCAGCCGCCATTTGACGCGCGTGACCCGGCCGGCGAGGGGCGAACTGCCCATTACAGTGAAAATTCGGCGCGAGTCGACGGGCGGTTCGGCCCGGCGCCGCCGGCACGGCGGTCGGCGGAATTGCCCAGAACGGTTATTTTGAGCAATTGCTCGTCGAGGTAGGCTGGCGGCATGCGCCGCTCGCCGACCGAGACCATCCGCTTCCTGACCTTGGAGGAACTGGCCCGACTGTTCGCCGCGACGCGCGCGAGTCCGCGCGACCGGGCGCTGTTCCTGCTCGCCTACCGGCACGGCTTGCGCGCGAGCGAAGTCGGGCTGCTGCGCACCGACGACATCGATTTCCGTGCCTTGCGCATCGTGCTGCACCGGGTGAAAGGCAGTCATTCCGGCGCGCATCCGCTGCAGCCCGACGAGGTGAAGGCGCTGCGCGCCTATTTGCGCGAGCAGCCGTCGCCGCGATCGCCGATCCTGTTCCCGAGCAATCGTCGCGACCCGATTTCGCGGCGCACGCTCGACTGGCTGATGAAACGCTACGGCGAAGCGGCCGGCGTGCCGCCCGCCAAGCGCCACTTCCATTGCCTCAAGCACTCGATCGCAACGCACCTGCTGGAGGCCGGCGCCGACCTGCGCTTCGTGCAGGATTGGCTGGGCCACAGCAATATTCAAAACACCGTCGTTTACACCTTCCTCACCGCGCGCGGCCGCGAAGGTGCCGCCCGCAAAGCCTTCCTCAATCTGCCGCGCTACTGAAACGCCCGCCCGATGGACACGCTGATCCGCGAGCCGGCCGGTTCCGAACGCAATCTCTGGCATCTGACGCCGGCGGATCATGCCCTGGTGGCGGCCAAGAGCCGGACTAACCGGCTGCGCTTCGCGGTCATGCTGCTGTTCTTCCGGGACCGCGGGCGCTTTCCTCGCGACGCTGGGGAAATCAGCGCCGCGGCGGTCACAGCCTTGGCGAGCGTGCTCGGCGCGCCGATGCCACCGGAGCCGCTCGCGTTCGATAGCGGCGACCGCACGCTTGAGCGACAGCGCGCGGAAATCCGTGGGTTGTTCGGTTTTCGCGAGGCGACGCTGGCGGACGCAGCGGCGCTCCGAGAGTGGCTTCGCGACGACATGGTCGCGCAGTTTCGCGACCATGACCGGCTGACTGCGGAACTGGAGGCGCGTTGTCGCGCACTGCGGATCGAGCCACCGACGCCCGACCGCGTCGCGCGCATCGTTCGCGGCGCGGTGCGTGCGTACGAGGATCGCTTTGCAACTGCGGTTCACGGACGCTTGCCGCCGGAGGTGCGCGCCAAGCTCGACGCGTTGCTGCATCCAGCGCCAGGGCGATCGGCCGATGACGTGGACGAACCGTCGCCGCCTGGCGCGCGAGCGCTCCTGAACTTCGTATGCGGCGATCCGGGCCGCGCAAGCCTCGACAGCGTCATGCAGGAGATCGAGCGGCTGCAAACCATCCGAGCCATCGGCCTGCCCGCTGACCTGTTCGCGGATGCCCTGCCGCACGAGCTCGAACTGTATCGGCGGCGCGTCGCCGCACAGCCGCCGTCCGACTTGCGCCGCCTGCCGGAGGCGGCGCGTCTCACTTGGCTCGCCGCGTTCGCCCACCTGCGCGGGCGAGCATTGACGGACAGCCTGGTCGAGTTGCTCGTCGAGACCGTGCACACGATCGGCGCCAGAGCGGAGCGGCGCGTCGAGCAGCAAGTCATCAACGAACTCCGGAGGGTCAGCGGCAAGACCAATCTGCTGTTCGAGATCGCCAATGCCTCGTTGGCTCAGCCTGATGGAACGGTGCGGCAGGTCGTGTTCCCGGTCGCCGGCGAGCAGACCCTGCGCGACCTGGTCCGCGAATGGCAATGCGGCCCGACGTACCGCAAGACGCTGCGCACCACGATCCGAAACTCCTACGTCGGCCATTACCGGCGCATGGTTCCCAAGCTCCTGGGCGCGCTCGAGTTCCGTTCCAACAACACGATTCACCGACCGGTCATTGAGGCTCTGGCCTTGGTCAAGCGCCACGCCGCAAGCCGTCAGCATTACTTCCCGGCTGAGGAAGCCGTCCCGATCGACGGCGTCGTCCGCTCGCTGTGGCGCGACGCCGTCATCGATGCCGACGGCAAGGGCGGACAGCGGATCAATCGCCTCACCTACGAAATCTGCGTGCTCGAAGCGCTGCGCGATCGGCTGCGGTCGAAGGAGATTTGGGTGGTCGGCGCGAACCGCTACCGCAACCCGGATGAGGATTTGCCGGCCGACTTCGCCGCGAAGCGCGAAACCCATTATGCGGCGCTTGCGCTGCCGCTCGACTGCGACCGGTTCATCGGCGGGGTTCAGGAGCAGATGCGCGCGGCGCTGCAGCAGCTCGATGCGGGACTGCCGCGCAATCCGCACGTAAAGATCACGGCCCGGCGCGGCGGCTGGATCACCGTCTCGCCGCTGCAAGCGCGTCCCGATCCCCAGAATATCGAAGCCTTGAAGGCGGAGGTCAGCGCGACTTGGTCGATGACCGGCTTGCTCGACATCATCAAGGAGACCGATCTGCGCCTCAACTTCACTGACGCATTCAGCAGCCCGACAGCTTACGAAACGCTCGACCGCGCCGCCTTGCGTCCGCGCTTGCTGCTCTGCCTGCACGGCATCGGCACTAATGCCGGGCTGAAGCGCATGGATGCGTCTCGCCACGACGGCCCCAGTTACCGGGATCTCGCGTACGTACGCCGCCGCTACATCACGCCTGATCGGCTTAGGCAAGCGATTGCGCTCGTGGTCAACGGCACGCTGCGCATCCGCAACCCGACGATCTGGGGCGAGGGCACGACTGCCTGCGCTTCCGACTCCAAACACTTCGGGGCCTGGGACCAAAACCTCACCACGCAATGGCACGTCCGATACGGCGGACGTGGGATCATGATCTATTGGCACGTCGAGAAGAAGAGTCTGTGCATCCACTCGCAATTGAAGAGCCCGTCGTCGTCGGAAGTCGCGGCGATGATCGAGGGGGTGATCAGGCATTGCACGGAGATGGCGATCGATCGGCAATACGTCGACAGCCACGGCCAGAGCGAGGTCGCCTTCGCGTTCTGCCGCTTGCTGGGGTTCCAGTTGCTGCCGCGGCTGAAGAACATCGGCCGGCAGCGGCTCTATCGTCCCGCCGCCGGGGAGCCTGACGCCTATCCGAATTTGCGGCATGTCCTGACCCGGCCGATCGACTGGGAGCTGATCCGCCAGCAGTACGACGAGATGGTGAAATACGCCACGGCGCTGCGCCTCGGCACCGCCGAGACCGAGGCCATCCTGCGCCGCTTCACGCGCAACAATGTCCAGCACCCGACGTACAAGGCGCTGGCCGAGCTGGGCAAGGCGATCAAGACGATCTTTCTCTGCCGCTATTTGCATGACGAGGCGCTGCGGCGGGAAATCAACGACGGACTCAATGTGATCGAGCACTGGAATAGCGCGAACGACTTCGTGTTCTTCGCCCGCCGCGGCGAGCTCGGCAGCAATCGCCGCGAGGACCACGAGCTCAGCATGCTCAGCCTGCACCTGCTCCAGAACTGTATGGTGTTCATCAACACCCTCATGCTGCAGCAGGTCCTGTCACAGCCCCATTGGGTAGGCCGGCTCAACACCCGCGACCAGCAGGCGATCACGCCGCTGATCTGGGAGCACGTGAACCCCTACGGTCGCTACGAGCTCGACATGGAGAGCCGCATCCCAAGCCTCAACTGACCCCAAATGGCGGCTGGTGACACGACTGTTGGGAACGGGCCATTCAACAGTGGCGGCGCCGAGCGCGAGCAAGGAATCAGCAAGGCGGGCAACCAGCGCTTGCGCGCGACGATGGGAGAACTGGCATGGCTGTGGGTGCGCTATCAGCCGGAAAGCGCATTGTCGAAATGGTTCCGGG
>DATFZF010000121.1:0-3381 GCA_035314705.1 Steroidobacteraceae bacterium | reverse complement strand
AATTGCGATTTGGAAGTCGGCGAACTTGATAAAACTGGCATTGTGCCATTCCGTTTTCCGTGCCGCCGAAAACCGGCGGTTAGAGGTTGGGCAGAGCATGTCCGCTCTGCCCGGGTATTTCAGACATCAACTTGTTCCGCTATTGTTGAGGGTTTCGGATGCCGGCCGATCGCGGTGGTGCGGCTTGCACCGAGGCCGGCGTCCGAAAGCCGCCAAGGAAAGAACCCGCGGGAAATTGTAGGCGGTGGCGCCACGAGCGCCGGGCTATGGAGGTTTGCGCACGACGGAAGTGCGTGAGGGCAACCGATCCCGATGAGTGTGCTGGCTGACGAGGTAGCGGCGCATGATGGGTCCGTCGCAGCTGCGGGAATCTGCGGTAAACGAGGAAGATCGATGACGACGTTGACGTTGCAAAGGCAGATTTGCACGAGCGCCGCCGTTACGGATCGAGGGCCGGCAAGGAAGATCGAGATTTTGTATCTGTGAGGTTGGGAACGTGATCATGACGTATCGAGCCTGATCACGGTTGGCGACGGCGGTCTGTATTGAGGCGTCGAGCCGCGTTTGAAGGTCTCGATGATGTTCATGCGACCGCCGCAACACGGGCACGGGTGGGTCGCCTGCTCGGTTGCCGCGGCACTATCGGGAGGCTGTGGCTGGTGCGTGGTTTGCACAGGTGCCAGCGCAGCAATCAGCTGACGCGCCCGTGCGATGGTCTTGGTCTTGGTGCCGCTGGCGAGCAGACCGCAGTGCCTTATCCGGTGGAATCCGCATGGCAGGACGTGGATCAGGAACCGCCTGATGAACTCGTCTGGCTTGATCGTCATGGTCTTGTAGCGGCCGGGTCCCTCGATCCGGTAGTCCTTGTAGCTGAACGTGACGCCGGTCGCGTCGGCGGCGATGAGGCGGCTGTTGGAGATCGCGACCCGGTGGGTGTAGCGGGACAGATAGGCCAGCACCTGCTCCGGCCCGGCGAACGGCCGCTTGCTATAGACGAACCACTTGGTCTGATGCAGTGGCGCGAGCCAGGCCTTGAACGCGGCCTTGCCGGCGTGGTGAGCGTGGTCGCCGAAGAACTGCAGGCGGCCGGCCTCGTGTGCGGCGAGCAGCATCTCCAGCATCAGGCGGCGGAACAGCTGGGACAGGACCTTCACCGGCAAGAGAAAGTTTGGACGGCAGCCGATCCAGCGCGTGCCGTCGAGCGATATCCCACCACCCGGCACGATCATGTGGACGTGTGGATGATGGCTCATCGCGGAGCCCCAGGTGTGGAGCACCGAGGTGAAGCCGATCTTGACGCCGAGGTGCTTGGGATCGGCCGCAATCGTGCGCATCGTCTGTGAGGAAGCCTTGAACAAGAGATCGTAGACGACGGCCTTGTTCTGGTAAGCGATGGTCCCGATCCGCCCCGGCAATGTGAACACGACGTGGAAGTAAGGGACGTTCAGCAGTTCTGACTTGCGCTGCTTCATCCATGCCAGCGCCTGCGAGCCCTGGCACTTGGGGCAATGCCTGTTACGGCAGCTGTTATAGGCGATCTGCGTGTGGGCACAGTCCTCGCAGCGCATGACATGGCCGCCGAGAGCCACCGTGCGGCAGCTCTCGATCGCCGACATCACCTTCAACTGGCCGAGGCTGACGTGACCTGCATTGGCTTTACGCCAGGCGGGCCCGTGGTCGCGGAAGATATCCGCGATCTCCAGGGCGGGGCGAGCCATGATCGCCGTGGCTTATGTCGGCGGCTTGTCCTCCGGTGTCAGCGGCGTGAGCCGATCCAACGGGCTCATGACCGCGCGGATCACGTTGGTGGCCACCTGCGCGTAAAGCGCGGTGGTATCGACCTTGGCATGTCCGAGCAAAACCTGAATCAAACGCACATCGGTTTTCTCTTCGAGCAAGTGGGTAGCAAAGCAATGTCGCAAAGTGTGAGGCGTCACTCGCTTCTTGATCGCCGCCCTATCGGCAGCGGCATGAACGGCGCGATTGAATTGCCGCGTCGTCATCGGCAGCAACGGATCACGGCCCGGGAACAGCCAGACCGCGGGCCGGGCGATGCGATACCAATCGCGCAGTAACTCCAACAGCAGCGGGGAAAGCATCGCAAAGCGATCCTTGCGCCCCTTGCCCTGCTCGATGCGCAGCAGCATGCGCTCGGAATCGATGTCCGACACCTTCAGCGCCACGACTTCGGAGACCCGCAGTCCGGCGCCATAGGCGGCGCTCAGCGCGGCCTTGTACTTCGGTCCGGGGGCCGCCTCCAGCAGCCGTGCGATCTCCTCCAGGCTCAAGACCACCGGGATCCTGCGTGGCTCCCGCACGAACGTGAGGTGCCGTGCCATCTCGGGGCGGTCGAGCGTCACGGTGAAGAAGAAGCGCAGCGCCGCAACCGAGCCGTTGATGCTCGGCGCACCCACGCCGGCCTGCGTCTGATGCAGCTGGAAAAGGCGAAGATCTTCAGGCGTGGCCGTATCCGGCGCGCGGCCGAGAAAGGCTGTGAATGTCCCGACGTGTCGGATATAGTCGTTGCGCGTCTTCTCTACGAAGTTGCGCACCGTCATGTCTTCGATCATGCGCCGGCGCAGCGGGCTGATGGGCTTCTCGCTCATTGGGAGCTCCTGTCTTGAGGTTGGAGTTTGTGAACCCCTCGATCCTCAAGACGGAGCGACCACCCGTCACCTGTGCTCGTTCAAACAGTTACACTGTGACAGACGTGATCCCCCGACCGCGCCGCCAGCCCCTCCCGCGTGAGCGGGTTCGTTCTTTGACCCATTTCGGAAGTCGGCGACCTCCAAAGATATTTCATGCGACCGGCCCCCAGCGTCTTTCAGTTATCGAGGGTAGGCAGCTACAATGCCGCATCCTGATCTTAGGGGGCGGCATGCAGCGACGCGAGTTCATTACATTCGTCGGCGGCGCAGTGGCTGCATTTCCACTCGCGGCACGGGCGCAGCAGCGAGCGATGTCCCGGATAGGCGTGGTGATGGGGTTGAAAGAGAACGATCCGGTAGCGCAGGCACAAATTACGGCGCTCCGGGAGGAACTTCAGAAGTTAGGTTGGACGGCAACATCACAATTGACGTTCGATATGCTACCGATGATAGAGACCATATACGTGCGCTTGCCTTGGAGTTGATGGGCCTGAAGCCAGACTTAATGGTGGCTCACACCAATTTGGTAACGGCGATCCTGCAGTCAGAAGTGCGAACCGTGCCCCTTCTGTTTATCGGTGTCGCCGATCCGATCGGCAGTGGCTTTGTGACGAACTTCGCGCGACCTACCAGCAATTTAACCGGCTTCACCAACAATGAAACTTTCATGGGGAGCAAATGGTTGGGGACACTGTTGGAAATTGCTCCCCACGTCGACCACGTCGGCTTCATG
>DATFZF010000120.1:0-30478 GCA_035314705.1 Steroidobacteraceae bacterium | reverse complement strand
TTCGAATGGGCCCCTTGTGACCTGCGTTCTCAGATTGATCTGGACGAGCGCTCCCATTTGGCCGTGGTGCTGCTGCGGCCCCCGAATTATTGTATGGCGGGATTGTGAACAGTTTTGACGATCGCTGCGCCGCCGACATGTACGCTTTCGGCGCGCTGGTGTTTTTCCTGGTGACAGGAACCAGCCTCAACGCCGAGTTGACACGGGAACTGGCCGGCATGCATCACTGGAGCGCGTGGACGGGTACGTTTGAGGATGCCACGCCCTATGTGCGGCGAGCGTTTGAAACCGTGATGCATCGTGCCGTGGCGAACTTGGATCCGAGCGTCGCCGATCGGCTGGCGCCTGTCGTGCGGCAACTGTGCGATCCAGAACCTTTGTATCGCGGTCACCCTGCCAATCGAAGCGGCGACGGCGCACGGTACGGCATGCAGCGCTTCGTCTCTGCGTTTGATCTTTTGGCGAAGGGCGCCGAGTGGCGGCGGAATCGCGTGGCCTGATGGCCGCACGATCGGATGGCGGTCATCGGAATATGGTGCCGCGGTGGAGATACACCGGGCGGACGCCCTTCAATGCCGAACATGCCGGAGCTCCCAGGCGTGGCAAGATCAATCCCCAAGCCGGCGCTGATCTATCGGTCGCCGAGGCACTGTGGCGGACTGAGCCTTCTTTTGTTCATGCGGTTGAGCTGATTTCTTGCGCATGCGCATCGGGTCGACCCCTACTATCGCGAGACAGCGCCGCCTGGCTGCGTGCTGCGAAGACCCGGGTGCCGGACGGTCTCAATTCGACGATCGACTGGATCCTGAATGATGAACCGTTTTCCGGCAGGCCGGCCACCGCGGTTTCGTTTCTCGCGATCCTAATGGGAGATCCTTCGGTAGCCGCGATTAGCTCGGACTGGCTTGCGCGCCAACGGCGATGATCAGTTGTTACGCAATAATCTTAGCGTGGCGTACGCACGGATGGGGCGTCACGCTGAGGCGCAAGCGGAATTCAATAAAATTCGCGGGCCAATAAGTCAAAGGTTACCGGCCCAGATTCGCTGTGCCCGTTACGCACGCTGCCGTAACATTGGGGTATGAGGGTGGGCGCTCTAGTTGGTGGATGTGCTTTAGATATTGATGAACTCGTTGCCTACCTATCAGCAACCTACAAGTCGCCAAAATCACCCTACGACCCGAAGGATCCCGCATTGAACCTCCCTCGAGTTGTACGGCTGCCATGAGGCACTTTTGTGGCTACTCGGCAAGCAATCTCGTACCGCGGACCTGGAATGTTCCAGCGAGAGATTCTGCTTCGGTGCCCGGCTGGCCGCCGCCGATGGAGACCGTATATGATCCCGCGGCAACGATAATCTTCCCTTGGTCGGTGACCATGCTCAGATCCCGCGACCGTAGTTCAAACCGTACGGTTTGCGACTCCCCCGGGAGGAGGTGAATTCGCTTGAAGCCGCGCAAGGCGAGCAGCGGCGCGCCAGGAACCTTCGGGAACGAAAGATACAGTTGCGCGACTTCATCGCCTTCGCGCCCGCCTGAGTTTGTCACCGTCGCGATTACGGTCAGCGGATCCCCCGCCTTGATCGTATGGCGTGGCAGCTCCAACCCACGGTACGAGAATGTCGTGTAGCTCAGGCCGTAGCCGAATGGAAATAGCGGTTTGCCGGCAAAATACCGATAAGTACGGCCGTTCATGGAATAGTCTTCGAAGGGCGGCAATTGACCGACGCCGGTGTAGAACGTGACGGGCAACCGACCGGCGGGGTTGTTCTTACCCGAGATTGTTTCTGCCACAGCCGCTCCGCCTTCTTCGCCGGGGTACCAGGACTCAAGGATCGCGTTCACGTGTTCGTTAGCCCAGTTCACGGAGAGGGCGCTGCCGTTGGCCAGCACCAGAACAACCGGCTTCCCGGTCGCGGCAACAGCCTCCAGCAGCTGCTGCTCGGGCTTCGGCATATCAAGACTGGTACGGTCCCCGCCTTTGAATCCCTCCTCGGTCACGGGCATCTCTTCGCCCTCGAGTTGGCTCGTGATTCCGAGCACTGCGATGACGACATCGGCATTCTTCGCCGCCGCAATCGCCGCAGGGTCGGGCGCCGGATCGTACTTGGACCAGATGAGTCGCGCGCGGGCGGGGCCCGGTTTGGTTCGCCAGTAAACTACTTTGATCGCCACCTTCTTGCCTTGTTCGAGATGGATGTGCCCCACCTTGGCGTGCATGCCTGGTTGGTTCATCACGAATTCTTGCGCAATCTGCCTGCCGTCGATCGTGAGGCTGGCATACGAGCCTTCGGCGCTCACGCCGAGATTGAATTCGCCGGTCTCCGGCGGCTGAAGAAAGCCATTCCATTCCACCAAGAGGGGGAGTGTGCCGGCCGCTTCCGGAGGAACGTCCTCCATATTCAATTCAAGCGCGGCCACTTGCCGTGTTGCCAATATGGGACCCTTCGGACCGAACGCTTCACCGCTGGAGAACTCCTCGGTAAGCCCGGACTGCCCTTGAGGATTCGTCAGCACGGACGCCGGGACCGGATCTCCCTCGTCGCGCAGGAATTGAGTTCCTGAGACAAAAGTGATTTGCGCCGTCGGAAACTCCGTCCTCAGTCCCTCGAGCACCGATACCACGTGTGTCGGGGTGCCGGTGTAATTCCCCAGCAGATATCGCGTCTGATCCGCCAACGGTCCGACCACGGCGATTCTGATTTCGCCCCGCTTCAACGGCAAGGTACCGTCATTCTTCAGGAGCACCATCGATTCATTTGCGAGGGCGCGAGCCATTGCGCGATGCTGTCCGCTGTCCAGTTTGCTTTCGTCGATCTTCGAGTAAGCCACCATGTCCGGCGGGTCGAACATCCCGAGCTTCATTCGTGCCGTGAACAGGCGGATCAGTGCCGTATCAATCTGTGCTTCTTTCAGGAAGCCCTTGTTGTAGGCATCCAGATACGGCTTGTAATCGTGATCGTCGTGCACTTTTGCGACGAAATCCACGCATTCGTTGTCCATGCCGCGCCGCAGGGCGAGCGCGGATGCCTCAGCCTGGGTCGCAGTGAAATGATGATCGCGGAATATATTGACGATGGCTTCGCAATCGGAAACCACATACCCCTGGAAGCCCCATTTTCCCCGCAACTGATCCTGCAGCAGAAACTCATTGGCGCATGCCGGCTGTCCGTTGATGCTGTTGTAAGCGCACATGACGGAACCGGCCTTGCCTTCGGTCACGGTCGCGCGAAAAGCGGGAAGATAAGTATCCAGCTCATCGTGCCTGCTGACTTTGACATCGGCCGTGTGGCGTGTCGGCTCGGGGCCGCTGTGCACGGCAAAGTGCTTCGGGGTTGAAATTACGCGATAGTATTTCGCATCATCGCCCTGCAAGCCGGTGACGAACGCCACACCCAAGCGGGCGGTGAGAAACGGGTCTTCGCCGTAGGTCTCCTGCCCGCGCCCCCAGCGCGGATCGCGAAAGATATTGATGTTTGGAGCCCAGAAGTCCAACCCTTCGAAGATATTGCTGTGCCCCTCGCGCACCGCCTGCGCATGTTTGATACGCCCCTCGGTTCCGATGACGACGGCCATGCGGTGAATCGCCTCAGGATCGAAAGCCGCGGCGAGCGCGATCGGCTCGGGGAATTCCGTGGTCCCGTTCGCGGCCACGCCGTGCAAGGCCTCACTCCACCAGTCGTAGGCGGCTATATTCAAGCGCGGAATCGCACGCGACTGATTCACGAGCTGCGTGACTTTCTCCTCCACCGTCATGCGGTGGACGAGATCCTGTGCCCGCTGCCGCGCAGGCAGGGCGGTATTGAGATACGCGGGCGGCGGCTGGGCATGCAAGCGGCACGTGAACAGGACGACAACCAGCATGGGAATGCACGACTTGGGCATTTGCATCTCTCGTCTCCCCTTCATCGGCCCCAGCGCAAGACCATCGCGTCCAGCCGTCGTGCGGTCTCGATCAAAATGGCGCGGGAAGCCGGATGCAGCTGCGGCAAAGGATGCCGCGGCGCTTCACATTCGATGACGCCGCCTTCTTGCATCAACGCCTTCGCTGCCAGCAAGCCGCATTGTCGGTTTTCCAGGTTGATCAGCGGCAGCCAACGTTCGTAACCCGCAACCGCATGATCGCGACGGCCTTGGCGATAGTCGTCGAGAATGGGCCGCAGGCCGTCGGGAAACCCGCCTCCGGTCATCGACCCGGTGGCTCCGGCATCGAGATCGGGGATCAATGTAATCGCTTCTTCGCCGTCCCACGGCCCCTCGACCGAGGCGCCGCCGAGGCGGATCAGCTCGCGCAGCTTGTCCGCGGCGCGCGGGCACTCGATCTTGAAAAACGACACTTGCTCGATCTCGCGCGCCATCAGTGCCAGGAATGTCGCGGACAGTACGGTGCCGCTGACCGGAGCATCTTGAACCATGATGGGAATGTCGATCGAGTCCGAAATGGCCGCATAAAACTGCAAGATCATGTCCTCCGGAACACGAACGGTGGAGCCGTGGTAGGGCGGCATCACCATCACCATTGCCGCGCCCATATCTTGGGCACGGCGACTGCGGGCGGCGCACAGCTTCGAGCTGAAATGAGTGGTCGTCACGATCACCGGTACTCGGCCGGCAACGTGCTCGAGCACGGTACTCGCGAGCGTCTCGCGCTCCTCGTCGGACAAAAGGAATTGCTCGGAAAAATTGGCGAGGATGCACAGGCCGTTGGAACCGGCATCGATCATGAAATCGACGCAGCGCCTCTGACTGTCGAGATCGAGTTCGCCGGTTGCCGTGAAGGTCGTCGGTACGACGGGATACAGGCCGCGAAAGCGGGGCCCTTTGGCGGCGCCGGTGTGGCGCGCGCCTTTGATGATGTGATCGTCAACCTGTGTCATGCGTTCATACCATGAGGTTGCGGTGGCCGTCAGCCGCCGCGCGGCGCTCAACTTTCCAAAGCAACGACAGTGACCGAGTGCGGCAACAATTTCAGAATGACCTTGCCGCCCGACGATCGCTCGACGAATCGTTCAGGGGCCACCGTGGCCGGCGACTCGAATGTGTTTACGCTGTCGATCTTGGGCGACGACAGCATTTCGCCCGCGGCCTGCCTGACGCCTGCGGCGGTGACCTCGACCCGCATGATCCGGTTGGGATCCACGTTGGTCAGCGCCAGCCAAAGCTGGCCGTTCTTCGCCCTGGCTGCAATCGCATCCAGCCGCGGCAGGGATATTTTCCCGTACACGTAGCTGCCCGCATCGAAGCTTATGGGCACCAGCCGCGCATCCTGAAAAGGCACGTACATGCGATAGACGTGGTACGTCGGGGTGCGGATCATCCTGTCTTTGTCGGTGAGGATCATGGCCTGCAGCACATTGATCATCTGGGCGATGTTCGCCATGCGCACACGATCGGCGTGCCGGGCGAAGATGTTGATATTCAACGCCGCAATGATGGCGTCGCGCTGGCTGTTCTGCTGCTCGAGAAATCCCGGGTTCGTTCCCGGGGTCGGCGCCAGCCACGCACCCCACTCATCAACCATGAGACCGATCTTCTTCTGCGGATCGTACGCGTCCATGATGGCGCTGTGGGTCCGGATCAACTCCTCCATGCGCAGCGTTTCCTTGAGCAGCGCCGCGTACTCGGGTTCACCGAATCCCGTGGACTTGTACGACGGCGGCCACTTGCCCACGGTGTACGAGTGCAGCGACAGCCCCTCGATATCCCAGCTCCAGACCTTGCTCTGCCAGGCTTTCATGATCGTTTCGGTGTAGGCGACGTCGCCGCCGTCCGGACCGACGGCAATCCTCTGCATCGCTTCGGCGCCGTTGTAGTTGCGTGCGTAACGGCTGTAGATCTTCAGCTGGCTCAGGTAGTACTCGGGCGACATCGTGCCGCCGCAACCCCAACTTTCATTGCCGATTCCCAGAAACGCGATCTGGTAAGGACCTGGGTGTCCGTTGGCGGCGCGTTCTAGCGCCAAGGCGCTTGGCTTGTTCGCAGTCATGTATTCCAGCCACTCTGCGGCTTCCTGCGGAGTGCCCGACCCCACATTCACGGAGAGATAGGCCTCGGCGCCGATTTGCTGCGCGAAGTCCAGGAACTCGTGTGTGCCAAAGGTATTGGGCTCGATGACACCGCCCCAGTTGGGATTGAGGGTCGCCGGGCGCTTGTCGGCCGGCCCGATTCCCTTGCGCCAATGATATTCGTCGGCAAAGCAACCGCCCGGCCAGCGTACCACCGGTACCTGCAGCTCCTTGAGCGCAGCCACGACGTCGTTGCGGATTCCCCGCGTATTCGGGACGGTCGAGCCGGCACCCACCCAGATGCCTTCGTAGATCCCGCGGCCCAGATGTTCGGCAAACTGACCGAAAATGTGGCGGTCGATCCTCGTGCCGGCTTCGGCGGCATCGATCCGCAAGCGAACGACGTCATTGTCTTGGCCCTGCGCAGCCTGTGCCGAGGCGATAATGACGATGAACAGAAGCGCGCGAATCCCCATCATCCTTCCTCCCGGTTTGAGATTTCGCCCTATCCAAGCCGACGGTCGGGCGCATCCAACTCGCCGCCGAGCAGACCCGGCCGGGAGCCCCACAGTGCATAGAACAACACATAGATCTCGCAGGCGGCCGTCAGCAAGAACGACAGCTGCAAACCAAAACGGTCAGCCAGCCACCCCTGCACGATCACCAGTGCGCCACCGGCGATGGCCATGATCAGCAGGCCCGCGCCTTCCTCCGTCAGAGGACCGAGTCCGCGGATCCCCAGCGTGAAGATCGTCGGAAACATGATGGAGTGAAACAGGCCGACCAGGATGAGTGACCACATGGCGACTTGCCCGTGGGCGAAGCAGGTCACCAGCATGGTGATGAGCGCACCGATCGCGAACCATGCGAGCACCCGCTCGCCCGGCATGGAACGCATCATGAAACTGCCGATGAAACGGCCGACCATCATCCCGCCCCACAGCAGGAACAGGTAGTGCGAGGCCTGCTCGTGGGTGAGATTCGCGATTGTGGGCAGGGATACAAAGTTGATGAACAGATTGGCGACCCCAATCTCCGCGATCAGGTAGATGAAAATCGCGGGAACGGCGAACACCAAGTTGCGGTGTCGCCACAATGAATGCCGTTTGCGTTCTTCGACGGATACGCGGAGCGTTTCCGAGCCCATGTCCGGTAATCGGTAACGCGCAATGACCACCGCGAGAACCACGAGAACCGCGGCTACGATCAGATACGGAAGCTGGACCGCATGCGCATCGGCAAGCCGTTCGACCGGCGTCAATATGGCACCCGCCTTGGCCGTGCCGGAGTTCGACCGTCCAAGTATGAGATAGCCGCCGAACAGAGGAGCAAGCGTCGTGCCTAGCGAGTTGAAGGCCTGCACCAGATTGAGGCGCGACGGAGCGGTGGCGGGCGGCCCCACGACCGCCACATAGGGGTTCGCGGCCACCTGCAGCAGCGTGATGCCGCATGCAATCACGAACAGCGCTACGAGTGTAATCGCGTAGGAGGGAACGCGTGCGGCGGGAATCATTCCCAACGCGCCCGATGCCATGACGGCGAGACCGATTACCATTGACCTCTTGTACCCGACCCGCTCGATCAGCTTCGCCGAGGGGATGGAAGCCACGAAGTAGGCGATGAACCATATTGATTCGATCAGCGTCGTTTCGGCGTAGTTGAGTTGGAACACGCTCCGCAAGTGCGGCAAAAGCGTGTTGTTGATGACGGTGATGAATCCCCAGACGAAGAACAGGCTGGCGAGCAGTTTCAGCGCGCCGGCGTGTGT
The DNA here is from genome assembly GCA_035314705.1 of Steroidobacteraceae bacterium. Taxonomy (GTDB): domain Bacteria; phylum Pseudomonadota; class Gammaproteobacteria; order Steroidobacterales; family Steroidobacteraceae; genus Bog-1198. Next base: position 22,706 of record DATFZF010000120.1, on the reverse strand, counting down.
CGTCTGCCCGCTCGTGGCCGCGGACCCTGAAATAGCCGACAACGATCCCCCTTGCGGCGCAGCTAAAACCGCGCTTCTGTATTTGTCAGACTATATACTATCCGGGGTCATGGTCAACCGAGAGGGCCCAATGAAAAGTTCGTTGAATGCTGCAGCGCCGATAGCATCGTTCGCCGGCTTCGCCCTGCTGCTGCTCGCAAATAGCGCGGCAGCGGTTACTGTGCGACGCGCACCGTTCGGCACGCTCGATCACGGCGTCGTGATCGAGGCGGTCACGTTGACCAACAGCCAAGGGATTTCCGCCCGCATCATCAACTATGGCGCGACGCTGCAGGCGTTATGGGTGCCGGACCGCGCCGGGCGCGCGGCCGACATCGTGCTCGGCTATGACGATCTGGCAGCATACGTTGAGAAGCCGAATTTCTTCGGCGTCACGGTTGGCCGATACGCCAACCGCATCGCCGGCGGGCGATTTGCGCTCGACGGCAAAACGTATCAATTGTCCTTGAATGACAAGTCCAATTCTCTGCACGGCGGCGCACGGGGTTTCGACAAGCAAGTATGGCGTATCACCGGGATCAAGGAAGGTCCTGTCGCGAGCGTTTCGATGGGGCTGACCAGTCCTGCGGGCGACCAGGGCTATCCCGGAACACTTCAGGTCCAGGCCACCTACACGCTCGACGAATTGGGCGCCTTGACGATCGACTACGATGCCACCACGGACGCACCCACCATCGTCAACATCACGAATCATGCCATCTTCAATCTGGCGGGCGAAGGTGCGCCGGAGAATGTACTCGGACACCGCTTGACCATTCCGGCGAGCCGCTACACTCCGATCGATGCCGCGTTGATTCCCACCGGAGAACTGCGAGCCGTGGCCGGCAGTGTCTTTGATTTCAGCGGCGGACGTCTCATCGGCGACGGCGTGCGCGACGGCCGCGACCCGCAGATAGTCTTCGGCCGCGGATACGATCACAACTTTGCGCTCGATGCCGGCGCGACCCGGGAACCCAAGCTCGCGGCGCGGCTCGACGATGCGAACTCGGGCCGCGTGCTCGAAGTGTTGTCGACCGAGCCGGGCGTTCAGGTGTATACCGGCAACTTTCTCGACGGAACGCGCGTCGGCAAACACGGCCATCTGTATCGGATGGGCGACGGCATCGCACTCGAGCCGCAGAAGTTTCCCGACACCCCCAATCAACCCAAATTCGGTTCGGCACGGGTGGATCCCGGCTCACCTTATCATCATCGCTTGGTCTTCCACGTCTTCACGGTTCACTGATTCCGGAGCACAGTCCATGGCCGGTCCCCAATCCCCGACAACGTTGCGCAGCCGCGCGTGGTTCGACAATCCTGCCAACGTTGACATGACGTCCTTGTATCTCGAGCGGTATCTGAACTTCGGCCTCAGCCTGGAAGAACTGCGGTCGGGCAGACCCATCATCGGCATTGCGCAGACGGGATCGGACCTCTCCCCATGCAACCGGCACCATCTCGTGCTGGCGGAGCGGGTCCGTGAGGGGATCCGGGAAGCGGGCGGCATTGCCATCGAGTTTCCCGTTCATCCAATCCAGGAAACCGGCAAGCGACCGACGGCAGGACTTGACCGCAATCTCGCGTATCTGGGGCTGGTCGAGGCCCTGTTCGGCTACCCCATCGACGGTGTGGTACTCACGACCGGCTGCGACAAGACCACGCCCGCCTGCTTGATGGCAGCCGCCACGGTCAATATCCCGGCGATCGCATTGTCGGTCGGGCCGATGCTCAACGGCTGGTACAAGGGCGAACGGACCGGCTCGGGTACGATCGTCTGGAAGGCAAGACAGATGCTGGCCACCGGTGAAATCGACGAGGAGGGATTCATCAAACTCGTGGCATCGTCTGCGCCGTCCACCGGCTATTGCAATACGATGGGCACGGCAACCACGATGAACTCGCTTGCCGAAGCACTTGGAATGATGCTGCCGGGTTCGGCGGCGATTCCCGCGCCCTATCGCGACCGACAGGAGGCCGCCTATCGTACCGGCAAGCGAATCGTGGAGATGGTCGCGGAGGACCTGAAACCCTCGCAAATCCTCACCCGCGAGGCGTTCCTGAACGCGATCGTCGTCAACACCGCCATCGGCGGTTCGACCAACGCGCCAATTCACCTGGCCGCGATTGCGCGGCACATCGGCGCGGAGTTGGATATCACCGACTGGCAGACGCATGGGCTCAAGGTGCCCCTCTTGGTGAACCTGCAACCGGCGGGTGAATATCTGGGGGAGGACTACTACCGCGCCGGCGGCGTGCCCGCGGTAGTCAACCAGCTGATGCGCGACGGCTTGATACACGAGAACGCGATGACCGTGAACGGACGCACCATCGGGGAGAACTGCCGCGGTGCGGCCATCGCGGACGAACGCGTGATTCGCCCGATCACGGAGCCGCTGTTGAAGGAAGCCGGATTCATCGTGCTCAAGGGCAACCTGTTCGATGCCGCGATCATGAAGACCAGTGTCATCGATGCGGAATTCCGCGGCCGCTATCTGTCGAATCCAAGCGATCCAAATGCATTCGAGGGGCCCGCGGTCGTCTTCGACGGTCCAGAGGACTACCACCGCCGCATCGACGACCCGACGCTCGGGATCACGACGGAAACCCTCCTATTCATGCGCGGTGCCGGTCCCGTGGGCTATCCCGGCGCGGCCGAGGTGGTGAACATGCGTCCGCCCGCTTATCTGATTCACGAGGGGATTCACTCGCTGCCATGTATCGGCGACGGCCGCCAATCCGGCACCTCGGCTTCGCCATCGATTCTCAATGCCTCGCCTGAAGCGGCGGTACGGGGCGGTCTTGCGCTGCTGCGCACTGGGGACCGGGTGCGAGTCGATCTTGGGCGGGCCACCGTCAATGTACTCTTGAGTGAGGAAGAGCTGGCCCGGCGCCGGCGCGCCCTGGAAGATGCCGGCGGCTATGCTTATCCACCCTCGCAAACGCCCTGGCAGGAAATTCAGCGGGCTCTGGTGGGTCAGTTGCACCGCGGCGCAATTCTGGAAGGTGCGGAAAAATATCAGCGCCTCGCACAGACCGCCGGTGTGCCCCGGGACAACCACTGAGGCAGGACACGCGGTGGGACGCGCTGCTCAGGCCCGCTTGCGCAACGATTTCTCCGTATCCGCCAATGCGAGGCGGACGAGTTCCGACATGGCGTCGCGTGCGGCGGCCGAATCCGCGCTGGCGATGGCATCGAATAGATTTCGATGGTCGGGAATCGGGTCACGAACCAGCCCGCGCTTGCGCTGTTTGTACAACGTGGTCCACGCAATTGCCGCCATGATGGAACTTGCGAGCGCGATGATGGCGCCGTTGCGGGTGGCTTCCAGCATGATCATGTGAAATTGCTGGTCTGCGAGCCGGCCCTGCTCCGTCCCCAGGCCGTGCAGCGCCATGGTCTCGAGGGCGCTGCGCATGGCATTCACCTGCTTCTTGGAGCGCCGCTGCGCCGCCAAAGCAGCCGCGCCAGGCTCCACGAGCATGCGCAGTTCAAACAGGTCGCGCAGAAATTTGCGGCTCGGCTCCGCTTCGAATTGCCAGGCGAGAAGGTCTGGGTCGAGGAGACTCCACTGGCGTTTTGGGCCGACCCTGGTTCCCGTCTTCGGGCGGCTATTCACCAGTCCCTTGGCTGTGAGGATCCGCAATGCCTCACGCAGCACCGACCGGGAGACGCCGATCTGCCTTGCGTAGTCGATTTCGTTGGGGAAGAGATGCCCCTCGGGCAGCTCGCCGGAGAGGATCATCACGGCAAGCTGCTGGGCCAGCGACCCCTGCAAGCGCCTGCCTCCCCCCGCCTGGATCAACGTTCCGGCAGCGATCGCGGAATGATCCGGCATTTTCGGCATCGTGCCATTCTTTGAATGAAGCATGTCGAGCCTGTCGGCGGTTACGCGGGTAGCTCACAGCATATCGTATGAATACCGCTCCGTCGTCCCCGCACGCCTCGACGTTGGGGCTGCCATCGATTGAGGCAGCAATGCCGCGGAGATCCTACTTCAATTCCTTGGTGATTGCGTCCGCAGCGTTCCCGGCAACGACCCAGCTCGCTGATCCGGCAACGACGGCCTCGTCCTCGAACCAGAGAAATCCAAAATCATCGATGCACTCTGGAAAATCGGGTTTGATGATGACGTAACCCGGAATCAAGGCGCCTGGTATGTAAGCGTTGTCCGCGCGGTTGTTGCTGTAGGTCTTGGTCTTAGAGACCGTTCCGACGCCGGCCACATAGGAGGTGCTGGACACCGGGTGCGTGCCGAGAATGTAATTGACGGCACGAAGCGTATATTCTGAGCTCACGAGGTCCGGAAACGCCTTGTGCAGGAAGTACATTCTGATGGCCATGTCAACCACGGCGCCTGATCCGCCCCAGGTGCCCAAACTCGGAGGCACGCCAAACGGGGTGGCGTCCAACTGCTTATCCAGACCCGCAAGATAGGACTTAACGGCTTCCCGCATTTCATCCTTCGCGGTCGCATCCAGATAAGGCAGCGCTCGGACGGCCATCCACCCATGGATGCCCATCTGCTGCGGAGTGATCATCTGTGGGAACAATTCCTTCAGACGGAATTTGTAGGGCTCTGCGCCATTCGTCGCAATCGTCAGTTCCAGAGCCGCGGCCCAGTCCTGTCCAATGCGAAACTCGCCGCGGCCCAGAACCGGCGGAGAAGCGGCTTGCACGTTGGTTACACCGGAAGGGGTCGGGGCGGCCGATCTGCCCGAACGGGTACGACCATTTTGAGCGCCAGACACCACACCCTGCGAGGCAGCCAGCACGCCGGGGGCATCGTCGGGAGCCCCGGCGTCCCAGCCGGGGGCCGCCGGCGGTGGCGTTGGATTGGATTTTTCGCCGTTCCAGGCCTTGATCGCGGTATCGAGGCAGTCTTTCGCCAACACGTTGTCCCAGCCCTTCAGCGCATCGGCCGCTGCCGCCAGGGCGGCGATCGCGTTCCACTGAAGAGTTGCGTTGGTCGTGGTGAAAATCCAGCGGTCATCCTGCCGGCCTGAGTAGTCGCCCTTTACTTCGTTGGGGCCCAGTTTGGGATCGTAAATGCGGCCATCGGTCTTCGAGGCGCCATCGCCCAAGTGCGTATATTGGCGCAGGTCCGGTTCGTGAGTGCCGCGAATCGAGTGACCGATATTGTGGAACTGCGCCAGGATGAGCAGTGCGCCATGCTTGATTTGTTGAATCGCATCCGGCACGCCATCGGGACGGTGCATTTCAACCTCTCGCGCGGCTTCGTCTACGGTGAGTTCGTCGTACTTGAGATCAAAGGTGCGATACGCCAGCGCCAGATTCTGGATCACACTCAGTTGCGCCGGCTCTTCTAGATCGAAATCGCCGGCGTCGTACCAGCCGCCCACGTTCATCCCAGGAATGTGATCGCCGCCCTTATATTTGCCATCCTGCGCCGTAGCCTGATTCCAGTTGTCGAATTGCTCTCCCACGATGGGTGCCATGCGGCCGTCATCCAAGTGCGAGGCGCCGTGCCACACGCGATAGGCTTCGCGCACTGAAACGTGATCCATCTGTACCGCCAGGTGATGGTCCAGGCTGTCTTGCCAGATGTTCGCGTAGGCGTCCTTGGCGATCGGAAACGGTGCCGTACGCTGATCTGCGTATTCGATGACGTAGAGGCCGGGGTTGTTGACCGGAGTGAAATCGAATTTCGAGTAAACGTAACGGAGCCAAGGCGTTGAAGGCGTGATCGGGCCTGCAAATACCTGCTGGTAAGCTCCGCTTTCGGTCAGGCGCAGCACCTTGGCGGTCTGCGGGCCGACGTACTTCGGATCGAGTTCGAGTACGGCTACCTTGGAAAACCCTGGCGCATAGCCGACTTGGCTGTGCGCAATCATCGGCGGGCGCGTCCACTTCGGAATCACGTCAGGTCTGACATGCCACACAATGGCGTCGGTAGTCTTGCCCGAAGGAATCAGCGAACGCAGAACAAACCAGCCGTTTTGCGCGCGGTCGCGACCATCGAACAGCATAAGGGCGGCTGTATCCGACACAATGGTGACCCGGGCCAGCGAATCGTCAACCCCTAAAGTGATGCTTTTGCCTTGAGCAAACGGAAGCGGCTGCGTGTATCCCTTGGCCTTATCCCAGTCCTCCAGGTAGTAGGCCTTTTTGGGCTCGTCGGAAAGCGGCATCACCTTGATCATGGAATCATTCGGCGTCCGCGGAAAGAGGCCCGCCTTGGATCCGTCCACCAAGTAGCTCTTGCCCATGTAGATGGAGGGCAGGAATTCCAAGTTGAAACCGGCCCTGCCGACAAGCTTGGGCGGCAGCGGCTTGTCGAGTTTGATGCTGACCTTTACACCACCGGGTTCCGCCGTCACCGCCAGCGTGTAGCTGACATCGAAGGATGGGAAAGCGAGATTGGCGGTGAGCCGGCTATTCGCCTTATCTGCCTGACGCCCTTCGAGGGTTGCCACCAAGTCCCACTGCTCGGGTGTTGGCATCAAGCGCACGTCGCCATTGGTGGCGATGCGCTGGCCGTGGAGAATCATTTCCATGGCCGTATTCTTCTGGTCTACGAAAACGGGATGATAGGTGCTGTCGTACAGAAAGACACTAAATCCTTGGGTATCGAGGTATCCCTTATCGGTCACCTGCATCTCTATGTCGGCGGCAAAAGCGCTCGAGGCAACCATCTGAGCCAAAAGGAGCCACGCGGAAAATCCGGTGAGTATGCTTTCTATTCGTCGAAAAGAGGACATCGCTATTTAGCTCCTAATCGCCTTGCTTCTGAACGCTTCCAGATCTGGCAAGAACGCGGACTGGCATCGGCCGAGCATGGGAAGCAACGCTTTCCACTGATAGCGCTACCATAACTTCGCCTTCCGAGAACTTCAACCTCCTTGAGAAGCCAAGGTGGCGGTGTCGAGACCAATCATCACAATCGAAGTCAGCCGTATCGCTGCCTGCTCGACTAGCGTGCCATCGGCAGCTGCATGCCCTTGACACGGAACAACCGCACACAGGCGTCGACTACCTCCGCGTCATAGAGCGTACCCTTGGTGGCTTCTATCTCGACGAGCGCCACCTCGAGGCCCAGTCCCGGCCGGTATGGGCGGTGCGAGGCCATCGCCTCGACCACGTCCGCGACGGCAACGATCTTCGCTTCGAGCAAGATCTCCTGATCCTTGAGTCCCCGTGGATATCCGCTGCCGTCGATGCGTTCATGGTGCTGTCGGGCGATTTCGGCGATCGGCCAAGGAAATTCGATGCCCTTGAGGATTTCGTAGCTGGTCTGCGGGTGGACCTTGATCAGGTTGAATTCCTCCGGCGTCAAGCGGGTCGGCTTGGCGAGAATCTCGGCAGGTACGCATATCTTGCCCACGTCGTGCAGGCAGCCGGCAATGCGTATGCCCTCGATGCGGCTCGGCTCCAGCCGCATCTCGATCGCGATGGCGGCTGCAAGCTCGCCGACTCGGTGCTCGTGTCCGTGCGTGTATGGATCGCGCAACTCGCCGATGGTGGCAATGACATCGATAGTGCTGCGCATGGCTTTTCGCAGACTCGCGACTTGCTGCTCGATCTGCTGTTCGGCGAGCTTGCGCGCCGTGATGTCCTCGGCGAGGCCCGCGAGCCGGATCATTTTTCCTGCCCCGTCACAGATCGGAAAGGTGCGCCCGTTGATCCAGCGCATGGAGTGGTCCGGGCGTGCGATTCGGAATTCGTGATTCATCTGGCCCGTCACGAGCGAGGCGGTCACGGCGGCCTGGACAGCCGGCAGATCCTCAGGAAAAATCGCGCCCGTCCAGGCTTGCCAATCGGCATATACAGCGGAGGTGCTTTGCCCCCAGATCGCCTCGTATGCCGGGCTGACGTACAGGGTGCAGCGGGCGGTCGGGTCGACCAAGAAGATGACTTCACGGATGTTTTCCACGAGCTGTCGGAATCGCAGCTGAATCTCCAGGTTGTCCCGCTCGGCAGCTTTTTGCCGCGAGATGTCTTGCACCACCGAAGTGAAGTGTACTGGTGTGCCGTTTGTTGCACGTACCAGCGAGGTGGAGATGCGTGTCCACAACGCTTCGCCGTCTTTGCGCAGGAGCCGCACCTCATACTCGTAGCTCGGACCGGTTCCGGCGAGTAGGTGTTCGCGGCCTTCGACACTGCGATCGATGTCATCGGTGTGAGTCAGCTCGCGGATCCCGCTGCCCACCAACTCTTCTCGCTGGTAGCCAAGCAAGTCGCAGAACTTCGGGTTGGCATCCAGAATGCTGCCCTGCAGCGTGCTGTGCCCGACACCCACCGCCAGCTGCTCGAACACGGCACGGTACAACTCCGCCGCGGAGCCCATGCTCAACAGGGCATCGACGGTGCGAGGGTCGCACTCGCTCCGGGGTAGACTGACGCTGCTCAACTTATTGCGGTCCTCTCGGCATCCGGGCCATGAGGCCACTCTATCGGCATCGGCTGACGAAACTGTTGGCTGCCGCTCGACAATGATCTCCACTTCGTCAAGCGGTCTACGGGTTGTGAAATTGCATGGAGGTAGCGGTGCCCGCGGCGCCAGAGCATCGCAAGTAATAGCGACTCATTCACATTAACTTTTTCGTCCGCGACGCACACTGCGCGACAAACCGCAGTCATCTAGGTAATTGCCGCTAGGAATGCAAATAGACAGGGTAATTCCCTTGATTTGCGTCGCAGGTATATTAATTTGGCGCCATACTTTCTCAACTACCCGGGAAGTCGCGCGCGATCGATTTGGAATCTAGGAGAGTCCCAACATGCCTTTTTCGTCAATACAAAATCTCAACGAAAGAGCGGTTTTTGACAAGGTAAGAGAACTAAGTACGCGTTTTCCGGAATTGGTCGGAGACGAGGAATTGTTGGCAGACGCCAGCTGCGTTGCGCTGAACGCCTTGCCCGCGCATTACGTCCGCCACGCGGTGGATCAGAGTTTTCATAATTCCGACACCCAACGTGAAAAGGACGATAAGGCGGTCAGCGACGCGGTTGAGTCAGCATTGCGACTGGTGCGGACACGTAGGGTTGCCCCTGATCGCTAGCAGTGTTTGCCGGATTGACTGTCTTCTCGCGACACCTTCGCCTCCTCCTCACGCTATCGAAAGGTGGCTTCTCCAGCGTCGGACACCTCGACCCATTTCGGGTCGGGCGGCGCCTCGGCGGCGTAGTTGTCGTGCCAGTTCCACCACTTGTACGTCGGAGTCTGGGGGTAGCCCTCTGGCGAGTCCTCCCAAGTCTCCTGACGGCCGAGCGGCGTGATGTCGAGGTAGCTCCATGTAGTCCCCATGGCCTCGTCGCCACGGTTGTTGATGAAATAGGTGCGAAACAGGCGCGCGCCGTCGCGGAAGAACACATTGTGGCCGTGCCATTCATCGACGCCGAAGTCCGCGTCGAAGGCGTCGGTGATGCTGTACCAGGGCATCTCCCAGCCCATTCGCGCCTTCAGGCGTGCGATGTCCGCCTGCGGCGCGCGTGACACGTACGCGAGGGTGGTGCCTCGGGCATTCAAATGGGCGAGGTGGGCGACCTGATCGGCGCCGAGGGAGCAGCCGCGGCAGGCGTGCTCGGGCCAGCCAAACACTCCGGGCTCGAAGAAGGCGCGATAGACGATCAACTGACGGCGGCCCTCGAACAAATCGAGCAGGCCGACCTTGCCCTTGGGTCCGTCGAACGCGTACTTCTTGTCCACAGCCAGCCAGGGCATCCGACGGCGTTCAGCCGCCAGCGCGTCACGAGAGCGGGTCAGGGCCTTCTCCTTCACGAGGAGTTGCTGGCGGGTCGCCTCCCACTCCTGCGGCGACACGATCGCGGGTGTGTTCATCGCAAGGTCGCCGTTCCCCTGCTCCTTGTCTTTCCCTTTGCTCGTTGCCATCTTATTGCTCCTTGGTTTTTGGAAACCGACCGAGACGATTCGCTCTGAAAAGGCTTCTGAACCTGCCGATGCACGCCGCCAGAATGCCTCCCGTGGATCCGGCTCCGGCGATTATTGCTGCCGTGCTTGCAATGCATGCTGGACACATAGGTCTCTCCTTTGAATCATCCGCGGGTTGCTGTGCGTGGAATAGATTAGGACCGGGCCATGAAACAGTGGGAGTGACAAGTGTGGCGGGATTCTCAGCGAGTCGCTGTTCAGCGCTGCGGCACGCGCACCCGCCGCCGGGCCTCCGATATTTGCACGGTGCCGGCACAGCCATATGAGGAGCGCAATGACGCTGCCGCCCGGCAGCAGCAGCTCGATCGCGGCATACGGCCCCAGCGCGCGCAGCAATGCGGGCAGGCGTGCAATCCAGGACTTGAAGAGTACTTTCATCGTGATCTCCTAATGACCGCCTTTTTGATGCTCAGGGGATAAACTTAGCCCGGGATGGCGAGACGCAGGGAGTGACAAGAGTGGCGGGGTTCCCATGGATTCGCTGATCACGGCTGCGGCGCGCGCACTTGCAGCGGGTGATCCCTTGGGCGCATTGAAGCGGGTCGCACTGCGCGACGACGCGCCGGCGCTCGCCCTGCGAGGAATCGCGATGGCGCAGCTCGGCGATCTCGCGCGCGCGAAGGCGCTGCTGCGAAGCGCGGCGCGCGCGTTTGGCCCGAAAGAGGCAATAGCCCGAGCGAGGTGCGTCGTCGCCGAGGCCGAGATCGCGCTGGTCTCGCGCGATCTGGGCTGGCCTGCGAAGGCGCTCGATTCGGCCCGGTCGATGCTCGAAGCGCACGGTGACTGGGTGAACGCCGCCCATGCGCGGAATCTCAAGGTCCGGCGCCTGCTCCTGATCGGACACCTCGATGAGGCCGAGCGTGCCCTCGCCGAGCTTGACCCTGTGTCCTACCCGCCCGCGTCGAGGGTCGCCCACGAACTGGCCGTTGCGGGGATCGCGATGCGGCGCCTGCGGACCAAGGCGGCACGCGCTGCGCTCGCTCGGGCCGGGCGCGCGGCGCGCGACGCAGGCATCCCGGCGCTGACGGCGGAAGTCGAGAGCGCATCGCTTGTGCTCAAGACGCCTGCTGCGCGCCTGATTGCGCGTGGCGAGGAACGGCTCCTTATGCTCGAGGAGGTCGAAGCGCTTCTGATCTCGGGCGCGCTCGTCGTGGACGCGTGCCGCTATGTGGTGCGCGACGAAACAACGGAAGTCTCGCTCGCGACACGCCCCGTCTTGTTCGCGCTTGCGCGCGCGCTGGGTGAAGCGTGGCCCGCAGATGTTCCGAGGAACATTCTCGTGGCACGCGCCTTCCGCGCGAAGCACGCCGATGAATCGTATCGTGCACGGTTGCGGGTCGAAGTCGGGCGGCTGCGCGTGAAGCTTCGCACGATGGCAAACGTCAGTGCCACAAAGGCAGGGTTCGCGCTGGCGCCGCGCCGCGCGCGCGAGGTGGTGGTGTTGGCGCCGCCCGTCGACAATGAACATGCGGCAATGCTTGCCTTCCTCGCCGACGGCGAGTCGTGGTCGAGTTCCGCCCTGGCGATCGCCCTGCGGACGAGCCCGCGCACCGTGCAGCGGGCGCTCGAGTCCTTGAGCGAAGCAGGCAAGGTGCAGCCGTTTGGTCACGGACGGGCGCGTCGCTGGATGACTCCGCCGGTGCTGGGATTCCCGACAATCTTGTTACTCCCCGGACCCCTACCGACCGACTAGGATGGACGCATGAAACGATCAGCAGCGGAAATTCTCCGTGAATATGGACCCTTTCCGGGCGTCGACCAGGTGGGTGGGGTTACCTTTGACGGCCGGAACGTCTGGATAGCGGCCGGAGACAAGTTGCACGCCTTCGATCCTGCGAGCGGGAAGACGCGGCGGTCCATCGATGTGGTCGCGCATGCAGGAACGGCATTCGACGGTAAGCACCTGTACCAGCTTGCCGAAGATCGCATCCAAAAAATCGATCCTGACACCGGCGAAGTGCTCACCTCGATCCCGGCGCCCGGGCGCGGCGGCGACTCGGGGCTCGCGTGGGCCGAAGGGACGCTTTGGGTGGGGCAGTATCGGGATCGAAAGATCCGCCAGATCGATCCAGAGACAGGGGCGATACTTCGCACCATCGAGTCCAACCGCTTTGTCACCGGGGTCACCTGGGTCGACGGAGAATTCTGGCACGGCACCTGGGAAGGAGAAGAGAGCGATGTGCGGCGGGTCGATCCGCGAACGGGAGAGGTGCTGGAGCGACTCGAGATGCCGCCTGGAGTGGGCGTGTCGGGACTGGAGTCCGACGGCGGCGATCAGTTCTTTTGCGGAGGCGGACGGAGCGGCAAGGTGAGAGCAGTCCGCCGGCCGAGGCGAGAAGCCGCGGCGAAATAGCCGCTCTCTTGCAGACTGCCTTATTCGAGCCCAGCGCAAGCATTGCGCGCATTCGCAGCATCGTCTTGACGGGTCGCCTCGGCACGGTCGATGTCCGCGGCAGCAGCGATGACGCGATCAGCGACGCCGCGGTCGGGCATGAGGGCGAGTGCCATGACTGCAAATCTTGCGAGGAACCGCTCAGCCTCCGACCTGCCCAGCCGGGTCATCGTCTGACAAAGCAGGCTGTAGGATTCATCGAGGTCGATGGGAGTCATCGTCAGTCCTTTTAGCCCGAGGCATTGCCCAATACGCGACGAATACCGGTCACGAGGTCGATGGCCGATGGGTCGCGCCAACGGCCAAGTATATGACCGTCGGGGCGAATCAAGACGACGTCGCCTGCGCGGGCGCCAAAGAGGGGGTAGAGTCGATCGGTGTGATCGAAGCCGTAGGGTTCGTTACCGGTTCCCGAGAACGCGCGCGTGATGGCGATCGCATTGATCGCAACCCGGTCGTTACGCATGCGCGTACCAAGATCCGTCACTGCGACGCAAATTGAAGGTAGATCGCCAAAGCACAGTACGGTAAAGCCCGGTTCGGCGCCCAGTGTCAGAAGGTCGGTGACGTGAAGGCGGCGTCGTTCCCCACCGGCAACGAGCGTCAGAGGACACTCGGGCAATGCGGCGCCGGGGATGGCGGAACCGGTAATCTCACGGGCACTCAAGGCTCCCTTCAAAGGCGATTCGCTATAGGTAACGGCCGAGGTTTGGCGGGGATTGATCAGGGATCGCACTTCGGGGTGGTTGACCGCGAGTTCGAGTACTGCCTTTCGCATCAGGTCGAAGGCGAACGAAGGTGGCGCCATGAACTCAGTGCTCTTCATCCCATAGCGAAGATTCTCGCGCGCCGCAGCGACCCGTTCGGATGAATAACTGTCGAGCAGGGAATCCTGCGCGACCCCCTTGATGACGTATGCCAGCTTCCAGGCGAGATTGTCGGCATCGTCGATGCCGGAATTGGCGCCCCGAACGCCGAATATCGGGACCAAGTGTGCAGCGTCTCCCGCAAAGAGGACACGTTCATGACGATATCGCGGCAGGGTCAGCGCATTGGCCTTGTAAATCCCGATCCAGATTGGATTCCACGGCCCGGTTTCTCCCATCATCTCGAGCAGGTCTGCGACGCGCGGAATCACGTTTTCCGGCGCGATTGCCTCATCCGAATCTTCTCCATCTCGCAGTTGATAGTCGATGCGCCAGACGCCCTCAGGCTGTTGATGCACGAGTACCGTGGAACCGGGATTGCAAGGTGGGTCGAAATAGGCGAATCGTTCCGTCGGTGTGCGATTGGGCTTGCGGATGTCAACGATGACGTACCGGCCCTCGTAGGTCGTTCCTTCGAGACGCAGGCCGAGCGCTTCGCGGATGAAGCTGCGGCCGCCATCGGCAGCGATCACCCAGTCCGCTTCGAGACGATAGTCGCCTAGAGGGGTCAATACGGCCAGGCTGACGGTATCGCGGTCGACGTCGATTCCGGTTACGCGAGCCTGCCAGCGAATCTCGATCTGATCGGGCAGTTCCTGTGCACGGTTCAGCAGAATTTGTTCGATGCTGTACTGGGCGAGATTGATCATCGGCGGCAGTTTCTGATTCTGATCGGCCGGCATCGAAAAGCGGAGGACCTCCTGGTGGCGATAAAAGCTCCGTCCACCGGTCCACGGCAAGCCGATCTTCAGGAAACCCTCTAGCGCACCGAGCCGGTCCGCGATTTCGAGGCTGCGGCGGGAAATGCAAATCGCTCTACTGCCAGAACAGACGGAGTCGTCTGCCTCGAGGAGCAGGACGCGTACGCCGTGCCGCGCGAGTCCGATGGCCGCCGCCAATCCGACGGGTCCACCGCCAATCACAACGACGGGGTGGCGCCGCGAGTCGCGACCGGCTACCAGATGCGGCAGGGTTGCCTCATGCCTCGTTGGGGAGAACGGGTAGGGGACAAACGTGCGCTGTTCGGCAGCCCTGCCTGAAGCCGGCATCTAAACGACAACCATCGAAGAGGGTTGCATAGCGCGCACTGCTGATAACCGCCCGAAAATCTGCGTCCAGCATAGACCGAATTGCTCAAGAACACACAGCCAACGTGGGCACCTGGGAGGGAAAGCGCGCTACGCCGAGCAACTCCTGCGCCAGTCGAATTTCTACTTCGGAAACATGAACTGCACTTGGGCGCGTATCTGCCAGTTGTTGGAAAAGTCGGGCCTCACAACGTTGTAATACCCGGATATTTGGGTATTCACGGGCAGCCGTCCGATCTTGAAGAGCTTGCCGACTCCCGCGCCCATCGGCACGGTCCACACCTGCGAGCCCTTTGCTTCCCAGTTGGCGGTGATCACAGGAGAGGTCGTGAGATAGGCGCCGCCCTCAAAATTGAAATTGAGGAAGGGTTGCACCAGTCCGTTGCTGTACTTCGGCGCATCACGGTTGAAGGGATTGCCGGTGGTGCCGACCGACCAAACATTGTTCATCAGCACCCCGTACACCCAGGGGCTGCCATGCTCGAGGTGCAACAACACAACCGTCGGTCCCAATCCGGCGTTGTTGTTGCCGAGCGCGTCGTTGCTGTGCGTTGGCAGTTGCGTGACGGCGCCGACACCCCAGATCCAAGCGCCGGGCTTTGCGGGGGAGAGAAAAGCGGAGATTTGCACGTCTCCGATCCCGCTGGTGCCCCCCTGACCCGGCGCAAATGCCGGCAGCGAGACGATGGGGAGGATGGTGCGCGTGATGATGTTCCAGTCGTCGTTGATCGAGATGGGGATGACCGGCTGGATATTGAGCACGTTTTGTGTGCCCTTGAGAGGACCCACGTTGAAATACGCGTTCTCCTGGAACGGCACGCTGATCAGGTTGCCCACAGGATTCTGTGCAATCTTCGCCAAATCCTCCGGGCTCAATTCGGCATTCGCGGACCCGGCGGCCAAAAAGGCCGCTACTGACCCAACGAAAAACAAGTATCGAGTTTTCAACTGCGTTCGCCCATCCCCAAGCAGGGATTAATCCGCGAAAGAATCGTTGATATCGGACCGATAAGCGATTGGACCTTGGCCGTAGCGCCTTGCTCGATCACCGAGTTGCAAGCGCTGTACGCGCAACTGTCCGGCGCTGTCCGCGGACACTGTCCACCCAGGTCCACGCTTGCGCAGGCATTAAAATAATCCTTTATAAAATAGCGGCTTAGCGGATGTCAGCGCCTTGGCACGGTGCTTGCTTTGTTGTTAGTGCGAGGTTTGCACAGTCAACCGCAAAGTCTGAATCGGTACCACCTCAAGGAGACTCACATGCACACTCAAATCGCGTCAAAAATTGCCACACTCACGGTCGCCCTGATCATGAACATGTTGATCATGGCCGGCGTTGCAGTTCTCTTCGACGGCCAGTCGCACCGGCAATTGGGCATCATCGCATCCACTCAAACGGCGGTGCAGTCGAGGCACACAGCGACGTGAGCGTTGGGAGTGGTGGTGGGACGCATGATCGGCGCGCCCGCCACCCCGCTGTCTTAGTTTGAATATACAATTCGACGGTAGAAGTGAATTGACGAGGCAGCGGACCTCATCAGCGGCAACCGAGGGACTCTATGACCGAGTCGGACGTGACGGTCTCGCGCCGTGCATTGATCAAGGGAACGAGCCTTGGGCTGGCAGGTGCGCTGGCCGGCCAGTTATTGCCGGCCTCCGCGGCGGATCAATCGCCGACATCATCGCCATCGCCGCCGCTTCGGGCGGAGCAGCGCCGTTATTGGACGGCCGAGTATTGGGCGCATAAAGGCGACGTCAAACTCTACATGTACCGCAAACGATCCGTGGCACCGGTCGCGGGTGAAGCGCCGCTTCCCGTGCTGTTTCTGGTGCATGGCTCCTCGATCTCCTCGCGATCGAGCTTCGATCTCAGTGTGGACGGCCACGGCGAGTATTCCCTTATGAATGTGTTTGCGGCCATGGGTTTCGATACATGGACGATGGACTGTGAGGGTTATGGCCGATCGATGCAGACTGACGGTAATTCGGACATCAAATCCGGCGTCGAAGACCTCAAGGCGGCCGTCCTGGTGTTGGAGCGCGAAACAGGACAATCGCGATATCATTTTTTCGGCGAATCCGCAGGCGCGCTGCGCGCGGGCGCGTTCGCCACGGTGGCCCCGCAGCGGGTGAACCGGCTGATTCTCGAGGCGTTCACCTACACCGGCAAGGGTTCGCCCACGCTCGCAAAACGCGCAGCGGATACGGACTTCTACCGCAACCACAATCGGCGAAAGCGCGACGAGGCGATGATTCGCAACATCTTTACCCGCGACATGCCAGGAACCACGGACCCCGCGGTTGCCGCGGCACTCGCGGCAGCCGAACTGAAGTTCGGCGACAGCGCTCCGACCGGCACGTATCTCGACATGACCGTCAACTTGCCCCTGGTCCACCCGGAGCAGATTCAATCGCCCACCTTGATTGTGCGCGGACAGTACGACGGGATCGCCACGGTCGAAGACCTCGCCGATTTCTTCGTCAAATTGCCGAACGCGGATCGCCAGTTCGCCATCATTCCGAATGCGGCGCACGACCTCGTGCTCAGCAATGAGCGGCAACTGCTCTGGCATGTGGCGCATGCGTTCCTAACGCTACCGCAGTCCGTTCCGCTGCAGGCCGCCTGACGGTGGGGCGCGCCATGGGTACCAGCCTTATCGCGGTATTTGGTCTCGCTGGTTCGCTCGCGGTTTCCGGGGGCGTCAATCTGAGCAGCCCCACCGGCGCCGCCGGTCTGGTCATGGTGGATAAAATGGGCGGCTATGTCCGCTTCTTCGATCCGGCCACGGATAGAGAACTGGGCAGCCTGCGCCCAAGTGCCGAGCCCGACATGAGACCCCACGAACTCGCCATCTCACCGGACCACAGGTGGGCCTACGTCACGGTGTACGGCGACGGTGTCTACGGCAACAATCCGCATCCAGGGCATACGATAGCGGTGATTGATCTCGCCACCCGGGAGATGGCAGGGATGATTGACGTGGCGCCCTACCAGGCGCCTCACGGAATCCAGGTCGACGCCGCGGGCCGTCTCTATGTCACTTGCGACCTCAGCCGTAAGGTGCTGATCCTCGATCCAAAGAAACGCAGCATCGAGGCGGCCATCGACGTGGAGGGGACCGGACACTGGATTGCTTTGGTGCCGAGCGCACACAAGATCTACGTCGCCAACAAGAACGATAAGCCGTTCATCAGCGTGATCGATCTGAAGCTTCGCAAAATGATTGGAGTGGTGCCCATGCCGAACGGCACCCAGGGCATTGCGGCTTCCCCGGACGGCAAGACGGTGCTGGCGGCGGATTTCTCCGAACCCTACCTACATGTCATCTCGACCAGCACGGACGCCGAGATTGACCGGATTCGGGTTGAGGGAGCTGACAAGGGCGTGTACAAAATCTTCTTCACCCCCGATGGCAGCAGAGTGCTCACCTGCCTTCCGAGCGGCCAAATCAACATCTTCAGCGCTGCGGATCTCCATGGACCTCAGCGGGTCGTGCAGTCGGCCGGCACCGGTCTCATGGGTTTCGCATTCTCGGCCGACGGCAAAACGGCGCTGGTCGGCAATCATGGAGAGGGCACTGTTTCGCGGATTGACCTGGAGTCGGCGACCGTGCTCGGAACTTTTCCCGTCGGCAAGGGCGTGGAGACCCTGGCGTACTTCTAATCATGTCCCATCTCACAGTCGGTTTTGCCGCAACCATCGAGCGCTTCAGTGTCGCGCGGCCGTGGTTTTGGAGCGCGCGGGTGCGATTGGGCATCGTCTGAATTGCGTGTCGCCTAAGCGGGAATCATCGTCCGTCCGCTGGGCCGACGACCAGCACCGCGAAGGTCTCCGGCAATAGGGGCGGCGCACCGCCTGCCTTCGCCGGCCCGGTGCGAACGGTCGGCAGGAACAGATGGCCCGTTTTCTCGTCGGCGGTGATTGTCCGTGCGCCCGAGCCCGTGCTCAGCGTCTGAACGGTCTCGTAGCGCTCCGGTGTCGCTTCATGCAGTACGCTCAAAGTGCCCTCCTTGTTGGAGGTGAATATGCGCTGTGTCGCCGGATCGAACCACGCGCCGTCCGGATCGCTGCCGATCGGCGCCATGGCCACGACGCGGCCATCATCGCTGTCGAGCACCGCCAGCTTGTTGTTGCCGCAGGCGCTGAACACGCGGTGATGCACTTGATCCACCGCCATGCCCGTCGGCTCCTCGCAAGGGGAGACCGGCCAAGCCGCCAGCGGCTTTAGCGTGCGAGTGTCGAACACGTGGATGAGATTGCGCTGTTCGTCGTTGACGAACGCCCGTCCACGCCCATCGAAGCGTATCTGCTCGAGTTTGCCGCCACCCAGCTCGACCAAGTCCACGATCGAGTCGCTGGTCGGATCGATGACCGTCACGTCGCCGGTGCCGCCGCCGTTGACGACGAATAGCCGGCGCGTATCCGGGTCATAGGCAATCGCATCGGGCTTCTCGCCGGTATAACGGATGCGCTTACGGACCTGCAGCGTGCTGCGATCGAACACGGTGATTGCACGATCCACGCCGTCGCTGGTATAGCCCTTGCCGAGCTCCGGGACGAGCTCGATTCCATGCACCCCGCGCATGCCGGTGATCTGTCCGATCAGTTCGCCGGTGTCGACGTTCAGCACCTCGACGCGCGTCGCGTGCGCGACGTACAAGCGCCGCATCGCAGCGTCGACCCGCAAGTAGTCATAACCCGTGTCGTTGCCGCCGATTTGATATCGCGCAATAATGCGGTAGCCGGCCGCGGCCGCGGCGGCGGCGGGGGCGGGGGGAGCGGAAAACGAGGCGAAGACGGCGCAACCGGCCGCGGCGCAAAACAGAATATGTCGGTATCGCATATCAAATCCTCGACGATTCGGCCGCATCCGGCCATCGTCGTTTAGACTAGAACGAGAACCTGAAGCCATCATGAAAATCTTGGTCGTCGAGGATCAGCGCCGTCTCGGCGTGCTGCTCAAGCAGGGGCTGACGGAAGCGGGCTACACGGTCGGCCACGTCAACAGCTGCAGCGCAGCGCGTGACGCCTTGTGCGAGAGCAGCTACGGCGCGATCGTACTCGATCTCGGACTCCCGGATGGCGACGGCCTGGATCTGCTGCAGCAGTGGCGCAAGAGCGGCTTCAACGAGCCGGTCATCATATTAAGCGCACGCGACACGCTCCAGGACCGCATCAAGGGTCTGGACGTAGGCGCCGACGATTATTTGCCCAAGCCGTTCAGCATGCAGGAGCTGCTGGCGCGGCTGCGCTCGCTGCTGCGGCGGCAATCGAGCGTCAAGGACACGGTATTGGAACACCGCGGGATTCGCGTCGATCTGGTGGGTCGGACTGTACAGTTCAACGGTGCGCCGGTGGAATTGACGAGCCGCGAGTTCGCGCTGTTCGAGATCTTCATGCAGAACGCCGGACGTATACTGACGCGCACGTTGATCTGCGAGACGGTGTGGGCGTCCCCGTACGAGGTGGACGCCAATCTGCTCGATGTCTACATGAGCAAGTTGCGGGCGAAGTTCGAGCCCACGGACGGCAGGCCGCTGTTCAAAACCGTACGCGGCGTCGGCTATCAGCTGCAGTGAGGTCGATCGGTGCACGACTCGCTCTCTGGTACGCCGCTGCGGCCACGGCGACGCTCGCGATCCTGTTCGTCGTCGGCTACTACCTCCTCCAGGGCTACCTGATTCACGGCCTGGATCTGCTCAATGAATCCGAGTTCAACCAGATCAAGGCGCATCTGGGGCCGGACTATCAGACGCTCAGTCCGGCGATCATCAACGACCGCATTCGCGAGACCACCGAATACGCCTCGGTGTTGTTCTACATCAACATCCACGGGCGGGACATCGGCACCATCTTTTTTTCCTCCAATCTGCACGGCGCCGAAATCCCCGACATCAAGGGCAAGCACAAGTACGACATCGATTGGGGCAGCGTCGGTCTGCTGCGGGTGGCGGAATTCATTTTGCCGCCGTACGACGTCGTCATCGCGACTCCGGAGAGGCAAGTTGAAGGCGTCATGGAAGGTTACGCCGAGGTTTGCGCCGCCCTGCTGGTCATCATGTTAGGCGTGAGCGTCGCGATCGGTTTCGGTCTGAGCCGCCTGGCGTTGCGTCCGGTGCGGCTGATCCGCGAGACCGCCAGCCGCATTGGCGCCAATAATCTGAGCGAGCGCATTCCCGTACCCTCGAGCAACGATGAGATCTCTCATCTGGCATTGCTGCTCAACGCCATGTTTGATCGCCTGGAAGCCTCGTTCAAGCACGTTCGGCGCTTTGCGGCCGACGCCTCGCACGAACTCAAGACGCCCTTGTCGCTGATTCGCCTGCACGCCGAGAAATTGCTGGCCTCCGGCACTCTCAAGGGCGAAAGCGAGGAGGAGATCCTGACAGTGCTCGAGGAGGTCACGCGCCTCAACTCCACCATCGATGAATTGTTGTTTCTGTCGCGCGCCGAAGGACGCAGCATCACCCTCGACCTGGCACCCCATGATCCGGCGGCTCTGCTGGCCAATTTCAGCATCGACGCGCAGGTTCTGGCCGAATCGCGCGGGCTGCATTTCTCCTACGGTCATGAGGGCGCCGGCAGCGCGATCTGCGAGCCGCGCTGGCTGCGGCGGGTATTGCTCAATCTTTTGAGCAATGCGGTCAACGCCTCTCCGCCGGGCGGCCACATTCGGCTGCGCTCGGTCATCAACGACACGCGATGGCAGGTCAGCCTGGAAGACGAGGGACCCGGAGTGCCGGCGGGGGACCGCAATCGAATCTTCGATCGCTTTGTGAGGCTGCAGCCCGAGAGTCCCACCGGCCACCAAGGCAGCGGTCTGGGACTCGCGATCTGCCGCGGGATCATCGAGTTGCATCACGGCCGGCTCTACGCCGAGGCCGGTTCGGAGGGTCGCGGTCTGTGCATAGTGTTCGAACTGCCGGCCCAGCCGGCCGGTGTGCAAGCGGCGCCTAGCATGTCGGGTATCATCGCGCAGATGCCCACATAGCCTGGTCGAGGATCACATCGACGCGACGACGTGGTACGGTCGGATCTTGGTGGTAGCGAAAGGGGGGCATCATGGCTCGGATCCTGCTGGTAGAGGACGACGCCGCGCTGTCGCGGGGAATCATTGCGCTCCTGAAAGGCGCCGGCCACGCAGTCGATGCGGCAAAGGACGGAGAGACAGCTCTCTTTCTTGCCCATGTGGAGCCTTTCAGCCTGGTGATACTCGATATTGGTCTTCCGGATATGTCGGGGTTCGAGGTACTCCAGCGGTTGCGGGCTCGAGGATGCAAGATTCCGATACTTGTATTGACTGCCCGCGACCATGTCACCGATCGGGTCAAAGGTCTCGATCTCGGGGCGGATGATTACTTGTTGAAACCTTTCAACGCCAGCGAACTGAGCGCCCGCATTCGAGCGCTCTTGCGGCGCGATCATGGCGATCCCAGTCCGGTGGTGGTCATCGGCAATTTGACGATCGACCGTACCCGCGCCACCGCCGAGGTGCAAGGACGAGTATTGCGACTGCGGCCACGGGAATGGGAGGTGCTCGTTCGGTTGACTGCGAAAGCCGGCGAGGTGGTCACCAAAGAACGCCTGATCGCCGAGGTGTTCAGCTACGACCATGCGGTAGGACCCAACGCCCTCGAAGTGCACATAGCCCGCCTTCGCCGGAAGCTTGAACCCGACGGACCCGCGATTAGAACGATGAGAGGCCTCGGATACATGCTCACCGCTTCGTGATTATTCGATAAAAACCGCAGTCGGCTCGAAAACAGATGGTTCGCTCGCGCCGACATCGCAAATGCCATCATCATTGCACCTTCGATTCGCGAGCGCTCGGCTGACATGTTCAAGTCCTCGATAACGAAATTTCTGATCACGTCTTTGGGTATTCTGATGACGGGTCTGTTTGTGGCGGCGCTCATACTGGCCGTTCAGGCCTGGAGCAATTACGCGCTTGCCGGCCGCATCGCCCGCCTGACCAGAACCGATCAAACGATTTTCGATGCGTTGGTAACGGTGCGCGCTCAAGTCCCAAAAAATAGCACTGCCCTCATTGCGCAGGACGATCCGCGACCCGTGATTCGCGCGACACACGACGAGGCTTCGAGGACCGTGATGACCGCAATTGAGGCGCTACGGGCCACCGACATCGCCAACCATGTACAGTTGGTCTCCGCCATTCGAGCCGCTTGGCAGAGAGTCGAGGCCCTTCATTTCACCGTCGATGCGTTGGCGTCTCTTGCGCGAACGGAGCGCAATCTACACGCCATCGACGACTGGCGGAAGGCGGTACACGGTCTCATCGATACGCTCAACACCGCGTCGGTGGCGGTCGGTAATGAAGTGAGAATCGGC
>DATFZF010000119.1:0-10780 GCA_035314705.1 Steroidobacteraceae bacterium | reverse complement strand
CGACCGCATGCTCCGGTTCCCTAAAACCCACCGCCTCGCTCGCTTTGCCCGCCAACGGGTGCGCAGCGCCGAGGTCATCGTGGAATTGATGAACGGTCGACCGATCGCAGTCGTCCGCACCGTATTCAGCATGCTAACGTTTAAGCGCGATGGAGCGATGGTTTCCCCGCTGCGGCATCCCCATGTGCTGGCGCGCGCGGAACTCGCGTTCGCGTTCGACGCACCGGACCCGCTCGCGAGCGTTAGCGATGCCGCCAGCTGATTCGTCGCGCGAGGTGGCCAATGGAAGCCACCCGCTGCCCTCAAGCGGCGCATTGAGCGAACCGCCCTGGGGCGTCTGAAATGCCCCCGGGTCTCACCCCCCTGATCCGAATCTGAATGACCGCTTCGTCTGCCGTCAGGAGTCATTCGAAAACGGAGTCGGCCACAACCGGCCGTTCGGACTACCGAACTGGTCGCCAGGAAGCTGTCACTCAAATCGATACGAGTCGAATTCCGCGTTTCACCTCACGCCGGGTGCCGAATCCAGTTGCGCCACCGAAGTTGATCTGTTAGGTTACATGTAACCATCGAGGACAATTCCGTGCTTGATAGTACCCGTTCGTCGAGAGATAAGGTCCGGTTACACCGAGAACGCCTGCGCGCACAGGGATTGCGGCCGGTTCAGATCTGGGTGCCCGATGTGCATGCACGGTCCTTTGTACGCGCCGCACGTCAGCAGTCCAAGGCCGTTGCTGCCAGCAAGCGAGCGAAGGGCGATCAGGGATTCATTGACGCCATTTCAGATCACGCTGCCGAATGAAGCGTGGGGAGGTATGGACTGTGTCGGGCGGTGGCCCGTACGCGGGCAAGCCTCGCCCTGCGGTGATAGTGCAGGAAGATCGCTTTGATTCCACGAATTCTATAACTCTTTGCGTATTCACAACTGACTCGACCGAAGCGCCGTTACTGCGCATGTTGATTGAGCCGACCGATCGCAATGGCCTTTTGAGCGCTTCGCGCTTGATGATCGACAAGGTCACCACCGTTCCGAAAGCGCGGCTCGGCAAGCGAATCGGAAAACTCAACGACGAGGATGTAGTTAGATTAAATCGCGCTTTGATGGTGTTTCTTGGCCTCGCACGATGACCGACTCTGAGAGTCTCAGCCGACGGCAATCGGGCAACTTCGGACATTGAAGGCACGAGTTTTCCTTGGTCCGAAGCGGTCGCTCGCGGATTTTAGGCACTGGACGGGCATTTCACTACTTTGGCTTGCCGCCGCGTGGATCGTCCGCCGGATTGACGTAGGTCAACTCAAATGGGCCTATCAAGTTCACTTGAATCGTCGCACCTGCTTTCGTCCAGGCAAAGTGATTCATGTGCGCAGGCGCGACGGCATAACCGCCCGCCTTGAAGTCGTGGCCTTTTGTCTCATCGAGCTTGTCACCCATGCCAATTGAAAATGTGCCCGACAGTACGGTGACTTGCTCATCAGTTGGATGCCAATGCGCCGGAATTTTGTAACCCGCCGGCATTTTTAGTCGCAAGGCGACAAGGCCCGTCGCGGCGGGATCACCCGCCATCACCGCAATCATTGCGCCCTTTGGGAGTACCGGCGGCGCCGCAGACCACTTGATCTCCTTCCAACTCATCACGGTCTGCGGATCAGCTGCCATCGCCGCCGAGACTAGCAGCGCAAGTCCCGTGGCCTTAATCGCGGAATACAACGTCTTGCTATTCATTGATCACCTCATTTTTGAGTTACGATAAACCTTAAGACACGCGGAAGACTGATTGGCCCACCCGCGAAGATTCTTTCCGTGATCTGATTCTCCTTGCGTTCAGGCCGGGGCAACCCCGTAGCCGATGACGATTTCGCCTGGAATTTCGTAGCCCTCGCCGCGGCGGTACGTCCCCACCGAGCGTAGGTAATCGGCGCGTACGGCCGCGCGGCTCGCTTCATCGAAATGCGCGTAGGCGAGGGCTACCGGCCCGCCCAGAAAAATCGCATCACACGCTTCTCGAGCATCGCCGTAGCGCAGGGTCATCGCGAGCCGTTCCGTGGAAATGTCCTTCAGGCCCGCAGCCTCGAGGCCGTGGCACAGCGTATCGCCCGTACCCATGCGAAAGAACAGCGGGCACACTTCAGATTTGACATGAGCGTCGATGATGGGAAAAATATCGGCCCACCCGCAGCAGTCGCGGCGCCCCCAAACCGAAACGACGACTTTTCCATTTGGCACGAGTTGTCCTGCCAACGCGGCGATCGCGCGCTCCGGGTCCGGCATATACATCAGCCCGAGGCCGCACAGACCGACCTGGAACCTGATCCCCAAATCGAGTGACTGCTCGGCGTCGCTGCGCTCGAAGCGGCAGTTCGTAAGTCCTAGCGCCGAGGCCGCGCCGCGCGCCGCCTCGATCATCTTCTCTGAGATGTCGGTGCCGATAACGGTTCCGCTGCTGCCCACCCGGCCCGCAGCCGCAATCGCCAGCACGCCCGTGCCGCAGGCAGTGTCGAGCACGCGTTCGCCTGGCGCGATGGCTGCGCGCTCCAGCAACCGCTCCGTTGCGGGCCAGAGGCGGTGCAGCCAGTGCTCCTCGTAGGGACCCACGGCGCGATCCCAGCCGTAGCGCTGGACTCGCCTCTGTAACTGCGCGTCCATGGCTAAACGGTCTCGCTGCGCACGATCTTAGTTTCGCGGCGCAGTGATTGGGGCCTGCGGAAGACTTCCATATAGGGGCTGCGCGCGTCCGCCTCGTCGAGCACGCGCCGGATGTCACTCTCTGGCGCATCGCTGTCTACCGTCACGACATAGGTGATACCGTTATAGGCGGGAACCGTGGTCATGCCGCAGAAGATGCCGCGCAAGTCCATGTCTGCCTGCAGTTCGATCTGCACGCCGCGGATCGGCACGCCGAGCAGCGCGGCGCGCATCGAATACCCGATCGCGAGGCAAGCGGCGAGGCCGCTGCGGACGTAGGTCCCGGGCGTGGGGCCCTTGACCGTACCACCCAGCGTCTCCGGCATGTCGACCACGAATTGCCAGCCGTCCTCGGCGACTTGGCACAGTGTTCCTTCGCGCACAGTCGCCGTGGTGACTTTGTCCTGCTTCGCGAGGCTGGGGTGCTGGGCGAAGGCGTTCTGGACGCGCGTGAGCGCCGCCTGCAAGTTTTCTTGGTCCATGTGCGTTGTTCCTGTCGATGTTCCTAATGACGGCTGTCTCGTTCTCCTCGATGCCGAATCTGAGGAGGCAATAGGAAGTTTGGCGGCAGCGAGTCAAGCGGCCGTCCCGAAAGGCGTCAATCGGGCGTCAATCGCAACGAAAAAACCTTCTTTTTAGAGTCCGAGGGATGCGGCGGGTCGGTCCAGGATTCGACCGGCCCAGAGCCGGATCTCCCCGATCGCGAGCCGCGGGCGGATGCGCCTCGCCTCGGTGAGCGCCTTCACAGCCTCGGCCTCCTTGCCGAGCTTCGTCAGCACCAGGGCGAGGACAATCTGCGCCGGATAGAACTTCGAGTCGGCGCGGCAGGCGCCCTCGGCTGCGGCGAGCGCTTGGTCGGGTTTTTCTAGGCGGACGAGACCACTGGCGAGCGCCGTAAGCCATACTGATCGCCGGTAGTCGGTCGGGCTGATGCGCAGCCCCCGCCGCAGCGACTCCACGCCCGCTTCGTATTGCCGGCGCAGCAGCTGGGTGGCTCCAAGTGCGGCCCAAGCCTGCGCGTTGTTCGGATTTTCCTCGATCGCGCGCTCCAGGAGCGGCAGGGCCCGCTCGGTATCGCCGAGGTCTGCCAGAGCGCAGCCTGCGCAGCCCAGCACCTCTGATTTTGTCGGTTCCAGCTCCAGCGCCTTCTCCGCGTCGGCACGCGCTTCTTTCCGCGGATCATCGCCTCCAAGCAATCCCCATTTCGAGGCGAGCGCCATGATGAGTGCCTTCTGCGCGCGTGCCAGCGCGAGCTTCGGATCGAGCGCGATTGCCTCGCGGAACAGGCGCACCGAGGAATCTACCGCATCTTCGGACCAGCCAGCCGAGAACAAGGCGCTATTCGCCTGGCGCATCTTGTCCCATGCATCGAGCCCGTCAGTTCGTTTATGACCCTCCCTGGCTTCAACGAGGGTGAGCTGCTGCTCGATTTTTGCGGCAGTACTCGCTACGAAGTCGTCAACCTCCCTATTTGCGCAAGGCGCTGCCAGGTCCTGCTGCATTGTCCAAACGTATTGAGCGCTCTCGCCTTCAATAATCTGTATGGCCACACGCACATACCCGGGCTCGGGTTGGCGCACGCTCCCGCTGATCACGTAGCGCGCACGCAGCGTTTGCGCAATGTGCTGGATGATTGGCAGCATGGCCGCAGCAACCGCTGGCTGCGCGACAACCTGGAATCCCGGCGTACGCGCCAGCTGGCTGCCGAGGTCTTCCGCAATACACTTGGCGAGCGTATCGAGCTCGGGTGTACGCGTGTGATTAGTAAACGGCAGTACCGAGATCCCCGGTAGGCTTTCGCTGTTCGCGCCGTGCGCGCCGGGGCTGCCCCTGCGTATGGATTCGCACAGCGCCTGCGTGGTCGTGTCCGGTTCGACGTCGAGCTGTTTGCGCAGCTGCTCTTTGCACACCTGATATTGCGCCAATGCTTCGCTGCGCCGACCCATAGTGTCGAGCGCGCGCATCAATGCACGGTGCGCCTCCTCGTTTGCAGGATCGTCGCCCAGCCAGCGCCGCAGGATGCGAACGGCAGCCTCGTGGTCTTTCGCGCCCGCACACTTCGCCGCAAGCTGCGCCATCGCCCCTGAAGCCAGCTTCGCCAGCCGCATGCGCTCGGCGCGTAGCCATTCCTCGAACCCTTCCTCTTTCGGCGACAGGTGATCGAGCAAGGGCCCCGCATAGAGGGTCACGGCCGCCTCGATCTCCGTCGGGTCCGCGCTGCGCGCGAGCTGCTGAAATTCGATCGCATCGGCCTTGCAAACCAGCGTGTCCAGGGAAAGCGTGTCGCCGCTCGCGTCGACAACTCGGGCATTGCGCCGCAAACTGCTCAGCAGCTGGCGCAAGCTGTGCCGGGCGCGCTCGTCTCCCAAATCCCCCCAAAACATTGCCGCGATGCGCTCGCGCGTGACGGCAGCTGGACTGCTGAGCGCCAGAACGGCCAGCATGCCCTGCAGCCTGCGCGATGCGATGGTGATTTCCTTCCCGTCCTCATCCTCGAGGCGAAAACCACCGAGCAGTGTAAGGCGGAATCCTGGCATCTCGTTGGACCGACTCGCAATCAGATGACACGAAACTGACCTGCGACGACACGGGCGTTCGCGACCCAAACCGATCACAACTGGTTTCACCCCTCACGCAGCGCTATTTCTTCTCCCTCCCGACTGGCCGCGAGAAGCGACACGCACGGAGATCAAGTTGAGGTACGAAAGCTCGTCTAGATTATTCGAATAACAATCCTCGATCCAGTCCCATCCTGTCACACAAGATCAGGTTCTAGCCTCTAGCCCGTACCGGATCCCCGGTGACCGGTGATCCACGAGCATGCCGAAGTTTGCGCTTTTCACTACCCGATACCGGTCACTGGTGTCCAGCCGGTTGGGGTCGTCTGCGGCAAATTCCGCAACAGGCCCCGATCGGCCAATTCCGGTCCCGTGAGGCTGCTGAGACGGCCTCCGCCCATCGGACTTTCGGGGCCCGAAAAAAAACCAGCCTCAATGCGCCGAAAATCCCGACTCCACTAGGCCTGAAACAACCCCGCCCCTGGTGTCAGGACGCCTGTCGGGTCATACATCGACTTCGCCGCAGTGAGGCGATCCCAGATCTCCCGGTCAAATTGCTGAAGTCTCTGGCTCGAATCAAGGAGAGGCGAGAATGGAAGATAGACCGTACCCCCATGAGCAAAGATTCGGGGCAGACACTCCACTCGGTTCAGTTCGAGCATTTGAAGGTGATCGGGCGAACCCTCCTGAGCGGCTACTCTGTATATGCGCATATGGTAAGACAGCGATCCGGCGGGCATTCGTTGAAGCGATTGCTTGAAATTAGAGTTGATCATCGGGAACACGGCTATTTCATCCGCTCCGAGCGTCGCCCCTGGCGTGTTCATTAGATAGGTGACCATCGCGGGGGTTTGCTCGGCGGGAAGGAAGAAGTGCATGTACACGTGCGGGTGAAACCTGACTCCGCTCGCAAGAGTAGCCAGGTAGCCTTCGGTATTCCGATTGAGATACTCGACGAAACTTTGCGTAACCGCGGCTTGGGTCTCCTTGCCCGTGAGCTGGCCCCGCCACGCGGGTTCGCGACTGCGAAAGCTAGTGACCGTTATGACCGGAGTCCAAGTCTTCCCGTCGCCTTCAAGATTGAAATCGCCCGTTATGGCGCCCTCCGGTTCGGCAGATGCCAGCATGGCAAGGTCAGCGAGGAAGGCGCCCGGATTCTCGTAGGTAAATCGGCGGACAACAACTTGGTCGGGAGCGGGCACGAGCCTTAAGCGAGCTCGCACGATAAGTCCACACTGTCCCATCCCGGCTAACACCATTTGAAACAATTCGGCATGGCGCGAGGATGAACACGTCAATAGGTCCCCAGCGCCAGTGACAACGTCCAGTTCCACCACGTGATCGACCTGAGCGCCTAACCGATAACTGGTCTCTCCAATACCGCCCGCATTGAGAGTCCCGCCTACGCTGATGTAGAGACTGTCTGGGACGACCGGCGGCGTCATCTGGCGAGTCGTCGTGAACTCAGCGACTTCCTTCCAGAGCGCTCCGGGCCCTGCGTCAATCGTGTCCCCAGTCACCCACGCGATGTGGCTCAGTGTGCTCGAATCAATGACGATGCCGCCTTTGACTTGAGATTGTCCATAGGCGGCCCCGCCGGTCCCACGCATGGTGAGCTTCAGGTGCTTGGAATTCGCATAACGAACCGCTTTCTGCACATCCGTCACTGATTTTGGAAACAGCGCGCCGAGGGGCATGTGATGAATATAGTGGCCGTAGTCAGTCGCCATAGCCCGACAAACAGATTGGTCAAATACAAAAATTCCGTCAAACGATGGCAAGTCAGCCGCAAGACGCCCCGCTAAGGATTCGCGAATTCGCATTTGCTGAGCGCCCGATACTTCTTGCGAAAATGCCAACTGACCGTTTGCCGTGAATGCCACTGATGCAGTCAAAGATCCCAGAAAGGTCCGGCGGCTTATCGATTCCATGGTCTCGCTCCCAGGCTCTTCTTTTTACGGCTCGGTATACCGCTAGATCAACACTCTAAGGCTGCCGATCGCCAAGTTACCGGATGCATATAATAATGTTACCGCAGCCTATTTCGGTCAACTTCGGCCTCAGCACCAATTTCTACCAACAGAATCTCGGTAAGAAACTCAAGGCTCGGATGTCGTATTGGGACACCTGAAAGCTGCCACTCGTGACCGGCGCCTTCGGGTCGCGACCTGCGGTTCGCGGACCCGGCCAAACATGCATGCGTTAAATTCACGATTTGGAATGGCGACTCTGGCCGCCAGACATCGGTCGCTCCGGAACGCGACCAGCCAAAGCCGACGTTTGAGCGAGCCGCGAAAATTTCCGGGAAGCAGACGCTCAAATTCTGCTTGCGGCGGTGATCTCGTGCTGCCCGCCGATCTGCACCGACGGAAATCGCATAGCTACTTGTACAGCTCAGCCGATGCGAGTGTCGTGGCCGTGACGATGGCTTCCGGATGGCCCACGGCGACGTGCAGCACGCCACCCACGACCAGCACGGTACTGCCGTCGGCGAGCACCGTGGCGGTATGTCTATCTCTCGCAGTGACCAAGGAGCCGGTGGCCGTGAAGCCCTCGCTCTCCGGTGCGAACAGCTCCGCGAATGAGGTCGAGTTAGGTGCGTACCGGGGTTGACATCCGCCAGGACCATTGCAAAGAACGTACTCATGCTCGGAACTCCCGCCCGCAAACACTACGGTTCCATCGCCGCGCAGGCTGGCAGTCGGGCTGACTGCGGCCAGCAGGTTGCCGACGAGTGAAAATGTGCCGCTCGCGGGATCGTAGACTTCGGCGGTCAAATCCCGCCCAGCGATTAACACCGAGCCGTTCGTGAGCGCGGGGCCGTTCATAAGCAATGTCGCAGTGTGTCCGGCGCGCGGCTCGCTCATGCTGCCAGTCGCCATGAACTTGCCGCTCGTTGGATTGTACAGCTCGGCCGTCGCCGTCGTACCCGTCGTCGTGTAACCGCCCGCGATCAGCACTTCACCGTTCTGCAGCAATGTGGCGGTGTGGAGGACCCGTGAAACGGTCATGCTGCCGGTCGCGGTAAATTCACCGCTGGCGGGATCGTAGAGCTCCGCACTGGCCGTTTCGCCGCCCGCTATGAGCACCCGACCATTCTGCAAAAGCGTTGCCGTCGGCACATCGTGCGCCACGACCATGCTCGCGGTCGGGGTGAACTTGCCGGTTGCCGGATCATACAATTCCGCGGTCTGGCTGCCGCCCGCCGCCGCCGCGATGAGCACATTACCGTAGTTCGGCAGCGCCTTGTCTGCGAGCAGCGTCGCGGTATGCCCCGAGCGTGCGACCGTCATGCTGCCGGTGGCGCTGAAGGTCTCGTTCGTTGGGTCATATAACTCCGCGGTGGCATCGGGCCCGCCGGCGATGAGCACCTGGCCGCTGAGCAGCAATGTCGCCGAATGCCCGGAGCGCGCGATCGTCATGCTGCCCGTGGTCAGCGTGAACCCCGCTGCAGGCCGCGCGAGCGATACTCGCACCGTGACCGGTTCGGCGGGGGCGCCGCGATTCAGCGAGTCCTGAACGTTGAGCGTGATGGGGAACTGGCCGTCGGTCTGCGGTGTTCCGGACAATACCCCGCCGGCGCTGAGGCTGAGCCCTGCAGGCAGTGCGCCCGTTTCGCTCCAGACCAACGGGGGATACCCGTTAGTCGTCGTGAATTGATACGCCGGATAGGCGGTGCCGACGGTTCCCGTCGGCGGCGGTGTGTTGTTGATGGTGGGCGGCGGCGGCGCGTTGATCGCAATGTTGAAGGGCATCGAGTTCATGTTCGGCGTCGGCCCGCTGTCCGTGACGGTCACGGTGAAGGAGGACGAGCCAATGGTCGTTGGGATGCCGCTGAGCTGCCCGCTCGCTCCGAGCACGAGCCCGGGCGGCAGCGCGCCGCCCGTCACCGCCCAACTGAGCGGCAGGTAGCCGCCAGTCGCTGTGAATGTGAAGGCATAAGAGTTATCTGCTACGCCCGCCGGCGGCGCGGGAAGTAAGTTGATGACGGGCAGGGCGGGCGCGTTGACATCAACCGTGAAGGCCTGCGACCCGGTCCCTAGGGTCGGCGCGCTATCGGTGGCGGTGACGGTAAACGTGAATGGGCCGACGGTGGTCGGTGTCCCCGACAGCGACCCATCGCTGGCAACCGCCATACCCGGAGGCGGTGTCCCTTTGCTGACCATCCAAGTGAAGGGCGGCGTACCGCCGCTCGCAACCATAAAGGTATAGGCATACGGATGGGTCAGCGTACCTGCCAGCGGCGGTGTCGTGCTGAGGACGATCGGCGAGTCGATGATCATGAGACTCACCGACATCGAGCTCGTCTGCGACGGATCGGACGCATCCGTGGCCGTAACCTTGAAGGCAAAGGTTCCCGGGGCAAAGGGCGAACCTGACAGGCTGCCCGCAGTACTCAGCGACAGACCTGGTGGCAACTCGCCGGTCTCGGTCCAGGTCACCGGTGCCGCTCCGCCGCTCGCGGTAAATGCAAAGGCCGGGTACGCGACGCCCGTCGCGCCATCCGGAGGGGAGCTTGAGTTGATCGTGAGGGGTGCCACGCCCTCGCCACCGCCACCGCCGCAACCGGCTGCCAGCACGATGGCGATGACGATCCCAAACAAGCGAACTTCAATCAATCGCGACATAACGCCTCCCAATACATCCCGGAATTTCTGCGTCGGGTGCCACGCTGATGCAAGAGGCGCGACTGCTTCAATGCACTGCGGGTGAGATAGTTATTACATTTTTCTTATATTCATAATTTATTGAAATTAAAAGAGTTATTGACATGCCGCTCGGCGTGATGCAGCGGCCGATCTTCTGGTAAAGTTGAAACGAACCAGGATCGAGGGGCCACGCGAGTCAGTCACTTGAACCTACCCCGCTTTGCCGACCTCCTTCGATTTGACGCATTCGAACTCGACCTGCGTTCTCGCGAGCTGCGGAAGGACGGCCGCAGCACCGGGCTTCCGGAACAATCGATCAAGGTGCTGCACATGCTTCTGGAGCGGCCAGGCGAGCTCGTGCTGCGCGACGAGATTCGCTTGCGACTCTGGCCCAACGATACCGTCGTCGAGTTCGATCACAGCATCAATGCCGCGATGCGCAGGCTGCGACTGGCTCTGGGGGATTCCGCCGATACCCCCCGCTGCATCGAGACCCTCGCGCGCCGGGGCTACCGCTGGATCGGGCCGGCAGCCGTGCAAGAGTCTCTGGAACCCGTAGCAGGGCCACCCAATCCGCCGGTCGGAGTCGCCGTTGCGCCAAATTACGATGGCAACCTGACGGGCAAGAAAGTCTCCCACTACCGGGTTCTCGAAGTGCTCGGCGGCGGCGGCATGGGTGTGGTCTACAAGGCCGAGGATCTGAAGCTCGGTCGCCGCGTCGCGCTCAAGTTTTTGCCCGACGAGCTGGCGCAAGACCCCCTCGCTTTGCAGCGCCTCGAACAGGAGGCGCGCGCCGCGTCGGCACTTAATCACCCGAACGTCTGCACCATATACGAGATCGCCGAAAATGCGGGCCGACCGTTCATCGTCATGGAGCTGCTGGAAGGCGA
>DATFZF010000118.1:0-2187 GCA_035314705.1 Steroidobacteraceae bacterium | reverse complement strand
CGTCAGATAGCGGCTCGCCGTGAAGACGAACATGCCGCTGTTCCAATAATAATCGCCCGACGCCACGAATTTCTCCGCAACCTCGAGCGGCGGCTTCTCGATGAATTGCGCCACCGGATACGCGGGACCTGGGCCCGCGCCGCGGCGTATATACCCGTAGCCCGTCTCCGGTGCGCGCGCGACGATCCCGAACGTCACGAGCTTGCCGCCTTGCGCAAGCTCGGCGGCGACATCGGCAGCGAGTTGAAACGCGCGCGCATCGCGAATCACGTGGTCCGCCGGAGCCACGACCAGGGTGGCCTCGGGGTGAATCTCCAGGGCCTTCAGCGCCGCGAGCGCCACGGCGGGGGCGGTGTTGCGCCCGGCAGGCTCCAGCAGAATCGCAGAGGCCTTTAACCCTAAGGCCCGGATCTGTTCGGCGACGGTGAAGCGATGCGCCTCGTTGCACACCACGATGGGCGGCTCTGCCCCCGAAATCCCCGCAAGGCGGGTGGCCGTATCCTGCAGCATGGTGTACTTGCTGGTGAGAGCCAGCAATTGCTTGGGGTACATTTCGCGCGACAGCGGCCAGAGCCTCGTGCCGGCGCCGCCGGATAGAATCACCGGAATCACTGGGGTCACAGATCCCTCGCTTGAGAGCGTCGGCCGCGGCCGATGGCATAATAGCTGAAGCCCAAACGCGCCATGTGCGCCGGGTCATAGAGGTTGCGCCCGTCGAAGATGGCGGGTGTGCGCAGCGTATTCTTGATGTGCTCGAAATCGGGGCTGCGAAATTCGCGCCATTCGGTCACGATGGCGAGCGCATCGGCGCCCTGGAACACCTCGGGACTGGTCTTGCACAACACCAGATCGTCGCGCTTCCCGTAAATCCTCAAGGCTTCGGGCATGGCGACCGGATCGTAGGCGCGCACCTTCGCCCCCGCCGACCACAAGGACTCCATCAACACGCGGCTCGCCGCCTCGCGCATGTCATCGGTGTTGGGTTTGAAGGCCAGGCCCCAGAGCGCAATGGTCTTGCCCTTCAAATCGCCGAAATGCGCCTTGATCTTGTTATAGAGCACATGTTTCTGACGATTATTGACGGACTCCACCGCGGTGAGCACGCTGGCTTCGTAGCCCACGTCATCCGCGGAGCGCTTCAGCGCCTGCACATCCTTGGGAAAGCATGAACCGCCATAACCCACCCCGGGGTAGATGAAGGCATAGCCGATCCTAGGGTCCGAGCCGATGCCTAGGCGCACGGACTCGATGTCCGCGCCGAAATGCTCGGCCAGATTGGCGAGCTCGTTCATGAAGCTGATTTTGGTGGCGAGCATGGCATTCGCGGCGTACTTGGTGAGCTCCGCCGAGCGCACATCCATGACGATCATGCGGTCGCGATTGTGCGTGAAGGGCTCATACAGGGATCGGAGCAGTTCCATGGCGCGCTCGGAATCCGTGCCCACGATAACCCGATCCGGCCGCATGAAGTCATCGATCGCAGCCCCTTCCTTGAGGAATTCCGGGTTCGAGACCGTGTCGAACTCGATCGCCGCGTGCCGCGCCGCCAGGGAGGCCGCCACGGCCTCGCGCACCTTGTCGGCGGTGCCCACCGGCACGGTGGATTTGGTGATCACCACCTTGTACTCGGCCATGTGCTCGCCGATGGAACGCGCGACGGTGAGCACGTAGCGCAGGTCCGCGGACCCATCCTCGTCGGGCGGCGTGCCCACGGCGATGAGCTGGAACAGCCCGTGAGCCACGCCCTCGGCGGCATCCGTGGTGAAGCGCAGGCGCCCGGCAGCGAAATTGCGTTTGACTACCGCCTCGAGGCCGGGCTCGTGGATGGGCATGTCGCCCTTCTTCAGCATGGCGATCTTGCGTTCGTCGACATCGACGCACACCACCTGGTTGCCGGCATCGGCCAAACAGGCGCCCGTCACCAGGCCCACGTACCCTGAGCCAAAGATCGTAATCCGCATGCGTAATATTCTGATTTAACTAGGAAAAGACGCGAAAGACTAGCGGTTTTGAGAGGTCAAGTAAAGCGCGGCGAGTGCGAGGGGATTACCTCTTGATGTATCATGATTCATCATGATGCCACCGTGAGGAATGCCATGTCCGCCGTCAGAGAGAAATTCGCCACCCAGGTCAATTCGGAAATTCTTGCCGCCGTACGCACCCTTGCTGCAAGCGAAGGCAGACAGC
>DATFZF010000117.1:0-82664 GCA_035314705.1 Steroidobacteraceae bacterium | reverse complement strand
ACCTCAGAATCTGTCGGAGTTGCGGACACGTGGGTTGTTGCGATCAATCGCCAGGCCGTCATGCAACCCGTCACTATCATGCGACAGGTCACCTGATCATCGAGGGTTATGATCCTCCCGAAGGCTGGGGCTGGTGTTACGTGGATGAAGTGTTCTTCGACTTGGGAAACAATACGACGCCGCGGGACGGGCCAATCCCACGATATTATTAAGTGGGTGGGGTTTGCGGCTGAATAAATATTGGCGGGCCGGCCAGCGTGTCCGATGTCCAAGTCCAATCGCTTGGCACGGTTGCTTCTGATGTGATCGAGCACATTTATCGACCGCTGCGGGCAGCTAGAACCGCATATTCGAGCGACAGACGAGCTCGGGAGTACGGGTGGTGGCGTCGACGTTCCGATGCCGTTCCTGATCGATACTTTGGTGCAATAGAAACGGCGGAGTGGTCGGAGCCGAATACGCGGGCCGTCGGATTGAGCTGAGGCGGCCGGCGAGTGGCGTAAGTAGCGGGTGCGAATTTGGACCGCCGCAAGGAAGTGGCCAGGCGACGGTCTCAGCTTGGCCGGCTGACCGTGCACTGTCAGGAGCGCTAAATCATGCATGTATACCAATTCATTACACAAGGCGCGCAAGCTCCGAACGCTGCGCTGACGCTCAATCGCGTGGCGCTCGGGGTTTTCTTCGCGATCAGCGGTTACCACAAGCTGTTCAACGCTTCCAGGCACGCGGCACTGACACGTACGCTTCAAGACGACGGTGTGCACGCCGTGCCAGTCATGCGATGGCTGCTACCTGGCGGGGAGTTTGCGGGCGGATTGGCGCTCATCGCTGGCGTATTGTCCGTGCTCGCGGCGTGTGGGCTGTTCGTGATATGTGCCGGGGCGATTGTGCTCGACGCCGTCAAAAGGATACGTGCGTGGCGGCCGATCGATCGCGCCGATTGGCTCGGCGACTTGCTGTACGTCCCCGAAGCGCTGTACTGCATCGGACTGAGCGTCGTAATGCTGGCAGGGCCAGGACCCTGGAGCCTTGACGCGGCAATCGCAGCACTACTCGCAGGCTAGGGACACGAGGCGCTACACCTGAGCGCCCGCCTGCGCCTGTCCCTAAGTGTAGACGCCGCTTCCCGCGGCTTTTGCGAAGCGTCCCGGCCGCTCCTGGTTATTCCGTCAAGCCCGCTGCAGCTGCCTTCGCGACCTCTATGTCTTGAGCGACACTACCGCCGCTTGCTCCCACGGCCCCGACCACCACGCCATCGCGCTTGACGGGAATTCCTCCGCCGAAGATTACGACCCTGGAGTCGTTGGTGGTGTTGATGCCGAACCCCTGCTGGCCGCTTTGCGCCAGATGCGACAGATCATCGGTCGACATGTCGAATGCCCGCGCCGTCCAGGCCTTGTTGATTGCGATATCCACGCTGCCCAGCCATGCACCGTCCATGCGTACATGTGCTACGAGGCCACCGCCGGCGTCAGCGACAGCGATGTTGTATGGGATCCCCATTTCAATCGCCCTGCATTCACCTGCTGCAATGATTCGTCGTGCGTCGGAAAGATCCAACGAAACTGCCGGTCTGGTCATGGAATACTCCTGTTTTGAATTTGAGAGGAGATCAAAGCACGGGCGTGGCCGTCGTTCGATTGAACGAAAGTATCGGTCGAGACCGCATGTCGGCACGCGCGAATGCGAAGGCTGTGGGTGATCGCGTCGATACCATTGTCCAATAGCGGCATCAACGCACCGGACTATAGAGTCGGCCCCAGACAGCCATGTTTGCAACAGGAGCTTTCGATGAACGCGACAATCAAAACCGTGCCGATGAGCAAGTCCCCACAGATCCGACTCACCAAGGCCTCGCCAACTTACTGGCGGGTGACGTTTGACAACCCGCCCTTGAACCTCATGGGCCCGCAATTTGTGGTGGAATTCGGGGAGATCATGACGGCGATCGAGAACGACGAGCATCTGCGGGTCGTAGTTTTTGACAGTACAGTTGACGGGTTCTTTCTGAACCATAGCGACTTCACGGTCAAAATGGAGGATCTGACCAGCCTGCCCCAAGGACCGACGGGGCTGGAAGCGTGGCCCGACATATTGGTGCGGATTACCCACGCGCCGGTGGTATCAATTGCCAAAATTCGGGGACGAGCGACAGGAAACGGCAGTGAAATTACCTTGGCGTGCGACATGGCTTTTATGAGCCGGGAAAAAGGGCTTCTATCGCAGTGGGAAGTTGGAGTTGGCATGGTTGCCGGCGGCGGCCCCATGGCACGCCTGCCACGCTTGATTGGTAGGGGCCGAGCCTTGGAAGTGCTCTTGGGTTCCGACGACATCCGCGGTGATCTGGCCGAAGCCTATGGCTACGTAAACAGGTCGCTGCCCGATGCCGAACTTGATGCGTTTGTCGAATCGTTGGCGATGCGCATCAGTTCCTTCGACAAATGGGCGATCTCGAATACCAAGCGCTTAGTGAATAGCGCCAGCTTACCGGCGGATGTCGAAATGGCGGCTGGTTGGGACGCCTGCATGGCCTCGGTCGCGCGCCCGGCTACGCAAGAGAGAATTCACGGGCTGATGGCACGAGGATTCCACAAACCCGGGGAGGTAGAGACTCGCCTGGGCTATTACTTGGGACAGACTGGCTGATCTTCGTTCCAACTTGAATCATCATAGGAGAAAGGGTCGCGAGGTCACATTGCCGGAGGAGTGGTCACTATGTGGAAAAATACCAGGACAGCGGCACCATTTGGCATGCTTGCCTTCATGCTCATGTTGGCAGGTGGCGAAGAGGCGAGCGCACTTTCCAAACTGCCGGATCCCGTGAAGGCGGGTGTCGTTGAAAGACTCTATAGGTTGGATTGTGGCCACTCCCTTGCAAACGACGAGTCCGTATGGACGCCGGGCGCAAATGTCGGGCGCGATATAGAATTCTCGTCGACTTGCTGGCTCCTAAAGCATGGGCGCGAGTGGCTGCTGTGGGATACCGGTGTTCCGGAAACGGCGTTTAACGACCCGCGAGGTTGGTCGACGCTACCCAAATTGATTGTCTATCACCTCGACAAGTCAGTAACGGATCAGCTCGCGGAAATCGGACTGAAGCCCGGCGACATCGACCGTGTTGCCATATCGCACACGCATGGAGACCACATAGGTAACGTGGTGCTGTTCGCCAATTCCACGATTGTAATGCAGCGAGCCGAGTACAGATGGATCCATTCGCCTGACGGCCCGAACGACAATGTAAATCAATTGATGGCGCTGGCGCGTAAGCTCTTGGGCAGGCCGAAGAACCTTCAGCTCATCGACGGCGATACCGATCTATTCGGTGATGGCAGCGTCACTTTGGTTTCCACGCCTGGGCACACCCCCGGCCACCAGTCGTTGCTGGTCCATCTGAGGAATTCCGGTTTCATCCTGCTGTCCGGGGACGTGGTCCATCTGGAGGAGAATTTCGAGAACAACGTCGTTCCCTCCCTCAATACCGATAGGGCAGAATCAATTGCTTCAATGGAAAGGGTGAGGCAGTTGATCTCGGCGTATAAGGCGACGCTCTTTATCAATCACGACAAGAGCCAGACGGACAAGCTCAGGTTGCTTCCTGCATTCTATGACTGAGGTTCGCCATGGCTCGCGGACGAGACGTAGGCGGCTTGAACGCGGCGGCACTGGCGGGAGATCTGCAGCGAATAAAAACAGAGTGCGCTGAGCGGATGTATTGCACCTAGGGACAGCTGTGGGCGATGCCCAACGACGAACCGGGCGCGACGTTCGGTTTCTTCATCCCTTGCACCTCCGGTGCCCTGACGGATACCCACTAGGGGCCTCATCCTTCTTCAAGATCGCCTCCCCGGGCGCGGAGGACAGGGACGATGGCGCTTATGGCGTGTCCGATTCTCGCGCTGTGCCAATTCCGAGCCTTGCGGCCATATTCACCAGGTCGACAAAGGTCAGGGCGCGCATCTTTTCCATGACCCTGCCTCGATGTGCCTTGACGGTGATCTCACTGATATCGAGCTCGAAGGCAACCTGCTTGTTCATCAATCCTTTTACCACGAGACCCATGACCTCGCGCTCGCGCTTACTCAGGAGGTCGAAGCGCTCTTGTAATTGACGCTGGGCTCCTTCCCGCTTCAGATTGGCTTGGCTGCGACGCACCGCGTCACGAATGGCTCCGATCATCACCTCGTCATCAAGCGGCTTGGTCAAAAATTCAGCGGCACCCGCTTTCATTGCTCGGACGGACGTTGGAATATCGCCGTAGCCCGTTATGAATATGATTGGTATCGGGGGCTTTGCATCACTTATACGCTGCTGAATATCAAGACCGCTGAGATCCGGCAGATTGACGTCAAGGATCAAGCAGCTCGGCACTATGGTTGGCGATCGGGCCAGAAACTCTTGTGCCGATTCAAACAACGCAGGTTGCCACCCCTCGTTTTGAATCAAGAGTTCTAGAGATTCGCGAACCGAGATATCGTCGTCAACAACGACGACTGTGGGCGGAGTCGGCGGCATTGCAAGCAACCTCGGAGAACAATCGACTGTATCCATTAAACGCATGAGGGGTCTCCCTAGGCAAGAGGGCTTACTTCAAATTTGACGCTTTTTTTAACGCCTCAAGCAAGGCAGTGTCACTGAACGGCTTCAGAAGGCAATCGACGGCTCCCTCATACACGTCCGGCTGCGAGCTGAAGTCCGCATGAGCGGTAATGAAAATTGTCGGAATGTCATAACCTCGCCTCATCAGTTCAAGCCGCAATTCGGGCCCCGACATCCCCGGCATGGCAATATCCAGAATGAGACATTGTGTCCTCTCGATGAAAGCGGATTGAAGGAAATCGCCCGGCGCAGCGAATACTTTGGAGGCGAATCCGAACTCCCGGAGAAGATCGGGCAACGACTCTCGCACGGAGTCATCGTCATCGACTACACATACCAGGATTGGGGCGGCGTTCATGTGAATCACACTGACCTGCATATGGAAGCAGGTCTATGAGACTTAAGTGTTGGTTTCGGGGCAGGCACCGTTTGATGTGCTTATTGTCTCGCAGCCGCACCGATCCGAGGTCGAGCGCAGAGGCCGATCGATTGGAGCACGGGCTCGGCTCCCGCGAACTCGATACGAAGGCCCCGTCAATACCATCGTGCAATCGCATAACTGCCGCCTCTTCGATGTGATAACAACCCTTACATTGATACAGCTCATCGGAGCAAGTCGTGATTGCCGTACCACAAAAGCCGATCTGCCGCGCCTTGAGTGCGCAGTTCGCGCCATTTCTTGGTCGCTTCGTGAAAGGCGAAACCTCGCCATGAAGGATGTCAGACTCGGCAACTGGCTGCCTCTACTGATCGCATTGACGGCAGCGGTCGATGGTTGGCTGATGTTAGGTCTGTTGGCTCAGGCAACCCTAACGGCCACGGCAGTCATTAGGCGACTCAGAGGCACAACGAGCAAGGCGCCCGGCAGAACGAACGACTCACCGTAGGCCGCTGCTGCCGCGGGCGGTGGTTGGGACAGGATTATACGAAGGTGCCGACCGATACCTTCGTGCAATCAACCCAGTCTTATATCTCTGGTGTGATCCTCTCGGACATCGGAAAGGGTGCCACCGGCCATCTACAGGAGAAACATGACATGCATATTTCCACCAGCGATTCCGCTTGCGATATACCCCGCGCGAATCCTGCCGCGACCCTGTTGCTTCTTGATGAGTTGTTGACTCACTCCATTGGGCTGCGGGATTTGTACAAGAGTGCGCGTCGGCAATCCTCCGATATCTCGTCGGGCCGATTGCGTGTTGTGTTCGACGAACACTACAAGGAACAGCTTCGTCTGGTTGACCTGCTTGTCGATCGTCTTCGAATGCTCGGTGGCCTCCATCACTTGTCGGCGGGGGAGTTCCTCCAGGGTGGCGAGGTCTCTTGCGGGTTGCGAAGTCAGCGAATGCAAAACCGCCTGTTTTGCGAGCTGCTTGAGTCCCATGATTCGATACTGAGCACAGCACGGCCGAGCGGGACGGGCGATGAACAAGGCGATCGTTCCTGGATCCGCGACTTCGCCGTAGGTCAAGTCATCCTCAGCAATGAACTCCAAGGCCAAACCATCTGTGAGCTAATGTTGGGGCAAGTGAACGATCCGAGTGTTCAGGCCCTGGCCGGGCTGTCTTCAGATTAGGGCCCATCGCTGCGACCGACGCCGGAGAATGTCGATAGGTATGCTTTGATATCTAATCCGGACGACTCGCATAGGCTCCCGTACTTATCTTTTGACCCCGACCGCCGTTTCAGGACAACGGCCCCAGTCTCAAAGTCGCTGGGTATCCACATTTATCTTTATTTGTCGATCGCGATTCTGTTGCTGGGCTTAGCGGCTTTTATGGGTGTGGCAGCTTTGTGGGCCGACGCGGCGTCCGGTGTTCCGCGCGTCGCGCTGGTAAGTTATTGGGGATAGGTCGCGGCCCATCGGACGTCTTAGGCGGGTGCGTTGTTCCGCGCATTCTCGCATCACCAGATGCGTACGCGTTGATTGGGATCGAGATAGTAGTGGTCTTTCGGCTGTATGCCGAAGGCTAAGTACCACTCGTCGACATTGCGGATGGGCCCGAGGACGCGATACGGTCGAGGGGAGTGTTCGTCGCTCACCACTTGTCTGCGCACGAAGTCGGCTCTGGCCTTGCCGCGCCAAGCTTGCGCATATCCTAAGAACACGCGTTGGTCGCCGGTGAATCCGTCGATCACGGGGGCTGGCTGGCCATGGAGGGAGCGGTGATACGCCTCGAGGGCGATGTTAATGCCGCCGAGGTCGGCGATGTTCTCGCCTAGGGTGAGATCGCCATTGATATGGACGCCTGGAATGGGTTCGTAAGCGGAGAATTGCGCCGCCAATTTCTTGGCCCGAGCGTTGAATTCAGCGGCGTCTTGCTCTGTCCACCAATCGCGAAGTTCGCCCTTGGCATCGAGTTTGCGGCCTTGGTCGTCAAAGCCGTGGGTGAGCTCGTGCCCGATGACGGAGCCGATGGCGCCGTAATTGATGGCGGGATCGGCCTCTGGATCAAACATCGGGGGCTGCAAGATTCCCGCGGGAAAGACAATGTCGCGAAGACTTCCATTGTAGGCGTCGTCGGTTTGGGGGGTCATGATCCATTCGGAGCGGTCCACCGGACCTTTAAGACGGCTGATCTGGAAACGCCATTCCCACTCGGCCGCGCGGCGCACATTGCCAATGAGATCATTGGCGCTAATCTTAAGGCCGGCAAAGTCTCGCGGATGGTCGGGGTAACCAACTTTGATCTGATAGGTGTCGAGTTTGGCCAGCGCCTGCTGCTTGGTTGCCGGGGTCATCCAGTCGAGCCGCTCCAAGCGTGCTCGCATGGCCGCCTTGACGTTTTGCACCAGGGCTTCCATTTTGGCTTTGGACTCGGGTGGAAAATAGCGCGCGGTGTAGATCTCACCGACGGCGAAGCCTAAGTTACCGAAGCAGTCCAGGCGGTCGTCGCCGGCGCAGTCTCCGCCGCCGACGGCACGAAGCGCGCGTCGCCAGCGAGGGGCCTCCTGGGGTTGGCCTAATAGGGTGTGGTCGCGGAACTGGAAGCGCGCAGCGGAGAAGGCTTCGGACATATAAAA
This sequence comes from Steroidobacteraceae bacterium, assembly GCA_035314705.1. Classification (GTDB taxonomy): domain Bacteria; phylum Pseudomonadota; class Gammaproteobacteria; order Steroidobacterales; family Steroidobacteraceae; genus Bog-1198. The sequence continues at coordinate 75,041 of DATFZF010000117.1, read as the reverse complement.
GGCCGCATTGTCCGCCACGGTGAACGCTTGCCACGCCTGCAGCACGGGTAGCGGCGTTGACTGATAGACGGCAGCGATTTTCGGGAAAGCGGACTTCTCCTGAACGATGACGCGATCGGCAGTGCTCAAATCTGCAGCATTCAGAAACAGATCCCAGGCAAAGGCCGGCGCCAAAGCCTTGAGCTCGGCTCGCGAGGCCGGGTTATAGGTCTTGTCCAGATCTCGTTGCTCGACCTTGGTCCAGCTCGCCTCGGCGATGCGGGTTTCGAAGTTGACCACTTGAGCGGCCATGCCTTGGGTGTTTTTCCAGCCGAGTAAGGACAATAGTTTGGCAACATAGGCTTGGTAGGCTGACTTTTGCGGGGCGTAGGAGGATTCTAAATAGTAGTCCCGGTCCGGCAGTCCTAGTCCGGTCTGTTTTACGTAGATGGCGTAGCGGCTGACGTCTTTTAGGTCCACATCCCGGTAGAACCCATAAATCGAGCCATAAAAGTCGGTTGTGCTTTGGCCCATTAATTTCGTCAAAGTGGCATGGTCACGGGCAGCCCTTATCGCCGCCATCTGCCCGCCTATCGCCGCCTTGCCTAGCTTTTGTAGGCGGCTCTGGTCCATGAATGCCGTATAGAAAGCCCCGACTTTGCTCTCCAACGACGCCGGTCGTGAATCTGCGGCTGCGGTCTCCATCAACTCGCGCAGCCGCGCCTCGATGGTATCGTCCATCATGGCGCGCAGAGTGAAGCGGGGCTTGTCGGCGGGGATCTCGGTTCGGGCAAGCCAGGCGCCGGACGCGTAGCGATCGAAATCGTCGCCCGGCTTTGCCTTCACGTCCATGGCGGTGAGGTCCAACCCCCAGGGGCTGTATTGCGGTGCTGCGTCGGCGTTGATGACGGCCGCGAGGAGACAAAGGACTGCCGCTGCGCTCAATAGCAATCGTTTCGAGGCGTCTTGGGTGAAGTGGATGACGTCCATGTGGTCCTCGAGGTTGCGCGGAGTGTGGGGTTCAGGTCGCCGGGCATTCATCGCCGAAGGTGACCTCTCCTTGAGATTGCGACGCATCGGGAGGCGGAAATGCGTTGCGAAATGTGAAGGCTTGGGGTGTTGGGCCCTGGGCTCGAAGGGTGTCGAGTTTGGCGATTGCTTCAGCGATGCTGGGGCGATGGCCTGTGGGGACCCACCAGAGAACGAGAAAGGCATCGGGCATGCGTTCAAACCATTCGCGACGGCGGCGCATGATCTCTACATGGGCGGAGCTGTACACGTACTTGTTGAGCGATTCGACATCGCGCCAGACGGACATGTTGATGAGCAGGTTGGGATTGTCGAAGGGGCGAATCGCGGTGGCATCGCCCTCCTCGGTCTGCAGGCGCCAGATGAAGCCGGGTGTGCGCTCGGCCAGGGCGTTGATGCGCTCGAGGTTCGCGGCGAAGTCTGCCATGAGGGGTGAGTCCATCGGACCTTTGATAATGCCGATGTTGAGTTGGGCGAGCTCGTAGGCGGACATGGGGGCTCCTTGGCGAGTGCATTCCAGTTTGCACACGCTTAGGTTCAGTGGTCAAACATTAGATAGATGAGACTTGGGCGCCTTGTCGATACGGGCTGAGACTTGAATCGAAGAAGCGGCGCTGGCAAGCGCCGCTCTCCTTAGCCAAACCCTCTGCGGACCGCCGAAATTAGTTGGTGCAGTTGGTGTACGGAAGTCCGGGAATACCGCCGGCGGCCGCAATTGCGCCAGAGGTCACGACTGTCGGTGCGTTGCACGCAATATTGGGCGCTGCATTGCCGGTCACGTGAGCGTTACCGCCGAACTGTGCAATCGATATGTCATTTAGGCTGACGCCCGAACCCGCATTGCCCGTAATTGAAACCCCTCCAGAGCTGCCACCGCCGAGAAACAGCTTACTACCCAGGGCGAGCAAAATGCCGTCGGCTCCGTTGTTTGTGACATAGGCAGGCGCATGCATGCTGACGGTTGCACCCAGGTTGGCAAAGATTCCTTGCTGCGTGTTGTTCGAGATGACGGACGGGGTCACTCCGTCTGCACCAACGTGAATGGAAACACTGCCCCCGTGCTGCAAGAAAACGCCATATAAATTATTCTGAGCAGTGACCCCCATAACGAACAGTTCACCGCCGTCATTGCTGTACAGCCCGAAATAGTTGTTCTGCAATGTTCCGCCCTGGACCATTATCTTTGAGAGCGGATAGACACCGATTCCGGCGCCGTTACCGGCTCCCGATATCGTGTTGTTGATCAGCAGGCATTCGGCACTCTGGTAGCAATCGATCCCGTCTGCGCCCGGGCCGTTCATACAAGTTGAAGGGCACGTCGCGGTAATGGTGAATCCATTCAGAGTGAAACCGGTAGAATGCTCGACATCGATCACTTCGCGAGTACCGTAGGACGCGTCCGTAATCGAGGCACCGTTGACTGCGTTCAACGTCAGGCGGTCCATGTTCTGAATCAGAATATTTTCGTGGCAGGCGCCTCGTACGTTGATGGTGTTCGGCAAGGAGCCGAAGGCTCCTTGAAGGGCCTTGAGCGCCGCGCCGATGCTAGTGAGGCCTTCGCCCTCCTTCGAGCCGCAATTAACCGAAAGCGTCAGGGCTTGGGCCACCGATCCGACCGACAGCAGCAGGATTGACGCGAACACATATCTTGCGAGTTTGAACGTTGTCATGATTCCCCCGTATTTTTAGACGTTATAACGAGATTTGACGAATGGATTTCTACTCCACCGCACAACAGGTGGCAAGCTTAAGGGGTTATTATGTCTACTGCCTGTGGGAGATTTTGCTCCAGCTGAAGGATGTAGTAGAGATTAGATCGGCCTAACTGAACGATGACGGAGGCGGCGGTAGATACGCACGGTGAGTCGGGTGATGCTCAGGATCATGAGGCCGGAAATAAAAATGAGGCCGCCTTCTAGTTTGGACATGTAGCTGGCAACTTGGGCCTTGTAGTCTGCGTAGATCTGGCCGTTGCAGGTGGTCTGAAAGACGTACCCGCCGTAGGGGCTCGGGTTGGCGTGGCGCCAGATTTTGATTTCGCCGCCGGCATTGCGGCAGGCCTTCCATCCTTGGAAGTTCGTTCCGACGGGCAGCCCTGCTCGTTGGTAGACGACCTGGTTGCCGGATCGGCAGGTGTAGAGCATGGGAGCCATTGGGCGATTCCAGCGGTTTCGCATCACGAGCGGAGGATCGCAGGTATATATGGCGAGGCTGTCGAGGGCGGGTGGCTGGCGGGGCGCCATCGAGAGCCAGCCGAGGATGCCGACTGCTAACCCCAAAGACCACAGGATCGTTGGGATGAGGTCGTCGGAGGTGTTGCGGCGGCGTTCTGGGTATGGGGTCGTGCGGCTGGTGACGTGAAACGGCACTCGATCTTCGCGTTGATCGGGCTCGTGGATGGTCACGTCAGGTACCGGAAGTTAAAGATCGAGCGCCTGTACATCGACGCCTTTGGCCTCGAGGTATGTCCGCGCTTGCCGAGTGGCGTCGTCGAGAAGTCGGTAGTGGGCATGCAATTTGAAGGGGGCGTTGCTCGGCGTAACGAGCCACCGTCTTGATTTTGGCAGATTCCAGTTCTCTCCTTCGATTGCTGGGGAGATACCTAGATCGTTCATCGCGAAGGCGCGAAACGCTGCCTTGAGCGGAGGCGGAAAAAGGCGCTGGAATTCGAAGGGACTCGTTCCGCGCTACCTGTCCGCCAACTGCTTTGGCGACTATTACACCCGTTCCGGGCTGGACCTGAAGCTCCGCGAACTGCTGACATTCGCCTTCATTGCGGCACTCGGCGGCTGCGAGGCGCAACTCGCGGGGCACGTCTCGGGCAACCTCACCGTCGGTAACGATCGACAAGCGTTGCTGGGCGTCATTACGCAATTGCTGCCCTTCATCGGCTACCCGCGCACCCTCAATGCGATCCGGATCATCAACGAGGGAACATCGCCGTGACGAACATCCTCATAGGAAGACTCACACTGTAAATGGTGGCGGAACTAAGGCTCACCGGGAATAGATGAACAAGGGATTCTGATGATGTCATTCTCTACCCGGTAGAGTGCGTTCTCAGATCGTGTGTAGCTGTCGAAAAGTCTTGCTCGCGCTCGCACATTTGCCAAATCTCCACTCGCTTCGAACCATCCCTGAACGGTCGAGCCGAGCCGCCGAGCCTGGTGGCTGACCTTGACCACCAGATGTTTCGGTGGCGCGCTCATCTCTTGTCGAAGTCGGTCGCGTCATGTCTTTCGGGCAACTGTTGCTCAGGGGGTCCGAAAGTGCGATTGACGGTCTGGCCTCGCTTCACCGCTGGTCGCGCGGCAATCAGCTCCACCCACCGATCGACGTTCTTGTACTCACGCACGGATAGGAATTCCTGGGAGCTGTAGGCGCTGCGCATCATTGAGCCGTACCAAGGCCAGATCGCCATATCGGCTATCGTATACTCATCGCCTGCCATGTATTCGTTCTTCGCCAGGTGCGTATTGAGCACGTGCAATTGCCGTTTGGTCTCCATCGCGTAACGGTTGATGGCATATTCGATCTTGAACGGTGCATAGGCGTAGAAATGGCCAAATCCGCCGCCGACAAACGGTGCGGATCCCATCTGCCACATGAGCCAGTTCATCGTTGCAGTGCGTTTATAGTGCTCGACGGGTAGGAAGGCGCCGAATTTTTCAGCGAGATAGAAAAGCATCGAGCCGCTTTCGAACAGCCGCGTCGGCGGATTGGTCGAGCAGTCGAGCATCGCGGGAATCTTGGAATTGGGATTGATCGCGACAAAGCCGCTGGAAAACTGGTCGCCGTCGCCGATCCGGATCAGCCAGGCGTCGTATTCTGCGCCCTTGTAGCCGGCCGCGAGCAGCTCTTCAAGCATAATCGTGACCTTCTGGCCATTGGGAGTGCCAAGCGAATAGAGCTGAAACGGGTGCTTGCCGATCGGAAGAGTCTTCTCATGCGTTGCTCCCGATATTGGGCGATTGATGTTCGAGAATTGACCGCCGTTTTCCTTGTCCCAGACCCAAACCTTGGGTGGAACGTAGCCCGCGGGCTGATTGGCAATCTCAGGATCTTTATCTGTCATATCCCTGTGCTGCAATGAATGCTCGAATGCTCTCAGCATGCGAGACTTTGGTTACTCGACCGCAGGCGCTATGAACCATCATAAAGCCAACCGGCCCAATCCAACGCCAACGGGCTCAAATCCATCCGTTCGCAGCATAGTCCATCTTATCCGCGAGGGAAATCCGTTGGCGAATAGGCGGCGTGCCGGCGGGTCGAACCGCTTATAGCGGAGAGGATGCTGGATGATGCGACCGAACACGCTGGTTATCTCATCGTAGAAGCGACGGCCCAACGGTGGGTTTCTGCCCGAAGCCCTACCGGACTTTGGAGTGCGAGATCGACTTGAAGCCGGGCGGAACCGCACGGCAATGGTGGCTGCAAGTACACCGCCACAGCTATTCATACCACCGGAGAACATGCCGAGGCGCACGAGAAAATGGGTTTCAGTCAGGGCTGGGGCAAAGTACTTGAGCAGCTGGTGGAGTACGTGAAGACCACGCCCATGAGCTGAGCGGGTGCGCAGGTGGGGCAGAGGTGCACGCTAATTATCGGAGCCTCGGGCCAATGAATAGCTCGTGCTGCGCCCGCCGCTGGCATCCTTAAATAGGGCACCTCGTTCAACGAGATCCAGGATATCGCGGTAGGCCGTGTCCTGTGAACACTTGGTGAGCTTGGCCCACTTCGACGTCGTGAGCTTCCCTTCGAAGCCGTCAAGCAGACTATTGAGCACCTTGACCTGCCGCGCGCTCAGCGATGCTTGCGCGAAGCGATCCCAGAAGCGAGCCTTCTCCAGGACCCGGGTTAGTGTCTCCTGTGAGCCGTCGATCGCGCGGCGCAGGCACGTAAGGAACCATTCCTGCCACAGTGTGACATCAAGCGCCCTTTTTTGCGTGCGTTCGAGGATCGTGTAGTAGTCGTCTCTTTCGCGACGGATCTGTGCAGACATGCTGTAGAAGCGCTGAGTGCTCTGTTCTGAACGTGCGAGTGCCATATCGCCGATCGCGCGCGCGATGCGCCCGTTGCCATCGTCAAACGGGTGGATGGTGACGAACCACAGATGCGCCAAGCCGGCGGCGAGCAGCGGGTCGGCGTTGCCGGGCGCTTCAAACCAGTTCAGAAAACGTGCCATTTCCTCAGGCACGTGCGCAGCCGGCGGTGCTACATAGTGCACCTTCCTTTTGCCGATCGGTCCGGATACCACTTGCATCGGTCCGTTGGCGTCGTTCCGCCAGTGGCCAACAATGATCTTCTGCAGGCCGCTTCCGCCCGTGGGGAAGAGTGCCGCGTGCCAGCCGAACAGGCGTTCGGCCGTCAGTGGCTTCGCATAGTGAGTGGTTGCGTCGAGCATCATCTCGACGACCCCGTCGACAATGCGGTCGGCCGGCACCAATCCGCCGACGTCCATGCCGAGCCGCCGTGCCAGTGAGGACCTGACCTGATCGCTGTCGAGTTTTTCGCCCTCGATTTCGCTGGAGCGGACCACGTCTTCGGTGAGAGTGCTCAGGTGCGCCTCGCGGCGCAGGTCGAAGCCGAGATCCTGCATCCTCCCCAACAGCCGACCTTGCTCGCGTGAGACCTCGGCCAGCAATGCGGCCAGGCGCCCGGCATCCCATGTCAGGTCAGGCCATTGCTCTTGCTCCCAGAGGTACATCGAAGCTCCGCAGGTTATGCGGAGATTATGATTCGGGATCTCCGCATTGGCAATGCTAATCTCCGTATAAAATGCGGAGATTACGAGCGCTATTCTCCGCACACCTGGGCTGTCCAGAGGCGCGGCCTGGTGGCACATTTTGGTGAAACTTCAATTCGGGTACCCAAATATCCGTTTATATTCAAATGCTTGTGAGCCGGGAGACCGGCAAGGAGTAGACGGTGCAAGTCCGTCGCAATGAAGGAGTAGCGATCCACATTGGCCCCAAGCCGTGCACCGGCATCCGTGAGGATGTTGGCGAAGCGTCGGCAGGGGAGTGTATAGGCCAGCCATGCACGAGCCGATCCCGCAGCAGGGGCGATGGTTGGCTCAGGTAGTGCGTGGGTATTTTCTATATCACGCAGTACCGACCAACTCGAAGCGCCTGAATGCGTTCCGCTTCCACGTCACGAAACTCTGGTGGCGTACGCTTCGGCGTCGCAGCCAGAAGGACCGGACGACGTGGGATCGAATCTCGCGGTTGACGGCGGCATACCTGCCTCTCCCGCGCGTCCTTCATCCTTGGTCCAGCATCCGTTTTGCCGTCAAACACCCCAGGTGGGAGCCCGGTGTGTAAATTGCGCCCGCCGGGATCTGTGCGGGGGGCGCTCAGCAATGAGCGTCCCTACCGCGATATTGGTAGATACGGATCCCTCTCTCCCACCAAAATCAGAATGGCGATGCGGCTCGCGAGACGTTTTGGGTCATCCTCTCGGCGATGTCGAGGCGTTGAGTCCGCGAGGTTTGATTCGATTCGTATAACGCCTTGAGGAAGGCGGCGTCCCAATTGCTGAGACCCGAGGGTTGATTCGCGCTGGACGCGGCGAACAACTGCAAGATTGAAGGCGCGCTCGCAAGCCGGGCGTCTAGATCGACGCGGGTCAATCCCGCCATGGCCACATAGTCCGCTAACTGGTCGAGCGTGGTGTGCTCCGTCCGATGAGTGTCGATGATCGCGAAAACAGACAAGAAATCGAAAGCTGCATTCCCGACGAAGGCTGAAGATTCCGCTCGAGTGTTGCTTGGGATGAAATGGCCATTGCGCGTCCCGGACTTACGGCCCTGATCGATGTTGTACCAGACGCGCACCGGTCGGGATCGAGAATTCTCGAGGAACTGGCGAATTTGTGCCGACGTTGCATCGCCGAACAGCCGGCTATCCCGCGCGTACCATGCATCGAGAACCCGCTCCGGTTCGGAGGTCGCGACGACAATGAAGTTGGGCTGACATGACGAACGCGCGAGCGGTGCACCCGAGGAGGAACTGATCTGCGATAGACGGGCCGACACGAGTTTGACATCTTTTGCGGTCAGTCCCGCTACCAAGAGGCAGATCGGTGAATTCCAGCGAACCAGCGAATTCTCATCGGACAATCCGGGATTGCGCGTAAGCGCGCGTACGAACGCGTCCACACGTCGCTCAAGAGCGGCTGGTGCCGTTTCTGCCGCGACCTCCGACGGGGGTTGCAGCGATTCGGTCGCGGCGGGTGCAGACGTTGGCGGCGGGTCGGATCTCGCAACGATCGAGCAACACAACGCAGCAAGCACCGCAACGCTCCAGGCCGCGCAGTGGCGTCCAATCGTCCGCCAGGGTATGCCGGCGTTTGGAACTATCTTCCCGGCCACGGAGGTCGCATTGCCGTCAAGCTCACGTCAATGAAAAATCGGCGATGACGCGCAACGCGTCCGACAACTCCGTCCGCCCGGTACAACCATTTCAAAGTGACACTCCGCTCAGTTTTTACAGGAGGCCCCCAAGCATTGGTAGGAGGGCTGATTCAATAAGTCCCTGGCTTTGGTCACGTTTTGCTTCTCAACCTGAATCTGTGCCGCGGTCAGACAAATCCGCGTTGCAATGCGCTGCCCGGTGATGATTTCGTTGCGACAATAGAGGACCTCACCGCGGCGCCTCATCACCGAATAGCCTGCCTTGACGAGGCTGGCGTCGACTACGCCGGTCGGCGCCGCTGCGGCGTCCGATGCCGTGCCAGGCGCGATGGCGGGTGCGTTGCCCGCCGCCGCAAGTGTCTGCGGTGCTGATTGGAGTGGTGCAACGGTTCCCACCGCGGGTTCATGGTTGCGTGACGTGCTGGTGGTTGGTGTGCTCGAGCATGACGCCGCCAGCATTGCGGAGACGATGAAGGCAATTGGCGTGATGTCAGAAGGCATTCGTCACCGTGGATGTCTGGCCAAGAGCGGCCCCGAAGGGCCGCTCTTGGCCTCCTGACATGACTGCGTTAGAACTTCGCCGTAAATGCGACGAATAACTGCCGACCGAACATATCGTAGGCATCAGAAGTATTCGCATTGCCGCCCGCTATGATTCCCGTCTGCGCCACCAGCAGCGGCGGGTTCCTGTCGAGAACATTGTTGGCACCGGCTCGGACGGTGAGGATCTTGGTCGGATGCCAGGTCGCCTCCACATCCATCCAGCTGAAGGAGCCGATGCGGGCGTTGTATGTGTCGTAGTTGTAGTTGGGATTCGAGAGCAACGGGTTGCCCGTGTTGGCATCTTGGCCGACAGCGCCAATGTAACGCCAGGTGAGCGATGCCGACACGTCCCAGGGCGTATTCCACGTGGTGCGCAAAATATGATGCCAACGCGGATTCACCGTCTGGCAGGTGAAGCCGAACAAGCCCGCGCAGTCATAGCTGGCGCCGCCGGGGACGGGGGTCGTGATGGAGTGCTGCAGCCAAGTGCCGTTCATGTCGAAGTGCACGTTGCCGAAGCCGGGCGGCAGGTCCTGGGTGTAAGCCACCTGCATATCGATGCCGCTGGTCAACACCGAACCCAAGTTTACATTGGTCTGCACGATGTAACCGCCGGTCCCGAGGCTCGACCCTTGGAGACCCCCGGTGGCCGGGGCGCGAACAATGGCGCTGCAAAACACCGGACTGCCGGTGTTGGCGCAGCCGCTGATGATGTTTGCCGCGGGCAGCACATTCACCTCGTGCTCGATCAAGATGTGCCAGTAATCGAGGCTGGCGGTGAACCTGGGCAGGAAGCTGGGCTGAAAGTTGACGCCAATGGTGTAGGTTTCACCCAGCTCCGGCTGCAATGCCGTGTTGCCCCCGGTCAATTGTGAGCACTGTCCTGCGACGCACTGGGGGATGGGATTTACTCCATTGACCGCGTGACCCGCGACGCTCGCGGCATATTGAGCCGCCGAGACACCCAGGTTGGCGCACTGCGCCTGGGAATACGTGACCGGCGGCGCGCAGGGATCGTTGCCCGAGGCAATCAGTGCGACGAGCTCCGGGTTGTACAGCTCGATGACACTGGGTGAACGAATGGCCTTGTCATAGCCCACGCGCAAACGCACATCCTGAATGGGCGCATACTGCACTTCGAACTTATAGGTGTGGGCCTCGAAGCCAATGGTGTTCGATCCGCTGGCGCTGGTGTAGCTCGAGTACCGATAGCCGGTGTCGAGCAGCAACTCCTTCGCTCCGGGCATATCCTGGATCAGGGGCGCACGAATTTCCGTGAAACCCTCGGTCACGGATAAACTCTCATCGATGGGTACCGCGGCGCTGCCAAAGCCGGACAGCAGCTGATTCTCTTCGGCATAATCGGGCTGGTAGAACTCGTGGTCGTTGCGATGTTCGAATCCCGCGTTGACCGCAACCCCTTCGTGGGCGAGCGGCGAGGTGACGCCCCAGGTGCCGAGTTGCGCCGTCAGTTCGCCGTGCTCGGTGCGCAACGTAGAGGATCCGATGCTCAAGCCGTTGATGTAGAGGTAGTTCAACGCGGATTGGGTCACTCCACCGTCTTTGAAGATATTGTAGGGGACACAGGGCGGCCCGCTTACGCACGTGGGCGTGCCGTTGTTGTTGTACACTTGGAAGGCATTGTCGAGGGCCTGAAAGTTAAAATAGTTCAGGTTGTTACTGGTAAAAGTCGTGTAGTAATACTGGGCGTACACGTCGTAGGTCAGCGCACCGTTGTCAATCAAGTCGCCCTTGGTGCCGAGCACCGCGCGATAATTCTCGTGCTCGAAGTCCGCTTGCCGGGGTACTCCCTCCACATTGCGGCGTCCAATCCCGAGATCCACACAATTGGCCGATAGCATGTTCCCCGCCGCCAATGTGCAGGGCGCGGTTGGATTAGCATTGGCGGCCGCAATTTGCGCCGGTGTACACAAAGTGGACTGCTGTTGCGCGCTCAGAAACGGGTTGTTGCAATTGACCGGGTAGCCACCGGTCTGGGTCGGATCGAATGGATTGGCCCCGAAGAAGGCCGCGGCAGGTGCGACGGCTTGGTCGGTACGGTCGTCCATGAAGTAAAAGTCGGCATAGGGTTGGAAGTAGTCCGTCACCTTCATATGCGCGAGCACGGCCGCATTGGCGCGGTCGTCTTCGCGCGTCATGAATATAAAGGGCTGCGAGTTGAACGCGCCCGGTGGGTTGGTGCCCGCCGTGGGGAAGGCCACGAAATTATTGCCGAGCACGGAAAAGGCATTGCCGGCCTGCGGACCCGTATTCGGCGAGAAGAGATTGGAGTTTGCAGAACCGTCGCAATGCGAGCCCACCACGGTATTGCCGTGCGAGGTGGTCGCATAGTTGGGATAGAGCTCGCAGCCGCCGAAGTCATAGTCGCTGCTCGGCACCGCGTCGGCATGACGCCAGCTCAGATATGCCGTGACATTACCCTCACCGTCCGCGAAGTTCGTCCCCATCAACACATCGAATGAGCGTTGCCGGCCATTCGTCGTCGTTCCGGTCACCGGCGAATAACCAAACCCCGTCACCAGGTTCTGCATGTAAGTGTTGTCGTTGCTGTGCATGTTCTCGTTGTACTGGCCGTCGAACTGCACGCCTTGGAAGTTCCTCTTCATGATGAAATTGATGACGCCGGCGATGGCGTCTGAGCCATAGGCCGCCGAGGCTCCTCCGGTGACGACTTCGATTCGGTCGACCAAACCCGCGGGGATCTGGTCCAGATCGGGCGCCGGCGATTGAATGGCGGTGTTGGGAGATCCCTGGCCCAGCCGGCGTCCGTCGACCAGCACCAGTGTTCGGTTCGGCCCGAGTCCGCGCAGGTCCGCGGTGGCGATGCCGCCCGGTGTGGTGAGGCCGCTCGTGGTATTGCCCAAGTCCTGCCCCAACCCATTGTTGAGGTTTTGCGGCAATTGCATGATGAGGTCGCTGATATCGGTCTTACCCGTCGTTGCGATGGACTCGGACGATATGACCTGTATCGGGCTGGTGCTGACCGCGTTCGGCGCCGCGATGCGCGAGCCGGTGACAACGATCTCTTGCAGCGGTTCGACGGTGGCAGCCTCCTTGATCTGTTGCTGCGCAACGGCAGTCAGGCTGCTAGCAGAGGCCAACACCCCGACGATCAGCAGTTCTTTCCATTTCCACATAGTAAGGATCTCCCAAAAGAGTAATGGACACGATGTGTCTGACGGAAAGCGACATCGTTGCGTCATCGCAACCAATGCGTAGACCGCGCGATCGTTTGTGGTTCAAAAAATACTCGTTGAAAATCTCAACGGGAAAAAATGTGACGAGCCGTCTTTTCCGCGTGATAAAGCGGTCGGCTACGTGACGAACACCGGAGGTTCATGTGCCGAATCCGCGGAGGCGTGACGCGAGCCGCCGACGGGTCCGTCCATGGTCCATGTCACCGTTCGCGTGCGAACGACACCGGCGCGGCAGCTTCCTCGAAGATGCGGGACTCGCCAAAAGACTTGGCTGCCGCGCCGCACGAGGTGTCCCCGCACGTGATGCAGCCGTCGAGGCCGCCGCTCGATGCCGGCGCCCGCGGCGCTGGAAGGGGCATACTCCGGTATCAATGGCGCGAAAACCTCCATGTGGTCCAGGAGCGGGGCTTTTCCCGACCTCGACCGTGCTCGATTGAGCCGCTCGAGCATGAGTGGCCGTCGTGGCAGGCCGGGACGGGTCGCGAGGAGTAGAAAGAAGGTCAGGATCACGGGGATTTCGATTGCAATCGTGCCAAGGGCATGGCGCGCGACCGCATCTCTCTGCTGAGGAGTGAGTGCCGTGTTCGCATAGTACTCGTCCCACGTACGCTCATATCGGAAGCGAAAGCAACGACGCAGAATATCGGCGTCGCCGACGCCATGATGAAAGACGCTGATGGTCGGTCTATCGGAGGTGTCTGGCGCAGCTGGCGCTTCGCCCTCCGGCGTGTCGAAATCGAAATAAGCCTCCATGCTACTCGCAAGGACATCTAAATCCGTTTCTCCCGCTGCCCAAAAGGCCCGCATTAATCCGCGACGTCCCGTGGCGGAGGACAGGATGAGAGCGCCGCGTCGGCCCCCGACGATCGATTGTTCGTCGGCTTTGAATCCATAACGGGTGAGTTCGGCACGCCAAGGCGCTTCGCACCATTCAACCCAAACGCGCTCGGCCGGCACATGCAGCAGGTCGGCGCAGGCCAAGGTGCTCGTCCCCTTCGAGTAGGCAAGTGCAGCGCATAATCGTGTCAGATCGTCGCAAAGCACGTATCGAGTCGGACACGCAAGGATCTCGCCGGCGAATGTGGCTGCGCCGCTCAAGTGCGTCATGACGCCGTCTTTCGTGTTTTGCACGATGAAAGGCGTTCGACATTGGGTAATGCGGTCGGCCAACCTCATGGTTGGCACGATTACATAGCGAGTTGCCTGCGGATAAATTGTGGGATGGAACGCCCCCTGACAGGGAGCAACCCCGAGATCAGGGGTATCACCGTGATCGCGGGTCTGCGGGTTGCTTATGCGCGAATGGGTTGCTGGTTCGGGACCGATATATTCTAAAGATCCGCTCCCGCTCGACAATGATGCCACGGCAACACGCTCAGGATGGCATTGCGGTACGTCTTACTGGAGTACAGGCACGTTCCGGAGCACAGCGTGAAGGCCAGTGTTCCGTGACCGACGGGCTCCGCAAACTCGACCGCCCGAATATTCAATAGAATCGAGCGGTCGATCCGCACGAAACCAAAGACGGCGAGGTCCGCCGTCAGACGCTTGATGGTATCCCGGCTGATGTATTCCGTATTGCCCGCCCGGATGGTCACGTAGTTGCCGTCAGCTTGAATGTAATCGATTTTCTCGATGTTCAGCGGGTAGAGTCGATGTTGTCGCTCGCCGATCAGAATTTTGGGCCGCCTTCCCATAAGTTCCAACATTCCCCGCGTCATATGCGCTTGTGCGGCCCGCTCGAAAATGTAGCGCTGTCGAACCCGCCCGATCGCATGCTCGAAACGCTCCGCGCTGACCGGCTTGAGTAAATAATCGACGGCTCCTTCCGCCATGGCACGCTCGGCGAAATCCGGCCGGTGTGAAATCATGATGCCAAGCGGTCTTGAGTTGCCCGTACCGCGCAGGACGTCAAATCCGGACATATCGGGCAGGGCTACGTCGATGAGCATGATATCCGGCGACAGACTCTCCGCGGCATCGATTGCCTCGCCGCCTGACTCCGCCTCGCCAACCACATGCACATCGGTGGCCCGAAGACACAATTGGGCGAGTTCGGAGCGCACCGACGGCTCTCTGTCGACAATAAGCAGCGTCATGGGACGCGGATTGTGTGGAGCGAGCTTCTCGGGTGAGGGCATGGTGGCCTTTAGAATTTCGCCGTGAACGCCAAGAAGAGCTGGCGGCCGAAGAGGTCGTAGGTGCTGTAGGTATTTGCAGCACCGCCGGCGACGATATCCGTGTTGACCAGAGGCGGATCCTTGTCGAGCAAATTGTTTGCGCCAGCGCGGATTTGCACGATCCCGTTGACATTCCATGTGGCCTCGAGGTCCAGATAGTTGACCGCCGGGATTCTGGCGCTGACATAGTCGTATCCATTGAACGTAGAGAAGTGCAGTGTCGGTTCTGAGCTGTTGTTGTCCTGTGAGACTGCGCCGATGTAGCGCCAGGTGAGCGAGGCCGACACATGCCACGGGGTTTCCCACGTCGTGCGCAGCAGGTGGCGCCAGCGAGGATTGACGGTTTGGCAGGTGTAACCGAACAGTCCGGCGCAATCGTAGGTGGGTGACCCTGGCAGCGGCGTCGTCTCGTTATGCAGCAGTTCAGTCCCATTGAGTCCAAATACCAGATCACCAAAGCCCGGAGGCAGGTCGAGCTTGTAGTTCAGCTGCACATCAACCCCGCTGTTCAGCGCGGTGCCTAGGTTGTAATTCTTCTGGATGACAAAGCCGCCGCCGGCGACGGTGTTGCCGTTCAGGCTTCCGGACTTCGGCTGGCGCACGATCTGACTGCAGTACATCGGGTTGCCGGTGTCGGCGCAATTGGACAGAACCAATAGGTAGGGGATGACGCCGATCTCGTTCTTAATCTGGATATGGTAGTAATCGATGCTGCCGGTGAGATGTGGAATCTGGCTGGGCGCGAAATTCACGCCGAGGGTGTAGGTGTTCGCCTGTTCGGGCTTTAGGTTCGGGTTGCCGCTCGTTTCCTCCGACAATTGCGCGGCCGTGCCTTGGGGGATCGAGCCGCTGTTGTATTGAGTGACGGTCACTCCTGTGCGCTCGCACTGCAGAAGGGTGTAGGTGATGGGCGGCGCGCAGGGATCGGGAACGACCGTGGTGATCCCGACAATGGGTGGAGTGAAGGCCTCTGCGACGCTCGGCGCGCGAATGGCTCGGTCATAGGAGGCGCGGATCCGGTAGTCCGGGACGGGTGCATATTGCACCTCGAACTTGTACGTATTCGCCACGCCGATCGTCGAATAATCCGAACGGCGGTAGCCGGCATCGAACAGCAACTCCTTGGCGCCCGGCTTGTCCTGAACCAGCGGTGCCCGCAGTTCAACGAACTCCTCCGCCACCGAAATACTGTTGTCGATCGGCGCCACGGCGCTGCCAAATCCGGAAAGCAAACCACTCTCCTCGGCGGCGTCCGGTCGCAATAACTCGTGATCGTTGCGGTGCTCGAACCCGATATTCACGCCCACGCCCTCGGTCGCGAGCGGCGATTTGGCACCATACTCGCCCAGCATGCCTGTGATATCGGCATGCAGAGTACGCAAGGTGGAGGCTCCTTCTGCGGTGCCCAACTCATAGAGGTAGTCGAGCTGCTGCTGCGTGACACCACCGTACGAGAAGATGTTGTACGGGACGCATCCCTGAGACGCGCTAATGCACGTAGGGTGGGAGGCGGTGCCGGTCACCAACAAAGCATTGGTGATGCTCTGGAAGTTCAAGTACTTCTGATTGGAATCGAAAAATGCCGTGTAGAAGTACTGCCCATAGGCATCATAGCTCCACGCGTCTGCGAATTCGCCCTTGGTGCCGAACACCGCACGATAGTTGGTATGCTCGAAATCGGTATACCGCGCGCCGCCCTCGATGTTGCGGCGGCCGATGCTCACCTGCGCGGTGGCCGATCCCGGGTTCACCTTGTCGGCAGCGATCTGCGCCGGCGTGCATAGAATTGCCTGCTGCTGTGTGCTCAACAGCGGATTGCTGCAATTGATGTAGTAATCGCCTGCGCCCGTGGGATCGAGCGGATTGGCGTTCTGGAACAGGGCAGCCGGCGCCGCTTGCTGGTGCGTCCTATCGTCCATGAAAAAGAACTCGGCGTACGGTTGGAAGAAGCCGGTGATTTCTTCGTGGGCCATGATGGCGGCGTTGTAGCGATCATCTTTACGCGTCAGCGAGATGTTGCCCTGACCGTTGTAGGTGGCCGGGGGCGTACTCGCGACCGTTCCCCAGGGGACGAAGCTGTGTCCAGACACGCTGAAAGCCAAGCCCGCGTCGGGTCCGGTGAGCGGCGCGAACAGATTCGAGTTGGTGGAGCCACCGCACGCAATGCCGATGACATTGTTGTGCACGTCCTGGATCGGGTCCAATTGGCAGGCACCGTAGTCGCGTTGATTGCTCTGGATGGGGTCGGCGCGACGGTAGCTCAAGTAAGCCGTGACATTGCCTTTGCCGTCCGCGAAATTTGCGCCCATCAGCATGTCGAAGGCGCGATTGCGCCCGTCTCGTGCCGTGCCGGTGGGCGGCGTGTAACCGAATTGCCGCACCAGGCCCTGCATGAATGTGTCGTCATTGTCGTGCCAGTTCTCACCGACTTGGCCGTCGACTTGGAAGCCCTGGAAGTCTCGCTTCATGATGAAATTGACGACACCGGCGATGGCGTCCGAACCGTAGGCCGCGGATGCCCCGCCGGTGACGACTTCGACGTGATCCACGAGGGCGGCCGGAATTTGATCGAGGTCGGGCGCCGGTTGCGCGATAGCCGTATTGGGCGAACCCCCTCCAAGCCGGCGGCCGTCGATGAGCACCAAGGTACGGCCCGGTCCAAGTCCGCGGAGGTCCGCCGTGGCGACGCCGCCTGCGCTGGTCAGACCGGATGTGCCATTGCCTAGATCCTGGCCCAGATCATTGGTAAGTATTTGCGGCAGCTGGTTGATAATGTCGGTAATGTCGGTTTTACCGGACACCTGGATGGACTTCGCCGAGATGACCTGAATGGGGCTGGTGCTCACTTCATTCGGCGCGGCGATGCGTGAGCCCGTGACGATGATTTCTTGCAGCGGCGGGGAATCCGCCGGAACGCGGGGCGCTTGCTGCGCGGCACCCGGCACTGCTTGGGCCAGCAAAATTCTTTCGGACGCCAAAGTCTTGGCCTGCTGCGCGCGCGAATCCGCGGCGATTGCACCCCCCGCCTGCGGGTGCAGCGATGCTCCGGGTCCCTCTGAAGGGCCGGGATCGCTCAGCGGAACAATGGTCACCGTGTTTTCGTCCAGATACCGGTAGGTCAAACCCGTGCCGTCGAGCAGCTGATCGAACGCCTCGTTGGCGGTCATATCTCCGTTCGCACCGCGCGTCTGCACATCGCGAACCGTAGCGGAGAGGTAGAGAACTTGCAGGCTGCGGCTTTGCGCGAGCTGCTTGAGCGCGGGCCCCAGATCTTGCGCGGCGATGTGGGTGAGTTTGCGCCCAGAGGTGCCGGCATTGTCGGCGGTCGCAACGTCGACGAAGGAATGGCAGGCAACAGCCGCGACAACCGCTACACGCAAAAACGCTCCCACGCCTCTTAAAAGGCTTTTGATGCCGGCCGGCCGATATGGCTGGCTCCCATGACAGTAGAGCGTTGTCGAATAAAAAATGGGTATGCTCAGTGCGTTCCGCGGCGAACGACGCGCACCTGGTTCTCCGTTTCTATGACGTTGATCGATTTCTGGCTGCGTAGAAAGTTAATGAGCGAGGCTGGATCGGTCGAGGAATAGACGCCGCTGATCTTGAGCGTCTGCAGCTCAGCATCATCGATGGCCAGCGGCCGGCGATTGTACCGATTGAATTCTTCGGCGACCTCATTCAGAGGCGTCTCTTCGAACATCAGACGCTTCTGCACCCACGCCGTAGCTGCGACAGTGTCGGCGCGCTTGGGTTTAGTCAGGGTATGCGGCAGGACGGTAAGCTGTTCGCCCGCGGAAAGCATGATGGCCGCGGCATCGGCACCGTCGGCTCCCGAAAAGGTTTCTACGCGGCCTTCGACGACGGTCACGACGGTTTCGGCCTGCTTCTTATAGACATCGAACTCGGTTCCTACTGCGCGCACTTGGGCATCGCCCGCCCGCACCACGAAGGGCCGCCGCTTGTCCTTTGCCACGCTAAACAACGCCTGGCCCTCGATCAGCGCCACATCGCGCCGACGGTCGGTAAGGCGAACCTCGACCTTCGATCGCGCGTTGAGCTCGACAGTCGAGCCGTCCAGGAGCTGAATGGTTCTCTGCTCGCCGATCCCGGTGGAATAGGAACGCGCGGTGTCAGACTCGATCCAAAGGAATAGCGCCGCAATGGACGCCAGCAGCGCGAGGGCAGCTGCGGCCAGTACAGGGCGTCGCGACAGCTTGCGCAAGGCGCGCGGTTCCGCTGCGGGCGGGGGAGGGGGCAGCCGGGGAATAACCTGCGATAGCGGTATGACATCGGGCTCGCTCCGGGCGCGGGCGATCAGGGACGCGATGTCGAATCTGCCCTCGGGGTCGGAGCTGGGCAGCTCCGACCAAACGCCCGACACCTCGAGATACGCCTGGATGTGTTCCGGCGAGCGCCGCAGCCACTCGATGAAGCGCAAACGAGCCTCATCGTCCACATCGCCGGCGCGGAAATCGATGAACCACTCCGACGCCTCGGCGACGACCGCCGCATGAGTCTTTCCGTTCAAGTATCTAATTCTCATAGGCCTTTGATGCTCTCCCCCGCTCGCAAAGTTCGGCAATGTTCGACCGCTCGGGCCAGATATTTCTTGGCGGTCTCGCGCGATACGCCCAGTTCATCGCCGACTTCTTGGACCGAATAACCCGCGATCCGGTGTAGAACCAGAGCCGTCGCGACGCGCGCGGGCAGATACGCGAGGATGCGGTCGAGTTCGTCGATTTGCTGGGCATGAACAGCCTGATCGGCCGGGTCGTCGCTGGCGGAGGTTCTGAGCTCCGAGAACACTTCCGTAATGTCGACCGAAACGGGTTCGCTCGAACGCCGTACGGCATGCTGATGAACCACATGGCTGGCAATGGTAAAAAGATAGGCTTCGGGGCTGCGGATGCCCTCGTAGCCCTCGACTCGCAGCAGGCGCAAGAAGACTTCCTGGGCCAAATCCGGGACGTCATCGGCGTTGCGCAGGCGCGCCGCCAAAAACCGACGCAGCCGCGGTCCGTACCGAGCGGCAATGGTTGCGACGAAATTTCGATTGCCAGACATACCCACGCCCGCACCCAGGTCGAGTCTCACCTCAGCATTAGAGCGCGATCCGCATGAAAGTGGGTATGCCTCTGGCATGTTATCAGGCGCAAATTGTGTGAGTTTTCCTTGAAGACGTCCTTTTCTACGTTTTGGATGTCCTCTCGGTGATATTTACGTTCTTTGGCGACTAAGTCACGATCTCCCAGCCGGTCGGCGTCCAGCGCAGGAGAATGTTTGATAGGGGACCGGGCGCTCGGCTCATGAGGTTGCGAACAAGCGCCCGTAGGGCGTCGATTGCGAGCTGGGTGTCCTCGCCAATGTAGAAGAGGGCATCGGTTGCCGGCAGGGCGACGATGAGCTTTCCACCCTGGGCTGCGGCAAGAGGCGCCCAGGCGTCGAGGAGAGCCAAGCGACTCGGTTGGAAGGTGTCGCCGACCAGTTGCCCGATTTGGCCGTGACCGGCGACCTTGGCGACATCCATGAGGGGCTTCAATGAGGTGCGGAGGTTGGAGAGTGCGAGTTGCTGAAGTTCCTCGGTGGTAAGTCCGAGGGTTTTGAGGTCGTTTGTGTTGAGCAATCGCAGGGTGCGGGGGGAGTCGAGCACGGGGAGTAGGACGAGACCCGGGACGAACGGCTGCGGCAGAAAGGAAGGGGCGTCTGGCCGTAGGACGGCCTGCGAATTCTGAACGTATTGGGTGGTTCGAACCACGAGCCGGATCGCCTCACGGGTCGGTGGTGTCATTTGGTCTCGGTAGACTTGAACGGCGCCCTTGACGTAGGTGTCTATCTCGATCGAACAGCGGTCGGCGTTTTGCCGGCAGAAGGTGTAGACGCGGTCGAGGTTGGCCTGCAAGTTACCGACGCCGAGTGCCAGCGGGCTCTTGACCACGACGACGGAATCGCCGATCTCGGCGCGAAATAATCCTGCGACATAGTTGGTGAAGCCGGTTTCGTCCGCTGGAATGTCGCCGGCTATGGCCGTCAGCGAAGATACGAGTGTCAACGCGGCGATCGGCCAGGGACTCAAAGTTCGTTTCTTGGATATGGACATGGGATCGCCCCGCTCGGTGTCGGTTAACGGCGAAGGGCACTCTTGCTCCGTAACCGCATCGGGATATTCTAGAAGAACTCGCTGTTGACGAATCCAATTTTTTTCAAACCCCGGTGCTGTAAGTCCGCCAAGAGTTGCGCAACGATTTCATACTTTGAAAATTTGTCGACCGCAATGTGCACTTCGGGCTGCGGATTCTTAGCGGCCTCGTGGCTGATATAGCTCTGCAGCGTGGTGCGATCCACCGTTGCCTTGTTCCACTGCAATGTGCCGTCGAAGTCGATCGACAGTTCAATGACTTCAGGACGCGTGGTCGGCGGCGTCTGGTGGTGTGAGGGATTGTCGATCTTCACCGCGTGGGTCTGGCTCGGAATTGTGATGATGAAAATGATCAACAACACCAACATCACGTCGATCAACGGGGTCATGTTGATATCGGAATAGGACTTACCTTCGTTGCTGCTGACGGCCATGGCCATGGTTGCTCTCCCAAGCCTCAGTTTGTTGCCCATGAGTGACTTGACATATGCCCGAGCGATGCGGCTCCCTCGCCGCCGACTTGCATCCATCTTATACCCTATGTAGACTTTCTACTATGGGTGGGAAAGACGCCAATGTCCGGTAGCGCCACGGCGTGACTCTGTACCCAGGTACGGACTCTAAACTACCTCATGAACCAGCAACCGAAGGTCATACCCATCAATCCTGCGCCGAGCGCACCGGGTCAAACCCGTGATCCGGTGTGCGGCATGGCCGTCGATCCGGTTACCTCGAAGGTTTGCACGGAGTACGATGAGCAGCGCTACTACTTCTGTTGCGCCGGCTGTCGAGCCAAGTTTCTAGCCAGTCCCACTCAATATCTGAATCCGCAGGTGCAATCAGCGCCTGTCCCCGGCGTTCAGGGCACTATCTACACGTGCCCGATGCATCCGCAAATTCGGCGGAATGAGCCCGGCAATTGTCCGATCTGCGGAATGACGCTCGAGCCTGAGGGCGTCCCTGAGGCGGAAGGTACAAGTCCTGAGCTCAAGGAAATGACGCGGCGGTTCGTGGTTGCCGCGGTCCTCGCAACACCCATTTTAGTGTTGGACATGGGCGGTCACTTGGGCCTGCTGAAGATGGATCGGTATGTGTCCATGACCGCTTCAATGTGGATTCAGTTCGCACTTGCAACGCCCATCGTGCTGTGGTGTGCGTGGCCTTTCTTCCAACGGGCGTGGACGTCGGTCCTGAACCGGTCGCCCAACATGTTCAGCCTGATTGCTTTGGGCATAGGCGCGTCGTATTTGTACAGTTTGGCAGCGACGTTTGCCCCGGACCTTTTTCCCGTGGGACTTCGGCAGCATGGCGGCCTCATTCCGGTCTATTACGAAGCCGCAGCGGTGATTAC
The DNA here is from genome assembly GCA_035314705.1 of Steroidobacteraceae bacterium. Lineage (GTDB taxonomy): Bacteria > Pseudomonadota > Gammaproteobacteria > Steroidobacterales > Steroidobacteraceae > Bog-1198. The sequence continues at coordinate 53,191 of DATFZF010000117.1, read as the reverse complement.
GGCGCTGGTGCTGCTAGGCCAGGTGTTGGAGCTGCGCGCGAGGGAGAAGACCGGCGGTGCCATTCGGGCGCTCCTCAAGTTGGCGCCAAATACGGCGCGGCGCCTGCGTGTTGACGGCACTGACGAGGAGGTGCCTCTCGAGCAAGTCCACGTGGGGGACCGGCTGCGGGTGCGACCGGGCGAAGCCGTCCCCGTCGATGGGTCGGTGACCGAGGGAGCAAGCGCGGTCGACGAATCGATGGTGACGGGCGAGTCGTTGCCGGTCGAAAAGGCGGCGGCTGCCAAAGTGATCGGCGGCACGATCAACGGGACCGGCGCGCTCGTGATCACGGCCGAGAAGATCGGCGCCGATACCATGTTATCTCGCATCGTGAACATGGTCGCCGAGGCGCAGCGCAGCCGCGCCCCCATTCAACGACTCGCCGACTCGGTGTCCGCTTGGTTCGCTCCGGCCGTCATGGCCTCCGCGGCCTTGACGTTTGTCGCATGGATGATTTGGGCGCCGGCGCCGGCGCTGGGACTGGCGGTCGTGGCCGCCGTGTCGGTGCTCATCATCGCGTGCCCCTGCGCACTCGGTCTCGCGACGCCAATGTCTATCATGGTGGGCGTGGGCAAAGGCGCAAGCGCCGGCGTCCTCATCAAGAATGCTGAGTCGCTCGAGCGATTCGAGAAGGTCGATACTTTGGTGATCGATAAAACCGGCACATTGACGGAAGGGAAACCCCGTGTGACGGCGGTCGTGCCGGCGGCCGGCTTCGGTGAATCCGCCGTCCTGTCGTTTGGTGCCAGCCTGGAGAGATCGAGCGAACATCCGCTCGCCGCCGCCATCCTGGCAGCAGCGGCGGACCGCAAGGTGGTGCTTCAGGACGTTACGGATTTCGCCTCCGTCACGGGCAAGGGCGTGACCGGCACCATCGGCGGTCGACGCGTCGCGGTCGGCAATGCGGCGCTGCTCAAGGATCATGGCGTGGCCAGCGCCGATCTCGAGACGCGCGCCGACGCACTGCGACTGGAGGGCGCCACGGCGCTCTTCGTGGCAGTCGACGACAAGCCGGCCGGCATCATCGCGGTGGCCGATCCAATCAAGGCGACGACGATGGCGGCGCTCGATGCCTTGCGCGGTGAGGGCATCCGCATCGTCATGTTGACCGGCGACAATCGCACTACGGCCCAAGCCGTGGCCGGCAAGCTCGGCATTACTGAGGTGGAAGCAGACGTAATGCCCGATCAAAAAAACGGGATCGTGCGGCGTCTCAAGAGCGAAGGCCGCGTGGTCGCGATGGCGGGCGATGGCGTCAATGATGCTCCCGCACTGGCCGAAGCCGATGTCGGTATCGCGATGGGCACGGGCACCGATATCGCGATGCAAAGCGCCGGCCTGACGCTCGTTAAGGGAGACCTCGCCGGAATCGCGCGCGGCCGCGCCCTGAGCAGGGCCACCATGCGCAACATCCGCGAGAATCTCGTGCTGGCCTTCGTTTACAACGTCGTGGGAATACCGGTGGCGGCCGGTGTGCTGTATCCATCATTTGGATTACTCTTGAGTCCCATTATCGCCGCGGCCGCCATGAGCTTGAGCTCGGTGTCCGTGATCGGCAACGCGCTTCGTCTTCGAACCGTGCGAATTTGATTACCACTCCTCGACATCGGCGCCGCGATCAGTTCCAGGAACAGCTGCTGCCCTGCGGTTGCGGCGTTCATGCGATCACTGCGACGTCGCGACTTCGCTCCAATGGCCTGAATGTCATCGCCATCATCACCGCGACGATCCCAAACCCCCAAGCCACGAGGTACAGCGTGCCATAGCTGCCGAACCTGTCGTAGAGCCACCCGCCGAGCACCGGGCCGGTGGCCATGCCGAGGCTCCCCGCCATCGCGGTGCCCCCGATTATTGTACCCATCATCCGCAGCGGAAAGTTTTCGCGCGCCAGCACCGCATATAGCGGCATCACACCTCCATACGTAAAGCCGAATAGCACGGCCACCGTGTAGAAGACGCTCAAGGAGCCGGCAAAGTAGTAGGACGCGGCGAAGAACGCCTGCATCAACAGACCGGCGATCAACGTGCGCCGTGCGCCGAACCGGTCGCCCGCAAGCCCGAACGCGATGCGCCCGCCGAGACCCGCAAGACCTTCCGCGCTGTAGATCGTCACCGCCGTGCTTAGCGGGATGCCGCAGGTCACGGCATAGCTCACTGTGTGAACGATGGGCCCGGAGTGCGTCGCGCAGCAAAAGAAATTGGTGAGGACCAGCACGATGAACGGCGGCGAGCGGATGAGCTGCCCGATGGGCATGGTGGGTTCGGCGGTCGCAGCGCCATTCATGTGCGCGGGCAGGCGCTCAAGCGCCAGCGGACGGCGCACCAGGAGCGAGACCGGCACAGTGACGACGACCACCAAAATCGCCACGATTTGCAGCACCTGCCGCCAGTCATGTGAGGCCGCGAGCCAGGCGACCCACGGTGACATAGTCAGGGGCGCGACGCCGAATCCGGCTGACACCAGTGAAACGGCGAGGCTGCGCTGGGTGGTGAACCAGCCGGTAACGCAGGCCATGATCGGCGCGAAGATCGCCGAGGTGGCGAGGCCCACGAGCAGCCCGAACGCAAATTGGAATTCTGTGAGTGATGGCGCGACGCTCGCGATCGCGAGGCCGGCGCCCAGCAGAAGAGATCCGACCAGGCAGGTCCAGCGGGCGCCGATCCGATCGCTCAGAGCGCCCCACGCGGCACTCCCAACGGCCATTGCGAGGAATCCGATGGTCATGGCGGCGGACACGCCGGTCGTAGACCAGCCCGTGCTGGCGGTGATCGGCCGCAGCAGCACGGGGAGCGAAAACATTGCGCCGAGCGCGATGCAGCCCATCACCGCGCCGGCCGCGACTATCACCCAACGATAACGAGGTTCAGCCATGAGCCCCCTTGGTGTTGTTGCTAGGATTCTACACAAGAAAACCGCGTTTCGGGTCGGGGGTGCAGCGCGCTTCCGAGTAAAATAGTCTCCGAGACGCGAGCACATGTTATCGTCGGGCCGATAATGACCCCGCGCTGTCGCCGGCAGCCATCGCGCTTCGCGAAGCCGCCGGCCAGCGCGCAGACAGTGCGAAGAATCGCGGCACGGGATGATCATGCAGATTGACACTCTATTTCAGTCCGAGGGACTGTCGGTGATGGACTACCGTTGCAGCGCCGCTCCGGGGGACAAGTCCTTCCTGGAGTTGTTCTCCATGCATTCCATTTCATACGTGAGGAAGGGCAGTTTTGGCTGTTGCTCGCGAGGCCGCAGCTACGAGCTGGTCCCGGGCTCCCTGTTGGTGGGACATGCCGGCGACGAGTACTCGTGTACCCACGACCATCATGCCGGCGGGGACGAATGTCTGTCCTTTCAATTTGCACCGAAAATCGTCGAGGCCGTCGGCGGCGACCCCCGGATCTGGCGCATAGGGTATATCCCGCCTTTGCCGAAACTGATGGTGCTGGGAGAGCTTGCTCAGTCGGTGTCGCAAGGGGGCAGCGACGTGAGCGTCGAGGAGGTTGGGCTGATTTTGGCGCGGCGCTTCGTGGAGCTACTGTCGAACGGGCCTCTACCGCGTAACAATCCGGCCCCCCGCGACCGCCGCCGGGCGGTGCAAGCCGCTTTGTGGATCGACGCTCACTCGCATGAATCCATCGGTCTCGACGCCATTGCGCGGGAAGCGGGACTCAGCATGTTTCATTTTTTACGGGTATTCAGCCGCGTGTTCGGCGTGACGCCTCATCAATATCTGCTCAGATCCCGGCTGCGCCGCTCGGTGCGCCTGTTGACCGAGGATACACGCGCCATCACCAGCGTCGCATTGGATGTCGGCTTCAACGACCTGTCGAACTTCGTTCGTACCTTCCACCGCGCCGCAGGTATCTCCCCCGAGCGCTTCCGACGAGTAACCCGCGGCGAGCGCAAGATTTTCCAAGATCGGCTCCGGTCGCCTGCCTAGTATGGGCCTCCATCAATCAGGAGGTGACGATGTTCGACCATATAGGCTTGAAAGTTAAGGACCTCGATGTCAGTGCGCGCTTCTACAAGGCGGTGCTCGCGCCGCTGAGCTATATGCCTGACAGCTCCGGCACGGGCTTCGGTCTCGCGAATGAACCGGCGCTGTGGCTATATAAGGCCGTGGATTTGCAAAACGGTGGCGTTCACTTGGCGCTCCGCGCGACCAGCCGTGGCGCCGTCGATCGCTTCCATCGGGAGGGTCTCAAGGCCGGCGCGCGCGACCACGGCGCACCGGGGTTACGCACCGACTACGGGCCGACATACTACGCCGCGTTTTTGCTCGATCCCGACGGTAACAATATCGAAGCGCTCTGCCTCAGCGAGGAAAAATAGGCATGGCGTGCATTCGTCGCGAAATATCGATCAATGCGTCGCCCGAGCGCGTGTGGAGCGCCGTGCGCGATGTCGGCGCGCTGCACACTCGGCTGGTGCCGGGTTTCGTCGTCGATACGAAACTGGAGGAAGGTGCGCGCATGGTGACTTTCGGCAACGGCAGTGTGGTGCGTGAGCTGATCGTAGACGTCGATGACGACGCCCGCCGAATCGCTTGGGCGGTGGTTGGCACCCGCATGACCCACCATAATGCTTCTTTCCAAGTGTTCGCGGAGAACGGCCGAACTCGTGGAGTGTGGATCGCCGACCTCTTGCCTCATGAACTCGGGCCGCAAATTGCCGCGATGATCGAACAGGGACTCTCGGTGATGAAGCATACGATGGAAGGGTTGGACGTGACCCGCTCCTGACCCACGCTCCCTAGCAACGTGCGTTGTTGCGAAGGAGCATGCCGGTGTCCGAGCAGGAAGTCCCCGTTCTAGTGGTAGGCGGCAGTCTTGTCGGGCTGACCACTTCGGTGCTCCTGGCGTCGCATGGCGTTCGGCACATGCTCATCGAGAAGCACCGGGGCACGGCGATCCACCCGCGGGCGGCCTGGAGCGCCGCCACTGCGCTGCTCGAGGCCCCGCGCAATCCCAGCGGCAGGGTCCTGCTCGCGGGCGCCGTCGTCATTCCGAGTACCCCGCGAAAAAATCCGGTGCTGGCCCAGGCGTAGAACCCGCGTATGCGGGTTCTACACACCGATATAGATTTCTTCTTTATTCGCGCGACGGAGTGAGCGCCTTAATCACGGTCAGCAGCAGCGCCCCGGAGGCGGCGGCAATCAAAATTGCCTTGATTGGATTGGTTCTGGTGTAGGAGATCACGCCATCGGAGACTTGTGACGCAGTATCAGAAATGTGGCGGCTTGCAGCGCTGACCGATTTCATGCTCTGTTTCACGAACGATTGAGTTTGATCCACGGCGTTCTTAAGGGCCGGCACGGCATCGTGTCGAAGATCCTCGACTTTATTCGAAAGCTGATCTCCGGCTTGGCTGACCGTGCGCTGCGCATCGCGGATGCCGCCCTGAATCTTGTCGGCTGCCTTATCCGCTGCGGATTGGCCCTGTTTGTCGAATTGGTTCGACGTTACAGTAGTATCCATAGTTGCGTCCTTTGATTGATGAAGAGAAGTTTTCAACCTGTCGAATCCCTCAACGCGCTGACTGGTTCACGCGGCGCTACTGCTTGGCCGCGACTTCGGTGGCCTTGGAATTCGCCTTGGCCGCCGCGTAATCGGCATCCGCCAAGTCCTTGCACTTTGATTGCGCGTCGCCGTTCATGGCGTTGCATTTCTCCAATGCGACTTTGTGGGCGCCTTCAGCCCTTGCCATTGCCACATCGTAAGCGCCCTTCGCTTCGGCGTTGTTCAGGTCCTGACTCTTCTCGTTGACCTTTTCACTGGCCGTAGCGCTTTCCCTGGATGCCTCAGTGCGTGCATCGGCGACCTTTTTGGCAGCCGCCTGCTGAGCCGCCGCGACATCGTTCGCGACCGCTTCGGGCGACTTGGAGTTGTTACAACCGGCTAAAGCGGTGAAAGCAACAATGCCGAGTGCCATGATCAGTTTGAGAATCTTCATTTTTCACTTCCAAGTTATCGTCAGTTCGCCTACGCAACCTCAGACTACTAGGCATCGTGGCCGCCCACTGTCGCGGGAAGGCGCAAGTGCTCGTCAGCATTTGCCTACGGAGCGTGGCCACGCGAGGCTCTGCCCGGGTGGAACCGCCGCCATCTGGCGATGGCTGCGCGCATCTCATCGGATCAGCGAAGTCCTACGGCAGGTTACGCCGCGGACGACTGCCGATCACGTGCAAGGAGCTGCAACAATTTCGCCGTATTCATGTGTGGACGAAGCAAGACATGAAACGTAACCGACTGAGTCCTGCGTGGACGGCGCGGCTGAATCGCCTTTTCTTGAGTTGCGCGTTCGTTGCGGCCTTGCTTGGCGGATGTGCCTCGCTTCCGCCGGGAGCCGGATATCCGAAGACCCCATCAACGGCGTTGACCGAACCGCAAGCGACGAGGGTAGGGCGGCTTTTCGCTGCCGCCGCTCATGAACACGGGGAAAAGTCGGGCTATCGCCTCTTTTCCATCGGTGTCGAGGGGTTCTTGATGAGAATGGAGATGATCAACACTGCGGAACGCACGCTCGACCTCCAGTACTACATTTTTCACGGCGATGAGTCCGGCCGGCTGCTGACGGATGCCTTGATCCGCGCGGCAGAGCGCGGAGTACGTGTCCGTTTGCTGCTGGACGACGTGGAAACAGCACCCGGCGACGAGCAAATCTTCGCGATTGCCGGCCGGACCAACATCCAAATTCGAGTTTTCAACCCGTTTGCATACCGCGGCCACAATCGCTTGCTGAAGGCGGCGGAATATCTGATGGATCACGCCAGACTCGACCATCGGATGCACAATAAGCTTTTGGTCACGGACAACTCCATGGTCCTTTTGGGCGGCCGCAATATTGGGGATCAGTATTTTCAAATCGATCCGGAATCTCAATTCGCCGACGATGACGTATTTGTCGGCGGACCCGTTGTCCACGAGCTGTCCGCCACCTTCGATGAATTCTGGAACAGCGCATCGGCAATTCCCGTCGAAGCGCTGCGCGGCACGCATGCACGGCATCGCAAGGCTCACGCCGACAAAGTCAGTAAAGCCGGCTTCGACTACCAAACAAAGCTCGATGACGGGGAGCCGCTCGCTGGACTCTTGGCCGGCCGGATGCCGCTCACATGGGCAAACGCCCAGGTTGTTTGTGACAGCCCGGGGAAAGCCAAGATCGCCGGCAGCCGGGCAACCGGAAGCGTCATGTATGAGGCCGTGTCCGCTGCGGTTGCGCAGGTGCAGTCCGAGCTGTTGATGGTCTCACCCTACGTCGTTCCCTCGAAAGACGAGCTGCATTTGCTGGAAGATCGCCTTGCGCACAACGTGCGAATTCGAATTCTCACGAACTCCCTGGAATCCGCCCCGGAACACTCCGCACATTCCGGTTACATGCATTATCGTCCAGGGCTCTTGAAGGACGGCGCGGAACTCTACGAAGTTCGTTCGCGGCCCGAGAATTCTCGCGGCACCGGGCAATCGGCGAAAATTTCTCGCTTCGGCAACTATGCATTGCACGCGAAGCTCTACGTGCTCGACCGCCGCCGCTTAATTATAGGCTCCATGAACCTTGACCAGAGGTCCAGGCATCTCAACACGGAAGTCGGCTTGATCATCGACAGTGCAGAATTGTCGCAAGAAACCGCCAAGAGATTCGACGCTATGGTCCGGCCGGAGAACTCGTACACGGTGGCGTTTCCCGGAGTCAAGGAATCGACGCATTTGGTGTGGCGCACCGTCAAGGACGGTACGGCGGTCGAATACAGGAGGGAACCGGCGAGAGACGCGTGGCAGCGGATCGAGGTCAAACTCCTGTCGCTATTGCCCTTGGACTCCGAGCTTTGAATAGTCGGGACGCACAGTGTTGGAACCGCCGCCGCTAACGAGGCGGAAGCTCGGCGTAGTGCTCAGGTCCCGTGTTCGAGGCTTACTCGCTCTTTCCACTTCGCGACGTTCACACCCTTCACAAGAAGCCATAGGCAATACGACGACTCTCCAATCAACGGCGGAATCAGAATGACGGGAATCATCAGGTCGGCCAATGCGGGGGCAAAAAGCGCCGCGAAACAGGCGGTCAGATAACTCAAACCGGCAATCTGCATCAATATGCCGATGAGCTTCGGTAGATACCCCGATTTAAAGATCAAATAGCCGTTTATTAGGCACGTGAAGGCAAAAAATATCAGGGCAATGTTGAAGGCAACATCATGCGACTTGAGAGCGAGGTTCGCGAGAATCTGCAGCTGCTGTGGGTCAAATGCCTTTAGGTAGTCGGCGCGCTCCAACGTGGGCATCACTACCAGAAGAAACAACTTGCTCATGGCTTCAACGGCAAGCGACACCAGATTGAACATTACGGCAAGCAGGACCAGCTGCTTGCTGACCGGTCTGAGCAACAAATATTCAATCCACAACAAAGGCACCGCACATAGCACGACGATCAAGTCGGCGGCGACGCCGAGGCGCCACAATCCCGGGGAGCCCAGAATGTTGAGAGCCGTCGTTGCGATGTCGCCCGATACGATGAGTTTGTTGGTGACAAATCCTTCGGCAAAAGCACCGAGAACGATGATTGCCAGGTACAGCGCGCCGCCTATTCGCGCATACCGCTGCGGGGAATTCTCAACGGTGTGCATTGGCATAATGGGTCCCTTCAGCGGCAATCGGCAGGCTTACAAATCGACAGCAAAGCTAGTCCGGATTGATCGTGTCGGCTCCGAACACCACCCTCGCGTAATTGATGGGGGCATGATCGGCGAGATCGCGTACCAACACATTGCGGCAAAACCGCCATGAATACTCGAATGAATAGGCAATGCGCGCACGCAACCGATCCGAAGTGACGAAGGACTTGTCCGGATTCTCGACAATGCGCCCATTCCTGGTCAAATACGTCTTGGCCTCGATGTGCGTGTAACCGCCCACTTCCGGGGGAACTTCAGTCACCGCATCACAACAGTCGACGAATCGCACCATGTGCCGCGCTTGCACCGTGGCAGTGAATGCCGCATCCCCGACCCGCGGCGAACCAATCGTCACGAGCCATCCGGGCCGCCACATGGATGCTGCCAGCGTCGCCATCGCTGCGCCCAGGCTGTGACCCGCCATGATCAAATGACTGGAGTCCGGGTTCGCGCTTGCGAGCCATTCGAGTATCTGCGGCCGCAACGCACGGACGGCGAGGGCGAACCCCTGATGCACGCGTCCGGCAGACTCAGGCCATTCCACTAAATTGGCTCGAAGGTCGGCGATCAAATCATGGTAGTCATCAGGCTGCGTCCCGCGGAAGGAAATGAGCGCCGCTCCATCGTTGCCGCGGCGCGCCGCAAAGGCCGCGGCGCCGCTCTTGGAGTCGGCAAATACCACGAGATCGGCAAATCCCACCCGGGCCAGCGAATCCACGAGCCGAGCCCGCTCGGGCGGAGAGTCTTCCGCCCGATAGTAGGCTAGACGCGCCGCCTCGACCGCCAGTTGCGGCGGCGAGTAAGTCTGGCCACTCTCGAATAGGGTGTCGCACCGCTCCGGGTGGTACAGCGCTGTGCGGCTGGGATCGTAAGCCAACGGTTTGCGCAAGATCCTCTGATCAGGACGAGAACCTCTCATCGCCGACCCAGCCTCCGTTCGTATATTCGGATTTCAACGTTCCTATGATCAGTCCAATCCAGCGGGATCGTCTGCCCTTTAATAATGAACCCTTGGCAACCCGGGTGTCGAACCGCTCCGCTTGCCATGCGACGAGTCGTCCGGGTTCAAGTCTTGGTCCACGTGGGCCGCTGGTTGATGCGGAAACGATGAAGCCGCCATCACGGGACGCGACCCTGACAGTTGCAATCTGGCACCCGTCGTTTTGAACTATTGTCGCGTTTACAGCGCCCAAGAATTCACGCGCGTCCAAAACAATCGCCGGCAACACAGTGCCCTCATCGAGCGGACACTCCATACCGCACGCCTGCTCGAATGCGCCCAAGCCGTCTTTGAACACGAGGGGCGTGTCGACCGGCACGGCATGTGCCAGTCTCTTCCGCCTAAAGAAGCTGAACATTGACGATAATCCTTGAGTCTTTGATGGGCGCGGCGATCAAGCTCAAGCAGCGCAGCCCGCAGGCAAAGGGTAGTGTTCAATGAAACCGCGTCTGCGCGTTCCTGGATATAGGTAGTTTCACCTATCCGAAATGGACCTAACCTTTCCCGGCGCCGGCGGGTGTTGGGCCTCGCAACGAGTCCTGCGAGTGCTTGCGACACTGCTGCGAGACGTCCTCACGGATGATCTCCGCCAACCGCAGCGCGCCGGGACCGGCATAATCGCGGTCCGCAAAAACCAGGTAAAGGTCGCCCCAGCGCTCACCGCCTTCGCGCAGCGGCAGCGGTTTGAGCTCGCCGCGGTCCAGTTCGCCGCGCACCGTGTCCTCCGGAAACCATGCAAACCCCAAGCCCATGACCGCCGCGTGAATCTGGGTGGCCTTCTGGCTCACCGTCCAGCTCTGCTCCGCGCCGAGCCAGCTGCCGCTGCGGCGCTGGCTGCCGGTATCGCGGATGATCAAGTGACGATACTTCCGCAGATCCTGCAGGTTAAGTTCGCGCCCGAGTCGATGCAGCGGATGGTCGGGGTGCGCGGCAGCGATGAAGCGTATCCGCATCAGCGGATCCCCCGCGAAGCCGGGCGGTACCTGCGAGCCGATGGCCAAATCAACCTTGCGCTGTAGCAGAGCCTCCTCGGTGCCGCTGAGCACGCTTTCATACAACTCGATTCGCGTCTGTGGCCGCTCCTCGGCAAAGCGTCCTAAGCATTGCAGCAGCAGCCACGTCGGAAAAATGATCTCCACCGACAGTCGAAGCTCCGGTTCCCAGCCCGCGGCAAGGCTGCCCGCCGCGCCCTCGAGCGCGCTGGCTTCCTCGAGCAGCGCTTTGGCGCGGCGGTACAGCACGTCGCCGGTCGAGGTGAGATGTGCCTTGCGGCCGACCACCTCGAAGATTTTCACACCGAGCAACGCTTCCATTTTCTGCACGGAGTAGGTCACCGCCGACTGGCTCTTGTGCAGCACTTCGGCGGCCTGGGCGTAGCCGCCGGCGTCGACCACGGCTAATAGGGAGCGCCAGTGTTCGAGGGAAATACGCGGATTGGGGGCCATGTATCCATTCAATAGATAGGTATACCCTAAATATTCTACTATATTATCTAGTCACTTAATACTTAAATAGCGCCAGGGTGAAGCGGGTTGTTCCACCCCCACATTTAGGAGATGTCCATGACCACCTTGCTGCAGATCAACGCGAGCATCAACGACGACAACGGCCAGTCCAGCCAGCTGGCCAACCAGTTCGTCGCGGCGTTCCGGGCGCGCCTCCCGGGTGCGAAAATTGTGGCGCGCAACGTCGCCGCGGCCGATCCCGTTCCGCACCTGAATGCGGAGCGATTTGGCGCCTTCATCACCAAGCCCGAAGAACGCAGCAGCGCGCAGCACGCAGTCGTAGCCTACTCCGACGCCCTGATCGACGAATTGAAGCAGGCGAACGTCATCGTCCTGGGGTTGCCCATGTACAACTTCGGCGTGCCATCGCAACTGAAGGCATACTTCGATCATGTGGCCCGTGCCGGCGTGACCTTCAAGTACACCGACAAAGGTCCGATGGGCCTGCTTACCGGCAAGAAGGTGTATGTGTTCGCGGCCCGCGGCGGGCTCTATGCCGGAACCCCGATGGACACACAGACCAGCTATGTGCGTGATTTCCTGCGCTTTCTCGGTATGACCGACGTGGAATTCGTCTACGCTGAAGGCCTCGCCATCAGTCCCGAGAGCAGGGAAGCGAGCCTCGCCAAGGCCGTCGCGGAAATCGCGCGACTGGCCGCGTAACGCGCGCCGATCAAGAGATCTTTCCAAGGAGACTTACAATGAGTAGCCGCACTTTGGTCCAGGTCATCGAATCGACGCCGACTTCGGATGGCGCCGGCGTCAAGCTACGCCGCAGCCTCGGCGGTCAGCGCGGCCTGCATGTGGACCCGTTTCTGATGCTCGACGAGTTCTATTCCGATGACCCGGACGACTACATCGCCGGCTTCCCGGCGCATCCGCATCGCGGCTTCGAAACCGTCACGTACATGCTCGACGGCCACATGCGCCATGAGGATCATCTCGGCAATCGCGGCAACCTAGGCCCCGGGGACGTGCAGTGGATGACGGCGGCGCGCGGCATCATTCACTCCGAGATGCCGCAGCAGAGCCAAGGCCGCATGCGCGGCTTTCAGCTGTGGCTCAATCTGCCGTCGAAGGAGAAAATGAAACCGGCGGCCTATCGCGACATTCCGGCGGGAGAGATCCCGCGGGTGTCGTTGCCGCAAGGCGGTGAAGTGAAGGTCATTGCCGGCGTGCTGGCACGGGATGGTGAGATCCTCGCGAGCGGCCCGGTCAACGGCGGCCATGCCAAGCTCAGCACCGATCCGCTGTATCTCGATGTGACGCTGCCGGCTGGACATGAATTCACTACGCAGATTGCGGCCGGCTACAGCGCCTTCCTTTATACCTATGAGGGAAGCGCGCAGATAGGCGCCGCGGGCGCCACGAAGGAGCTGCCGTACCGCGCCGCGGGCGTCTTATCCGATGGAGACAGCGTGCGCGTCGAGGCCGGAGTCAAAGGGGTTCGATTCCTCCTGCTGGCAGCCAAACCGCTTCGAGAACCGGTTGTACAGTACGGCCCATTCGTGATGAATACGCGCGAAGAGATCGAGCAGGCGCTGGCCGACTATCGTGACGGACGCCTGGCCAGCGCGGCTTGAAGCGCGCGGCGGCGGCGGGTAGGCGATGGGACGGCAGAGTCAATCACTGGGAGGCACCAGCAGCGCCAGGCGTATGGGCGCCGTCTCGCGCAGGAACAGCGCCAGTACCGTGCCGATGATGGCGCAGCCCGCCATGATCATGAGGGGCGCCTGCAGACCGTAGTGATCGGCGGCGCGGCCCGCAATCGCCGGCGCACTGACTCCGCCCAATATCTCGCCTAAGCCCACCACCATGCCGAGGGAAGTCGCGATATAGCGGGCCGGGATGGTTTCCGACGGCACCGTGCCCATGAACAGCGGAAAAGTTCCGCTGGCGGACCAGCCGATGAAAATCAGCGCGCCCAGCATGATGAGCGAACCCTGGAAATGCAGCGCGGCGAGCGGAACCAGCAATCCGATGAAATTAAAGATGACGATGACCGGGCGCCGTCCGAAACGGTCCGAGAGCGCCGGCACCACGAAGCTGAAGAAGGCGGCCGACAGGCCCAGCACGCTCATCAGTACGCTCATCTGCCCGTTGCCGATCTGGCGCACCTTGGTATAGAAGAGCGGCAGAAAGGCCCATCCCAACACCATCCACGCCACCATGAAGATGGCCATCAACATGCACAGCCACATGTTCCGGTGCCGCATCATCTCTCCGTAGCCCATGCTCGCCACAACCAGCGGCGCGTCCGTCCGTGCGCCCGGACCCGCAGGCGTCATGGTCGAGGCGGGCTGGCGCACATACTTGGCGATGAGCAGCGCCATGATGAGACCGGGCACCCCCGACAGAAAGAAAGCCCAGCGCCAGTTGTAGGTCGACGCGACGGCCACCAGGATGAGAGGCGCCGCGAACGAGCCCAGCAGATTGCTGCCGAAGTTCTGCATCACGCCCATGTTGTTGCCGCGCTTCGCGGCCGTGGATTCCAGCGCCACCAGCGACTGTGCGATCGGCAGGATCGGCCCCTCGGCCAGGCCCATCAGCAGTCGAGTCGAAAACAGGGTCACGAACGACACCGCAAGCCCGGAGGCGAACGAGCACACCGAAAAGGCGACGACCGTGATCAGCAGAAAGGTTTTGCGATTGCCGCTGCGATCCGAGTACGCACCGCCGAGGAACGCGGCGACAGCCCAGGTGAAGGACAGGGCGGAGGCGACGAGTCCGACCTGGCTGTTGTTGAAGTGCAAATCGTCGGCAATGAAGGGCATCAGGAAATTGGCGGCATTGCGGTCGAAGAACACAAAGCCGAAGGTGATGGTCAGCACCCAGATCAGCCTGGTCTCGTATTTCATCCTTCCTAAACCTTTTGACTTCGGCAAGTGTTCCGGACCGTCGGCGACTCTACCCGATGTGGGATTGCCGGGGGCTACGCTGGACAGCAGGTTCTTGTTCACTATGGGTAGAGCCTAGCAGCTCCCCTTGGCAGACCCTTGGCGGAGACGTGAAAATACTCGCCACGCAGACCGATTCGCCTGAGAGCGCCGATCGCCGCTCGTTCGTACGCGGGGTCGGCGTCCTGACGGGGGTGATCGCCTTAGGGCATCCGCTTGCCGCGCTGTTGCCCAGCCGTGCCTGGGCGGTGGAACTGCGCGTGCTGTCTTCCGCGGAGGCCGCAGCTCTGCTGGCCATGATCCGCACGATCGCGCCGCACGACACGCTGGATGATGCCGCCTATGCCCTGGTCGTCAATGCCATCGATGGCGATGCGGCGGCATCGACGGCGGCGCGCAACGATTTCAAGGCCGGCATCGCGAGTCTGGGGGACGGATTTGCGCGGATGCCGGAGTCTGCACGTGTCCAGCACCTCAAGCAGCTCGAAGCCGGCGCATTCTTCCAGTCAGTACGGCTAAAAACCTTGCTGGTGCTCTATAGCAACCCGATCGCCTGGGCGCATTTCGGCTTCGAGGGCGAGGCGTTCTCGAAAGGCGGCTACTTGCTGCGTGGCTTCAACGACCTGAAGTGGCTTCCCGACGTGCCGTTGGCCGATAGCGGCCCCATGCCGCTCGGGTAGGGGCGATCATGCCGCGATACGAGCTCAACGATACCGACGTGGTCGTCATCGTCGGTTCCGGTGCCGGCGGCGGCACAATGGCCAACGAACTCACGCGTCGCGGCCTCAAGGTGGTGATGTTCGAGGCCGGCAAGCGTCAATCGCCAGCCACTTTTTCGCAGAACCCCGGTGAGGCATTCGCTCAGCTCACGTGGCTCGAGCCGCGCTCGCAAAGCGGCACCTGGGATCCGGTCAAAACCTCGCCCACGCTCCCGGCCTGGCACTGCCGCACGGTGGGAGGCACGACCGTGCACTGGACGGCGGCAACGCCACGCCTGCAACCCTACGAAATTCGCGCGCGGACCACGTATGGCGAAATACCCGGCGCCTCGCTCGCCGACTGGCCGATTGACTACGCCGAGCTCAAGCGCTGGTATCAGGTGGCCGAGAAGCGGCTCGGAGTCACTCGCCGCAACGGTAATCCGGGCATGCCCGCATCGAATAATTTCAAGGTAATGCATGCCGGCGCGCGGCGCCTGGGCTACAAGCGCGTGCACACCAACTATCTGGCGATCAACTCGCGCCCCCGCGACGGTCGCGGATTGTGCATTCAGCAGGGCTTCTGTGTGCAGGGCTGTAAGACCGCCGCCAAGTGGAGCACGCTGTATACGGAGATTCCGCGGGCCGAGGCCAGCGGCAGGCTCGACCTGCGCACGGAATGCTTCGTGACGCGAATCGAGCATGACGATGCGGGCCGCGCCACCGGCGTCGTGTACCGCGACGCGGCGGGAGCGGAGCAGCGTCAGCGCGCGCGGATAGTCTGCGTTGCCGGCAACGCCATCGAGACCGCGCGCCTGCTTCTCCTGTCGGAGTCCGGGCGCTTCGCGCACGGCCTGGCGAATGGATCCGGCCAGGTGGGCCGCAACTATTGCCATCACGTGTTGAGTTTTGTGTTCGGCATTTTCGATCAACCGGTGAGTTTCTGGCGCGGCGCGGTGCTGGCGGGCGTCGTGGAAGATGAGAACATTCACGACCCGCGTCGCGGCTTCGCCGGCGGCTATCACCTGGAACTCGCGATGCTCGATCTGCCGACGCTCCCGCTCATCGGGATGCCCTACGGCTGGGGGCGCGATTTCGCCTCGGTCATCGACAACTACCGCAACATGGCGGGCATGCTGGTCAACGGCGAAGACATGCCGCGTTCCGATAATCGCATCACTCTGTCGACGACGCTGAAAGACGCCTACGGTCTGCCGGTGGCGCACATCCACTGCGATCCGCACGCCAACGACGTGGCGATGCGCGCTCACGCGACCGGGCAGGGACGAAAGATTTATGAAGCGGTGGGGGCGAAGCGCACGGTGGTGAGCCCGGTTACTCCGGCGACGCACCAGATGGGCACCGCGCGCATGAGCCACGACCCGCAGCTCGGCGTCACCAACGCCTACGGCCGCGCCCATGAGGTGCCGAACCTGTTCGTTTCGGATGGCAGTGTGCAAACGACGGCCGGCGCCGCGAATCCGACACTCACCATCGTCGCGCTGGCGCTGCGCCAAGCCGAGCACATCGGGCGCGAGGTGGCTGGGGGGCGGCTGTAGGCGCCGCGTGCGTTTACATTGGGCTCGAAATATTGTATACATTTATTAATAACGTATACATTGAGATGCTCCTGGCGGAAATTTATGACTCGATTGATGCGCAACGGCGATCCGCGCGCCGCCCAGACATTGAAGGCGCAGTTGCGCCTGCGCCAGATGATTCTCGACGGCGAGCTCTGCGCAGGCGAACGCGTGCCGGAGCTCATGCTGGTGAAGCGCACCGGCGTGTCGCGGACGCCGATCCGCGCCGCCTTGCTGCGCCTGGCCGAGGAGGGCCTGCTGGAACCCTCGAGTTCCGGTGGTTTCGTAGTGCGCGCTTTCGACGAGGCCGAGATGTATGACGCCATCGATGTGCGCGGCATGCTCGAAGGCGCTGCGGCGCGGCGCGCCGCCCGCCGGCGTCCGTCGCACGCGGAACTCAGCGATCTGCGCGACTGCGTGGGCGCCATGGACGCCATCGTCAAGCGCCGCAGCCTGAGCGTGGAGCAATTTTCGGATTTCGTGCGCCTCAATGAGCGCTACCATTCCCTGCTCGTGGGATTGGCGCGCAGCTCCGTGTTGACGCGCGCCGTGGAGCGCATCGCGGCTCTGCCCTTCGCTTCGCCCGGCGCCTTCGTCGTGGCGCAATCGGCTCTTGCCGATGCGCATCAGACGCTCATCACCTCGCAGGAGCAGCATCGGGCGATCCTGGAAGCCCTGGCGGCAGGCGCGAGCGCCCGCGCTGAAAGCGTCGCCCGCGAACATTCAAACCTCGCCAAGCGCAATTTGCACGCGGCCGCGACGCGTGAAGCGGCGCCGCGCAAGGCCGCGGGCGGCAATCTGATTCGATTGCAGCTGGCGGCGGTATAGAGCCGCCCGCGTATTGCAATAACACTCTGAATAGACACCAAAGGACATCACCGTCATGAGTCAGCAAAATCTCGAAAGTCTGCTACAAGGCGCCGGCAACACGGTCGACATGCTGCGCAATTCCCGTATCGGGGCCTATGTGTATCCCGTGGTGCCCAGCGAGTTCTACAACTGGCGCGACGAACAGCGCGCCTGGCGCGAGAGCGCCGTGCTGTTCGACCAGACGCACCATATGGCGGAGCTGACCGTCAAGGGCCCGGATGCCTTGAAGCTCATTTCGTATACCACCATCAACAGCTTCAATAACTTCGCCGTCAACAAGGCCAAGCAGATGGTGCCGGTCAGCTACGACGGTTACGTCATCGGCGACGGCATCCTGTTCTATCTCGACAAGGACGAGCTGCTGTTCGTCGGCCGCGCGCCGTCGGTGAACTGGATTCAATTTCACGGCGAGACCGGCGGCTTCAAGGTCGACATGATCCGCGACGATCGCTCGCCCTCGCATCCGCGCGGCAAGGCGGTGACGCGGCGCCACTATCGCTATCAGATTCAGGGGCCGAATGCCGCCAAGGTGCTGGAAAAGCTCAACGGCGGACCGCTCCCGGACGTAAAATTCTTCACCATGGATGCCATCAATATCAAAGGCCGCAAGGTACGTGCGCTGCGCCACGGCATGGCGGGCGCTCCCGGACTCGAGGTATGGGGTCCCTATGCCGAGGGCGACGAAATCCGCGACGCGATTCTGGAGGCCGGACGCGCTCTTGACCTGGTGCCGGTGGGTTCGCGCGCCTACGCCAGCAATACGCTCGAATCCGGATGGATTCCCTCACCGTTGCCGGCGGTGTACACCGGCGAGAAAATGAAGAAATATCGCGAGTGGCTGCCGGCCGCCGGCTACGAAGGCACGGGTTCGATCGGCGGCAGCTTCGTCGCCAAGAACATCGAAGACTATTATGTGACGCCCTATGAATTGGGCTACGGCCCGTTCGTGAAGTTCGACCATGATTTCATCGGGCGCGAGGCGCTCGAAAAGATATCGAAGGGGCCGCATCGCAAGAAGGTGACCTTTGCCTGGAACGGCGACGACTGCGCCAAGATTTATGCGTCGCTGTTCATGCCGGGCACCGAGAATTACAAGTTTCTCGATATTCCGATTGCCAATTACGCCTCGTCCTCGTATGACAAGGTCATGATGGGCGGCAAGATGGTCGGTTTCTCCATGTTTGGCGGCTACAGCTACAATGAACGCACGGCGCTATCGCTGGGCATCGTCGATCCGAACATCAATGTGGGCGACGTGCTCACGCTGGTGTGGGGCGAAGAGGGCGGCGGCACGAAGAAAACCACGGTCGAGCGGCACAAACAGCTCGATGTGCGGGTGAAAGTCGCGCCGGTGCCCTACGCCCGTGATGCACGCGAGGGATATCACGAAGGCTGGCGCTCGCGCCAGGTGTAAGGCAGCCAATGCGTCAGCCGCAACCGTACGACGACATACCGGGCACGACGGTGTTCGATGCCGAGCGCTCACGCCAGGGATACCATCTGAACCAGTTCTGCATGTCGCTGATGAAGGCCGAGAATCGCGCGGCGTTCAAGGCCAACGAGGCGGAGTATCTCAAGGGCTGGCCCATGACCGAAGCGCAGCGGCAGGTGGTGTTGGCGCGCGACTGGAACGGCATGATCGCGCTCGGCGGCAACATCTATTTCCTGTCGAAGCTGTTCTCGAGCGACGGCAAGAGCTTCCAGCATGTGGCGGCCATCATGACCGGCGCCAGCCAGGACGCTTACGCAAAGATGATGCAGGAAGGCGGCCGCAGCCCCGACGGCAATCGCTCGCTCGCGGAGTGGAAGACTCGTGGCTGAAGTGATTTCTGGATTATCGACATCGCATGTGCCAGCGGTGGGCGCGGCCATCGATCTGGGCAAGACCCAGGAACCGTATTGGCAGCCGGTATTCAAGGGCTATGAATTCACCAAGCAATGGATCACCGAGCAGAACGTGGATGTCGTCATCCTCGTCTACAACGACCACGCCACCGCGTTTTCTCTCGAGTTGATTCCCACCTTTGCGCTCGGCTGTGCGGCGGAATTCCCACCCGCCGATGAAGGCTGGGGGCCGCGGCCGGTGCCGGTCGTGAAGGGGCATCCGGAGCTCGCGGCGCACCTGGCGCAATCGCTGATCCTGGATGAGTTCGACATGACCATCGTGAACAAGATGGATGTGGATCATGGGCTCACGGTGCCGCTGTCGCTGGTGTACGGTCAGCCGGCCGCCTGGCCCTGCAGGGTCATTCCCCTGGCGGTCAATGTCATCCAGTACCCGCCGCCGACGGCGCATCGTTGCTACCGGCTGGGCCAAGCGATCGGGCGCGCGATCGCCGCATACCCGGAGCCGCTGCGCGTCATGGTGTGGGGCACCGGCGGCATGTCGCACCAGTTGCAGGGCCCGCGGGCAGGGCTGATCAACAAGGCCTTCGACAGCCGCTTCCTCGACCTCTTGGTTTCCGACCCTGAGGCCTTGACGAGCATCACGCCGCTGGAGTTTTTGCGCGAGTCCGGCTCGGAAGGCATCGAGCTCGTGATGTGGTTGATCATGCGCGGCGCACTGAGCGCCCGGGTCAAACAGGTGTATCGTTTCTATCATGTGCCCGCCTCCAACACCGCCTTGGGTCACTTGATTCTCGAGTGCCAGAGATGAGGACAATGCGGCCGCGTGCCGCGACGGGAGTGCAGTATGAACGCGCAGCTTAAGCCCAGGGAATTCCCGCTACCCAGCTCGGTGAAGGTCATACCGGGAACCGAAAGGGCGCAGGCCGCCTATCCGTACCATATTCAGTTCTCGAAACACGACGACCAGAAATTCTGGTTCTACAATTCCATGCACTTTCCCGAGCCCATGTCGGCATTCGACATGGTCACCGCGGAGGCGGCCTACTGCGCGCTGGGCGCGGCCAACACCCGTGTGCATTGTCTGCCGACCACGCTGGGTATCGACCACCGCATCATCAACGGCCGGGTATACATCGGCGGCAACGCGGTGACCGATCCCAAGGAGATTGCCCGCCGCACCGTGGAGTTCCAGAAGCGCGCCTTCTATTACTACGAGAATTGGGAGCCGCTGTACGCGCAGTGGAAGCAGAAGATGCTGAAACTGATCGGGGATGCAACGGCTCTGCCGGATCCCGTGTTGCCCGAATTCGAGCCGCTCGAACACGTGCACGCGGGCCGCGGTATCGCCTCGAACCACGACCTCTTGGTGACCTACCAAAAGACGCTCGAGGGCTACTTCCGGATGTGGCACCACCACTTCGAGTTTCTGCTGCTCGGCTACGGCGCCTATCTGACATTTTTCGCCTTCTGCAAGAAGGCGTTCCCCGAGATCACCGACCAGACCATCGCGCGGATGGTGGCGGGAATGGATGCGGAGATATTCCGGCCCGACGATGAACTGCGGCGCCTCGCCCGCTGCGCCGTCGAGCTCGAGGTGGATGCGCACTTCCGGGAAGGCTCATCCGTCGACGACATTCTGCGATCGCTGCGCGCGTCCGGCGAGCCGGGCCGCCTGTGGCTCGAGGAACTCAAGACCTCGCGCGATCCCTGGTTCAACATCAATGTCGGCGACGGGTTCTATCACTATCACCGCAGCTGGAATGACGATCTCTCCATGCCGTTCTCCGCGCTGCCGGGTTACGCGCGCAGTGTGCGCGCCGGCGCGTCGCTGGATCGTCAGGTTGAACGCCTGCGCGATGAGCGCGCCCAGCTCATCGCGGATTATCGCGAACTCCTGGCGAACGACGAAGAACGCGCCGCCTACGACCAGATGATCGGCCTGGCGCACCGCGTGTTCCCCTACGTGGAAGGGCACAAGTTTTACTGCGAACATTGGTATACCAACCTCTTCTTCAACAAGATCCGCAGCTTCGGGACCTTGCTGGCGGCGCACGGCTTCTTCGTGGGCGCCGAGGACGTGTTCCATCTCACCCACTACGAGCTCGAATCGGCGATCATCGACCTGATGAACGCGTGGTCGAGCGGCTCGGAGCCGCGCGGCCCCGCCTACTGGCCGCCCATCGTCGCCGAACGCAAGGCGGCGATTGCCGAGTGGGCGCGGCACGAAACGCCGCCGGCGCTCGGACCCATACCGGACGTCATCGATGATCCCGCCATCGTGATGCTGTGGGGGATTACGCGCGAGAGCCTCGACAATTGGCTGTCGGCCGGAGCGTCGACGGACAGCAATGAGGTGCGCGGCTTTGCCGCTTCCTCCGGGGTGGTGGAGGGGATTGCACGCATCGTGAAGTCGGTGGAAGAGCTCTCCCGACTGCAGCAGGGGGATATTCTCGTCTGCCACGTCACGAATCCGACTTGGACCCCCATCTTTCAGAAGATTCGCGCCGCCGTCTCCGACATCGGCGGCTCCATGAGCCATGCTGCCATCGTCGCGCGCGAGTACGGGCTGCCGGCCGTGGTGGGCACGGGCAATGCCACCTCGAAGATCAAGGACGGTCAGCGCATTCGCGTCGACGGTGGACGGGGCATCGTGACGTTGTTGCACTGACGGGCATCAATCAGTGCTTGCGGCGAAATACATCAGTTGGTTTCGGGATATCGGTCTCGAGGACCGTCCCAAGGTGGGCGGCAAAGGCGGAAGCCTGGGCGAGCTGCAGCGAGCCGGGATCGATGTGCCGCCGGGCTTCGTGGTGCGCACCGAGGCGTTTGAGGGTTTCATCGATGCGCTGGAGCGGCGCTCGCCGCTGCGGGCGCGAGTCGAGGGACTCGCGGCGGATGACTTGCAGGGGATGGGCAGCGTGTCGCGCGAGCTGCGCGCACGCATCGAAGAAGCGCCTCTCCCGGCCGATCTGCAGCAGGAGATCTGCGATGCCTACTGGCGCTTGGGCGAGTCGGGGCCGCGAGCGCCGGCGCCGGCTGTCGCGGTGCGGTCGTCGGCGACCACAGAAGACTCTGCGGATGCGAGCTTCGCCGGTCTTCAGGACACTTATCTATGGGTGGCGCGGGCCGATGCGGTGGTGCATAAAATTCGCAGCTGTTGGGCCAGCCTGTATTCGCTCGAGTCCTTGAGCTATCGGCGGCGGCAGGGAATTGCGGAATCGGCGGTGGCCATGGCGGTGGTCGTGCAAACCATGGTCGATGCGCGCACGGCCGGCGTCATGTTCACGCGCAGCCCGGTCAGCGGGGATCGATCGGTGATCACCATCGAGGGGGCATGGGGCTTGGGCTCGGCGCTGGTGGGTGGCGAAGTGACGCCTGATCGCTGGGTCGTGGCGAAAGTCACCGGCGAAATCTCCGTGCGCGTCATCTCGGACAAGGCCATTCACCATGCGCAGTCGCCGGCGGGCGGTGTCGAGGAACTTCCCGTGGAAGAATCTCTGCGCCGGGAACCCTGCCTGTCCGACGAGGAACTACTGGCGCTGCGCGCCGTCGGCCGGCAAGTTGAGCGCCATTACGGCCGGCCGCAGGACATCGAGTGGGCCATCGACCGGCGCACGCAGAAGATCCTGCTGCTGCAGAGCCGTCCCGAGACGGTTTGGTCGAACAAGGACAATCAAGCGGCCGTGGCGCGTGCAGCGGACCCACTGTCGCATGTCATGAGCATTTTCGGAGGCCGACGGTGACCCTGACCGCCGCCGATGTCGCGGAAATCATGCGCATTGTCGAGACGTCGAAGTTTGACGAGCTGAACCTCGAGATCGACGGCATCAAGTTGACGCTGCGCCGCGAGGGTGCGTCCGGCAAATTTGCGCGCGACGCGACGCAATCAGGACTGAATGAAACTGGCGCGCCGGCCGCCGCGGGCCCGGTTGCCGCGGGCCCGGTTGCCGCGGGCTCGGTCGCCGCCGGCCCGATCGTCTCGGGCCCGGCCGATGCGAACCTCAGGGACATCACCTCGCCGATGCTCGGCACATTTTATCGGGCGCCCAAGCCGGGATCGGCGCCCTTCGTCGAGATCGGTTCGGTGGTGAAGGAAGACAGCGTCATCGCCATCATCGAAGTCATGAAGCTCATGAATACGGTGCGGGCCGGCGTCAAGGGTGTGATCACGGAAATCCTGCCGGCTGACGAGACGCTGGTGGAGTTCGGCCAGATCCTGATGCGGGCGCGCAAGGACGCTTAAGATCCATGGCCATTCGCCGAATCCTGATTGCCAATCGCGGAGAAATCGCCGCGCGCATCATCAGAACCTGCCGCGCTCTCGATATCGAGACCGTGCTCGCCGTGTCCTCGGCTGACCGCGACAGCGAGCCGGCGCGCCAGGCCGATCGCGTGGTGTGCATCGGCCCGGCGAGGTCCACGGACAGCTATTTGAATGCCGCAGCCATCGTGCACGCCGCCGTTGCCACGGGCGCGGACGCGATTCATCCCGGTTACGGTTTCTTGTCCGAGCGCGCGATCCTGCCGCAGCTGTGCGCAACCGCAGGCATCGTATTCATCGGCCCGACGGCGGATCAGCTCGCGGCGGTCGGCGACAAGCTGCGGGCGCGTGCCGAAGCTGAGGCCGCCGGCGTACCGGTGGTACCGGGCGGTGCGGCGAATTCGCGCGCGGAGGCGCAGAGTTTGGCGCGCACGATCACGGCGCCGTTGCTCGTCAAGGCGGTGGGCGGGGGCGGAGGCCGCGGCTTGAAAAGGGTGGCGCGCGTCGAAGATCTGCCCGAGATGCTCGATTTGGCCGCGGCCGAGGCGGGGGCGGCATTCGGCGATGCGCGCATTTACCTGGAGCATTACATCGAGCATGGACGCCATGTCGAAGTGCAGGTGCTGGGCGATGGCGAGGGACGGGTCATTCAGCTCGGCGAGCGCGATTGTTCCGTGCAGCGCCGCTACCAGAAGCTCATCGAGGAGACGCCGGCTCCGGGGCTCGCGGCGCACCTGCGCCATTCGTTGCAGCAGGCCGCCGTGCGCTTCGCGGAGCGTCTCCACTATCGCGGCGCGGGGACGGTCGAGTTCATCGTCGACACGCGGCGCGAGGCTTTCTATTTTCTCGAGATGAACGCGCGCATCCAGGTCGAGCATCCGGTGACCGAGGCCGTCACCGGCGTCGACCTCATCGCCGAGCAGATCGCCATCGCCGACGGAAGCGGCCTGCGGCTGCGGCAATCCGACGTTCGTCCGATGGGATGTGCCATCGAATGCCGGATCAACGCCGAGGACTATCGCCATGACTTTCGCCCAAGTCCGGGTCGCGTTCGCGAGGTGTCGTGGCCCTGTGCCGCAGGGATTCGCGTGGATACTCACGTGGTCGCGGGATCGAGCATTCCGCCGTTCTATGATTCGCTGATCGCTAAGATCATCGCCAAGAGTGGGGATCGCGCCACGGCGCTGGCGCACCTGCGCGGTGCAATCGCCGCGACGCGCATCAACGGGGTGGAGAGCAATCTCGGCTTTCACGCGGCGGCGCTTGCGGATGCGGAATTTCAACGCGGAGGCGTGGATACGGGCTTCGTGGAGCGGTTGTTTGCCCGCCGACCGGACCTGTGCGGTCAAGGCGCGGCCGGTGCCTCCCATGGCTGACATTCAATTGGTCGAAACCTCGTTGCGCGACGGTAATCAGTGCCTGTGGGCGGCGCTGGGAGTCGATACGGCCAGGACACTGGCCATCGCGGAAGTGATGGACCGGGTCGGCTTTGGCGCCATCGACTTCACCACCTCGACCCACATGGGTGTGGCGGCGCGCTATAAGAAAGAAGACCCATGGGAGCGGATTCGACTCGTGGCCGCGGCGACGCCGCGCACACCGCTGCAGTTCATGTCGACCGGCTTTCGATTCATCTCGTGGGAAACGGCCAGCCCGGAATTCATGGGGCTCGCCTTCCGGACTCTGGCGCGCAACGGCATCCGGCGCTTCTGCCTCGCGGACCCCATGAACGATGCGGAATCGAACATGGCCTGTGCACGCATGGTGAAGGAGGGCGGCGGCGGCTATGTCATCGTGGCCCTCGTTTTCACCTTGAGTCCGATCCATGACGATGCCCTCTATGTCGAGCGGGCGCGCAAGCTCGCCGCCTGTCCTTTCATCGATGCACTCTATATAAAGGACCCGGGCGGGCTGCTGGCGCCCGCGCGGGCGCAAACCTTGATTCCGGCCATCAAGGCGGTGATCGGCGGGAAGCCCCTGGAACTTCATTCCCATTGCACCATCGGGCTCGCCGAACACACCTATATGGACGCACCCAACCATGGCGTGTCGGCGCTGCAGTGCGCTTCCGGGGCCGCCGCGGACGGGACCTCGAACCCGCATTCGGCACGCGTGGTCGCGAACCTTCGGGCGCTGGGACATGGTGTGGCTGTCGATGACGAGGCGCTGGAGCGCGTCAACCAATACTTCACTGAGCTGGCCGAGGCGGAGGGTCTGCCCGCGGGCTCTCCCCAGGCTTTCGATGCC
This sequence comes from Steroidobacteraceae bacterium, assembly GCA_035314705.1. Taxonomy (GTDB): domain Bacteria; phylum Pseudomonadota; class Gammaproteobacteria; order Steroidobacterales; family Steroidobacteraceae; genus Bog-1198. The sequence continues at coordinate 27,585 of DATFZF010000117.1, read as the reverse complement.
CGCTACCTCAAGCACCAGCTGCCGGGCGGCATGGTCGGCACCACGCGGCGCCAGCTCGCCGAGGCCCGCGTCTCGCATCTGGAGGGCGCGGTGATCGAAGAGCTGGGCCGAGTCCGCGAAGAGCTTGGGTGGCCCATCGTCATGACGCCCTTCGCGCAAATTCTCATGACGCTGGCCGTGATGAATGTGATGAACAAGGAGCGCTACACGGTCATCCCGGACGAAGCGATTCGCTACGCCATCGGCCGATTCGGCCGGCCGACGGTGCCGATTGCCGCTCACGTGATGGATCGCATCGAATCGCTGCCGCGAACGCGGGAGCTGCGCGCCGAGCCGGAAATGGCGAGTCTCGATGAGTTGCGGCGGCGCATAGGGCAACACTTGAGCGATGAGGAGTTTCTGCTGCGCGTCACCATGCCGGCCGGACAGGTCGATGCCATGGTGGCGGCCGGGCCCGCCCGGCGGCACTACGATCCGACGGTAAGCCCCGTCCTCGATCTCATCAGGAAACTGAGCGCGCGCAGCGACCTCGAGTACGTGGCCATCGGCAAGGCGGGAATGAGGCTGGAGCTTCGCCGCCATGCGGCGCGCAGTACGGCGCAGATCCAAGCCGGAGCGGAGCGGTAGTGAGTACCGCGCAAAGTGCCGCGCTGCCGCGCCTGAAGGGGTTGATGTTCGATTTGGACGGTACGCTCCTGCTGAGCGACCGATCCCTTGGCAATTATGAGATCCTGCCGGGCGCGGCCGAACTTTTGACGGAACTTGCACATCGAGATTTTCCCTTCGTCGTTTTGACCAATGGCAGCGCGTATCCGCCGGCGGAGCAGGCCGCGAAATTGCGCCGCGCCGGACTCCCGGTGCGCGACGAGTGCATGCTGACTCCGTCGAGCGTCGCCGCAGACCTCATGGTGCGCGCCGGCGTCCGGCGCGCGCTGATTCTCGGCAGTTCCGGAGTCGGCCAGGCTCTCCTGGATGCGCGAATCGAAACGGTGCACGTGGGCGGGCCCGGCGAACGCGAAGTTCAAGCCGTGTATGTGGGCTGGTATCCGGATTGCACGATGAAGGCCATCGAAGCGGCCTGTCATGCGATCTGGGCAGGAGCGAAGCTGTACGTGGCTTCCGATGTGCCTTTTTTCGCCACGAAGCAGGGCCGGAGCATGGGCTACTCATATGCGATCGTCGGCGCCATTCGGCGGGTGACCCGGGCACCGATGATTTTGACGGGTAAACCCTCGCTGCATGCGCTGCGCTTCGTGGCGCGTCGACTGGGGTTGCGGCGCGGCGACTTGGGCATCGTCGGCGACGATCCATCGGTTGAGATCATCATGGCGCGACGCGGCGGCGCGAAATCCTTCGCCGTGACGACGGGGGTCACGTCGTCTACGGAGTGGGAACGTCAGACCGGCCTGCGGCGCCCCGAACAGGTGCTGCGGCGCCTCGAGGACTTGCTCGCAAGCCTAGCCCCGGGGCCGGCCGAAGTTCGCGGCGGTGCGCCGCGGTGACGACAGTGCGCGAAGGCGACTTGCTGTGGACGCCGAGCGCGGCCCGACGGGAGCGCTCGCACGTGTTGCGTTTCATGCGTTGGCTCGAGGAGCATCGAGGACTTCGCCTGGACAGTTACGATGCCCTGTGGCGTTGGTCCATCACCGATCTGGAATCCTTCTGGCATTCGATCTGGGATTTCTTCGGCGTTCAGGCCTCGGTGCCTTTCGACGCCGTGTTGGGAAGGCGCAGCATGCCGGGCGCGCAGTGGTTCCCCGGGGCGCGGCTCAATTATGCGGGCTATATCCTGGCACGCGAGCGTCCCGAGGCGACGGCCATCATGAGTGTGCGCGAGGGCGAATCTCTCGAGCGCATGAGCTGGGCCAAGCTCGGCGGGCAAGTGCGCATCCTGGCGACGCAGCTGCGTCGCATGGGCGTTCGGCCCGGTGATCGGGTCGTGGCTGTCTTGCCCAATACACCCCAGGCGGCGATCGCAACCCTGGCCACCACCAGCATTGGCGCCATCTGGAGCTGCTGCGGCCCGGACTTCGGCACCAAGGGCGTGTTGGAGCGCTTCAGACAGCTCGCGCCCAAGGTCTTTATTTATGTGGATGCTTACCAGTATGGTGGTAAGCACTACGACCGCAGCGCGGAACTGCGCGACATCCGCAAGGGTCTGGACACGGTCCAGCACGCGATTCATGTGCCTTACGTCGCGCACGGCAAGCACAGCGCGCCCGCCGCAGATGTGCGGCGCTGGGATGAGCTCATGGATCATCCGCCGGTGGCCGCGGCGGATTTTGCCTGCGAGCAGGTACCCTTCGACCATCCGCTCTGGATCCTGTTTTCCTCCGGAACGACGGGACTGCCCAAGCCCATCGTGCATGGGCACGGCGGCATCCTGCTCGAACACTTGAAGCATCTGCACTTCAACTATGAGGCAACGCGCGGCCAGCCGCTGTTTTTCTTCACTTCCACGTCGTGGATGGTGTGGAATTTTCTGCTGAGCTCCCTCTCCGCGGATGTCATCCCCGTTCTGTATGACGGCAACCCGGCCTACCCCGAGGCGGATGCGCTGTGGAAAGTCATCGAGGAATCGGGCGCGACGCTGTTTGGGACGAGCCCGGCCTACATCGATATGCTGCGCAAGTCCGGCATTGTCCCCAAAGAGCGATTCAACTTGGAGAGGCTCGAAGCGGTGACGCTGGCCGGTTCGCCGGTCAGCGCCGAATGCATGCAATGGCTGTACGACAATGTCAAAGCGGATCTGTGGGTGGCATCCGGAAGCGGAGGCACGGACTGCTGTACCGGATTCGTGGGCGGGGTGTCCATGCTGCCGGTGTACGCCGGCGAGATCCAGGCGCGCGCGCTGGGGTGCGCCGCCTTCGCCTTCGACGGCGAGGGGCGGGAAATCGTCGATGAGGTGGGCGAGTTCGTCATCACCCAACCCATGCCGTCGATGCCGGTGAAATTTTGGGACGATCCGCAGGATCAGCGCTATCGCGAGAGCTACTTCGAGGTCTATCCCGGCATCTGGCGCCACGGGGATTTCGTGCGCTTCAACCGGCGCGGCGGTGCGTACGTGCTCGGCCGGTCCGATTCCACCCTCAACCGCCATGGCATCCGCATCGGCACGGCGGAAATCTACCGCTCGCTCGCCCAGCTTATGGAGATCGACGATGCGCTCATCGTCAATCTGGATCTACCGGGCGGAAAATTCTTCATGCCGCTGTTCGTGAAGCTGCGCGGCGGGCGGGTGCTCGATGAGACGCTCACCCGGCGCGTCGCCACCCAGCTGCGCCGCGATTACTCTCCGCGCCACGTGCCCGACAAGATTTACCAGGTGCAAGATATTCCCTACACGCTCACGGGCAAGAAACTCGAGGTGCCCATACGGCGCATTCTCATGGGCGTGGATCCGGACAAGGCGGCCAACCGCGCGGCGCTGATGAATCCCGCCGCGCTCGATTACTTCATCGACTATGCCAGGACTCAGCACGACTTTGCGTTGAGTAACGATGCTTCCAGAGGCCGCGCATGATTGGAGATCGCTGGTTGATGTTCCCGGCTGCGGCGCTGGCTGCGGCGCTGTTCGCGGCGGCGCCGGGAGCGCAGGCCGAGCCTCGAGGATCGAGGATGGTTGACAACGCCGTGCTGGGAAACGAAGCCGACGGGACGGATTGGCCTGCGTACGGCCGAACCTTCAGCGAGTCGCGCTTCAGTCCCCTCGCCCAAATCAACGATTCGAATGTCTCGCGGCTGGGGCTTGCCTGGGCTCTCGATCTCGACGTGACGAATTCGATCACGGCGCCCGTGGAGGCCGCCGGTGTCATCTATCTGGCCGCCGGATACAGCATCGTGCACGCGGTCCGCGCCACGGACGGCCGCTTGTTGTGGCGCTACGATCCGAAAGTGCCGGAGGCATCAGGCCAGAAGCTGCGGGCCGGCTGGGGAATCCGCGGGTTGGCGCTGTGGAAGGACAAGGTTTACGTTGGAACGCAGGATGGCCGCTTGCTGGCGCTGGCGGCGGGAACGGGACAACCGGTTTGGAGCGTGCAGACCCTGGATCCCAAGAACGGGGCATTCATATCCGGAGCGCCGCGCGCATTCAGCGGCAAGATCGTGATCGGCAATGCGGGCGGAGATTTCTCGCCGGTTCGAGGCTACGTGACCGCCTACGACGCCGAGACGGGCAAACAGCTCTGGCGCTTCTATGTGGTGCCGGGGAAACCGGGCAGCAAAGACGCGGCGGCATCCGATGAGGTCATGGACCAGGCCGCGAAAACCTGGACGGGCGAGTGGTGGAAGCTCGGCGGCGGCGGCAATGTCTGGAACTCGATGACGTACGACGCGGAATTCAATCGCTTGTACTTGGGTACCGGCAACGCCGGCCCATCGAACTGGAAAATCCGCAGCCCTGGAGGCGGGGACAACTTGTACACCGCATCGGTGGTGGCCGTCGACGCCGATACCGGCCGGTATGCGTGGCATTACCAAACGACACCTGGCGATGCATGGGACTATGACTCGGCCACCGACATGACGCTCGCTACCTTGAACGTTCAGGGACTCAAGCGCCGGGTGCTGCTGCATGCCGCGAAGAACGGCTTCTTCTATGTGATCGATCGCGACAACGGCCGGCTGATCTCAGCGGAAAAACTCGGAACGGTAACCTGGGCCGAACGGGTGGATCTCGCGACCGGGCGCCCGGTGGAGACGCCTGAGGCGCGCTATCGGGACAAGAACGTGCTGCTATGGCCGAGCTTCCAGGCCGTGCATCATTGGACGCCGCAATCATTCAGCCCCTTGACCGGACTCGTGTATGTGCCCACCCTGGAAATGCCGTTTCCCTTCGGTGACGAGGGCGTGGACAAGGCCCATTGGAATCCCACGCCGTTGACGCCGGAGTTTGCGGGGTTTACGCCAGGTGATGCGGATGTTCCCCGGGACGCCGCCAAGAGCATTCTCAAAGCGTGGGATCCGAAGCTGCAGAGAGAAGTCTGGTCGATCGAGACTCCCGGCATGTCCGAAGGCGGCACCGTGGCCACTGCGGGAAACTTGGTTCTCCAGGGACGCGCCGACGGTTCTCTTCATGCCTTCTCGGCCGACCATGGCAAGGATCTCTGGTCGTTCAATGCCGGGGTCGCCGTCACGGGAGTGCCCATCACCTACAGCGTGGATGGGCGACAGTATGTGACCATCACCTCAGGCCCGCTGAATGGCGCCACGGCCGCCTACGGCTCGGTGTCGGCGCGCTGGGGCTGGGCATCGCGCGGATATCCTCGGCGCCTGCTCACGTTTATGCTGGATGGAAAAGCCGCATTGCCGCCGGCCGCGGCGCCTTCCTTTGCGGAGCCGCTGGCGGCGCCGGAATTCAAGGTCGATGTGGGCTTGGCGCGAGCAGGCGCGCACGAGTACGTGCGCTGCGTGCTGTGTCATGGCACGGGCGTGGTCGCGGGCGGGAACGCGCCTGACTTGCGGGCTTCGCCGGTTCTTCTGTCGGCGGCGGGTTTTGCGGCCATCGTCCGCGATGGCGCGCTGGTCAGCCGAGGGATGCCGCAATTTGCGGAGTTGAGCGAGAGCCAACTCGATTCGCTGCGGCACTACGTCATGGCCAAGGCGCGTGAATCGCAGGATGTGCATGCAAAGTAAAGGTCCGAAGTCGATCATCGATCACGGCAGCATGAGCGTCGGCCAATGGCTGGCGGTTCTCGTCACCGTGGGACTCAACGCGATGGATGGCTTCGACGTTCTGTCGATCAGCTTCGCGTCGCCCGGGATTGCCAAGGACTGGGGGGTGGACAAGGCCACGCTCGGCTGGGTTCTCTCCATGGAATTGGTGGGCATGGGTTTGGGCTCCGTGCTGCTCGGCGGAGTGGCCGACAAGATCGGGCGGCGACCGACCATCCTCGGTTGTCTCTTCGCCATGAGCGTCGGCATGTTCGGCGCGAGTCTCGCCGACGGCGTCCCCGTGCTCCTGGCTTGGCGCTTGCTGACGGGTCTTGGGATCGGCGGCATGCTGGCTTCCATCTCCGCCGCTGCCGCGGAATTATCCAACCAACGCTGGCGCAGCCTGGCCGTGGCCCTGATGGTGATCGGATATCCGCTCGGCGGGGTGGCCGGCGGCATGGTGGTGCAGAGATTGCTGGGCGGCGGCACCTGGCATGATGTCTTCGTGTTCGGCGGCTGGGTCACCGCGGCATTCATTCCCATCGTTTGGTTCCTGCTGCCCGAATCGGTGGCCTTCCTGGATCGCCGGCGCAAGCCGGGCGCCTTGGAAGCCATCAATCGGATCCTGACGCGCTTTGGGTTTGAATCCATGGCCGCGCTCGCTCCGGATACCGTGGAATCGGCACAGCGCTCGGTGATGGATATCTTCAAACCGGGTCTGATCGCCACGACGATGCTCATCACCTTGGGCTATTTCCTGCATGTCACGAGCTTCTACTTCATCATCAAGTGGGTGCCGAAACTGGTGGTCGACCTGGGTTTCCAACCGCGAGCCGCAGCGGGTGTCTTGACCTGGGTCAACGTGGGAGGTGCCGCGGGAGTGGTGATCTTCGGGTTGATTGCAACGCGCGTCAGCTTGAAGGCGCTGACCGTCATCACGCTCATCGGCTCATCGCTCATGGTCATCTGGTTCGGGCGCGGCCCGGCTGACTTGACGTCGCTCTCGACCACGGTGGCAATCGCCGGCCTGTTCACGAACGCAGGCATCGGCGGCTACTACCTGCTGTTCGCCAAGGTTTTCCCGACGCATGTACGCGCGACGGGCGCCGGCTTCGCCATCGGCGTGGGCCGCATGGGCGCGGTGCTGGCGCCCGTCATCGCCGGCTATCTGCTGCAGGCGGGACTCGGCCTGCAGGCCGTCGCCACCATGATGGCCATGGGTTCGCTGTTGTCAGCGGGGGCGCTGCTGGCGCTCGAGGTGCGAGACCGTGATGCGTGAGCGTCTTAGGCGGATTTATTGCGCCAGCTGTCGGCGTACGCCGTGCGAGCCACGTTCGAGTACGGCACCGGCGAAACGACGGCCTTGATCTCCACCTGCTTGTGGCGCTCGACCGTGGGTTTGGTCGAACCGCCGCCGGGCTCGCCCCATACGAAGGTCACCTCGGTGCCGGGCGCCGCATAACGCTCATCGAGCATGGCCAAAGTGAGCATCTTGCCTTCATTGGCGCTGTAGCCCACCCAGGTGGAAAGGCCGACGAGTTTGCCGTCCTTGGTCACGCGATCGAAGGGATGCATGGAATAGACGGCGCTGGGGAACTCGATGAACTTGGCGCGCAGACCCTCATCGAACATCGTAAACAGCGCGTCGGTCACCGACACATTGTCGAGGGCGAGGGTGACCTTCTTGCGATGCGGAGCGGCCGCCATCTTTTCCAGCGCTGCGCGGCCGATGAACTCGTGGTCGAACTTGACGAAGAGTCCGTAACCCAGCTCCCAGGGGTTGAGGTAATAATCCTCGACATTGCCGGAAACGAAACTCCCGCCGATGGAGGCCTTGGCCTCGTAGTGATTCACCGTCAGCCATTCGCGATAGGGTTTCATTTTCTCGCCGGTGTAGATGGCGGGAAGCGGCGAGGGTATCCAGCCCGATTCCAGAGTATTCGAGGAATAGCAGCGCCCGCCGACCAGCTTCAAGCCGTGCGCCTTGCCGGCCTCGACCAGGGCCGCGTGAATGGCGGGGCCGTCGGCCCAGGGGCCCATCAATTCGAATCCCGGTTGCCCGGCCATGCCATGCCGCAACGCGCGCACCGCGCGGCCGGCGATCTCCATGCCGCACAGGTTGAAGAATTTGAGGTCCGGTGCGGGGCGGCCGGTGGCCGACTCGATCACCTTCGAGGCGTTCGGTCCCTGCAATTGATAGCGGTAGTGGCGCCGGTTTTGCGGATCCGGACGCGCCGCGGTGCGTTCATCGTAGCTGCAGGTCACGCGGCGGCCGCTGATTTGGGCGTTGTACTGCACCCAGTTGAGCGTGGGCGCGCGGCCCACCAGATTGAACTGGTTTTCCGCCAGGTAGAAAAGGATCACGTCGCCGATGACGTAGCCGTCATGGCTGCAGGGCACGAACTGCTTGGCCTTGCCGGGCACAAAGTCCTTGAAGCTGTTGATGCCGAGCCCGTTGAGAAACTCGAGTGCGTCCGGCCCTTCGACCATCAACTCCGCCATGTGGTAGGACTGATTGAACAGCACGCAGGTCTTGGCCCAAGCGCGCTGTTCATCCCGCCAGTTCGTGTACTCGGCGGGTACGCCCGGATAGACGTTCGGGCCCGCCTGTTGATTGCGCAGGAAGTCCACGATGCCGTCGACGCTGTTCAGGAGCGACTCGAGCGACGAGGCGCCGCCGCGTGATGATGCAGACATTATTTCGGATGTACTCTAAAGCTGGATGATGACGGTCTTCAATTCCGTGTAGGCCTCGACGCCTTGCCGCCCCTGTTCGCGCCCGATGCCTGACTGCTTGTAGCCGCCGAAGGGCAGTGCCGGATCGATGACGGCGTGGCAGTTGCCCCAGACCGTGCCCGCCTTGATCTTGGCGGCCAGCCGGTGCATGGCGGACAGATCCTTGGTCCAGATGCCGGCGCCCAGGCCGTAGCAGGTGTCGTTGGCCGCTTTCGCGACTTCGTCGAGATCGTCGAATCGCTGCGCCACCACCACGGGTCCGAAGATCTCCTCGCGCGCCACACTCATGCCGGGCTTCACATCGACCAGCACCGTCGGATTGACGTAGTAGCCGTTCGCCGCCGCGCTGTCGCCTCCGATCGCCACCGACGCACCGTCGCGTTTGCCCGCCGCGATGTAACCCATGACGCGGTCCATCTGCTCCTTCGAGACCAACGGGCCCATGTGCCCCTGCGGATCGAGCGACGGGCGCGGTTTCCAAAAGGCCGAGGCCGCCGCGACGCCCTCGATGACCCGGTCGAAGATGGAGCGGTGCGCAAACAGGCGCGAGCCGGCGATGCACACCTGGCCGGAATTGAAGAAGATGGCGCCGGCCGCGCCGGCCGCCACTTCATCGACGTTGACGTCGGGCATCACCACCACCGGCGACTTGCCGCCGAGTTCGAGCGTGACGCGCTTCATGGTATCCGTGGCGATGCGGTTGATGAGCTTGCCCACTTCCGTGGACCCGGTGAAGGCGATCTTGTCGACGCCGGGATGCTTCACAAGGGCGTCGCCGGCCGTATGGCCGTTGCCCGTGATCACATTGATGACGCCGGGAGGAAAACCCGCTTCGGCCACGAAATCAGCGAGGCGCAGCGCGGTCATCGACGTCTGCTCGGCGGGCTTGAGAATCACCGTGCAACCGGCTGTGAGCGCCGGCGCAATCTTGAGCGCGGCCATGAGCAGCGGGAAATTCCATGGGATGATCTGCGCCGCGACGCCGACGGGCTCGCGACTCACGTAGCTGAACATCTTGCCGCGCGGCACGCCCTGCGGTTCGATGAGCTCGCCGCCGATCTTCGATGCCCAGCCCGCCATGTAGCGCAGCATGTCGACCGCACCGGGAATGTCGATCGCGCCTGCCATGCCCACCGGCTTGCCGTTGTCGATGGCCTCGAGCTCGGCGAATTCCGCGGCGTGCGCCTCGATCAGATCCGCGAGCCGGTTGATGATGCGCTCGCGCCGGTTGGGGGGAAGATTCGACCAGCGGCCATCATCGAACGCCGCCCGAGCCGCGCCCACGGCACGGTCCACGTCGGCAGCGGATGCGTCCACGATGCGCGAGATTTCCCGGCCCACGGACGGATCTTCCACCGCCAGCGTCGCGCCGTGAGTCGAGCTCACCCACTCGTTGTTGATGAACAGCGCGGGCTTGCGCGCCAGCACGCGCTTGGCCGCAGCCGAATAGTCGGGCTGAATGAAAGTAACGCTCGATTGAATGTCCGACTGGGCCGTTGCCATTTGTGAATCCTCGCTCGTCGCGTCTCGTTAAGGCATCTTGGCGTTGAGAGTGAAATACCACATCCGCGGCGGATTGTAGGAAGCCACGACCTCACCCGCGGTGTAATTCACCGATCCGACGGTGATGTACCGATCGTCGGTCAGGTTGGTGCCGCCGACGATGAACTCGAAGTGCTTGCTCGGCGGTGTGTAGTGGATGGACGCGTTGACCGTGTGTGTCGCGTCCCTCTCCAGCAAAACCGTGTTCGGGCCGTCATTGAACATGTGCGCCACATAGGTGTAGTCGGCCTGAACGCGCATCATCCCGTCGCCGGCGACATGGAAGTCGTAGGTCGGGCTGAAGCTGAACTTGGTCTTCGGGGTCTTCGGCAGCTCGCTCGAGTACGAAAAGCCGCCAAAACCCGGCACGTACTGCGGCCCGTTCGCTGCCACGCAATTGACATAGAGCAGGCAGGGATTCAATGAGGTGTAGTAGGCATCGAGATAGCCGGCCGCAAAGTTCAACGACAGGCCGTTGTCGAACACCGACTGCAGCTCGAGCTCTGCGCCCTTGATGGTCGCGTCACCCGCGTTCTGATACACGGGCGACGGACCTTCCTGCACGTTCAACTGTATGCCCGTGTACTTGCTCTCGAAGATCGCCGCGTTCGCCTGCAGATGATGATCGAACCACTGCGACTTCAGACCCAGTTCGTAGGTCTTGTCGTACTCGGGATTGAACCGGGCCTGTGAAGGGCTGGAGATCGGGGCGGACAGACGCGTGGTCCAGCCGCCCGACTTGAAGCCTTTCGAGAAGCTCGTATAGGCCATGATGTCCGGCGTGATTTGGAACTGGGTCCCAAAAGTGGGCGTAAACACATTCCAATCCTGGTGGTCCCAGACGTTCGGGAAGTAGCGCAACGGCTGACCGGCCACCGGGAATCCCAGCAGCTGCTGGCAGTTGGGACCCGGCGAAGGCACCGCCGGGATGTAGTTGTGGGCCGGGGCGTTCGGATCCAGGCAGCCCGAGATCTTGTACGAGAATCCGTTCAGATCCGCCTGACCGCCCAGGAAGCGCTTGCGCTCCTCCGAGTAGCGGCCGCCGGCCGTCAGAGTCCACTGATCCGTCATCTTGAAGTCGAGGTGAGTATAGGCGGCGTACGAATCGGTCTTGACGTCATTGGCGACGTCCAGGACGTACAGATAGCCGGTGTCAAAGGGGACGAAATCATGCACATAGCCAGATTCGGTGAAGTAGTACAGGCCGGCGGCATAATTCAAGCGATCATTGATCGCCCGGCCGTTGAGCTGGAACTCCTGTGAGATCTGGTGTTGATGCTGGCTGTCGGTCACTTCTTGAATCGACTCGGGAGTACCGTCCAGATCCGTGCCGATGTTCCAGAAGATCTGGCGCCAGGCGGTGATGGACTTGAACTTCATATCGTTGGCAATCTGCCAGTCCAAGGTGATCGCCGCGCCGTAGGAATCCGATTTCGCAAAGCTCGGCCCGTCGGAGTAAGTCGCATCGATGTTGCCGGTCTGCGTGTTCGCAAGGTTCCAATAGATACGCGGTGTCTGTCCCGGGTAGATCACGCTGCCGACCCCGTTGGCACCCTGCGTGACGTACGGGGCGACCCCGGGATAGGCGGCGATGAGTCCGGCCAGGACCGAGTTCGGTACCCCCACGGAACCCACCCCGCCCAGCGCGGGACTGCCCGGGCCATAGCCCGTTCCCGAGAAGTGTCCGGTGGCCGAGTTCCAAGTTCCGACGGCGAGCGGACCGCACAGGCCGTTCGTCGTATTGAACGGGCCGGCGGCCAGCGCCGACCCCGGCGTGGTGATGCACATGTTGTAGAAATTGCCCATGATGTTGGGGCCAAACAGCGCCCCCGCGCCCGGCGAATTGGGATCCACGTAGCTCGTGGCGTTGGACGTGGTGACGCTGCGGACCACGTTGGCGAGGCCCCCTTGATCCTCGTGGGTGTAGTCGCCGGCGAGCGTCAAGTCGACGGCGTCGGTGGCATGCCAGAGCAGCTTGCCGCGAATCGCCTGTACGTTCTGGCCGCCGCTGGTGGAGGAGCTCTGAGATCCGGGGGCCTTGGGGTAGTCCGACTGCGCGGAAACCTGGTAAGGCGTGCTGCCGATGACGGAATTCGACGGATAGGGGACGGTATTCTGGTAGCCCTCACGGGTCTGCGAAGAGACGCTGACCGTCGTCAGGACATTGCTCGAGATCGGCATGTCGGCGCTCAGCAGAACGTCGTGGCGGTTGAACTGCCCCAGGGTGACGCTGCCGTTGATCGTCGATTCGGTTCCCGGCGTGTGGGTGACGATGTTGATCGCGCCGCCGATGGTGTTGCGTCCAAACAGAGTGCCCTGAGGGCCTTTGAGGATTTCGATGCGATCCACATCCAACAGATTCTGGTTTGCGCCGATGGTGCGCGCGAGATACACGCCATCGAGGTAAACACCGACGCCCGGATCGAGATTGAAGGCGAAGTCGTCCTGGCCGATGCCGCGAATCGACGCGGAGAGCACGGAACTGTCGCCGGAGAACGGCGCGCCGCCGTCCAAGTTGACGTTCGGCGTCAGGTTCGACAGCGAATGCACATCGGTGATGCCTTTGCTGCGCAGAGTATCGGCGGTGAACGCCGTGATCGCGATCGGAACGTTCTGGATGTTCTCACTGCGCTTCTGGGCAGTGACCACAATTTCCTCCAGTGCATCGCCGAAAGCCGCCGATCCGATCAGCATCGATGCGACAGCCGCCGCGGCCGAACCCGCCGCATAGCGGCAGCGGCGAACGTGTGACGGAATTGTACCTTCTGGCATTGGTCTTCTAGACATCCCGATTCCCCCGATGAGCTTTTTTTCGTGCCTGCACGGCCATGTATCCATGTCGACGCGCCGCAATGGGCCGCGCTTAAGACCGTACTTGCTCCGGTTTATACACCACCCGCGCAAGGCCAATTCAATTGAGAGCGAACTCTTGTTTGTCCCACAGGGTCATTCCCTCAAAGGGCCGCCCCTGCGGGGGCCGGTGAGAAAGATCCAAGGTGCTTGGGAGAGGCTCTGGCTATACTGGTGGTTTCCCTACAACGGACCAGCGGGGGCTTCAATGGCATCGTTAGGGCTGGATCAGCAACGCCTTGCCGATCTGCAGAATGTCATCCGTGCGGACATCGGCGCGGGGTTGTATCACGGCGCCGTCATCAAGGTGGCCCGTGCGGGCGAGGTCGCCCTGGAGGCGGCCATCGGCGCCGCCGACGCGGCGCAAACCCGGCCGCTCAAGCTCAATTCCGTGTTCAGCATCTTCTCCATCACCAAGGCGTTCACCAATACACTGGTGCTGCGCTCAATCGAGCTGGGCCACTTCGCGCTGACCTCGGGCGTCTCGGAGCTGATCCCCGAATTCAGCGGTCACGGGCGCGAGAAAGTGCAGATTTGGCACCTGCTGTCGCACCAGGCGGGCTTTCCCATCATCTTCGAGGTCAAGCCCGGCATGTACATCGACCGCTTCGATGAAATGATTGCCGCCGTCATTGAAGTGGTGAAACCCGTGGAACCACCCTGCACGACGGTGGCCTACTCGCCGCTGGTGAATCACGTGCTGATGGCGGAGTGTGTACGCCGCACCGACCCCAGGGGCCGCGGCTACCGCCAGATCGTGCAGGATGAAATTCTGACGCCGCTCAAAATGAACGATACCTCCGTGGGGTTGCGCGCCGATCTGAAATCGCGCCATGCGGTGCCGGATTTTCGCGGCAACTATCCGATCGGGCATCGCGGGCACAGCAACTTGGGTCCCAACGGCGCGTTCGAGGAAGAACACGCGGAGATGCCCTGGGTGGGTATCGCGTCCACCGTACCCGACATGTTCCGTTTTGCCGAGATGTTCCGGCAGAACGGCACGCTCGATGGCGCGCGCATCCTCTCGCCGGCGACGCTGGCGGCGGCGCGACGCAATTGGACCGGCGAAAAGCCCAACGAGCTGTACGTCGCACGAGGCCGCGAGCGCGGCTGGGATCCGGTGCCGGCCTACATCGGTCTGGGGTTTTCGTTGCGCGGCACGGCGCTGTGTCGTCATATGTTCGGCACGCTGGCGTCGCCGGGCACCTTCGGCAACTACGGTGCAGGCACCACGCTGTTCTGGGTTGATCCGGAGCGCGAGCTTACGTTCACGTTTCTGTCGGCGGGCCTGATGGAGAGCAACGCCAATACCGAGCGGTTCCAGAAACTGTCCGATATGGTCATATCCGCCGCGCGGTGAACTCGAGCCGGCAACCGCTCATTCTTAGGAAGGCGCGAATGCCGCTTTGATCGGCAGCCGAATGGGGCCGTGGCCGATGGTGGTCATCCACGGCTCGGGTTCACCCGCCGATTGAAAGCTTACGACGCTCTCGGCGAGCGCGCCCAACAGCGCTTCCGCCTCCAACAGCGCCAGCACCCTGCCCACACAGGCATGCACGCCCCACCCAAAGCCGAGGTTATCGCGGTTGTTTCTGCGCACCTCATATCGATCCGGCGCATCCCAGCGGCGCGGATCGCGATTGGCGGCGGCGAACATCAGGCCGCAGCGCTCGCCCGCCGGAATGGCGTAGCCGTCGATCTCCACATCCTTCATGGCGATGCGTCCGGCCATGCGCGAGGGTGAATCCCAGCGCAGACTCTCTTCGAACGCGGCCCGGATGAGCGCGCGGTCGGAGCGCACCAGCTGATATTGGTCCGGGAATTCGCAAAACGCGCGCACCGTGTTGGCCAGGGTCAGTACGGTGGTATCGGCCGCCGCCGACAACAAGATGCCCACCAGCAGATACGCTTCCTGCGGCGTGATCTCGCCGCGATCGGCCGCTTCGTACATGGCCATGCCAAGGCTGCCGGGCGCAAGGTTCTCGCGCTCGCAGCACCGGGTCGCCCAGGCAATGACGGCGCCGGTGTTCTGCATGGCTTCATGGAACAACTCGTTCATCGGCCCCATCGTCGCCCACACCATGTTGCCGAAGGCGTACATGTGCTCGCGACCCTCGAGCGGCAGGCCGATCAGGTCGGGCAGCACCTTGTAGACGAAGGGCTGGGTGATATCGTCGACCGCATCGATGATCTGCCCTTCGCGCGCGCGCAAACCGTCGACTATGCTCTTCGCGTCGCGGCGAAACGCTTCCGCCATATGCGACAGCGCCCGCGGCGAGAGCGCGTTCGCCACGACCGCGCGCACGCGGGTGTGCTTGGGCGGATCGTCGGTGAGCAGCAGCTCCGGGCGCACGGAATTCGGGTCGTGCCAGGGGCGCGAGGTCGACGAGAAGCTCTTCCAATCCTTCAGGCCCGCGGCCACATGCTCGTGCCGCGCCAGCATGATGACATTTTCCCGCGGCAGCCTGACGACGGGCGCCAGTTCGCGCAGCCGGTCGTCCACGACGCGCGCGTTTTGCACCGATTCGCGCGAGAAAGGATCTGTGTCGAATTCAGGAATGGCCTTCGACATTTGATCTACCCCGCGGCGGCAATGCCGCCATCGACATGCAGTATCTCGCCGTTGATGAACGATGCGGCGCCGGAGAGCAGAAAGGCGCAGGCGGCGGCATTGTCCTCTTCGCGGCCGAGACGTCGTAACGGGATTGAACGCGCGCGACGGGCGTATTCGGCCTCGTCGTTGAGCCCCAGCGCGCCCGGAGTCGGCACCGAACCCGGTGCGATGGCGTTGACGCGTACATTGCGCGGCCCCAATTCGGCGGCCAGAACCTTGGTGAGCGTGACGATGGCGCCTTTCACCAGGCTGTAGGCCGCCGTGTTGGGGAAGCCCTTCTCCGCCACGGGCGAGGCCATGTTGACGATGGCGCCGCCGCGCGCCGCGTCGTAGTGCGCGAGCAGCGCCTGTGCTCCCCAAATGCTGCCGTTGACGCCGATGGCGGTCATGCGGGTGAGGGTCTCCGGCGTGATGTTCTGCACCGGTTCGTAGCGCAGCAACATCGCATTGTTGATCATGGCGTCGATGCGGCCGCAGGCCTTCGCAAATTGCGCGGCGGCGTCCATGACCTGGTCCCGCAAAGCCACATCGACCGCGTACGCCAGCGCGGCACCGCCCGCGGCGCGAATGCCTTTGGCGACCTCTTCGCAACCGCCGACATCGAGATCGGTCACGGCGATGGTGGCGCCGCATGCGGCGAGCTTCTCGGCCATGGAGCGGCCCAGGCCGCGCGCGGCGCCGGTGATGAAGACGTGCTGGCCGGACAGATCGGGGTAAGCCGTCATGGCGCTCATATCAGCAGTTTCCACGCCTTGCCGTCGGGCACGATTCGGCCCGCGGTGGGCTCGGCAAAATGACTGCCGATGACGAGGGTTCCGCTGTTGCAGAAGCGCTCCACGAAGTCGCAGCGCGTGCGCGCCGCCTGAGGCTTGTCCATGTCGAAGCGCGCTTCGGTGGCGGGGATGGCGATCTGAATCGGGTTGTGCATCAAATCGCCGGTAATCACGGCCTGCTCGCCGCGCGAATCGATCAGCACGCTGACATGGCCCGGTGTGTGGCCCGGCGTGGCGATGAGCGAGACTTCATCGGTGAGGCGAAAGTCCGCATCGATGAATTCCTCGAGGCCCGCATCGAGTATCGGGTCGATCGAGTCCTGCAGATGATCCATGTGGTGATAGCCATCGGTGGCGCGCAGATGCTTCCAGTGCTGCCATTCTCGGCGCCCGAAGAGGTAACGAGCCTGGGGGAAGGTCGGCACCCACTTGCCGTCGACCAGGCGCGTGTTCCAGCCGACGTGATCGAAGTGCAGATGCGTGCAGAGCACATCGGTGACCCTCTCCGCGGGGAAACCGGCCGTGGTCAAGTCCTCGAGAAAGGTATTTTGCAGATTGCAGAACACGTCGAACTCACGCTTGCGATCGTTGCCGATGCAGGTGTCGATCATGGCGGTGCGGCCCTGCGAGCGCAGCACGAAACATTGGAAGGAAATGATCATGCGGCCATCGGGCGTGGCGAAGTGCGGCACCAGCCACTCGAACTTCTGCAGGTATTGCGGCGTGGCGTCGGGCAGCAGCATGCTGATGTCATCTTCAAAGCCGTAGACCTCGACGATGCGCGCGATCTCGACATCGCCCACGCGCCAGTGCCGGATATGTTCAGCCGCCATGCCTGCCCCTCTTTGTGCCCGTGATCAAATCGGCGGCCTTTTCGGCCACCATCACGATCGGTGCGTTGGTGTTGCCGCCCACAATACCCGGAAAAACCGAGCCGTCCACTACCCGCAAAGCCTCGATACCGTGCACTCTCAGCGCAGAATCCACGACGGCGAAGGAGTCGATGCCCATGCGGCAGCTCCCCACGGGATGATGCGCGGTGGCGGTCGCCTCGCGCAGATAGGCGAGAAGCTCGGCATCGCTGCTCCGCTCGCGGCCGGGGCGCACCTCGGCGGCCCTGTAGGGCGCGAAGGCGGGCGTATCGCAGAGCTGCCGCGCAAGCTTGAGGCCGCGCAGCAGCGGGGCGGCATCCTCGGGGTCGGCGAGGATATTCGGATTCACCAGCGGCGCGGCCCGGGGGTCGTTGCTCGCGAGCCTGACCTCACCGCGGCTGCGCGGGTAGAGATTCACCACGCTCAAGGCGAAGCCGTGACCCAAGGGCAGCGGAAACGCATGGGGATTGCGGCGCGCCGGCTGAAACGCGATCTGGATGTCCGGGCGATCGGCGTCCGGGCGGCTGCGAATGAAGGCGGTCGACTCGAACACATTGCTCGCCAGCGGACCGCCTCGCGTGGCGGCATATTCGGCGAGGTTCTTGAGCGCACGCGGCAGTGTGCGCCATGACAATCCGTAGGAGGTGGTATCGCGCATCTCCAGTGCCACGGCCAAGGCCGGATGGTCGTGATAGTTCGCACCCACGCCGGCAAGGTCGGCCTTGACGCGTACTCCCAACGATTCCAAATGGCGTGCCGGACCGATACCCGACAGCATCAGGAGCTGGGGTGAATGAACCGCGCCGGCGCAGAGTACGACCTCCCGAGAAGCCGGCACCGGGCGCCAGCCATCGGCGGCCGATACATCCACGCCGGCGGCGCGGCCCGCCTCGATGCGAATGCCGGTGACGGCCGCCCGCGTGAGCACCGTGAGATTCGGGCGCTCGAGAGCCGGCATCAACAGGGCTCGCGCGGAGGAATCGCGGATTCCGCGATGAATCGTGCCTTGGCGAAGTCCGTACCCTTCCGGATCAAGGCCGGTGAAATCATCGCAAGGCGGATAGCCGCCGAGCGCCGCAAAGGCGTCGCAAAACGCCTGATTCAGGCGATTGGGTTGTGGAATGAAGGCCACGTGGATGGGTCCGTCCACGCCGTGCACGGCCGCATCGCGCCGGTCGGCATTGTTCTCCGACGCTCGAAAGTACGGCAGTACCTCCGGCCAGCTCCAGCCCACATTGCCGGCGGCGGCCCAATCGTCGTAATCCTTCGGGTGACCGCGGTGATAGGCCATGCCATTGATGGAGCCGGAACCGCCGATCACCTTGCCGCGCGGCAGCGGCAGGCGGCGGCCATTGAGCGCGGTCTGCGGCTCGGTACGGAGACCCCAAGTGAGTCCGCGATGCATGATCGCCGCCCCCACCAGCGCCGGCACCTGGATGAAGGGGTGGCGTGCCGGTCCGCCGGCTTCGATCAGGCAGACGCGGGTATGAATATCTTCCGTGAGGCGTGCGGCGAGCACGCACCCGGCTGTGCCCGCGCCGACGATGACGTAGTCGAAGGGGGCGTCGGCCATCACGGATCCACTGCGCGCGGCCACGGGGAATACTCGGACAGGGGGGCTAGTCCCTGCGAAACGGCAGCGTCAGCAGAAACAGAAGCAGCCGCGGCGTCAGCAGTTTCAGCGCGGCGCGCGCGGCCGCAGGCTTGAGAAGCGCATTCATCGGCATCGCGCCGAACACCTTGCCCTTGATGAGCAGGGAGTTGCCGTTGCGCTCCAACGCGCTCACCGTCATCAGTTCGCTGCCGTCGGTGGAATGCAGTTTCACTTGACCCGTCCCCGCTTCTCGAAGTCCATCCCCAACGCTTCGAACATTTTCATGGCGGTGGCGCGTCCGGCACCGAATACGCCGCCGCCGGGATGCTGGAACGGACCCACGAGATAGAAGCGCTCGAGGCCGGGCACCGTATATCCTCCGAGTTCCGGAGTGGGGCGATGCGCGCCGCTCTGATAGGTGGCGGTGGCAATGCCGTGCAGGTCGCCGCGGCGGAAGCTCGGGCTGGTGCGCTCCATGTCGACCGGGCTGTCGACATGGGCCTTGAGCACACAGCCCGGAATATTCGTCACGAACTTCGACAGATGGGCCAGCATGCGGTCGGCGTATTCCTGCTTGGTGTCATCCCAGCTGCGCCCGTCGGGGCGCCGGTAGGGAACATAATCCCACAGATGCAGAATGGCCTTGCCCGGAGGCGCGCGGCTCGGATCGAACTGCGACAGGGAGCCCAACCCAAGCAGGGGGCAAGGCATGAACTGACCGTAGCGCAATTCGTCGAAGTCGCGCCGCAGCGTCTCGTAGCTCATCGGCAGCATCTCGACCATGACCGCCTCGACCGAGTCCCTGGTGCGGAACTTGAGGGGCTCGCTGAGCGCGGCATGCACCGTGATGCAGGCGGCCGGGGTGATGTGCGTGGCTTCGGCGGCGGCGCGCACGGTCGCGTCCATCCCGTCGATCATGCTGCCGAGCAGGTGCGGATGAATGGCGCCGATGACGGCGTCTTTCGCCGCAAAGCTGCGGCCGTCCACCGTCTCGACACCGGTGGCGCGGCCGTTCACGACCTTGATGCGCGCCACGTCGGCATTGGCAATGACTTCGCCGCCGTGGTCCCGGATGCAGGCGATGAGGGCATCGGTGAGGCGGCCCGCGCCGCCGCGCGCCACACCAAAACCACAGCCTTCGAGAAACCCCAAGAACACGTAGACGCCGATGGCAGTGGCCTTTTCGTCGGGAGACACCAGGTTCTCGCCGGCCACGCGCGCGAAATGCATGCGCACCTGCTCGTGCTCGAACAGATCGCAGAGCAGATCGTGGCTGCTCATCTGGATGACGCGCCACAGCTCGCGGCCCTCGCGGCTCTGGTCGAACATCGCATAGGTGGCGCCAACGGGAGCCGGCGGTGAGTACAGCGAGGCCGCGATCATCGGCAGCCAGGCGGCGGCCTGCAGCGACACCTTGCGAAATACCTCGGCATCGCGCTTCGAGAACTTCGCGATCTCAGCCGCCGACTTCTCCCGGTCGCGATGCAGCTTGAGCGTGCTGCCATCCTCGAACACCGACATCATCGGCGTTTCCGGGAAGATGTACTCGAGCCCATAGCGCGCCTTGAGCTTGAGCTCGTCATTCTTCAGCAGCGGATTGGCCTGGATGAAGATGTGGCTCATGGAGTGCTGGTCGTGGCGGAAGCCCGGCAGCGTGAGTTCGCGCGAAACCACGCCGCCGCCGAACCAGGCGTTACGCTCGAGAACCAGAACCTTCTTTCCGGCCGCCGCCAGGTAGGCAGCGGCCACCAGGCCGTTGTGGCCCGACCCCACGGCAACGATGTCGGCGGCGGTCATGGTTGTGTTCAATTTCTTAGTTGCTTGTTGCGGCGGATCCCGCGAGCATAGCGCCATGCTGCCGAATTATGAAATCTGCGCGGTCCGCTATGCCCACCTCGAGCGCACGGCCAGCCACAATTTCATCGGCGGCGATGCGCACGATGGTCCCATGCCGCTCGATTATTATGTCTGGACGATCCGCGGGCCCGGTTTGTGTTTTGTGCTCGATACCGGTTTCGACGCTGCCGTCGGCGCCGCGCGCGGCCGACAGCTGGTGCAGCCCGTGGAGGCGGGGCTTGCGGCCGTGGGTATTGATGCGGCGCAGGTGACCGATGTCATCATCAGCCACATGCACTACGATCACGCCGGCAACCACGAACTGTTCGCGCGCGCCCGATACCACCTGCAGACCGAGGAAATGGCATTCTGCACCGGCAGCGCGATGTGCCACGCCGTGATGCGATCGCCCTATGAGGCGCGCGATGTGCAGGCGATGGTCGGAAAGCTGTTTGCCGGACGTGTGGTGTATCACGACGGAACTGCCGAGCTGGCGCCGGGCATCACGCTGCACCGCATGGGCGGCCATACCCGCGGGCTGCAGGTCGTACGCGTGCACACGCAGCGCGGCTGGGTGGTGCTGGCGTCGGACGCGGCGCATTTCTACGCCAACTGGCTCGAGCGGCGGCCATTTCCGATCATCGACAATGTCGCGGCCTATCTCGATGCCTTCGCGGCCATCGAGACGCTGGCCAGTTCGCCGCAGCATGTGATTCCGGGACACGATCCGCTGGTGCTGGCACGCTATCCCGCGGCGCTCGCCGGCCTGGTCAATGCCGTGCGTGTGGATCAGGATCCGCGGCGCATCGGCTAGACTGCTAGACTTGAACGCACGGCGAAGCGGACTTGAGGGGAGTGTCGTGGGCGAAAAGATTGCCTTCATCGGCGTGGGCCGCATGGGCTCGGGCATGGTGGCGCGACTCATCGCGGCCGGACATGAGCTGACGATCTACGATCCGGTCACTTCGGCGCTGGCGCCGCTGGCGGCGCTCGGTGCAAGGGTTGCGAGCTCCGCGGCGGACGCGGCGGCCGCGAGTGCCGTGGTCATGGCCAGCGTGCCCGGTCCCGCCGATGCGCGCGAGGCGGCGCGCAGCATCGCCGAATCACCGGCGGTCAAAGTATTCGTCGACCTGTCCACCTCCGGTCCCGCCGCGGCGCAAGCGATTGCGGCTCTGCTCGCGGCGCGCGGCATCGCCGCCATCGACGCGCCGGTGTCGGGGGGCGTCAAGGGGGCAGCCGCCGGCAAACTGACGATCATGGCGTCCGGTCCCGCGAGGGCCTTGGAGAGGGTGCGCCCGCTTCTCGAGGCGCTTGGCAAGGTGTACGAACTCGGCGGGAAGCCCGGGCTCGGCCAGACAGTGAAGCTCGCCAACAATTTGATGTCGGCGGCATCGCTCGCCATTGCCGCCGAGGCGCTGGCGATGGGCGTGAAGGCGGGCGTCGATCCGGCCGCAATGCTCGAGGTGCTCAACGCCTCGTCGGGGCGCAACAGCGCGACGCAGGACAAGATCCCGAAGCATGTGCTGAATCGCAAATTCGATTTCGGATTCGCCAACGCGCTGTCGTTCAAGGACGTGCGGCTGTGCCTCGATGAAGCCGAGGCGCTCGGCGTGCCCATGGTGGTCGGCGCGGCCGTGCGGCAGATGCTGTCCATTACCCACCAGATCCATGGTGCGGCGGCGGATTGCACCGAACTGGTGAAGGTGGTGGAAAACTGGTCAGGCTGCCGGATCGGCGGCAAAGAGGAGTAGGGCTGTGGGAACGGAAAAATTCGACAAGGGGCTGAAACTGCGCAAGCAGGTGCTGGGCGCCGACTATGTGGAACGCTCGATGGCGAGCGCCGACGAATTCAGCATGCCGATGCAAGAGCTGTCGACCGAGTATTGCTGGGGTCATGTGTGGACCCGGCCGGGGCTGGCGTTGCGCGATCGCAGCCTCATCAACTTGGGGATGATCAGCGCACTGAATCGGCCGCATGAGCTGAAATTGCACGTCAAAGCCGCGCTCAACAACGGCGTGACCCGCGAGGAGATTCGCGAGGTGCTGTTGCAGGTGGCGGTATATTGCGGCGTGCCGGCCGGCATCGACAGCGTGCGCATCGCACGCGAGGCGTTTGCCGAGCTCGATCAGACGAAGAAGGGGTAGACCATGGTGAGCGCGCGCACTCCGCAGGAACAGCTGGTGCTCGATTTCTTCAGAATCTTGAGCAGCGGCGAGCTCGAGGCCATCCGCGCGACGCTGCATCCGGATGCCACCTGGCGGCCCATGGTCGAGGGCGTGCCGGGAGCCGGAGCGCATGGGCCGCGCGACAAGATCGTCGATGAGTTTCTGGCGCCGGTGCGCGGCCTGTTCATGCCCGGCGATCCGAAGACAACGGTGGATCGCATGGTGTCGACCGGCGACACCGTGATGTGCGAATCGCGCGGCAGAGGCACGCTGCGCGACGGCAGGACCTACGACAATCGCTACGCCTGGAGCATCGATGTGCGCGACGGCAAGATCTTTGCCATCCGCGAGTACATGGACAGTCACTACGTTGCAACCCTGTTCGGCGGCGCGTGACGCAGCGCCGCCGCAAACACCCGAGCCGATGAGCGAAGCCTTTGATTACGTGATCGCCGGCGCCGGTACCGCCGGCTGCGTGCTGGCCAACCGGCTGTCGGCCGACGCCGGCGTCACGGTCGCGCTGCTCGAGGCGGGGCCGCCGGACGACGACCCGGCGATCCACGTGCCGGCGATGGTGGCGAAGGCCATCGGCAATCCGCGCCAGTCTTGGGGCTACCAAACGGTGCCGCAGGCACACGTCGACAACCGGGTGCTGCCGGTGCCGCGCGGCCGCGTGCTCGGCGGCTCATCGTCGATCAATGGCATGGTGTATTTTCGCGGCCATCCGCGCGAATACGACGAATGGCAGCAGCCCGGCTGGCGCTATGCCGATCTATTGCCCTATTTCCAGCGGCTCGAGAACTACGAGGCCGCGCACACGCCGCTGCGCCGGCGCGGCGGTCCGGTCAATGTCATCGACATCGCAAAACCCAATCCGCTGGTCGGGCGCTTCCTTGCGGCAGCCGATTCGCTCGGCCTGCCGCGCTGTGCCGATTTCAACGGCGGCGATCCGCAGGGATTCGGACCGCGGCAGGCGGCGATCCGCCAGGGCCGGCGCGAATCCGGAGTGACGGCGTATTTGAATCCCGCGCGGCGCCGCCCGAATCTCAAGATCGTCACCGGCGCGCTGGTCACCCGCGTGCTGTTCGACGGGCGGCGTGCAACGGGTGTCGAGATCGAGCGCGACGGCGCGCGCAGCACGGTTACGGCCCGCCGCGAGGTCATCGTCGCCTGCGGCGCCTACGGTTCACCGCAGCTGCTGCAGCTCTCCGGCGTGGGTGATGCCGCGGCTCTGCAAGCCTTGGGAATTGCCCCACGGCTCGATCTGCCGGCGGTCGGAAAAAATCTGCACGATCATCCGGCCGCGTCCATCGCCGTGCGCACGGCCAATACCGATTCCTACGGCCTGTCGTGGCGCACCGTACCGCGCAGCTTCAGGATAGCCGCGCAATACCTGCTGCTTCGCACGGGGCCGCTGGCCAGCAATGTGTTCGAGGCCAATGGTTTCATGCGCTCGAAGCCTGACCTGGATCGCCCCGATCTGCAGATCATCTTCATGCCGGCGCATCGCAATGCCAGCGGCCACTGGCTGCCGCGTGGGCATGGCTACGGCATCATCTTCGTGAATTTGCGCCCTGCCAGCCGCGGCAGTGTCGGCTTGACCAGCAATGACCCGCACGCCAAGCCCGCGATCGATTTCAATTTTCTCGCCCACCCAGGCGACATCGACGTGCTGGTAAAGGGCTTCGAGGTCGCGCGCTCGATTCTGTCGGCGCCGTCATTCGCGCCGCTGGCCGGCCGGGAGACATCGCCCGGACCGGAGGTTCGCGAGCGCGGAGAAGTCGCCGCGCATATCCGCCGCTCGTTGGTGACCGTGCATCATCCCTGCGGCACCTGCCGCCTGGGCGATGTGGTGGATGGTTCGCTGCACGTGAAAGGCATCGATGCTCTGCGCGTGGTGGACGCGTCGATCATCCCCACGGTGATCGCGGGCAACAGCAATATTCCCGTCAACGCGGTGGCCGAACGGGCGGCGGATCTGATATTGGGGAAAGTTCAATGAAAGACCTGGCGGGCTTGAAGATGATCGTTACCGGCGGCGCCGGCAGCATCGGCCACGCGACGGCCTGCGTGCTGGCGGCGAAGGGCGCCGATATTCTGCTGGTGGATATCAATCGGGACGGGCTCGAGCAGCGCCGCGCCGCCGTCGCGGAGTTCGGCACCCAAGTCGAAACATTTCATGCGGACGTCAGCCGGTCCGACGCCGTGCGGGGCTATGTTGCCGCGGCCTGCAAGGCCTTCGGCCGCATCGATGGGCTGTTCAACAACGCGGGCACGGAAGGCAAGGTGGCGTCCATCGAGAATTATGACGAGGCGGAATTCGACCGCCTCATGGCGGTGAACCTGCGCAGCATCTTCTTAGGGATGCGGCATGTGATTCCGGTGATGCTCGAGGCGGGCGGCGGCGCGGTGGTCAACACGGGATCGATCGCGAGCGAACGCGGGCTGGCTGGAGCTTGCGCCTACAACGCCACCAAGCACGGAGTGATCGGGCTTACGCGCACCGCTGCCGCCGACGTCGGCGCCCGCGGCGTGCGCGTGAACGCGGTGATGCCGGGCGTCATCGAGACCCCGCTGCTGGAAGCCATGCTGAAGACGCTGTTCAACGGCGACGTCGAGCTTGGCAAGCGAACTCTCGGCAAGATCGCGCCGCAGGAACGCATCGGTCAGCCGCGCGAAGTCGCCGAGGCGGTGGCGTTCCTGCTGTCGCCCGCGGCCAGCTTCGTCAACGGCGCGGCTTGGTCCGTGGACGGCGGCGCCCTGTGTACGATCCGCCACTGACCACCGGCCCGCGGGAGAGCCATATGCCTGCCTCGGCGATGCGCGCACGCGGGAAACGGGGCGCGCACTAACCGCAGATTTCTCATGCGCTCTCAGTTGGGGCTAATGGCGTCGTGAAGGTATCATGCTGAATACCCACGCGATGGGCAACACCATGACCAAACCACTTGAATTGATCGGGTCTTTCTGGACGCTCGCGGTTGGTGCGGATCCGCTCGGCGATCAGCGCTGCCTGCACGACTTTCGGGCCCGCGTGGAAATCGCGGCGCAAGCCGGATTCACGGGCATGGGGTTTTGGCACGCGGACATCCTCGAGATCAGGAAGTCATACAGCTTCAAGGACATGAAGCACATCCTGGACGCCAACGGCATCGTCCATGTCGAGGTCGAATGGCTGCTGGACTGGTATTGCACCGATGCGCGCAAGGCGGCATCGGATGAAAACCGCGCGCTGCTCCTGGATGCCGCCGAAAGTTTGCGCGCCCGGCATATCAAGGTCGCCGACCTGGGCAATGATTGCGCCGATGTTTCGCAGATGACGCCGGCGTTTGCGGCGCTGTGCCGTCAAGCCGCGGAACGCGGCACCAACATCCTGTTTGAAATGCTGCCCGCGCAATTCTCGCGCGTGCCTTCGCTCGATCAGGTGCTCGAGCTGACCCGCGGCTCCGGCGCGGCCAACGGCGGCGTCATGCTCGATAATCTGCACTTGCTGCGCATCGGCATCGGCTCCGATGAGATCGTCCGCAAACTCACGGCTCGCGACCTGATCGGAGTCGAGATCAACGACGGCAGTCTCGCGACGCCGCTGCGCTTCCAAGACTCCGTCGTCAATAAACGCCTGTTGCCCGGCGATGGCGAATTCGATATCGCGGCCTTCCTGCAGGCCCTCTGGAGGGTCGGCTACGACGGGCCGATCGGCGTCGAGGTCCTGAACGAATACATCCGGAAATGGGATCTCAAGACCGCGGCGACCGAGGCATTTACGAAGACGCAGCGGGTGGTGGCAGCGGCGCGTCACACCAAAAAATGACCGGGGGCGTCTCTTGAGAAGTGCGGCTGAACCGACGCTGGCGGACTGGACGGAGATGTACGCCGCGCTCTGGCGGATACGCCTGTTCGAAGGCCAGGTGCAGCGGCTCGCCGCCGCGGGCGAGATTCCCGGATTCCCGCACCTGTCCACCGGGCAGGAGGCCGTGGCGGTCGGCGTCTGCACGCAGCTCGAGCGCGAGGACGTGCTGTTCACGAGTCATCGCGGTCATGGCCATGTGCTCGCCAAGGGCAGCGACATGGAGGCGACTTTCGCCGAAATTCTCGGCCGGCAAACCGGTCTGTGCGGCGGCCGCGGCGGCTCGATGCATCTGGTCGATGCGGCGAACGGCGTGCTGGGCGCGACCGGTGTCGTGGCAGGCAATCTCTCGCTCGCGGCGGGCGCCGCGTGGGCCGCGCAAGCGCAGGGCAGGGAAAACATCAGCGTGGCTTTTTTCGGGGACGGTGCGACGGGCGCCGGAGCGTTTCACGAGACTCTGAATCTCGCCGCATTGTGGCGGCTGCCGGTGTTGTTCGTCTGCGAGAACAATGGCTACGCCGAGTTCACGAGCCGCGAGGAACATTCCAACGTCAAGCACGTGAGCAGCTTCGCCGCGCCCTACGGGATCGCCACGCAGACCATTGACGGCAACGATCTGCCGACGGTGATTGCGGCCGCGCGTGAGGCGATCGCGACTTTGCGCCGGGGCGCGGGCCCCTATCTTCTCGAGTGCATGACCTTTCGCATGGCGGGGCACTACGTCGGCGACTCGCAGCAGTATCGATCGAAAGAGGAACTCGCCGAGATTCGCGACAAATGTCCCATCGAGCGCCTAAAGCGCCACCTCATGGAGCGCGGGGTCAAAGCGGAAGAACTCGATGCCATCGGCGAGCGCGCGAAGGTCGAGGTACTTCGGGCGGTTGAACGCGCACGTGCAGCTCCACGCCCGGATCCGGCGACCGTGCTCGACCATGTGTACCGCGCGCCGGCGCTCGCGGCGATTCGGGGCTAGGGACCCTTTCATGCAGCACACGTTCATCGAGATCCTGCGCCGAGCTCTCGACGAGGAATTGGCGCGCGATCCCGCGGTCCACCTGCTGGGCGAGGATGTGGCGGCGGGGGGCGCTTTCGGCGTCACTCGC
>DATFZF010000116.1:0-83362 GCA_035314705.1 Steroidobacteraceae bacterium | reverse complement strand
AGCTCGAGGATCAGCATCATCGAGGACACGGCTTCTGGTTTGAATCCGGTACGAACGACCAATACATCGAGGTCCGCGGGATCAAAGCCGAGCGCATCTAACAAGATTTTGTGATCCTTGTCCATGCCCGATGCGGAGATGCCTGCCGCGGCGGGCCCCGCCGGGGGGCCGGACGCCCTGGCGAAAAATGCCGAAAAGTCCAACTCGCTCAATATGTCATGGGCCGTTTCGGTGAGGCGGGCACCCTGCCGGATCAGTTCATGGCAGCCGCGGCTCAAGGGGCTGTGGATCGAACCCGGAATCGCAAAAAGCTCCCGGCCGCAGGCTGCCGCTTGCCGCGCGGTGATCAAGGAGCCGCTTCGGCGCGTGGCTTCGACCACCAGGGTGCCGAGGCTCATGCCCGCTATGATGCTGTTCCGCTGCGGAAAATGCCCGCGTCGCGGCGGAGTGCCCAGCGGGAACCCGCTGACCAAAGCGCCTTGCTGCCGGATCTGTTCGGCCAGAGCAATGCCGCTCCGAGGGTAGACGACATCGACGCCCGACCCCAGGACGGCAATGGTGATCCCCTGCGCGGCGAGGGCGCCCCGGTGCGCCGCGCTGTCGATGCCTGATGCAAGCCCGCTGGTTATCGCGAGCCCGCGTTCCGCGAGATATTCGGAGAACTCCTGCGCGGTGTCCGAACCCTGTGCCGTGGGATTGCGGCTGCCGACGACGGCCAATTGCGGATCGTTCAAGACGTCGGCATTGCCGACGACATACAGGGCGGCCGGATAGCGCTCGGTGCCCCGCAGCAACTCAGGATAGCGCGGGTCGGTGAACGGCACGACATGATGGCGGGGATTTTCCAGCCATGCCCGCTCCGCGCCGCTTAAAGCCGCTTTCGCGCCCGACAAGAACTCGCGCGCCGCGGCGGGTATTCCCGCGCGTGTGCGCAATGCATCGGATGCTTCGATGATGCCCTGCACGTGGCCCAGCATCTCCAACGCTCTCGAGAGGGTGGGAACGTCGAGCGCGGGTGTGCGCGTGAGCGTCACCCAAGCAGAGGACTCTTCGCCCGGTAGCATTGGGCGGATTATCGCGTAAGCGCTTACCCGAAGCCGCTCGAGTTCCAGGCGGCAATGGGCAGATTTGCCGCTTCCTACGGGTTTTATCCGCTCCCGACGGGTATCG
Organism: Steroidobacteraceae bacterium; assembly: GCA_035314705.1. Taxonomy (GTDB): domain Bacteria; phylum Pseudomonadota; class Gammaproteobacteria; order Steroidobacterales; family Steroidobacteraceae; genus Bog-1198. The sequence continues at coordinate 82,192 of DATFZF010000116.1, read as the reverse complement.
ACTTGGGTTTAGGGGTTCTCGACTCGGTCGCTCACGCGAATCAGAGAAGTGGCCTCCATGATCAGGCCGTAGCTCATGTGGTCGTAAGTCTTGAACACCATGAACGTGCCGCTGCGCTCATCGGGGAGGCGCACCGACTTGCTGCCCAGCCGCGACATGGAATTCAAAAAGCCCCTGTTCGCGGTGTCCTGCACGACCGGTCCGGCCTCGAATACCGCCAATACATTGCCCGGCGCCAGGCCGTCGCGCGCACCGCGATTGACGGCCACGACCTCGTACTGACCGATGACGGCCACGCCGTCGGAAACAGCCATGATTCGTCCCTTGACCTTGACCTTCGGCGAGCTCGGAATGAAGTCCAGCGGAACGTCGATGCCGCCGGCGAACAATTTGTCTCCCGCCGTGGTTTCCCGAGCCGACTCGGTCATGATGAGGGTGGCAGGGTCGCCGACACGGGTGACGTGGCCGGCGCCGGTGAAGATGCCGTGGTAGCCGACGATGCGATTGTCGTCCGGATCGATCAGGGCGTCGCCGACATGAACCACATTGTAATGAGTGCCGAGTTGAGCGGGGCTGGAAAACCCGCGTGCATACAGGGTATCGCCGTCGGCCATCGCCACGTGCAAGTCGCGAGTCGCCAGCACGTAGGGCGCGCCTTTGATTTGCTCCTGCGCCAGCAGCGTGGGCTTTGACATGAATGCCTGGACGGTTTCGTACGGAATCGTGGTGACCGCCGCCTCGAGCGGCTGGCTGCGAACTCGCGGAAGTACCCGCGCGGCATCGCCGCGTTGCAACAAAATCTTGGGTCGGCCTTCGATATAGACCAACCGCAGGGTATCGCCCGGGTAGATCAAATGAGGGTTCTGGACCTGCGGATTGACCTGCCAAATCTCGGGCCAATACCAGGGGTCGCGCAAGAAGACCTTGGCGATGCCCCACAAGGTATCGCCGCGCTTCACCACATAGCTGTCCGGGGCGTTGGGATTGAGCGCCGGTTCGCCTTGGTTGGCTTCGGACGGGGCAGCTGCCGTAGTGGGGCCCGCATCGATTGCCGCTTCCATGGCGGTTCGATCGTCGCCGACGACCTTGCCTTCCACAGTGGGTTCGGGGGTGACCACCGCCACAGGCGCCGTCATGGGCTGCTCCGTCCGGCATCCGCCGATCAGCGCCATCGATGGTAGGGTGAGGGCAATTAATTTAGACCATTGCATTCGTTTCGCTCCCGTGGCCTTAGCTGGATGTCGCTGGCCGACTGATATACTGCCGTCCTGCCGCCAAAGACTGGGACGTATCGCCCGTTTTTGCCGTTTGCCCGCGCGCCGCAGCGCTGCCAAATAAGGCATTAAGTTAAGCAGCGGCGGAACTTTAGCAACATTCTCAAGCCAAAAACACGATATTGCTCTCATAACTCCCATGACAAAGCTTGCAATTCTGGAGTATCCCGATCCAAGGCTGCGGAAGACGGCTGCGCCCGTGGCGGTGGTTGATGATGCAGTGCGCCAATTGGCTGCCGACCTGCTGGAGACCATGTATGCGGCCAAGGGCGTGGGCCTCGCAGCCACCCAGGTTGATGTCCACAAGCGATTGATCGTTCTCGACGTGAGCGAGGGGCGCGATCAGCCGCTGGTGTTGATCAATCCGGAGCTGCTGAAGGCGGAGGGTTCGGGTCCCGGCGAAGAGGGGTGTTTGTCCCTGCCCGGCATCTACGACAAATTGTCGCGCGCGACGCAAATTCGCGTGCGCGCGCTGGGCCGCGACGGGCAGCCGTTCGAAATGGACGCGGACGGCCTGCTCGCCGTCTGCATTCAGCATGAGATGGATCATCTCGAAGGCAAGCTATTCGTCGACTACCTATCTGAGCTCAAGCGCCAGCTGATTCGCCGGCGGCTCGAAAAAGAGCGTAAGCAACGATACGGGAAGCCAATTGTGCGCGCTTCCGTGCCGGCTCTCTAGAGCTTTGAGCACGGGTGTTCCTCCCTTACGGCTGGGTTTCGCCGGCACTCCGGAGTTCGCCGTACCGGCGCTCGACGCGCTTGGGGCAGCGCATCGGATTTGCGCCGTTTTCACGCAACCCGATCGGCCGGCCGGTCGTGGTCAACCATTGCACTCGAGTCCCGTCAAGACGCGGGCGATCGAGCGCGGGCTCCCCGTGTATCAGCCGCTCAGCTTTAAGTCGGCAGAAGCAATCGAGCTGTTGCGCGGCTTGAGGCTCGACGCCCTCGTGGTCGTCGCCTATGGCCTGATTTTGCCGCCCGCCGCGCTCGACTCCCCCACCTACGGTTGCATCAATATTCATGCCTCGCTGCTCCCGCGCTGGCGCGGGGCGGCCCCGATTCAACGCGCCCTGTTGGCGGGGGACGCGAAGACCGGCATCACCATCATGCGCATGGACCCGGGCCTCGATACCGGCCCCATGCTCGCGGTGGTTGAAACGGACATCGGCGCCGACGACACCGCGAAGACCCTGCATGACCGGCTTGCGCGCCTCGGTGCGGAAGTCATCGGTGAAACCCTGGATGCGCTGCGCAACGGGCGCGTCCGCGAAGCGCCGCAGCCATCGGACGGCGTCACCTACGCCGACAAAATCAACAAAGCCGAGGCGCTGATCGACTGGCACCAAGATGCGCAACAGATTTGGCGGCAGGTCCGCGCATTCAATCCCTGGCCCGTGGCCGAGACGCGGCTCGGCGGCGCACAGCTGCGCATTTGGGAAGCTGAACCGCGCGAGGCCGGCGCATCCGGGCTACTCAGCGCGCACTCGGCCCAACCCCGCGCGGATGCGCTCCCCGGAACCGTGCTCGCCGCCGCGCCCGAGGGCATCGACGTCGCGTGCGGCCGCGGCGTATTGCGGCTTCTGCGCCTGCAGCTCGCCGGCCGCAAAGCGCTTTCCGCCCGAGAATTCATCCAGGGACAGCGGCTCGACGGCGAGCGCTTCGCGCAGTCATGAAAGGCTCGGCCGCCAGCGCGCGTTCTCTGGCCGCGCACGCGGTGGCGCGCATTCTGCGTGAGGGGGTGACCCTCGATGCGGCACTCAAGGATGCCCTTGCCGCGGCGGACCCGAAACTCGCGCCGTCGGTGCGCTCCTTAAGCTACGGCGCGGTACGCGGGTATTATCGCCACGAGGCGATTTTGAGCCGCCTCTTATCGACTCCCGTGAGATCCCTCGACTTCCTGGTGCGCGCGCTGCTGTCGGTGGCGCTATATGAAATCGAGGATGAGAAGACGCCGCAGTACGCCGTGGTGGATGCTGCGGTCGACACCGCGAAGCTCACCGACGCAACGCGCGCCGCAGGACTGATCAATGCGGTGCTGCGCCGCTATTTGCGCGAGCGCCAGGCCTTGGATGCCGATATCGCGCGCAATCCCGCCACGCGCCACGCGGCGCCCGTGTGGCTCGCGGATCGCCTGCGCGCCGATTGGCCGGTGCGCTGGACTCAATTGCTGGCCGCGGGCGACTCCCAGGCCCCGATGTGGTTGCGAGTCAACGTCCGGCGCACCACCACCGACGGTTATCTCGAGATGTTGCGCGTGGCGGGGATCGGAGCGCGCGCGGAACAGCGCGTGCCGAACGCCGTGCTGCTCGATGTGCCGTGCGATGTGCAGGACTTGCCCGGGTTTGCCGAGGGGCTGGTGTCGGTGCAGGACCTGGGCGCGCAGTGCGTCGCGTTTCCCTTAGGTCTGGCCGCCGGTCAGCGGGTACTCGACGCCTGCGCGGCGCCGGGAGGGAAAACGGCGCTCATCGCGGAACGAGAACCGAATTTGGCCGAATTGATCGCGGTCGACATTGACCCGCAGCGGCTCGCCCGGGTTCGTCAAAACCTGATGCGAGGGAACCTGAGCGCCGGAATACACTGCGCCGACGCGGCAGCGCCGGCCGGCTGGTGGGACGGCGTGCCATTCGACCGCATCTTGCTCGACGCCCCATGCTCGGCGCTCGGTGTGATCCGTCGCCACCCCGATATTCGTCTGCGTAAGTCCCCGTCGGATATCGACAAATTACCGCAATTACAGGCGCGCCTGCTGGGGGCCGCATGGCGCATGCTCAAAATCGGCGGCCGCCTGGTGTACGCCACCTGCACCGTGACACGCAGCGAAAATCGCGACCTGGTGGCCGCGTTTCTGCGCAATACCCCAGACGCCGCGATTCTTCCGGCGGAGGAATGGGCAGGCTGGCCGAACTTCGGCGAAGCGGATGAATTCGGTCGGCAAATTCTTCCCGGGGAGGCAGGTGCCGACGGCTTCTATTATGCTGCATTGACGAAACAATGAACGCCGCGCGATCAAACCCACCGCAGAGCGCCCGCCGGCAGCCGCGCCCGCACGCGCAGCCGCACGCGCACGCGCAGCCGCACGCGCACGCGCAGCTGCAGCCGAAGTCGCAACGGCGGCGTGCGCGGGCTGCGTGGCTCGTTTGTGCGGCGATGGCGGCGCTTTGGGTGCGGCCCGTGCAAGCCGACGGGCTCGAGGGGCGCTTCGAAGTGCGCTCCGCCGACCTGCAGCTCAAGGATGGCGTCTATCACCTGAACGTGCACATGGACTTGCCCGTCGGCGACGCCGTGCGGCGGGGGCTCGCCGACGGCGTGCCTCTGACCATCGAGATCGACCTCGACATCGAGCGGGTGCGCCAGTTGCTGCCGAATTCACGGGTCGCCGAACTGACCCAGCGGTACCACTTGCAGTACAACGCCGTCAGTGCGCGCTACATCCTGCGAAACGACAACAGCGGCCAGCAAGAATCGTTGAGCACCATCGATGCCGCGATCGAGCAGCTTTCGGAAGTGCGCGGCCTGCCGGTCCTCGACAGAGCGCTGATCTCGGCGGGCCGCCGCTATGAGGCGAACGTACGCGCGAAAATCGATTACGGCTCGGTGCCCTTCAGCCTGCGCATCGTGATGTTCTGGGTCAACGACTGGCATCGCGAAAGCGATTGGTACACATGGACGCTGCAGCCGTGATTCGCAAGTACGGTTCCACCGTCCTGGGCTCGATCGGCGTTGCGCTCTGGCTGGCGGCGCTGTATCTGCTTGCCTCGGCCGCGCAGAACTCAGCCGAGTTCGACAGGTGGCTGCCGTGGATCCTGCTGATCAACATCGCGGGGCTGCTCACCTTGTTCGTGCTGCTCGCCGGCAAGGTCACCCGCTTGGTGCACGACTATCGCCGGCATGTCCCGGGGTCGCGCCTCAAGGGTCGCACGGTGGCGATTTTCAGCGCCCTGGCGGTCGCGCCGATTCTGGTCGTCTATTACTTTTCGCTGCAATTCATCAACCGCGGCATCGACAGCTGGTTCGAGCTGGAAGTAAGTCAGGGCCTGAAGGACACGCGCGAGCTGTCGCATGCAGCGCTCGAGGTTAGGGTGAGGGAATTCTTGCAGCGAACCGAGGACAGCGCGCATGAGCTGTCGGGGCTCAAGGATTACGAGCTGATCGGCACGCTGAACCGGCAGCGGCGCGAGAGCCTGGCGCTCGAATTCACGGTCGTCGGCCCGCAGGCGCGGATTCTCGCCACCAGTTCCGACCGGCCCATGGATAGCCTGCCGGTGCCGGCCACCGACGAGATGATGCTGCAGCTGCGGCGGGGCCGGCCCTATGTGAGCTTGGATACCGACTCAATCGGCGGCTACTTGATCCGCGCGGCGGCGCCCCTCGATGCCAACGGCAGCAGCAGCGCGCGAGTTTTGATCGCCCTCTATCCGGTGCCGCAGCAGTTGAGCCAGCTTGCCGACACGGTGCAGCGATCCTATACCCAGTACGCGAATCTCGTGCAATTGCGCCGGCCGCTCAAGACCACCTTCGTGCTCATCCTGACCTTCGTGGTGCTGATGTCGCTGATCGCCGCGGTCTACGGCGCGATCTTCTCGGCCCAGCGCTTGGTGCAGCCCGTGCAGGACTTGATCGCCGGAACCCGGGCCGTGGCCAAGGGCAATTACGACACCAAATTGCCGCTGCCATCGCGCGACGAGCTGGGCTTCCTGGTGACCTCGTTCAACGACATGACCAAGCGTCTGGGCAAGGCCCGCGAGGAGACGCGCCGCAGTCAGCAGGCGGTGGAAGCCGAGCGTGCGGGACTCGCCGTGATTCTTGCGCGCCTGTCCACCGGCGTCGTGTCGCTCGAGTCGGATTTGACCGTGCGCACCGCGAATCAGGCCGCGAGCGCCATCCTGGGCGTGGATCTCGAGGCCGCCGTCGGCAAGCGATTCGACGAATCCATCAGCGACACCACGTTGTTCACGCAGTTCCTCACCGCGATCAAATCGCACCTCGGCGTCGAGGATTTGGATTGGCGCAGCCAGGTGGAATTGTTTTCCGATTCCGGCAAGCGCGTGCTCATGTGCGCGTGCACGGCGCTGCCCAACGACTCAGGCGAGGCGCCCGGGGTGGTGCTGGTGTTCGACGACATCACGACTCTGCTGCAGGCGCAGCGCGACGCGGCCTGGGGCGAGGTGGCGCGACGCCTGGCGCACGAAATCAAGAATCCGCTGACGCCCATACAATTGTCCGCCGAACGCATGCGGCGCAAGTTCCTGGGCAGCATGAACGCGCAGGATGCGCAGATACTCGAGCGGGCGACGCATACCATCATCGCGCAAGTCGACGCGATGAAACAGATGGTCAACGCGTTCAGCGAATACGCGCGCGCGCCCGACATGCACTTCTCGCGCTTCGATCTGAACCAGCTGATCACCGAGGTCGTGGATCTGTATCGGGTCCAGGACTCGAGCGCCGACCTCAAGCTGCTGCTCGACTCGCATCTGCCGCTCATCTCGGCGGACCGGATGCGGATCCGGCAGATTCTCAACAATCTGGTGACCAATTCACTGGAGGCGCTGGAGGGCCGGCCGGACGCCTGCATCGAGATCGAAACTCACGTGGCCGAGGATGGTCCAAAACAAGCGGCGTCCGTGGCGATTGTGGTCACCGACAACGGGCCGGGGTTTCAGCGGGACTTGATTGGCACCGTATTCGACCCCTATGTCACGAGCAAACCCAAGGGCACGGGACTGGGGCTGGCGATCGTGAAGAAAATCGTCGAGGAACACGGCGGACGCATTGAGGCGGATAATCAGCGCACCGGAGGCGCCCGCGTGCGAATTCTATTGCCGTTGGGCGACAGCACGCGCTCCACGAGTGCGCGTGAACCGCGTAAAGGCGAACAAAGGAGAGAACGGGTATGACCGCTTCGAGAATACTGGTGGTGGACGACGAGGCGGATATCCGCGGATTGTTGAAGGAGATTCTCTCCGAAGAGGGTTATGACGTGGAAGTCGCGGCCGACGCGACTCAGGCGCGCTCTTCGCGCGCGGCCCAGGTTCCGGACCTCGTCCTGCTCGATATCTGGATGCCGGACACCGACGGCATCACCTTATTGCGTGAATGGTCGGTGACCGACGGCTACGACTGTCCCGTGGTGATGATGTCCGGCCACGGCACCGTCGAGACCGCCGTCGAGGCGACGCGCCTGGGCGCCTTTGATTTCGTCGAGAAGCCTTTGTCGCTGACCAAGCTGCTGCGTACCGTCGAGCGGGCGCTCGACGCGGGCCGCCGCAAGCGCCTGTCCGCGCGTGCCCAGGGGCCGATGCTCGCAGTGCCGCCCATCGGCAAGAGCAAGGTCACCCAGGCGCTGCGCGAGCAAGTTCAGCAAGCCGCCACCAGTTCTTCTGCGGTGCTGCTGCTCGGTGAATTGGGTTCCGGGCGCGAGGCCTACGCGCGCTACCTGCACTCGCTCTCCGCGCGCGCATCCAAGCCGTTTTTCATGGTGGTGGCCGCGAGCCTGGGGAATGAGCCAACCGCGACGCTGTTCGGCAGCGAGCGGGACGGCCGCATCGAACTGGGCGCGTTCGATCAAGCGGCCGGCGGCTCGCTGTATTTGAGCGGGCTGGAGGACTTGAACAGCGAGGCACAACGGGCGCTGGCGGGCGCCATCGAGCAAAACGGCTACACGCGCGTGGGCGGCCGGCAACGGCTGCCGCTCAATGTGCGCTGGATCAGTTCCGCGCAGGACGCCTTCGAGCAGCATGCCTCTCCGGAGCCGTTCCGGCGCGATCTCGTGGCGCATCTGAACGTGATCACCTTGCGGGTGCCGCCGCTGCGAGACTACTCCGAGGATGTGCCCGATCTATTGCGCTACTACGTCGACCGCCTGGTCGACGATCAACATCTGCCGCTGCGCCGCTTCAGCGTGGCTGCGCAGAACCGGCTGCGAAACTACCCCTGGCCCGGCAATGTCGGCGAGCTCAGGAATCTGGTGCAGCGCGTGCTGATCCTCGGCGTGGGCGAGGAGATCCGGCTCGAAGAGATCGAGCGCGAACTGGCGGTGAAACTAGGGGTCGACGAGCCTCTGGTGAAGCAAGACCTGCTGGCCCTCCCCTTGCGCGAGGCGCGGGAACAATTCGAACGAGCCTACCTGCAACAGCAGCTGCTCCTCTGCAACGGCAAGGTGGGTCAGCTGGCCAAACGAGTCGGCATGGAGCGCACGCATCTATACCGCAAGTTGCGGGCATTAGGAGTCGATTTTCGGCAATTAGGCGAGGATTAGCGTCGATCCCGTGCGCCGGGCGGCTCGTTCGGGTGGAGCAGTCGCGCGCGGTACACGATGCGGTGGCCAGGCCGTGTTGCCCGGTCCCTCAACATTAGCGATGTGCTGTCAGCGGCCCGGCGCAACTGCCTGGGGGGAGAGGTAGCCGGAAGGCAACTGCTGCCTTTACGTTGCCTTCCGGCTACCTCTCCCCCCAAGCCTTGCGCAGTGCCCCAACATCACCACGCTAACTAGTCGCCAACCCGGATCACCAACACGTCCACCTCAGCCTTGCGCAACAGCTGCCGCAGCCGATTGAGCTCGTTCAGATTGGATATCGGACCGATGCGGATCCGGTGCCAGGTATCGTTGTCCACGGACACCTTCTGCACCTTGGATTCGACGCCTTGCAGCGCGAGCTGGGCGCGCACGCGATCCGCGTCCGCGAAGTTCTTGTACGAACCGGCCTGCAGCACATAGGTTCCGCGGCGCGTCTCGGGGACCGACTTGATGTCGGGCCGCACATCCTTTTCCTTTTCCGGAACCACCACTTCGAATTTCGGCAGCATGTCGTAAAAGGCGTAGGACTTCGCGGAATCCTCCGATCCGGAGTCGCCGGCTGACCATTCGGGAGGCTCGTTGCTGCGGGACTTTCTTGCCCGCTCGTTCTTCTCGGCCTTGCCGGCTCGCGAAGTCTGCGCATCGGGTCGATGGTCCTTGATGTACACGATGCCGGCGACGGCGAGGCCTAAACTCAAGCCGCACACGGCGCCCGTCCAGCCGGAAAAGCCGCTGGTTTTTCCGCGTCGGGATTTGTAGTCGCGCGCCACGATGCCTACATGGTCTCTGGCGCGGATACGCCCAGCAGTTCGAGTCCGTTGCGGATGACGAGCTGCGCCGCCAGCGCCAGGCCCACCCGGGCGTCGCGCAAGCCGGCATCGTCCACGATGAACTGATGCGCGCTGTAATTGGTGTGGAAATCGTTCGCCAGGTCGCGCAGGTAGTGCACCAAGGTATGCGGGGCGCGCTGCGCCGCGCATTGGCGCACGATTTCCGGAAATGCGCTGAGCCGCTTGATCAACTGCAGCTCCTGCGGTTCAATCAGCTTGTTCAAGGATGCGAGGCCTTTCCTCAAGTCATGGACGAGTCCGCGCTCCTGCATCTGCCGCATGACGCTCGCGACCCGCGCGTGGGCGTACTGGATGTAGTACACCGGGTTGTCGTTCGAGCGGGCGGTGGCGAGCTCCAAGTCGAAGTCCAGATGCTGATCGTTGCTGCGCATGACGTAGAACAGCCGCGCCGCATCGTTGCCCACCTCCTTGCGCAAGTCGCGCAAGGTGACGAATTCCCCGGAGCGCGTCGACATTTGCGCCTTTTCGCCGCCGCGGAACAGCGACACGAACTGCACCAGGCGCACCTCGAAGCATTCCGCCGCGCCGCCCAGCGCCACCAAGCCCGCTCGCAGACGCGTGATGTAGCCGTGATGGTCGGCGCCCCAGATGTACAATAAATGATCGAAGCCTCTCCCAAGCTTGTTGAAGACGTAGGCGATATCCGAAGCGAAATACGTCTTCGCGCCGTTCTCGCGCACCATCACGCGATCTTTTTCGTCGCCGTAGTCCGTGCTCTTGAACCACCAGGCGCCGTCCTTCAGATAGGCGTGTCCTGATTTCTTCAAGGCGTCGATTGCCCGATCGACGGCGCCGCTGTCGGCCAGAGAGCGCTCGGAGAACCAGCAATCGAAGCGCACCCCGAACTCCTCAAGGTCCTCGCGAATGTCGCTCAAGATGCCGGCGAGCGCCAAATCCAGCACGCGGCGGAAGGCGGCGTCCCCGATCAGCGCCCGGGCGCGCCCTATGACTGCATCGATGTAGTGATCCTTGTCGCCTCCCTGCGGTTCATCGGCGGGCAAATCCTTGAAGACCGCGGCGGCGCCGTGCCGCAGAGCGCTGCCCTCCGCGGCGAAAAGCTGCTCGGCAATGGCCACGATGTAGTCGCCCCGGTAGCCGTTCGCGGGAAACGTGAAGCGTTCGCCACAATGCTCCAGATAGCGCAGCCAGGTGCTGACCGCCAGGATTTCCATCTGGCGGCCGGCGTCGTTGATGTAGTACTCGCGCTCCACGCGATAGCCCAGCGCCTGGAGCAAATTCGCAACCGTCGCGCCGAAGGCGGCGTGCCGACCGTGGCCGACGTGCAAGGGGCCCGTGGGATTTGCGGATACGAATTCCACCTGCACCGATCGACCGGCGCCGATGCTCGAACGGCCGTACTGCCGCCCCTCCGCAAGGACTTTGGCGATTTCCGTGTGATAGGCGTCCGTCGACAGAAAGAAATTGATGAAGCCTGCGCCCGCGACCTCGACCTTGGCGACCGCGGGGCTCTGCGGCAGCAAGCGCACCAGCGCCTCCGCCAGCTTGCGCGGATTCTGACGCGTGGCCTTGGCGAGCCGCAGCGCGAGGTTGCTGGCGAAATCGCCATGCAGCGCGTCGCGCGTGTTTTCCACTCCGACGTCGATGGCGCGCGCAGCGGCGGGCACCAACTCTTCGGGCAAGCCGGCCATGGCCTGCGTCAGCAAGGTCTCAATCAAGGTTTTCAAGGCGAATCCGTCGGGGTTTTGAATGACAAAGGGCACGCAGTTTACGCAAACTTCTCAGTCCACTTCCAGCGGATCCACGTCGATGGACCAGCGCAGCCCGGGGGGGCCCGGCAGCGCATCCACCTGCGGCAGCCAGCCTTTCAGAAAACGCTGCAGGGTGGAGCGTGCGGCGGTCTCGACCAGAAGATGCGCTCGGAAGTGATCGGCGCGCCTCGCAATCAAGGCGCTCGCGGGTCCCAGCACCTTGACGGCCGATTCGTGCAGCGATCGGCCGGAATCGGCGGCGGCGCGCAGAAATGCGTCGAGGCCAGCGCAGTCTTTGGCTTCGGCGCGCAGCATGGCGAGCCGCGAGAAGGGCGGCCAGCCGGCGTCCCGCCGCTCTTCCAAGGCGCTCGCCGCGAATCCCTCATAACCCTCCCTCACCAGCCGGGTCAGCAGCGGATGCTCCGGAAACTCGGTCTGAATCAAGACCTCGCCGGCGAGGAGCCCGCGCCCGGCGCGGCCGGCGACTTGCGTGATGGTCTGTGCGAGGCGCTCGGTGGCGCGGAAATCGCTGGCGAACAATCCCTGATCGGCATCCAGGATGACCACCAGACTGACCTCGGGGAAGTGATGACCCTTGGTGAGCATTTGAGTGCCGACCAAAATGCGCGCTTCGCCGCTGTGCACGCGGCCAAGGACGCTTTGCAGCGCACCGCGGGCGGAGGCCGTGTCCCGATCGAGCCGCGCCAACGGCGCCTCCGGAAACAGCCGCGCCAAGGTCTCTTCCACCCGCTCCGTCCCCTGACCCACGGGATGGAGCGGCTGTCGGCAATTCGCGCAAATCGCGGGCACGGCGCCTTGCGCGCCGCAATGATGGCAGCGCAGCTGCTGCGCGCGCAGATGCAGGGTCATGCGCGCATCGCAATGCGCGCAGGGCGCGACCCAGCCGCAGGCATTGCAGAACAGGCTCGGCGCATAGCCGCGGCGGTTCAGGAACACGATGACTTGGCCGCCGGCCTGCAGGTGCCCGGCCATGGCCTGCATCGCCGGCGTGGAGAATCCCTGATCGGCGCCGTGCTTGCGCAGGTCCACGAGCACGATTCGCGGCGCCTGCGCCGTTCCCGGCCGCTGCGGCAGGAGGTGCTTCGAATAGCGTCCCGTCGCCGCATTTTCCAGAGTTTCCAGCGATGGCGTCGCGGAGCCGAGAATGATGGGGATCCCCGCGCGGCGGGCCCGGACCACCGCGAGATCGCGCGCCGAGTAGCGGAAGCCCTCGTGCTGCTTGTACGAGGCGTCATGTTCCTCGTCGACGACGATGAGCGCGAGCTTCGGCAGCGACGTGAACACCGCGGAGCGCGTTCCAATGACGATCTGTGCGACACCGGCGTGCGCCGCGCGCCAGGCGTCGCGGCGCTCCGTGTCGGTGAGGCCCGAATGCACCGCCACCACCCCCGAACTGAAGCGCCGGCGGAAGCGATCGACCAGCTGCGGGGTCAGCGCGATTTCAGGCACCAGTACCAGCGCCTGATGGCCGCCTGCAATGGCTGCGGCGATCACCCGCAAGTACACCTCGGTTTTGCCGCTGCCGGTGACGCCGTAGAGCAGATGCGCGGTGAAGCTCGACAGGGACGCGACCATGGCGGCGACGCACTCAGCCTGGGCCGAGGTCAAGTCCACGTCGCTCGGACGCAGGTCGATCGGCGCGCGGGCGGGTGCCAGGACCTCGGACCTGATCCATCCCCGCGCCGCCACCGTACGCAATAGCGCGGGTTTGAACGCTTCGCCCACCTCGTCGGCGGTGGCGCGGCCGCGCTGCCCAAGCCAGGCAAGCAGGGCGCGCTGCTGCGGAGCGCGCCGGGCGCTGGGATTCGACCATTCCTCGCGGCCCGCCTCGCTCAGGGACCAGCATTCGGTGGTCTGCAGGGCCGGCTGGCCCGCCCGCAGGCTGACGGGCAATGCCGCGGCAAACACCTCGCCCAGAGGATGGTGGTAGTACTCGGCCGCCCAGCGCAGCAGTTCGAAGGTGATCGGGTCGACGATGGGATCATCGTCCAGAAAGTCGACGGCCGCTTTCAGCTTCGCCGGCGGGATGGAAGACTCGGCGGCCACCCCGACCAGAATGCCGATCAACTGTTGGCGGCCGAAGGGCACGCGCACCCGCACGCCCAAGCGCGGAGCCGGCATCCTCGTATGGAGCGCTGGGGGGAGGTAATCAAACACACGGCGGAGCGGAGTGTCCAGCGCGACCTGCAGAATCACCGATCCTTTTGTCCACAAATCATGTGGATAAGTCTGTTGAGAAGCCGGGATCATCTACCTTAAGTGCCCGTTCCGTTTCGAGTCGCATTCAAAATGGTGAAAAAGTGCTCTAAATCGAAATGAATCTTTCAAATTCAATAGGTTACAGCACCCTCTAGATCTGCTACTCAGGTGTTGCTCCAAAATATTGCAATGGATGTCACAGTCGGTGTGCGTAAGTTGCTGATCTTGCGCGCGCCAACCCGTCAACCGCAGCCGCGGATAGGCGTTTATACCTGGAATGGCGACGGTCCGTCGACGTTAAGAGGACGCAGCATGCCCCGCTTTGCTACGCTGAATGAAGCTTGGATGGTCTGGGATGGTCCCGCTCCAGCGCCGGAGGGAGCGGTTCTGGAGTACACGCGAGAGCTCGAGAAATTCTTGGCGGAGATCGAGCGCCGGGCATTCCGAATGGCGCAGATCGCGCTGCGTGATCCTGACGACGCAATGGATGCCGTGCAGGACGCCATGCTCAAGCTGGCGCGCAATTATGCTTCGCGCCCGAGCGGCGAATGGCGGCCTTTGTTTTATCGAATCTTGGAAAATGGCATTCGCGATCAGCAGCGGCGCAGGTCCGTGCGCAAGCGCTTCATGACGTGGCTGCCGGGCCCCAAGGAGGATCCAGAGGGCGAGGCCCAAGATCCGCTCGAGAATGTCGCCGATGCGGCGCCTGCGATTCCTGAGGCGCTGATGCAGGGGCAGGCCATGCAGCAGCTCGAGGAGTCGCTGCGAGCCCTGCCGGCGCGGCAACGCGAAGCCTTCATGCTGCGTAATTTCGAGGGTCTGGATGTCGCGGAGACGGCCAGCGCCATGGGCTGCTCGGAAGGCAGCGTCAAGACGCATTACTCGCGCGCGGTGCACAGCCTGCGCGAACAACTGGGCGAGGTCTGGTGATGAACGAGCGATCGCATGATTCATTCGAGGAGCGCAGTCGGGCACTGTTCAACGACAGCGTCGAGGGCTTGGACTATGCGCTGCGTTCGCGCCTCACCCAGGCACGCCATGCCGCGATCGAAGCGGCATCCGCAAACCGCCGGTCCTGGTTTTCACGTATCGGCGTGTGGACGCCGGCAGCCGGCGTGACCGCCGCCGCGGTACTGGGTGCCTTCCTTTGGCTGGGATCGCCATTGGGCCAGCACGCCGTTACATTAGCCGATGGCCAGTCGAATCTCGAGGATTTGGAAATCGTCGCGTCCACGGACGAGGGTTCGGCCGACACCTTGGATATGTTGCAAGACGATATTGAATTTTATGATTGGGCGGAAAAAACCGCGAATACCGGACCGGCGGCCTAATACCCTGCTGCGGTTGGTATGGGAAACGCATTGGCTGTTGGCGAGCGCGGCGATTTGCACGGCGGCATTTGCCGGGCCGCCACCGCCGACAACGCCGGCAATGCCGTCGCCGCCGGCGTCGTCGCATGGAGCGCCCCCCGATGATGATTTCATCGAGTTCTTGGGCCGGGACGATGTGGGTGACGCAGCTTGGTGGGAGTTCTTGAAGAGGGTGCCGCCGCGGGGACAAAAGCCTCCCGAGGCGCCGCCGCAGGAAGCGAAGCAATGATCAGGGCGGTATTCATCGGTGCATGTTTGCTGCTCGCGGCTGCGAGCGGCGCCGTGCGCGCGCAGCCTCCGCCCGCCGCGTCCGAACCTGCCGCCGCAGCGCCGGCAGCGCCCGCACCCGCGGCGCCGAGAGCCTGGTCTTCGATGTCGCCTCAACAGCAACAAATGCTGCAGAGCTATCAGGGCAAGTGGGATAGCCTGCCCGCGGAGCGCCAACAGGCTCTCGCCACGGGCAGCCAGCGCTGGCTGTCGATGACGCCGGAGCAGAAGTCGAGCGCGCAGCAGCGCTTCACTCAATGGCGCGCCATGCCTCCGGAGCAGCGCCAACAGCTGCGCCAGCGTTGGCAGCAGTACAAGAGCCTGCCGCCCGAACAGCAGCAGCGGGTACGCGACTCATTCAACCGGTTTCGGCAAATGCCGCCGGAAAAGCGCATGGAATTGCGCCGCCAATGGCGTCAGATGAGCCCCGAGCAGCGCCGCCGGGTCATGCAGCGGCCGCCGCCGCAGCGCTCCCCGGCGCCGCGGGCGGCGCCGCACCACGGCCCGCGTTAACCGAGCACCGTCCGGTCAGGGGTGATAGCGGCGTTCGGCATGCGCGGCGACATCCTCGCGGCTGAACAGCACGTCGCGAAATTGCCCTTGCACGAACATTTGCGCTTGATCGGCGAAGTGCGGCGATGCGGGGTCGCCGCTCGCGCCGCCGCTCATGATGGCCTTGGCATGAATGGTCGGACCGAATTCCACCGCCGCGACGAAACTATTGCCCTCCGATCCGTAGATTTTTTTCGTCTTACGCGGGTAGGCGCCGACGAATGAGGCCAAGGCACCCCAAGCCGACGGGGCGAAGCCCACCGGCAAACTGGATTTGGCATCATCGAAAGGCTGCACGATGTCGTCGGTCAAGCGCTGATAGCGGTTGATATCGCCCCACGGAGTCTGCCACCGGCCGAAGTCGCGCTGCAATTTTGCAACCGCCGCTGCCAAGGCATCGATGCGCTCCGCTTCAGTCAAATGGCCGACCAAGTAATCGTAAGTTGGCTGGTCGGCGTCGCGCGCCTCGGAGCGTTTGCGATCGACCAGCTCCTGGCCCCAGAAAATGGCCAGCGCCGTCGGCACCGAGTCCGCCGCGGTGCGCCGATCCCAAGTGCGTAAGGCGGCGACCGGCTCCTTCAGGCCGGCGCGCCGCGAATCATCCGCCGCCAATCGGTCATAGTCGTCGAACAAGGGCGGCAGCAGCACGTCGAAGGCAGTGAGGTGGCTGTCATAGGCCGCAGCGATCAAGCCATCCAGTGTCACATCGTGAATATCGTGCAGCACTTCGACGGCGTGAATGCCGCGGGGATTTTCGCCCCTGATCCACATGTAGACCGGATAATCCTCGCGCTTCGGGCTCGCGGCGCCGGCCGCCGAAAAAGGCCAGTTATTGGTGTTTTGGATCCACCCATTGACGGGGTTCAACAAAGTGATGGTCTCGTCGAGCGCGTGCGGTCCGCGCCATTCGGTCGCCGGGTTGCTGCCGTCCACCGGGTGCCGGTAATCGAATTTCGGATCGCGCCGGGGAATGAAATTTCCATGGAAATAGGCGATCGTCCCGTTCACGTCGGCATACACCGTACTGTTGGACGTGTCCGTTCGCATGTCTTGAATTTTGCGGAAGGACGTGTAGTCCGTTGTCTTGGTGCGCGAGTACGACTGCGCCAATGCCCGCACCGGATCCTGCAACAACTTGATGGCGATCCACCGGGCGTCGCCACGCCGGGCGTCGCCACGCCGGGCGTCGCTACGCTCCGCGGAGGTACCGGCGCCCGGCGGCGCGTCGTCCGCGCGAATGATGGGCCCGTGGTGGGTGCGGTACACCGTGAACTTTCGATGCGCCACCCCCGCGCCCTGTTTGAACGCGACGTCGATTTCGCTGACACGCAATTTCCGCAAAGCGTGCCCATACCGGTAGTAGAGTGCGCCCTGCTTCTTGACGATGGTCTCGGTATATTCGTCGACGGCATCGCCGCCATACGATGTGTGCATCCAGCCATTGTGTGAATTGAACCCCTGATAGACGAAGAGCTGTCCCCACGTGACGGCGCCATAGACGTTCAATCCCTGCTCGCTGACCATCTGCAGCTCCGAGCGAAAATAATAAGACGTGTGCGGATTGATCCAGAGCAGGGCATGCCCCGATGCGCTGCGGCTGGGCGCAATGGCGAAGCCGTTGGAGCCGCCGGGAGCGGCGTCAGCGGCGTCAGCGGCGGGAGGCGGCGCGGCGGCGCGACCCAGGCGCGCGACCGGCGCGCGCGCCCGCGGCGCGTAGAACTGTTGAAGCTTGTCCAAGTCGATGCCTTCGATGTCGCCGCCGATGCTGCCTTCGGTGAAGGACAGAGCCATCCAAGGCTCGAAGTGCCGAATGACTCTGGGCGCAACCGCGGGATGTTTCGACAGGAAATAATTCAGCCCGTCGGACCAAGCCTGCATCAGCGCCTTGAGCCAAGCCGGAGAGCTGCGATAACTGCGCCGCAGACGCTCAGGATTGACGAACAATCGCTGGCGAAGATCGCTGTAGATCGCCGACTCGCCCTCGGCGCGCGCCAACGCGCCCAGACCGTTCAGATAATTGCGCTCGATGCGGCCGAAGTCGTCCTCGGCCTGCGCGTATATCATTCCGAACACTGCATCGGCATCGGACTTACCGTAGATATGCGCAATGCCCCAGTTGTCGCGCACAATGCGGACATGGTCGGCATGCTGGTGCCAGCGCGCGATTTCGGCGGTGTCCGTCCCGGCGGCGCCAACGCTGCAGTACGCCGAAAGAACGGCAAGGACGAGAAATCTCATTGGCGGCGCAGGTCTCCTGTGCGTAGCATCGCGCAATGCGCGACTCTTTGCCCATTGTTTTATGCCTGTTGATCGCGGTTGCCCGGCCCGCACACGCGGCGGCCACGTTCACCGTGCCTGATGCCGACCTGCCCGAGCCGCTGGTGCTGGTCGCGTACGGCGACATGCGATTCACGAATCCCGAGGAAACCCACGCGAGCAGCCCGGGGGTGCGGCAGGCGCTGGTTGCCAGAGTCGCGGCCGAGAATCCGGCGGCGATCTTCATCAACGGTGATTTGCCCTGGCACGGCGTTGCGCAGGACTACGCGGTGTTTCGCGAAGAGACCAAGGCATGGCGCGAGCGGCAGCTCAAGGTCTACCCGGCTCTCGGCAACCATGAATTCGCGGCGTGCGAAGAAGCGGCATGTCTGGGGCGCTGGTGGGATGCGTTTCCGGAACTGCGCGGCCGGCGTTGGTATTCGGTCGCCATCGGCTCCAAGGTCTTGGGGATTGCGCTCGACAGCGACGCGCCGCTTGCACCGGGAAGCGCGCAGCGAATCTGGCTCGAGAACCAAGTTGCCGACCTCGATCCCAAGGTGCGCTTGGTGCTGCTGGTCATGCATCATCCGCCGGTGGCGGATGTCCAATCGACCAAGCTCACGGATCACAACCCACGGCTGAATGAAGCGATGCTGGCCGAGTATCTCGAGGCGGCGGCGCCGCGCTCGGCGGTCCGGTTCGTCGTGAGCGCGGGCCACATTCACAACTACGAGCGGTTCGAGCGGGGCGGCATCGTGTACCTGGTGTCGGGCGGCGGGGGCGCCGCACCCTACGAGGTGGATCGCACGCCGGCCGACCTGTACAAAAATGCCGAATTTCCGAACTATCACTACGTGCGCTTCGAACTGCGCGGCGATCGCGTCAGCGCGGCGATGATACGGCTCGAGGACTATGCCGCGAGCCGCCCCAAGCAGTGGGAAATCCGCGACCGCTTCGAGATCAGCCTGCGGCCTTGACGGCCTGGATCAGCTGACTCACCGCCGCCTGCGCGTCGCCGTACAGCATGCGCGTTTGGTCGAGCACGAACAGCGCATTGTCGATGCCGGAGAAACCCTGGCCTTGGCCGCGCTTGATGACGATGACGTTCTTGGCCTTGTCCGCATTCAAGATCGGCATGCCGAAAATCGGGCTCGCCTTGTTGGCCCGCGCGTCCGGATTGACGACGTCGTTGGCGCCGATGATGAGCGCGACATCGGCGGTTTCGAACTCGGCGTTGATTTCATCGAGGTCGGAGATCAAATCGTAGGGCACGCCCGCTTCGGCCAGCAACACGTTCATATGGCCCGGCATGCGGCCCGCGACGGGGTGGATGGCAAACCGCACCTTGACGCCATGATCGATCAGCAATTGGGTGAGTTCCCACACCTTGTGCTGCGCCTGGGCCACCGCCATGCCGTATCCCGGCACGATGATGATCTTCTGCGAGTACGCCATCATCACCCCGGCATCCGAGGCTTCGATGCCCTTCTGGGAACCGGTGACGCCGGCGCCGCCCGCGGACGAGGTCTCGCCGAAGTTCGAGAACAGCACATTGCCGAGTGAACGGTTCATGGCCTTGGCCATGAGCTGAGTCAGCAAAGTGCCGGCCGCGCCGACCACGGTGCCGGCAATGATCATGGCGGCGTTGTCGAGCACGAAGCCCTCGAAGCCGACCGCAAGACCGGTCAACGCGTTGTACAGCGAAATCACCACCGGCATGTCGGCGCCGCCGATCGGCAGCGTCATGGCGACGCCCAGCAGCAGCGCGAAGACGAAGAACAAGGAAACGGCCGGCAAACCGAAATCCACTCCCGAGACCACCATTATCCCTAAGGCCACGGTGACCAGCAAAATGGTCAAATTCAGGAATTTCTGCGCGCCGAAGCGCACCGACTTGGTGATCAGCCCCTGGAGTTTCGCGAAGGCGATCAAACTGCCGCTGAAGGACACCGAACCGATGAAGCCGCCGATGGTGGCGATGGTCAGATGCGTGATGCTGTGTTCGTTGCCGCCGTACAATTCGACGGCAGCGATGGCCGCGGCCGCGCCGCCCCCCATGCCGTTGTACAGCGCGATCATCTGCGGCATGTCGGTCATGGCGACCCGCTTGCCGCTGACCAAAGCCAGGATGCCGCCGATCGCGATGGCGATGATCACCAGCATCAAATTGACGGACGACGCCCCCATGAACACGAGCGTCACGAGCGTCGCCAGCAGCATGCCTACGCCCGCCCAGCGGACCCCGCTCACGGCGGTGACCGGCGAACTCATGCGTTTCAGGCCGAGAATGAACAGCGCCGCGGCCGCCAGATAGGACAGCTGGGTCAGGGTTTGAACGGACATCCCGGAAGGCATACTCTACCGCCCCTTCTTTCTGCCGGCCGTCACGAACATCTTGAGCATGCGTTCGGTCACCACATAGCCGCCCACCGCGTTGCCCGCGCCGAGCACCACCCCGATGAAGCCTATGACCCGCACCAGGGTGTTGTCCGCCGTGGCGAGCGCGACCATCGCCCCGACCAGGACGATGCCGTGCACGAAATTCGATCCCGACATGAGCGGTGTGTGCAGGATGACCGGCACCCGGGAAATGACCTCGTAGCCGGTAAACGCGGCCAGCATGAATATGTAGAGCGCTATGACGCCGTCGATCATCTTTACTACCCCTCCAGCGCTTTGCGCGTCGCTTCGTGCTTGATCTGGCCGTCGTGTGTGAGCACGGCGCCGGCGAAAACCTCGTCGCTCCAGTCGATCGCGAGGTCGCCCTTCTGCAGCGCCGGCTTCAACAAATTGAATAAATTGCGCGAGTACATTTCGCTGGCGTGATACGGCAGCAAGGCGGCCAGGTTCACGGGACCCAGGATCTTGACGCCGCCGTGCACGACCGTTTCACCCGCGCGGGTTAGCTCGCAATTGCCGCCCTGTTCGGCCGCGATGTCGACGATCACCGAGCCGGCCTTCATGCGCTCCACCGCCGCCCGGGAGATGATGCGCGGCGCCGCCCGGCCCGGCACCGAGGCGGTGCTGATGACGGCATCGCTGGCGGCGATGCGCGCATCCAGGACTTCCTGCTGTTTGGATTTCTCCTCCGCGGTGAGTTCGCGCGCGTATCCGCCGGCGCCCTCCGCCGAGACGCCGGTCTCGATGAACTTCGCGCCGAGCGATTTCACCTGGTCCTTGGTGGCGCTACGCACGTCATACGCTTCGACTACGGCTCCCAGGCGCTTTGCCGTGGCGATCGCCTGCAAACCGGCGACTCCCGCCCCGATGACCAGGACGGACGCCGGACGGATCGTGCCCGCGGCGGTGGTCAGCATGGGCAGGAACCTCTCGAGCGTGTCGGCGGCGATGAGCACGGCTTTGTAGCCCGCGACGGAGGCCTGCGAGGACAGCGCGTCCATGGATTGCGCCCGGGAAATGCGCGGCACCAGTTCCATCGCAAAACTCGTCACGCCCCGGGATTCGAGGGCCCGCACCAGATCGGGCCGCGCATAGGCCTGCATGTACCCGATGACCACCGCGCCCCGCTTGAGCGCTCCGACTTCTTCCAGACTCGGAGGCTGCACCTTCAGCAGGACGTCGGCGGACGCAAGGATGGCGGGGGCATCGGCGAACTCCACATCGGCGTACGACGCGTCCGGGAAATGAGCGGCCGTCCCCGCGCCGCGCTCGATGAGAACGCGAACCCCGGCCGCCCGCAGTTTCGCTGCGATTTCCGGGACAACGGCGACGCGAGTTTCTCTGGCAGCGGTTTCCGTGAGGACACCGACGACGACGGGCATGCAGTTCTCTCCCCAAACCTCAAGAATGATCCCAAACGTTGAATTATGGCATATGACTCGACTATCTTTAGTACAGTTATGAAGCCGATGCTCAGGGACAAGCTGCAGTTATTGGATTGGCGGGACGACCTCGCGGTCGTGACCCATGGGTATCCCTTGTCTCAACAGATCCTGCGCACCGACGTGTCCGGGATGCCCTTGGAATGGGTGGATTATCGTGAAGCCGCGCGGCTGTACCACACCGAGCAAGTCGCCTATACCTGTGGGACGCTGCTGTACCGGCTCTATGGAGGCACCTGCGCGCGCACGGGTCTGCGCACCATCGTCGACGTGAATTCAATCATTGCCACGCTCGGCACCTCGGGCAACCCGGGAAACTTGCGCGGCGCCTCCTACACCCCGCCGCTCAATAATCAGACCCTGTTCCGCCGCGATGCCTATCTATGCCTGTACTGCGGCGCGCGGTTTGCCTATAGCTTGCTGTCGCGGGATCACGTGACGCCGTTCAGCCGCGGCGGGCACGATACCTGGAGCAATGTGGTGTCGGCGTGCCGCCGCTGCAATAACGCCAAAGCCTCGCGCACGCCGGAGCAGGCGGGTATGCAGTTGCTGGCGGTGCCGTTCACGCCGACCTACGCCGAATACATATTCCTGAAGGGCCGCCGCGTGCTGGCCGATCAAATGGAGTACTTGATCGCGCACTTTCCCCGTTCGAGCCCCCTGCACGAGCGCATGCAACGCTGGCCCATGTGAACGCGGGCGCTGTCCAGCCGCAAGCGCGCTGCGGCGTCGTGTACTACATCGACGCCAGTTATTTCATTTTTCGGGCATACCATTCCATGCCTTCGGACATGGTTGACGGCGACGGCAACGCGACCCATGCCTTGTACGGCTTCGCGCGCTTCCTGTCGGATCTATTGGAACGGGTTCGGCCCGAGCGCATCGGCGTCGCCTTCGACCGCTCCCTGCGCAGCGAAATCTCGTTCCGGAATGATATTTATCCGGCGTACAAAGCCAATCGCGAAGCGCCGCCTCCCGACTTGGAGCGCCAATTCGCACTCTGCCGCGAGTTTTGCCGGCACCTAGGTATTGCCGAATTCGCGAGCGCCCGGTACGAAGCCGACGACATCATCGGCACCCTGGCCGCGCGTTCGCGTGCCGCGGGCCTGCGCAACGTCCTGGTGACCCGGGACAAGGATTTGTCGCAGCTCATCCGCGACGGCGATGTGTTCTGGGATTACAGCGGCAACACGCGCTATTGCTATGACGACATCGGGCCGCGTTTCGGCGCGACACCCGAACTCATCGCGGATTTCTTGGCGCTGACCGGCGATAGCGTCGACAATATTCCGGGAGTGCCCGGCATCGGCAAGAAAACCGCGGCCGAATTGTTCGCCGTGTTCGGTTCTCTCGATGAACTGTATGCGAATCTCGACCGTATACCCTTGATGAAGCTGCGGGGCGCCGCCGCAGTCGCTGCCAGACTGCTGGCGCACAAGGATGCGGCGTATCTGGCGAGGCGGTTGACCGGCATCGTGTGCGATATTCCGCTCGAGGCCACGCTGGATGATCTGAAGCCGCGGCCGCCGGACCGCGCGGGCCTCGACGCCTTTTTTGATGCGCATGGATTTGGCAATATTTTGCGGCAACAGGCGCGCCGCATCGCAGCAGGCACGTAAACCGAAACGAAAACCGTAGACTTCAGGTGGGGGAGCATCAATGGCGCAAGAAGACATTCAATCCGTGCTGCAGGAGGACCGGGTATTTCCCCCTTCCGCGCCATTCCGCAAGCATGCCGCGCTCAAAGCAGCTGAACTGCAGGGGATGTACGCCAAGGCCGGGCATGACTATGTCGGGTTCTGGGCGGATCTGGCGACGTCGGAACTCGATTGGCACCGGCCTTTCACGCAGCCGTTGGACGACAGCCAGGCGCCCAACTACCGCTGGTTCACCGACGGGCAACTGAACGTATCGCACAATTGCCTGGATGTGCATCTGCGCGAGCGCGGCGGGAAGACCGCGATTCAGTTCGAGGGCGAGCCGGGCGACGTGCGCAAGCTGACCTATGCGCAGTTGCACGCCGAGGTGTGCCGGTTTGCAAATTTGCTCAAGGCGATGGGAGTCGGGCTGGGCGACCGAGTCATCATTTACCTGCCGCTGATCCCGGAGGCGGTGATCGCCATGCAGGCCTGTGCGCGCATCGGTGCGGTGCACTCGGTGGTGTTCGGCGGCTTTTCATCCAATGCCGTCAAAGATCGCATCGAAGATGCGGGTGCCACGCTCGTGATCACCGCTGACGGCGGCTGGCGCGGCGGCCACGCGATCGAACTCAAACGAGCGGTCGACAGGGCGCTCGACGACGGCTGCCCCACGGTGCAGAACGTCATTGTCTACCGTCGCACGGGCGGCGATTGCCCCATGCGGGCCGGCCGCGACCACTGGTGGCAGGACGCGGTGGCAGGACACAGCTCGACTTGCGAACCCGCGTGGGTGGGTGCGGAGCATCCTTTGTTTCTGCTCTACACCTCCGGCTCCACCGGCAAGCCCAAGGGCATTCAGCATTCCAGCGCCGGATATCTGCTCAACGCCAAGACCAGCGTACGGTGGGTGTTCGATCTGCAGGAACACGATGTATTTTGGTGCACCGCCGACGTCGGCTGGGTTACCGGACATAGCTACGTCGTTTACGGGCCGCTGGCGGCGGGCGCCACGGTGCTGATGTACGAGGGCGCGCCGACCTTTCCGGACGGCGGACGATTCTGGAAGATCTGCCAAGCACACGGCGTCACCATTTTCTACACGGCGCCGACCGCAATCCGCGCGCTCATGAAGCTGGGCGATGCCATTCCCGCCAAGTACGACCTGCGCAAGCTGCGATTGCTGGGGAGCGTCGGGGAACCCATCAATCCGGAAGCCTGGATGTGGTACCACAAGGTCATCGGCGCCGAGCGCTGCCCCATCGTGGATACCTGGTGGCAGACCGAAACCGGGGCCATCATGATGTCGCCCATTCCGGGCGCGACGCCGACCAAGCCCGGCTCCTGCGCCAAACCGTTGCCTGGAATTTTTGCCGACATTGTCGATGACGACGGCCGGCCGGTCAGAACACCCGACGGCGGCGGCTACCTCGTGATCAAGCGTCCGTGGCCGTCGATGCTGCGCACCATTTGGGGCGACAACGATCGGTATCTCGGCACGTACTGGGAAAAGTTTCAGAATCGCTACTACGTGGCCGGAGATTCGGCGCGGCGCGACAAGGACGGCTACTACTGGATCATGGGGCGCATCGATGACGTGCTCAACGTCGCCGGCCACCGGCTGGGGACCATGGAAATCGAGTCGGCGCTGGTCGCGCACGAGCTGGTCGCGGAGGCCGCGGTCGTCAGCAAGGCGCACGACATCAAGGGCGAAGCGGTCTTCGCCTATGTCGTGCTCAACGTGGCGCGCCCGGATGCGGCGGCGGCGCGAACGCTGATCGACGAGCTGCGCGGCTGGGTTGGGGAGCAATTGAGTCCCATCGCCAAACCCGACGAGATCCGGCTGACCGACAATCTACCGAAGACCCGCTCGGGAAAAATCATGCGCCGGCTGCTGCGCGCGATCGCGCGGGGCGAGGAGATCACGCAAGACATGTCGACGCTCGAGAATCCCGGGATTCTCGAGCAGCTCAGGGGTGGAGCGGCGCCACCGGCGACGCATGCGCCCGCCGCCAAGCGCGCCAACCCGGTGAAGCGGGCCGCCCAGCCGAAGCGCGCGAAAGAGCCCAAGAAGGCCGCCGCGCGGCCCAAGGCAAAGAACACCGCCGCGCGGATTGGGCGCAAAGCACGCGGCAAAAAATAGGAGCTTGACCGATGTGGCTGTTGATCGTTGGTTTGGTATTGTTCCTCGGCGTTCATTCCGTCGCCATCGCCGCACCCGGACTGCGGGCCCGCACCGTCGAGCGGTGGGGCGAAGGCGCCTGGAAAGGGTTGTACGCGCTGGTCTCGTTGCTCGGCTTTGTATTGCTCTGCTACGGGTTTGGGTTGGCGCGTCAAACACCCGTGGTTCTGTATTCACCGCCCGTGTGGCTGCGTCACGCGGCGCTGATCGTCATGCTGCCGGTTTTCCCGCTGCTCCTGGCCGCGTACTTGCCGGGACGAATCAAGAGCGCGGCCAAACACCCGATGCTGGCTGCGGTCAAGTTCTGGGCATTCGCGCACTTGCTTGCCAACGGTTCATTGGCGGATGTTTTGCTGTTCGGCGGGTTCTTGGGCTGGGCCGTGATGGATCGAATCTCGCTGAAGCGCCGGCCGGCCCAAGCGCTGAGAACAGGGTCGCCGCGGCCTTGGAACGATTGGATCGCCGTCGTGCTCGGGCTTGCGATTTACGCGCTGCTGATCGGTTGGGCGCATGCGCGATTGTTCGGGGTGTCGCCGCTCAGCTAGTTTCGCCTTACTGGCTGTGCCGGCTCGGCCGCGGTAGTATTGAGCACTGTTCACGGCGCACACGACATGGCAGAACAAAAGCAACCCAGCCCGCGGCGCACTTTTCTGTTGCAGGCCGCCGGCCTGGCCGGGGCCGGCTCACTGGGTTCGGCGGGCGTCGCCGCCGTGGAGACCGCAGCAGCCGCGGTGCCGGCACCCGCGCCGGTTCAGGCAGCGACGATCCCATACCAATCCTTGAGCCCAGCAGAGGCGACCTTCATCGAGGCACTGGTCGACGTCCTGTGTCCGGCGGATGAACACTCCCCCAGCGGAGTCGACTGCGGGCTCGCGACTTACATCGATCATCAACTCGCGGGAGCCTATGGCCAGGGCGACGGCCGATACCAGCGCGGCCCGTTCCGCACCGGGAAGCCGGAGTTCGGCTTGCAGGTGCCGCTCACGCCGGAACAATTTTGCAAGGCTGGAATTGCCGCCGCGAATGCGGCCTCGATCCGCGACCACGGCAAACCATTCGATCAGCTGGCACCGGCGGTGGCGGACGAGTTCCTCAAGGCCGTCGAGGCGGACCGGGTGCGGAGCGACGGCGTCTCGCTGGCGCTGTGGTTCAACGAAGTGATCTATCGGCTTTTCGTCGAAGCCTGTTTCGCCGATCCGCTGTACGGCGGGAATCGCGATGTGGTGTTCTGGAAAATGATCGGCTACCCGGGGCTGCCGGCCGCTCACGCGCTCGACATGGTCCGGTATCGCGGCAAGCCGTATCCGGGCGCAAAGAACCCGAAATCCATCGCCGACTTCACATGATCCGATTTTGATCATGGCAAAGAAACTCCCCAAACGCACAGTCGTGATCGTCGGGGGAGGGCTCTGCGCCGGATTGATTTCACGGCAGCTCACCGCCAAAGGCATCGAAGTCCTGGTACTCGAGCGCGGCGGCGACCACGCCAACGGCGCGGAAGCCACGCTGCCGAATCAGCGCGACGAATTGCGGTGGGACCGGCGGCAAGGGCTGATGCAAAATTGGCAGCGAGAAACCTACACGCTGCGCCATTCGCGGGCGGATGAATCGCTGCCCATCCGATGGATGGAGGCCTTCCTCCCCGGCACCGGCGTGGGCGGTGCCGCGAGCCACTGGAATGGCTGCGCGTGGCGCTGGTCCGAATACGATCCCATCCTGCGTACCCGATACGAGACGCGCTACGGCAAGTCCGCCATTCCCGCGGACATGCCCTTGCAGGACTGGGGCACGACCTACGGCGAACTCGAGCCCTATCACGATTTGTTCGAAAGGCTGTTTGGCCTGGCCGGAAAGGCCGGCAATATCCAGGGCACCCTTCAAACCGGAGGCAATCCCTTCGAGGCGCCGCGGCGCGGCGAGTATCCGCAAAAGCCGCTCGAGATGAGCGAAGCGGAAATCATTTTCAAGCAGGCCGCGGAGTCCCTGGGGCTGCGGCCCTTTCCGCAGCCGGCCGCCAATTCCCCGCAGAGTTATCTCAATCCCGACGGCCAGCGGCTAGGGTCATGCCAGTATTGCGGGCACTGCGAGCGGTTCGTATGCGAGGCCCACGCGAAGGCGACCCCCGACACTCTGCTCTATCCGATGCTGCGCACACGTGCGGGGTTTGAGATCCGAACGCACGCTCATGTCCTCAACGTCGAGTACGATCGCCGCGCAAAGCGCGCCACCGGTGTGCGTTACCTGGATCTGAATTCCGGTCAGGAGTACGAGCAGCCGGCGGACATCGTGGTGATGGCGGCGTTCACCATGACCAACACGAGATTGCTGCTGCTGGGCGGGATTGGCGAGCCCTATGACCCCGTGACCCGCCGCGGCGGCGTGGGAAAGAATTTCTGCTATCAAACGAGTTCCGGGGTCGGCGTGTTTCTCAAGGACCGCTGGATCAACCCGTTCCTGGCCTCGGGAGCCGCGGGGACCGTGGTCGATGAATTCAACAACGACAACTTCGATCACTCGGCACTGCGCTTCCTCGGCGGTGCAAGCATCAATGCCGCGGTGACCAATGGGCGCCCGATTCGAACCCGGGCCACGCCGCCCGGAACTCCTCGATGGGGCACGGCCTGGAAAAAAGCCACGGCGGATTGGTATGCGCATTCCTTTTGGGTTGGCGCACAAGGCAGCTGCTATCCGCATCGGGAAAATTTCCTGGATCTGGATCCTGATTACGCCGACGCCTATGGACGGCCGCTGCTGCGCATGACCTTCGATTTTCGCGAGAACGAGGTTCGAATGTCGGACTGGGTGACCCGCCAAGTGGGTGAAATTTGCAAGGCGATGTCCCCGGACTTCATGGGTCCCGTTGCCGGACGCGCGGCACCGTTCGATACGCGCCAGTATCAGACCACGCATGTGACCGGCGGGACCGTCATGGGCGCCGAGCCGAAATCCAGCGTCGTGTCGCCGCATTTGCAGCACTGGGATGCCGAAAACCTGTTCGTGGTCGGGGCCTCGGTGTATCCCCACAACTCGGGCTACAACCCCACGGGGCCGCTGGCGGCGCTGGCGCTGCGTCTTGGCGACGACCTGGTTCGCTACGTCGAACGGCCGAGGATGCTGTGATGCGCACAGGCCGCGCGCCGGCGGCGCGCGCATGCATGTTGGCGACGGCGGTCATCGGCGGCGCAATCATCGCCGCGGCCGCATCGCTCGCGCAAAATGCGCCCGCCGCGAGCGCCGCATTCAGCCAATGCTCGGTCTGTCATTCCATCGACGGCAGCAATGGCACCGGGCCTACGCTCAAGGGTCTCATCGGGCGCCGGTCCGGTACCGTTCCCGGGTTCCGTTATAGCCGCGCGATGAAGAGCGCGGCGATTGTCTGGGACGACGCGACTCTTGACCGCTACTTGACCAATCCGCAAGAGCTGGTTCCCGGCAACATCATGCCGTTCGCCGGGGTTGCCGAGGCTCGGGAGCGCGCCGAAGTCATTGCCTATCTGAGGGGGCTTCGATGAACCGCCGCGACCTGCTCGCCGCCGCCGTCGCTTCGGTGGTGACGGGCGCAGCGGTCACCCGGGCCGCGGCGTCTTCGAGCGCTCCAGGATCCGACGGCCTCAATCCGCCGGGCATCCGCGTCGCGGGGATCCGCATGCTGCCGGTGGTCGGCGGCAAGTACAAAGTCTGGACCAAGAAAATCGGCTCAGGGCCGGTCAAGGTGCTGCTGCTGCACGGCGGTCCCGGCTTCAGCCACGAGTACCTCGAGGCGTTCGAATCCTTCCTGCCGCAGGCCGGGATCGAGATGTACTACTACGATCAGCTCGGCTGCAACAATTCCGACCAGCCCGATGATCCAACCCTGTGGACTCTCGCCCGCTACACCGACGAAGTGGAAGAGGTGCGGCGCGGCCTCGGACTCACGAACTTCGTCCTGTGCGGACACTCGTGGGGCGGAATTCTGGCCATGGAGTACGCGCTTCATCATCAGCAGCACCTGCGCGGACTGGTGATCTCGAACATGACCGCCGGCGTACAGTCTTTCCTCAAAAGGGCTGACTTCATAAAGCGTCAACTGCCGCCCGCCACGCTCGCCCGCCTCACGGCGCTGGAGGCCCGGGAAGACTACGATTCGCCCGAGTATCAAAAGATCATGATGGAGGATCTGTATCCCAAAATGATCTGCCGCATCCAGCCGTGGCCGGAGCCCGTGGTCCGCGCATTCCGCCATGTGAATGACAAGATCTATAATTTGATGCAGGGCAAGAGCGAATTCCTGGTCACCGGCAATCTCAAGGATTGGGAACGTTGGGACCGCCTGCATGAAATCACGGTCAAAGCCCTGACCATCGGCGCCCGCTACGATGAGATGGATCCCAGCGACATGCAGAAGATGGCCACCCTCATGCCGAATGCCGCCTACGCCCTCTGCCCCAACGGCAGCCACCTATGCATGTGGGACGATCAGGAAACCTACTTCCGGCACTTGCTGGGGTTTCTGCGCGCGGTTTGATAGAATCCCCCGCCGGATTGGGGGGCCGTACGCACGACGACGCGACTCCATCCGCACCCCCTGTTAGCGCAACGGCGGCTTAGAGTGCCGCAAATATTCATTATTGGACAAACATGCTTGCTACTTCCAACGTCGCCGTTCAATTCGGCGCCAAGCCGCTCTTCGAGCAGGTCACGGTCAAATTCTCCGACGGTAACCGCTACGGTTTGATCGGGGCGAACGGTTCCGGCAAGTCCACGCTCATGAAGGTGCTCGGCCGCGATCTCGAGCCAAGCGCCGGCGACGTCATGCTGCAAGCCGGCATGCGGCTCGGCAAGCTGAATCAGAACCAATTCGGCTATGAAGACGATCGCGTGCTCGACGTCGTCATGCGCGGCCACACGGAATTGTGGGCGGCGATGCAGGAGCGCGACCGCATCTACGCCGATCCCAATGCCACCGACGCGGATTACATGAAGGCGGCCGAACTCGAGGGCGTGTTCGCGGAGTACGGCGGCTATGATGCCGAAGCCCGGGCGGGCAGCATTCTCACCGACGCGGGCATCCACGAATCGCGGCACAACGGACCGATGCGCGAAGTGCCCCCCGGCCTCAAGCTGCGCGTGCTGCTGGCACAGGCGCTGTTCTCGAGACCGGACGTGCTGCTGTTGGACGAGCCGACCAACAACCTCGACATCAATTCGATCCGCTGGCTGGAAAGCGCTCTCAACAACTATGACGCCACCATGGTGATCATCAGCCACGACCGGCATTTCCTCAACCAAGTGTGCACGCATGTCGCGGATTTGGATTTTCAGCAGCTCAAGATCTATCCTGGAAATTACGACGATTTCATGCTGGCGTCGGTGCAGGCGCGGGCGCGCGTCGAGGCGGCGAACGCCAAAGCCAAAGACCGGATCTCCGACCTGCAGGAGTTCGTGCGGCGCTTTTCGGCGAACGCGTCCAAGGCGCGGCAGGCGACGTCGCGCAAGAAGCAGCTCGAAAAAATCAAGATCGAGGAGATCCGCCCGTCGTCGCGGCAAAACCCGTACATCCGCTTCGAACAGGGCAAGAAACTGTACCGCTCGGCGGTGTCGGTGGAGCGCTTGAGTTTCAGCTATCCGGGCTCGGACGAAAAAGTGCTCAAAGACGTCACTTTCAACGTCGAGGGCGGCGATCGCGTTGCCATCATCGGTCCGAACGGCGCCGGCAAGACGACGCTGATGCGCTGTCTCGCGGGCGAATTGCGGCCCACGTCGGGGCGGATCGTCTGGGTCGAAAACGCTCAACCGGGCTACATGCCGCAGGACCCGCAAGCCGAATTCGAAGACGATACCGACTTGTTTTCCTGGATGTCGCAATATACCGGCAAGGCCGACGATGACCAGATCGTTCGCGCGACGCTGGGCCGGCTGCTGTTTTCCGGCGAAGAGACCAAGAAATCGGTGCGGGTTCTTTCCGGCGGCGAGAAGGGGCGCATGATTTACGGCAAACTGATGCTGACCAAACCCAACGTGCTGCTGATGGACGAGCCCACCAACCACATGGACATGGAAACCATCGAGTCGCTGCAGATCGGGCTGGAGCATTTTCCGGGAACGCTCATATTTGTCTCGCACGATCGCGAGTTTGTCGGCGGTCTCGCCACCCGCATCATCGAGCTGCGCGCCGGCGGCAGCATCACCGATTTCAGGGGCACCTACGACGAATACCTCAAGGGCCAGGGAATCGAGGTTTAACGCTCGAGATGGAAGCGTCCTGCGCGTATTGATACGATGGACGCAAAATTAGTATGGCGGGGGACGTCGGTGCGAAAATTGGTGGCTGGCTCATGCGCCTGTGCGCTGCTCGCAGCAGCATCGTTTGCGGCCGCGCCGACGGCCGACATCATGGCCGTCAATCGCATCGCCGATGCGGCATTCAATCATGGCGAGGTGGTCGACATCGCAGCCTATCTGGCCGATCAAATCGGCGGCCGGATGACCAATTCTCCCGCCATGCGCAAGGCCGAGCGTTGGACCCAGGATGAGTTCAAGAGCTGGGGCTTGAAGGAAGTCAGGACCGAGGGCTTCGATTTCGGCCGCGGGTGGTGGATCGAATCGGGGCATGTGCGCATGACCGCGCCCCGCCCTCTCGAGCTGCGCGGGATTCCCATTGCCTGGACGCCCGCCACCAACGGCGCCGTCAACGCCGCGGTGATCGTCGCTCCCATGGGCAGCGACAAGGACTTCGCGGATTGGAAGGGCAAGCTTGCGGGGAAGATCGTGCTGGTAACCTGGCCGGGCCCGCCGAAGGACGACGCCGACGCGCCTTTCCAGCGCCTGAACGAGGTCGACATCGCCAAGCTGGATAAATTCCAGCAGCCGGTGTTCGATCCGGAGGCCCGGCAAAAGCGCATCGAGCGGTATCGCTTTCGCGCCAAACTCGACAGCTTCCTCGCCGATGAGGGCGCGGTGGCGTGGGTGCAGATGTCACGCACCGAAGGGCGCCTGGTGCACGGGGAAGGCTACGGCTATCGCGTCGGCAAAACCCCCAGGCTCCCGGGCCTCGAACTCGGCGCCGAGGACTACCGGCGCCTCGCGCGGCTCGCGAAGGTGGGCGAGGTCAAGCTTGAAATCGACAGCCGCGTTCATTTCGAGGATGCCGATCACAACGCCTACAACGTTCTCGCCGACATTCCGGGACGAGATGCGAACGCGGGCTATGTGATGGCCGGCGCCCACTTGGACAGCTGGGTCGCGGGCGACGGCGCCGCCGACAACGGCGCCGGCAGCGCGGTGGTCATGGAGGCCGCGCGCATCCTGGCGAGCATGGGCGTGCAGCCGAGGCGAACCATCCGATTCGCGCTGTGGGCGGGAGAGGAGGAGGGCCTTCTCGGGTCGGGCGCCTATGTGGAGAAGCATCTCGCCCGGCGCGCACCGCCCGCCGATCCCGAGCTCGCCGATCTTCCGCCTTATTTCTCGACGGATAACTATCCGATACAGGCGCTGTCAGGATTCTCCGAAATGACCGCCTATTTCAACATCGACAACGGATCCGGCAAGATCCGCGGAATTTATACCGAAGGTAATTTCGCCGTCGTTCCGATCTTCCGCGAATGGCTCTCGCCGTTTGCCAGCCTGGGCGCCGCCGCGGTGGTTGCCGAGCCCACCGACGCGACCGACCACGTATTCTTCAGCCGTTTGGGCCTGCCGGCGTTTCAATTCATTCAGGATCCCCTGGATTACGAATCCCGGGTCCACCACACGGACCTCGATACCTTCGACCATTTGCGCGCGGAAGACCTGCGGCAGGCCGCGATGGTGCTCGCGAGTGTTCTCATGGACGCGGCCAATCGCGAGATGCCATTGCCCCGCAAGGTCCTGCCGACCCAACCCAGGATCACCGATCCATTCCACTATCCGGATCCGGCGAAGAAATACCCCTAAAGCCGTGCTCGAGTATTCCGCGCGAGCGACCCTAAGCCCTATGCCTGTTTCAAGCGGCCGCGCCTGAAATCGGCAATGATCTCGCGCGCGGCATTGTGACCGGGCGCGCCGGTTACGCCGCCGCCGGGATGCGTGCCGGACCCGCACATATAGAGTCCCGGCACCGGGCCGCGATAGTCGCCGTGGCCGAGCATCGGCCGCGCCGAAAACAGCTGGTTCAGGCTCAAGGCACCATGAAAAATGTCGCCGCCGATCAGACCGAAGGTGCGCTCGAGATCGAGCGGGCTCATGATCTGGCGTCCGAGAACGGAAGCCTTGAAATTCGGGGCATGGCTGTTGACCAGATCGATCATGACGTCGGCGACTTGCTCGCGATGATCGTCCCAGGAGGCGCCGCCGGGCAGAACGGGCGCGACATGTTGGCAGAACAAGCTGGCCACGTGACATCCCGGAGGCGCGAGGCTGTCGTCCAGAGTCGAGGGGATGAGCATCTCGACGATGGGGCGTTTCGACCAGCCGCCGGCTTTGGCATCGAAATACGCCTGCTCCATGTAGGCGAGACTGGGCGCCATGATGATGCCCGCGGTGTGGTGCTCTGCCGGCGCGCGGCCCGGCAACACCGCGAAGTCGGGCAGTTCCGACAGCGCAACGTTCATGCGGAACGTGCCGGATCCGCAGCGCCAATGACTGATGCGCTCGCGAAAATCCTGCGGCAGATGGGCGGGGTCGATGAGCGATTCGAACAGGAGCTTGGGGTTCAGATTCGATACCACGCTGCGCGCCCGAAACACCTCGCCCGTGGCGGTGACAACGCCCGCCGCGCGGCCCCCCTCGACGAGAACTTCGCGCACCGGGCTGTCCACCCGAATGTCCACGCCGCGCTCGGCCGCCGCTTGGGCCATTGCCCGGCTGATGGCTCCCATGCCGCCGATCGCATGCCCCCAAGCGCCCTTTTTGCCGTTCACTTCGCCGAAGACATGATGCAGCAGCACATAGGCCGAACCCGCCGCATAGGGACTGGCGTAATTGCCGACAATGCCGTCAAAGCCATAGGCCGCTTTGATCGGCGCGCTCTCGAACCAGGCATCCAAGTAGTCTCCCGCGGAATCGACGAACAAATCCAAGAGCTCGCGGCGCATGGGCAAGTCGAGTTTTGTGAGCCGGTGGCCCAAGCGGGCACTGCGCAGCAATTCCGGCGCAGCCTCGAGCCAGCCGCCGGCAGTGACGTTGGGCGGCGTTTCGAGCACGAGATCGCGCAGCACGTCGGCGATCACGTCGAGGCGTTGCGCATAGGCGGCCAGCCGGGCGGCATCGCGCGCGGAGAACTTCGCCACTTCTTGTTCGGTCTTGCCGCCGCCGACTTTCAGATACTCACCCGCGCCGAGGGGCAGAAAGTTGGCGAGCTTGCGTTCGACCACTCTCAAGCCGTGCCGCGCCAAGTTCAAATCGCGGATGACCTTCGGATTGAGCAGCGACACCGTATAAGCCGCCACGGAATTGCGAAAGCCCGGATGGAACTCCTCGGTCACGGCAGCGCCGCCCACCACGCCGCGCCGTTCGAGCACGGTCACCTTGAGACCCGCCGCCGCCAGATAAGCCGCGCAGACGAGTCCGTTGTGTCCGCCGCCGACGATGACCGCATCGCGCGGCGTGGAATCAGCCATGAGTCCGGCGTTTTGCAGCAGCCGGCCTTCCCGGCGCGGCGCGCGCCAAAAGCCGCGGAAAGCCGCCGCTGCAAAGTGCGTTGACCCAATCCTCGCAGTGCGCGATGGCCTCGCGAGGCTTGAAAACCGTCGGGCTCAAACTCAATTCGACCCAGTACCCGTCGAGCAGCGCGGACAGCGCAATCGCCGCCGGACGCAGCTTGAAGGGCGGCGCCGCGCCCGAGTCGACGAGTTGGCCGAGGAGCGACTCCAGAACAGCCCGGTACTTGCCGTAGGTGCTCAGGTGCACGGCGCGTATCTCGGCCGAATGCGCCACCATGCTCCAAAAAACCAGCCACACGTTGAACAACTGGGGATCGAGGATCTCCGGAGCGAAGGATGCTCGAAAGAAATTACTCAGGCGCTCGCGCGGCGCAACCGACTTGTTTTCGGCCTGGCGGCGGATCGAGTCGAGCAGGGACAGCGCGAGAGTTTCGTACGTCTCCGCGATGAGGCCCGACTTGCTCGGAAAATGATGATTGATCAAGCCGATGGACACGCCGGCCGCGGCGCTGATTCGGCGCACCGACACGCCTTCATGCCCGAACTGCTTGAGGCAGCTTAACGTCGCCTCGACCAGCGCCTCACGGCGCACCGCGGGAGTCGCACGGTGAAATTTCGGTACATGCCGCTTCGTGGCCATTTAATTCCTTTTTCGCAATTATACCGAAGCGCGGCCGAATGGCCCGCGGTGGCTAGGGCGGCGGGTCGCCGACAAAGGGACCGATTCGTTCGGCCACGTAGCGTCTGATGTCCAGGTTCCAGTCTTCCATCGGTGCGTAGTACCCCCGCAGGTGGACTCGCGAGCGAATTCCATTCTGCACTCCCTCGCATACCGCCCAATCCTGGCGGTTGACCAAATCCCAAAATTCCACGGCATCCGACGGATCGAAGCCGCTTTTCGCCATCTCATGGGCCTCGAACAGGAAATGACAGGCGATATCGGTGCGTTCGGCGCCACGGGGCTGCAGGATGAATGCCGCCACGTGGTCGCAGGCGACGCTCAAGAATACATTGGGGTAGACCAGTTCGCCCTTGTGCCGCACCTGCTCGTCTTCATTGAGTCCGGGGAAGGCACGCCGCGCGGTGGTCCCGCTGTGCGTGAACGTATAGGCCCCCTCGCGGTGCGGGATTCCTCGATTCCAATCCAGATCGCCGCCGCCGCCCTCGCGGAACGAGGGCACCACGGCGCACAGCTCCGGGTGCACTCCGGCGCAGTGGTAGCATTCATTGTAGTTCTCGCAAATGACCTTCCAATTCGCCGCGACTTCGTAGCGAATGGTGGCGCCTATTTTCAGGTCTTGGAGCGGATAACGCTGCAGCCGATCCGGAATGCCGTCCAACTGCTTGGGCAAAGGTTTGGCCTCGCCGGGCGTCAAATTCAGGAAGATGAATCCGCCCCAACGGTCCAACCCAACCGGATACAGATGGTAGTCCTGCTTGTTGAAACCGGCCGCGGCGCTCAAGTGCGGGGCGGCGATGAGCGCGCCGTTGAAGTCGTAGGACCACTGATGATAGGGGCACACGATCATGCGTCCGGCGATGATTCCGCCGGGGAGCGCCACTCTTGCCGCGTCCGCCGGGCTGCGGCAAAGACGCGACCCGCGATGGCGGCAAACATTGTAAAACGCGCGCAGTTCGCCTTCGCGATTGCGCAGCACCAGAATGCTTTCGCCGAGCACGTCCAGTACCAGGGAGTCGCCCGGATTGGGCAATTCCTCTTCGCGGCACACCCCGAGCCACTCGCGGCAGAATATGCGCTCTTTCTCCGTCCGAAAGATCTCCGTGCTGCAATACCAGCTGGAGGGCAGAGTGGGTTCCAATTGCGCTGCGCTCATAGCGGAAAATCCCGTGCGTAAGGTGCGGTCCCCGCGACGCTATCAAACTCTCGCGCGTAGCGGTGACCGCTGTGAACGGCGTGCACGATCGCGCCGGGTGCCAGGGCATCGCCGATGCGCGCGACTCCCGCGATGCCGGCGGCCTCGAGATCCGATCCTTTGGCGATGAGCGCATGATACAACTCGTCCCGCGGCATCCGCACCCCCACAATGACCAGGGATCGGCAGGCGATGCGCTTCTCGCTGCCGCTGTACACATCCGCGACCGTGGCCGCCTCGCCGTCGAAGGCCGTCACTCGCTGCAGCGTGTGAATCTGCACGTGCGCCCTGACCAGCGCGCGATGCACCAGCGGCAGTTCGTTGGTCATGAACGTCCAGGCGGAGGCGTTGCCTGCGGTGGTCACGTAGGCCACATCGCCCGCCGTCTTCGCCAGCTGCTCGGCGATGGCGCCGCCCAGGTAATAATTGTCGAAATCGAACACGACCACGGGGCCTTCCGGCACAACGCCGGCGGCGAGGTCATCGGGCGTGTACACCGCCGGTCCCACGAGTTCGCCCACCGGAAACTCCAGGGTCGAAAACAGCATTTTGGTCCAGCGCGCGCCGGTTGCGATGACGACCCGGCGATGCTCCAAACCGAGGATGTCGTCCACACCCAGTGCGCTGCCGGGATACATATGGACGTTCGGCCTTTCGCGCAATTGTCCCAGGCGCCAATCGGCCACCCGGTTCCAGGTCTTGAGCCCCGGCAGTCCGGTCTCGAAGCGCAGCCTGCCGCCGAACTCGCCCGCTGAATCCGCGATGGTGACGCTATAGCCGCGCCGCGCAAGCGTCGTGGCGCACTCGAGACCCGCCGGCCCGCCGCCGACGATCAAGACCGACGAGTCGCTCCCCGGCGGCGCGAACCGCTCGGGATGCCAATCGCGGCGCCATTCCTCGCCCGCGGTCGGATTCTGGGTGCAGCGCACGGGCACGCCGTCGTGCCAGCTCGATATGCAGATGTTGCAGCCGATGCACTCGCGTATTTCGTGCTCTCGGCCCTCATTGATCTTGTTCGGCAAAAACGGGTCCGCGATGGACGGCCGGGCGCCGCCGATCAAGTCCAGGATTCCGCGCCGCACCTGCGAGACCATCACGTCCGGCGAGGTGAACCGGCCCACGCCGACCACCGGCCGCCGGGTCAATTGCTTGATGAAATTGACGATGGGTTCGTGGCTGCCCTCGGGTGAAAACCTCGAGGGCGCGCAATCGGTCGGGCTGGAATCCATTTTGACGTCCCAGAGATCCGGAACATCGGCGAGCAGCGCCACCACCTCGTGCGCTTCGGATGCGGCATTCACGCCCGGCCGGCCGCGCAATTCTTCCATGCTGATCCGCAGCGCCACCGCGCACTTGTCGCCCACGGCCTCGCGAGTCGCGTCGAGGAGTTCACGCACCAGGCGGACCCGGTTGCCGATCGAGCCGCCGTAGGCGTCGGTGCGGTGGTTGTATTCGGGCAGCAAGAATTCATACGGCAGATAGCCCATGCCGGCGTAGACGTAGACAATATCGAACCCCGCCTGCATGGCGCGGCGCGCCCCCGCGGCCTGCCAGCGGAGCAGCTCCTGGATGTCCTGCATGTCCATGGCTCGCGGGCGCAGATTGCCCATGAACCCGAGATGGGTCGACAGCCATGGCATACCCGACGGCGACAGAGGCGCGATTCGGCTGGTGCGGTTCAGCGTGCACGCGCCGCCGTGCCACAGCTCGATCCCCGCCAATGCGCCGTGCCGATGCACGGCGTCGGTCATCAAGGCATGGGAGCGAATGTCCTTGTCGTCCCACAAAGTGGCGAACGGCAGCGGGGAGTCGTCCGAGCTCGGATGAATCGACACCGCGCCGGTACACACCACGCCCCAACCGCCTTCCGCCTTGGTTTCCCGGAAGCTTGCGCGCACGTGCGGCAGAGCATTGGTCATCCCGCTCGCGTGCGGCACTTGGTAGAAGCGGTTCGGCGCCGTGACGGGTCCGATGCGCACCGGTTCGAACAAAACATCAAAGCGCGGATTGCGCGCCATGGCGGATCCCCTGATTGCGGCGGCTACTCGATGATCGGGAGAGTAATTGATCGATCGTACAGTAGCAACACGGACACACGGCGCGGCGATGCGCCGCCGCCCGCGCTTCTCGCGGGGCGCGCGAGCTCAAGCCGCGCGATAGGCCCGAAAATCGAGGCCCAGCGCGCTCGCCACCGCCTCATGCGTCAGCTGGCCGGCGTGCACGTTCAGGCCGCGGGCCAATCCCGCGTCGGCGGCGATTGCCTGCCGCCAGCCGTGGTCGGCCAGCGCCCGCACGTACGGCAGCGTGGCGTTGGTCAGCGCAAACGTGGACGTTCGCGGCACGGCGCCGGGCATGTTGGTCACGCAATAGTGAATCACGCCGTCGAGAACATAGGTGGGTTCGGCGTGAGTGGTGGGCCGGCTGGTCTCGAAGCACCCGCCCTGATCGATGGCGATGTCGACCAGCACCGCACCGGGCTTCATGGTCTTGACCATGGCGCGCGTCACGAGCTTCGGCGCCGCGGCGCCCGCAATCAGCACGGCGCCGATGACGAGATCGGCGTCGCGCACCAGCTCTTCGATTGCATGCGCGGTCGAGTACACGGTTTTGAGCTGACTGCCGAAGATCGACGACAGTTCGCGCAATCTCTTGACCGATCGATCGACCACCGTCACGTCGGCGCGCAGGCCAACCGCCATTTCCGCGGCGTGCGTTCCGGAAACACCGCCGCCCAGAACCACGACCTTCGCGGGCGCCACGCCGGGCACGCCGCCCAGCAGCACTCCGAAGCCGCCGTTGGCCTTCTGCAGGCTGTTGGCGCCGACCTGTATGGCCATGCGCCCCGCGACTTCGCTCATCGGCGTGAGCAGCGGCAGCGAGCCGTCGGGCGCGGTGACGGTCTCGTAGGCGATCGCGGTCGCTCCGGAGGCAAGCAGCGCCTGCGCCTGTTCGCGATCGGCGGCCAGATGCAGATAGGTGAACAGAGTTTGGCCGCTGCGCAGCTGCTTGCATTCCGCGAGCTGCGGTTCCTTGACCTTCACGATGAGATCCGCGGACGAGAAGATGTCTTGGGCCTTCTGGGCGATGACCGCGCCGGCCGATTGGTAGTGAGAATCCTCGAAACCGATCCCCGCCCCGGCGCCGCTCTGCACCAGCACTTGGTGTCCGGAATCGACGAGTTCCCGCACCCCCGCAGGGACCAGGCCGACTCGGTACTCGTGAATCTTGATCTCTTTCGGGACGCCAATTTTCATGACTGCTCCGCTTAACGGCTGGTGGGGGGATTGTGAGCGTTAGGTTACCCAAGCCCGCCAGTGGAAAATTGCAAAAACTGGTCAGGATGAGCCCGTGAATGGCAGAATACAGCGACAAATATCCGTTGGACGCAATAAACTGCCGATCGCGGCCAAAGGTCCTAAGAATGAAACTGGATCGCTACGATCGCGCCATAGTCCGCGCCCTGCAGCTCGACGGCCGCATCACCAACAGTCAACTGGCGGAAAGCGTCAGCCTGTCCGAATCCGCCACTTTAAGGCGGGTTCGGGCTCTCGAGGAAGCGGGCTTCATCGAGGGCTACACCGCTCTGATCAATCAGCAGAAGGCGGGCTGTCCGGTCAACGTGTTCGTCAACATCACGCTGGAACGGCAAGAACAGGCGCATCTTCACGCGTTCGAGGAAGCGGCGCGCAAGGTCCCGGAAGTGATGGAGTGTTATCTCATGTCCGGCGAATACGACTATCTATTGCGGGTGGTGCTGGCCGACACCGCCGATTTCGAACGGCTCCACAGCCAGCATCTCACGCGGTTGCCGAACGTCGCGCGCGTGCATTCCAGTTTCGCACTGCGCACGGTGCAGAAATCGCGCGAGTTGCCGGTACGTTAGCAGACGAGCCCGTCTCCACAGGCGCCCACATGGGCGCGCCATTCAAGCCTTGGGCTTGAGCACCAACGAGAAGCTGATTCTCACGGCGTCGGCCACCTCCTCGGTGCTCTTCCAGTCGCCTTGTCCCGCCCCGAAATCGAGACGCTTGAGTTTGGCGGTGCCTTCGAGCTTGGCGCCGGTGGCCGTTTGACTGAACTTGAATTCGATCGGCACGTCCTTCGTCACGCCTCGCAAGGTCAGCGCACCGACCGCCGTAAAGCCCGCCGCGGTCTTGGTGAAGCTGCGCGTCGCGTAGTGCGCCGTCGGCCAATGCGCCACGTCGAAAACGTCGGGCCCGCGTATGGTCGTGTCGCGATCCTTGTCCATGGAATCCACGGAATTCATCTCGATCAGCACATCGAAGCGCGAACCGGCGAGCGCATCGGGCGCGAAGTCGACGGCGGCGGTGAACTTGTGGAAGGCGCCTTTGAAGTCCGCGCCGGCCTGCACGCCGGTGAATTCCAAACGGCTTTGCTGCGGATCCGCCGCGTAGCCCGCAGCGCAAGCAGCGGTGCACACCGCGCCCGACATGGACACGGCGGCGCACCAGGCAGTCACGGCGATGAAGCGTTGCATCATGATCGTCTCTCCGATTTGACCTTGTCCGGCCGGAAAAAGGGCAGCATGCGCCGCAAGACATCGTCCTTGTGCCAGAAATGATGTTTGAGCGCCGCGAGAATGTGCAGTATGGCGATCGCAAGGAGGACGTCGCTCAAGATTTCATGCGTCGCGTGCAGCACCTTGAAGGCCGTCTCGCTCTTGCCGATGAGATTGGGCCAGGTGAACAATCCGAACCAGCTGACGGAATAGTTCTTCGCCGACGACATCATCCATCCGGTGAGCGGCATTGCAAACAGCAGCACGTAGAACGCGATGTGAGTCGCGCGCGCGAGCCGCCGCTCCAGCGGCGACATGCCGGCGGGCAACCCGGGCGGCGGGTTCTTCAGCCGCCACAGAAGGCGCAATATCGCCAGCATCAGCACCGTCATGCCGAAGCTCTTGTGGCGCGCAAGCAGCGCCAACTTGTGCGCGCCGATCGGCAGATCACCCTCCAAGTTGGCGAGGACGAATTGCACGACGACCAACGCGGCGATGACCCAATGAAAGGTCTGGGCGACCGCGCTGTAGCGCGTCGGGGGACTACGGGTTGGCATACTTCGGGCTCCGCGTGCAGACTGCGTTGATTCCTAGTTTAGCAAGACGGCGGAACCAAGCTCGTGTTGAAAACGTTAAGTGTGGTTGCCCTCGCCGCGGCGCTGGCCGCCTGCGCGCTCAAGGCGCACCACGCCCCTGTGCAAAATCCAGGCGAATCCGTTCGGCCCGTGGAGCTCGGCGCCCGGGGCAAGCTCTACCGAATCGATGAAGGTCAATCCGAACTGCGGGTTCTCGTCTATCGAGCCGGTCCGCTGGCGCGCCTCGGGCACAACCATGTCATTCTCAATCGTGCCATTCGCGGCGGCGTCAGTCTGGGTGAGGGCTTGCCTGAGTTCCGGCTGACCGTGCCGGCCGCGGCCTTCGTGGTCGACGACGCGCTGGCGCGCCGCGAAGAAGGGCCCGATTTTGCAACCGAGATCCCGGACGAGGCCAAATCGGGAACGCTGCGCAATATGCTGGGCACCGCGCTGCTCGACGCGGATGAGTTTCCGGTCATCACCCTCAACAGCGTCGCCGTCACCGCATCGCAGGAGGCGCCGGACTTGGGCTCGATGATCGCCACGGTCGTCATCAGCGTCGCGGGACACGAGTCGACGGTCCACGTGCCCTTCATGCTGCGCAGCGAACCGAAGCGCTTGTCGGCCACGGGATCGTTGGGGTTGCGCCAATCGGACCTGGGACTGACCCCCTACAGCCTGATGCTCGGTGCGCTGCAAGTGCAGGATCTGATGACGGTCAAGTTCACGATCGTAGCGGTGCCGGGCTAGCATCTAGCACAGCAGGAGCGGCGTGCCCTCAGGCGCAACCAATACGGCGGCGGGGCCGTGCCGCAGCGGCGGCGGTATTTCGCCGGTCGGCGATATGCCCACTTCGGCGAGACGCGCCAGGGTTCCGCCGACGTCGTCGACCTCGAATCGCAGGGTCGAGCGCCGCAGATGGGAGGGGTCATACAGCCCCAGATCGATGTAGTCGCTGGTGCACGATACGTGCGGCAGCCGATCGCCCGTCTCGTCCAATCCGACGAAGCCGAATTGCTCCCAGTACGCCTTCGACGCGTCGCGGTCCGGCGCCGGCAGCGCGATTTCGAGAAAATAGCCGCATTGCGAGGTGTCGGTGCCGACGCGCTTGCTGGGCGAGAAAGTGCGCGCTTCGATGAGCCTGATCAACTGACCCGAGGGATCCAACCAGCCAACCTCGTTGAACACGTCATTGCCGAGGCGGCTGAACTCCAATTCCAAGCCGTGCTCCTCGAGAGTATCCAGATGCTTGAGTAAACCGGGTTTGACGAAGGTCATCGAGGGCGCCGGAATGGCCTCTTGATGCAGCCCGAGGCATATCCTCCCGTCCGTCACCACGGCGTACGGATGCGACCATGCTTCGCCGACCTCCGCCTGGGAGAAGCCGAGCTTGGTATAGAATTCCAAGGAGGCTTGAATATCCGGGGTCGCGAGCGAGAACTCCAGGAACCGTCCCAGCACGGTGCTTCTAACCCACTCCGCC
This sequence comes from Steroidobacteraceae bacterium, assembly GCA_035314705.1. GTDB lineage: Bacteria > Pseudomonadota > Gammaproteobacteria > Steroidobacterales > Steroidobacteraceae > Bog-1198. The sequence continues at coordinate 38,667 of DATFZF010000116.1, read as the reverse complement.
GACACACACGTACTTGATCTCGGTGTAATCCAAAATCCCGTACTTCGATCCTTCGCGCCCGATTCCCGATTCTTTCACGCCGCCGAAAGGGGCCACCTCGGTGGAAATGATGCCGGTGTTCAAGCCGACTATCCCGTATTCGATGGCCTCGGAGACCCGCCAGCTTCGCGCCAGGTCACGGGTATATAAATACGCCGCCAAACCGAACTCGGTATCGTTGGCCATGGCGATGGCTTCGGCCTCCGTTTGAAATTTGAACAGCGGCGCCACCGGACCGAAGGTCTCTTCACGCGCGATCAGCATTTTGGGCGTCACCTGGGTCAGGATGGTGGGCTCGAAGAAGGTTCCTCCCAGTGCATGGCGCTTGCCGCCCAACTTCACGGTCGCGCCCTTGGCGACGGCATCCGCGATATGTTCCTCGATCTTGGCCACGGCCTTGGCGTCGATCAGCGGTCCTTGATCGGTGACGCCGGCCAACCCGTCGCCCACCCGCAACTTGGCGACGGCATCGCCAAGCCTTCTCGCAAACTCCTCGTACACGCCGGCCTGGACCAGCAGACGATTGGCGCAAACACAGGTCTGACCCGTGTTTCGATACTTGCTGGCGATCGCGCCCTGAACCGCGGCATCCAGGTCGGCGTCGTCGAACACGATGAACGGCGCATTGCCGCCGAGTTCGAGCGATATTTTCTTCACCGTACCGGCGCATTGCGCCATCAGCTTCTTGCCGATTTCGGTGGATCCGGTGAAGGTTACCTTGCGCACGATGGGGTTCGACGTCATCTCGCCGCCGATCGCGGCCGCAGATCCCGTGATCACATTGAACACGCCCTGCGGGATTCCCGCCCGTTGCGCGAGTTCCGCCAATGCCAGCGCCGAATACGGGGTCTGGGTCGCCGGTTTGCAAACCAGCGTGCAGCCGGCCGCCAGCGCCGGTCCAGCCTTGCGCGTAATCATGGCCGACGGGAAGTTCCACGGCGTGATGGCCGCCACCACGCCCACAGGCTGTCGCAGCACCAGAATACGCTTGTCCGCTTGATGTCCGGGAATGATGTCGCCGTACACGCGTTTGGCTTCCTCGGCGAACCATTCGATGAACGAGGCGGCGTAGAGGATTTCCCCCTTGGACTCGGCCAGCGGTTTGCCCTGCTCCGCCGTCATGAGCGTGGCGAGATCCTCCTGATGCACCAGCATCAAATCGAACCAGCGTCGCAGCACGCCGGCGCGTTCCTTGGCGGTGCGGGCCGCCCAAGCCGGCAGCGCCGCCGCGGCCGCGGCAATCGCGCGCTTCGTTTCGGCGGCGCCCATGTTGGGAATGTTGCCGAGCTTTTCCGCCGTGGCGGGGTTCAAGACCGCGAGCGTGCCGCCGCTGTCGGCCGGCGCCCAGGCGCCGTCGATGAAGCACAATTCGCGCAGCAAGAGAGGATCTTTGAGTTTCATAAGTTTGTTAGCTCGAGAATGTCGTTGAGGCGTGTGAACAAAGGATAACGCGTTCGTCAAGATCGTCAACGCTCGAGGATGGCCGTAACGCCCATGCCGCCGGCCGTGCAAATCGAGATCAGGCCGCGCTTGGCGCGGGCCTCATCGAGAATTTTTGCGAGCGTGGCGACGATGCGTGTGCCGGTCGCTGCAAAAGGGTGGCCGATGGCAAGGCTGCCGCCCTTCACGTTGAGCTTGGAGCGATCGATGGTGCCGAGCGCGCCCGGCAGTCCGAGCTTGTCGCGGCAGAAAGCGGGATCCGTCCAGGCCTTGAGCGTGCACAGAACCTGTCCCGCGAACGCCTCGTGTATCTCGTAGAAATCGAAGTCCTGCAGGTCAAGATGCGCGGCCTTCAGCATTCGCGGCACGGCGCAGGCCGGCGCCATCAGCAGGCCTTCTTTCTTGTCGATGTAATCCACGGCCGCGACGGCGCCGTAGCTCAAGTAGGCGAGCACCGGCAAGTTGCGCTCGCGCGCATAAGCTTCGGACGCCAGCAGCACTGCCGAGGCCCCATCCGTCATCGGCGTGGAGTTCCCCGCGGTCAGGGTACCGGCTCCCGATGTATCGAAGACCGGACTTAAGCGGGCCAGCTTTTCGAGGCTGGCGTCGCTGCGGATGTTGTTATCCTGCGCGACCCCCAGATAGTCGCGCACCAAGTCCTGGTAAAACCCGCATGCGTAGGCCGCCGCCGCCTTTTGGTGACTTTCCAGCGCCAGCTGATCCTGCTCCGCCCGGCTGATGCTCCAGGCCTTCACCATGAGCTCCGTACTTTCGCCCATCGACAGGCCGGTACGGGGTTCGGCGATTCCCGGCAGCACCGGCCTCAAGTCCCTCATCCGCAAACCCAGCCAGGGAGCGACGCGCGCGCTCAAGGTCTTGCCGCGGTAGCTTCGCAGCAGCCGCTGCTGAAAGCTCTTCGGGTAGACCACGGGCGGATCGCTCACGGTATCGACACCGGCGGCAATCGCGCAATCGATCTGGCCGAGCGCGATCTTGTTGCCGACCAGGATCGCAGCCTCCAGACTGGTGCCGCAGGCGCGCTGCAGATCGAGCCCCGGCGTTTCGGCGGCAAGTCCGGATCCGAGCACGGACTCGCGCGTCAAATTCCATTGACTCGAGTGCTTCATGACTGCGCCCGCGGCGACGTCGTCGAGGCGCTGACCCTGCAAACCAAAGCGCTCGACCACGCCGCGCAGCGCCGCGGTCAGCATCTCTTGATTGCCCACATGTGCGTAGGCGCCGTTGCCGCGTGCAAATGGTATGCGCATGCCGCCGACAATCGCGACGCGGCGCGCGCTGGCTCCGACCAACATAAGTCGCTCCTCGATGACGAAGCTTCGAATTATGAACCTACCGACCGGCTTATAATCGATTCATGACCCGATTCTCGTCAAAGGTTGCGCTTGGACTCGCGTTCTTGGGTCTCGCCGCCTGCGGTCGAGCGCCGCCGCCGGCGCCTTCCCAGGCTGCGAAACCGGCGGCGCCCCGCGAGCGCCTGAGCCGAATCGTGGATCGGTATTGGGACGAGCGTATGCCGCCGGGGATACCGCTGTCCCGGCAATTCATGGCTGACTCCTTGGGGTTGGAACGGCGCTTTCTCGACGAGGCCCGCGCCGTCCCGCGCGACCTGCTCGACGCGGATTCGAAATTGACGTACGACATTTTCAAGCGGCAACGCGAGTTGGATATCGAAGAGTTCACCTACCCGGATGAACTCCTGCCGGTCAATCCGTTCGAGAGCATGCCGCAGCAATTCGCGCGCATGGCCGGCGATCTCATGCGAAGTCCGCCATCCGCCGCGACGGACTACGGGAATTGGCTGCTGAGTATCGACGACTATGTGCTGTGGTCGCGGCAGGCAATCGCGAACATGCGCGAGGGAATGCGGCGCGGTTATACCTCGCCACGGGTCCTGATGGAGCGCATGCTGCCGCTGCTGCAAGGCTTGAGCGCGGATACTCCCGCCAACCCTTTCTATGGGCCGCTGCGGACCATGCCGGCCACCATCAAGGACCCGGAGCGGACGCGCCTGGCCTCGAACCTTCAGGGAGCAATCAAGGACAAGCTGCTGCCGGCCTATCGCGAATTGCATGATTTCATCCGGAACGAGTATTTGCCGCGGGCGCGGCTCAGCGTCGCCTTATCGGCGCTGCCACTGGGGCCGTCCTGGTATGCAACCCTGGTGAAACGCGCGACGGGAAGTCCGCTGACGCCGCGCGAGATCCACGGCATCGGAGCGGCGGAGGTCGATCGCATTCTGGCGCGCCTGCAGACACTGCCGGCGGGCGCGCCGCCCCAGCCCAAGGCGGAGCTGCTCAGCGCCTACCAGGACCTGAAGGTCCAAGCGGCGGCCGCCCTACCGGCGCTCTTCTCCGCCGTCCCGCCCCAGGATTTCGAGATTGCGGCAACGGCGCCTTGGGAGACCTCCGCGCCGCTTCTCGCCTATCAGCCTGCCGCGGCGAATGGACGGACCCCGGCCCTCCTGCGCGTCAATACCGCGCCCGGCGGGGGGCGAGCGTCGGCCGTGGACATCGCGAATTTTCTGCAGGAAGCGATACCGGGACGGCATTATCAGTCCGCGCTTCAGCAGGAGCGAGTCGACTTGCCGAAGTTCCGGCGGTTCGGCACCGAGCCTTCCTTCGTCGAAGGCTGGGCTCTGTATGCGGCGTCACTGGGCGAGGAATTGGGCCTGTACCGCGATGCTGAGGCCCAGAGGGGCGAACTTCTGGCGCAACTGAAATGCGCGGCCGCACTGGCCGTCGACACCGGTTTGCACGCGACCGGTTGGACGCGCGCGCAGGCAGTCGACTATCTTCGTGCGCGGGTGGCCGCGGACGAAGCCGAGGCCGATCTGATGACCGACCGCTTCGTGGCGCTGCCCGCGCAAGGCTTGGCCTGCAAAATGGGTGAACTCAAATTCCGGGCGCTGCTGGCCCGCGCGCAACAGGTGCTGGGTACGCGCTTCGACATTCGCGAATTTCATTACGAGATCCTCAAGGACGGAGCCATGCCTCTCGATATTCTCGAGGCGAAAATGCAGCGCTGGATGGAGGCAAGGAGCCTCAGACAGGCTCCCGCGAGCTGATGCGGGCCGTACAAGACTATCCAGTGCGCAAATCATTACCCGTCGTTTTGCTGTTGTTCTCGGCTCATGCCGCGTCCGCCCCGGATCTTGCCGAGGAATCCGCGCAGGATGGCGACATCCAGGTCGCCGTGGCGCTCGACGCCGGCGAACAGAGCGGCAGCGCGAGCGCCACGGTCAAAATTCACGCGCACCGCGAGGTGGTCTGGTCGCTGGTCACGAGTTGTCAGGAGGAATTGACCATGGTACCCGGTCTTGTGTCCTGCGAGGTGCTCGAGACCGCGCCGGACCGGTCATGGCAGCGGATTCGGCATGTGCTGAATTATTCCTGGTACCTGCCGCGCCTGACATTCGAAATGCGCGCGAGCTACGAGCCACCGTCGCGGGTCTCGATCGAGCGCGTGTCGGGGGATTTGCGCATCCTGCGCGGTTCGTGGGTATTGCAGAAGGACGGGGACAACACCATCGCGCATTACGCGGTGGACCTGGCGCCGGGCTTCTGGGTTCCGCAATGGATGGTGCGCGCGGCGCTGCGGCGCGACTTGCCGAAAATGCTGCGCGCACTGCGCGCCCGTGCTGAATTCGTGCAGACTCACAGCCCAAGGTAGGTACCCATGCCGAGACGCGTCATCCTCATTGCTTGGCTGGCGTCGGTGCTGGGGCCGGCTGCCTGCGAACGCGAACCGGAGCCGCCGCCGCCGCGGGTCAAGCAATTGTTCCATCTGAATCCTTATGAGAAGGACTTCGGCTATTCCCAGGCCGTGCGGGTCGACAAAACCCTGTATATTTCCGGTTCGGTGGCGGCCGATCAGAACGGGCGTTTGGTGGCGGCGGGCGATATGGCCGGGCAAATGCGCGCCGCTTACTCCAATATACGCCGCTCGCTCGCCGCGCACGGAGCCGGCTTCGAGGAGGTGGTCAAGGAGACGATCTACACCACCGACATGGACGCGCTGTTGAAGGCCTCCGACTTGCGATTCGAGTACTACAACAAAGAGCGGCTGCCGACGATCTCGTGGGTACAGGTCCAGCGTTTGGTGGATCCGGGATTCCTGGTAGAAATTGAGGTCGTTGCCGAGTTGCCTTAAGCCGGCGCGAGGATCGAGGTATTGCGAAACGTGGTTGATAAGAAATTCGAGCGCCGCCTTGCGGGGCTCATCAATTCCGGCGAGCGCGGCGTGCTGCGCGGCGGCCGCAAGGGGGTCGAAAAGGAGTCGCTGCGCGTCACGCCGGCCGGCGACATGGCGCACACCCGCCATCCGGCAGCTCTTGGCGCGCCGCTCACCAACGAGAACATCACGACGGATTTCTCCGAATCGCTGATCGAACTCGTTACTCCCCCGTTCGGCGAGACGTGGGAATTACTGCAGTATTTGTGCGATATCCACCAATTCGTGTATCGCCATTTGAACGATGAACTCCTGTGGGCGACCAGTATGCCGTGCCATCTCGAGGGCGATGCGGGCATTCCGCTGGCGCAATTCGGAACTTCGAACGTCGGCCGGATGAAGACCATCTATCGGCATGGTTTGGGGGAGCGCTACGGACGCATCATGCAGGCGATTTCCGGCGTGCATTTCAACTATTCGTTTTCTCAGCGCCTGTGGGGCGTTCTCGCGGACATCAATCAGTCCAAGCAACCGGCCCAGAGCTTCATCTCCGAGCAGTATTTCGGAGTTCTTCGCAACTACCGGCGCTATGGATGGCTGGTGTTGTACCTGTTCGGCACGTCGCCGGCGGTGTCGAAGAGCTTCTTCGCGGGGCGCGAAACCACCTTGCCCCGGCTCGACGCGGATACGTTCTATGAGCCGTTCGGCACCTCGCTGCGCATGAGCGATATCGGCTACCGCAACAAGAATCAAGCCACGGTAAGCGTCTCGGTCAACAGCCTGGAGGAATACGTGCGTGATCTGTCGCAGGCGATAGGCACGCCGTATCCGCCGTACGAGAAGATCGGCGTCAAGATCGACGGTGAATACCGGCAGCTCAACGCCAACATCCTGCAGATCGAAAACGAATATTACAGCTTCATCCGCCCGAAACGAGTTGCGCGCTCCGGCGAACGCCCGACCAAGGCGTTGCAGCGGGCGGGCGTGGAATACGTCGAAGTGCGGGCGCTCGATGTGAGCGCGTTCGATCCGGTCGGCGTCAATCAGAACAAGCTGCGCTTCTTGGAGGCCTTTCTCGCCCTATGTCTGCTGCGGGAGAGCGAACCGATCGGGCAAAGCGAACAGGCCGGCCTGGATGCCAATCATCTGTTGGTTGCCCGGCGCGGCCGCGAACCTCAGCTCATGCTGAAGCGCGAAGGGCGCGATTTCCCCATGCTGGATTGGGCACGCGAGCTGCTCGACGCGATGCAAGGCCTGTGCGAACTGCTCGACCACGGCGAGGCCGCGCGCCCGTACAGCACCGCCCTGGAGCAGCAGCGGGCGAAGATCGACGACGTCGAGCGCACGCCCTCCGCGCGGCTATTGGCGGATATGCGCCAGAGCGGCGAATCGTTTTTTCAGCTCGCCCAGCGCATGTCGAAACTGCACAAGGATTATTTTCTCGATCTGTATCCGCCCAATGAACGCCGCCTGGCGGAATTCGCCGCGGCCGCGCAAGAGTCGCTCGAGGCGCAGACGCGCATCGAAGCCGCCGATCGCGTGGATTTCGACGCATATCTTGCTCATTACCTGGCCGATTGATGCTATTTGACATAATCCATGGCCTTTGTGCGCGGCCATTTATTGCGCCAAAAAGTGCCGCAAGTCATTGAGTGCCTGCGTGCAGGTGAGTACGGTGTCGCTGATGAGCACTGCTGATCGACTCCCCACGGCAGATCTGCCGGATTCTCCGCAGGCCCGCCAGCTACGGGCGGGTTTTCCCTGGCTGACCTTCGATCCGGAGCTGGAGACGGTATTCCGGCGCGCGCATTTCGACGAGAACCTGCTGCACACCCGCGTGAATCTGTGCCTCGCGGTGGTCATCACCATCGCTTTTTCGGCCATGGAATCGATCGTTCTGGGGCCCGAACTCAATCGCATCCCCAGCATGATCCACATGCTGGTGATCATTCCGACCCTGCTCATCAGCCTCGCGGCGAGTTTTTCCCCGCAACGCCATCGGATCTATCCGCCGCTCAGCATTGCGGCGACGACCGTGCTCGGCTTAAGCGTGGCCGCGATTCAAATCTTCGCCTCGCTGGGCGGCGTGCCGCTATTGTTTCCCTGCCTGATGCTGACCATTATTTTCATCTACTTCATGGGCGGCCTCATTTTTTATCATGCGGTCGCCGCAAACGCGATCGTGATGTTCGTGTATCTGGCCGTGGGCACCGAGCTGCAGCTGCCGGGCCGCGAGTTCGCCTACGATGCGCTGGCGATGATCGCCGCGAATCTGTTCGGCGCGTCGGTCGTCTACATGCACGAAAAGACCAGCCGCATGCGCTTCCTGGAAGCTTGTTTGCTGCGCGAGATGGTGGCGCGCGACGGGTTGACCGGAATACAGAACCGCCGCATGTTCGACCAGCACATTCAGCGTGTTTGGCAGCAGGCCGTGCGCGAGGAGGAACGCGTGGCGGTGCTGCTGGCGGACATCGACTGCTTCAAGGATTACAACGACCGCTATGGACACCAGGCGGGGGACGAATGCTTGCGCGCGGTGGCGATTTCCCTCAGTCAATGCGCGCGCAGACCGCTGGACTTCGTGGCGCGCTACGGCGGCGAAGAGTTCGCGGTGGTGCTGTATGAAGCCAGCCGCGAATACGTCGCCGAGGTCCTGACCCGAATTCAGCGTTCCATCGCGGAACTCAACATTCCCCATGAAGCGTCGCGGGTGGCGAGCCGCCTGACGGTGAGCATCGGCGCGGCCTTCATCCTGCCGAGCACCAACCGGACGCCCGAAGGATTGATCCAGCTCGCCGACGAAGCCTTGTACAGCGCCAAGGAACAGGGCAGAAACCAAGTGGTCGTCATGGAAGCCGAATACCACACCTTGAAAACGGGCCGCTTCGAAAAGCGCCGCGGACAGCGCGCCATTTGATTTAGGAGGCTGGCGCGAACGCAGGCTACCGATAGATTGCGATCAGAGCCTCTTCGCCGGCCCTCCTGCAGGCGCGAAACATGCCCTCCGAATTGAACTCCATGGCGATCTCGCCCCGGGCATCGATCGCGATGACGCCGCCGTCGCCGTGCAATGCCGGGAGTTCCTCGAGCACGACCTCGCGTACCGCGTCGCGAAGGGCGCGGCCGCCGAAGCGCATTCGCGAGCAGATATCGTGCGCGACCGCGGCGCGAATGAAAATCTCCCCATGTCCGGTGGCGGACACCGCACACGAGCGGTCATCCGCGTAGGTTCCCGCGCCGATGATGGGCGAATCGCCGATGCGGTTATAGCGCTTGGCCGTCATGCCGCCGGTGGAGGTGGCCGCGGCCAGCCGGCCCGCTCCGTCCAGCGCGACCGCGCCCACCGTACCCACATGGGAGATGGTCAGCGCGGATAGTCCGGCGTCGCCTCCGCGGATGCGCTCGAGCTGCTTCCAACGCTCCGGCGTGTAAAAGTAGCTGCGCGGCACCAACGTGAAGCCGCGGCTCAATGCAAACTCCTCCGCGCCCGCGCCGCTCAGCATGACGTATTCCGAATGCTCCATGACGGCACGGGCCAACTCGACCGGATTCCTGATGTGGGTCACGCCGCACACCGCCCCGGCCTCGAGGGTGCCGCCGTCCATGATGGAGGCATCCATTTCATTCTGACCGTCGAGGGTGAATACCGACCCATGGCCGGCGTTGAACAGGGGGTTGTCCTCGAGACTGTGGACGGCGCGGGTGACCGCGTCCAGACTCGTGCCGCCGCCCCGCAGTACGGCAAAACCGGCGTCGAGCGCCGCGGCCAAACCGTCACGATACTGGCGCTCCCTCAGAGCGCCCATTTCCGCTCGCGGCAGGGTGCCCGCGCCGCCATGAATCGCTAGCCCGAACATCTACGACGCGCTCCAAAAGGTGTGGCTGACGCCCCAAAGGCTATCATCATTCGCCGCGCGCTAGCTGCCCTGCTTCTGCGGCACGGCGACCTCGAGCCCGTCCAGGTCCGCCGTGATGTGGATCTGGCAACTGAGACGGCTGTTGTCGCGCGGCTCCCAGGCCGTTTCCAACATTGCCTCCTCCATTTCTTCGCGCGGCGGGAGCCGCGCCGCCCATGCCGGATCGATGTACGCATGGCAGGTCGCGCAGGCGCAGGCGCCGCCGCATTGCGCCACCACTCCCTGCACCCCGTGCTGGCGGGCAACCTCCATCAAGGTGATGCCCAGCGGCGCGGCAATCTCGCGGCGGGCGCCGCCGGGTTCGGTGAACACGATCTTCGGCATCAAACGGCTTCTTTGAGCGCAAGATCGCTGTGCCCGAGTTTGTCCGGGTCCAGCATTGCCCGTTCGGCGATGAGTTTGCGCGCCGCCATGTAGTCCTTCGAATGGTTGACGGCTTCCACCGCGAGCAATTCGCGGCCCTTGAGATAGCAGACGCTGAAGATGCGCGCGGCCGGGTCGCCCCGCAGCACCTGCCGGTCGTAGCCCTGCGACAGTCCAACGATGAGCAGCTTGTTGTCGAATTGATCGGACCAGAACCATGGTACCCGATCGTGCGCCATCCGGCGGCCCAGCAGGTTGAGCGCCGCGCTCTTCGCCTGCTCGAAGGCGTTGTCCACGGATTCGAGGCGTACGCGTCTGCCGAAGCGCGGCGATGGATGGTTGGTGCAATCGCCCGCGGCATAGATCGCCGCATCGCTGGTGCGGCAGTACTCGTCGACCACGATGCCGTCGTCGCAGTCGAGCCCCGCCGCGCGCGCAAGTTCAGTCGTCGCGACGGCGCCGACGCCGACGATCACCAGGTCCGCCGGGTGGCGGCTGCCGTCGGCGCAGGTCACCCATTCGACGCGGTCCCCGCCGTCGAGACGAGTGACCCGCATGTCGCAAATGACATTGACGCCGTGGGTGCGATGTTCCAGCGCAAAATATTCCGAGACGCACGGCGCGACCACGCGATTCATGACCCGGTCGGCCATTTCGAGCACCGTGACCGCGCAGCCCATCTTGAGGCAAGTCGCCGCCGTCTCGAGCCCGATGTAGCCGCCGCCGATGACGACGACGCGGGCGCCCGGTTTGCAAGCGCTCTGAATGGGCGGTACATCCTCGAGCGCGCGCAGATAGCGCACGCCCGGAAGGGCGGCGCCAGGGCAGGTCAAGCGGCGTGAGGCGGCGCCGAGACACAGCAGCAACCGGTCATAGCTCAATGTCTCCCCGTCCTCCAGTTCAAGCTGCCGCGCGGCGGCATCCAGCCTTGCGGCCCGCCGGCCAAGCTTGAGTTCGACTCGATGGTCTTCGTAGAAGGAGCGGTGCCTGAACGGCAGGCGATCGGCCGCCATCTCGCCGGACAGGTATTTCTTCGACAGCGGCGGCCGCTGGTACGGCAACTCCGGTTCATCGCCGATTAACACCAAGCGGCCGCCAAAACCCTCCCGCCGGAGGGTGTCGATCGCCTGTGCACCGGCTTGGCCGCCGCCTACGATGAGGATGGTGGAGATCATGGGCTTAGGATTCCTTCATATGGCCGTGCCTGTTGCCTGCAATCGTAATAGTATTGTCGCGACGGCCCAACGTTCGGAGTCCAAGAATGAAATTGATTACTGCCATTATCAAGCCTTTCAAGCTCGACGACGTGCGTGCCGCGCTTTCTGAAATCGGGGTGTCAGGGATGACGGTGACCGAAGTCAAAGGCTTCGGACGCCAGCGCGGCCACACGGAACTGTACCGCGGCGCGGAATACGTCGTCGATTTCGTGCCGAAGACCCGCATCGAGGTCGCCGTCAAGAACGATCTCGTCGATCAAGTGATGGAAGCCATCGTGGGCGCTTCGAAGACGGGGAAGGTCGGCGACGGCAAGATTTTCGTAACCGACATCCTCCGGGTGCTGCGCATCCGCACCGGCGAGACCGACAACGCCGCGTTGTAGCCGCTTCGTGGGATGAAGCCATCCGACGGTGGCCGGCTGTTTGCGCTGGCCGTGCTCACCGCGGCGATCGGCCAGCCGGGCTTCGCGGCGAAATTCACCGACCAGGAACACACCCGCATCGAGGAGCCGCGCCCCGCGGATTTGCCGAGCGATGCGGCCTTGGAAGCGTCCGGCGCCCTCATCGGCGACATCGACATCGACATCCGCAATATTTTCGATGAAAGCGATCCGCGCGAAGGCAACAGACTGTTCCGCCTTGCAGACCATCTGCACATCCGCACCAAGCCTTCGACCATACGGGCGCAGCTGCTGTTCAAGAGCGGCGACAAGTACCTCGCGCGCAAGCTCGCGGAAACGGAGCGCGCGCTGCGCCTGCTGCTCTACATTTACGACGCCCGCGTGGTTCCGGTGCGCTATGCAAACGGCAGGGTCGACGTCAAAGTGATCACCAAGGATGTCTGGACCTTGAGTCCGGGCGTGTCCTTCGGCCGCGCGGGCGGGACGAACAGCACCAAATTCAACCTGCAGGAAGAGAATCTCCTCGGCTGGGGCAAGGAGATCCAGGTGTCGCATGGCAGCACGGTCGACCGCACCAGCACGACCGTGGCCTGGACGGACCCGAATGTCTTCGGCTCGCGATGGACCTCGGCCTTGAGCTATGCCGATTCGAGCGACGGTTCGCAGCGTTCGGCACTGCTGCAGCGTCCATTCTATTCGCTCGATGCGCCGTGGGGGGCGAAAATCTCGGCGGTGAGCTTCGATCGCACCGTTTCCCGCTACAACCTGGGAAATATCGTGGATCAATTCAATGACAATGAGTCGTCCTACGAGGTCTCGGGCGGCATTTCCAACGGATTGATCGACGGCTGGACCAAGCGCTTGACCTTCGGCATGCGCTATGACCGCAACATATTCCTGCCCACGCCGGTTACTTCCACCCCGGCGCAGCAGCTGCCGCCGGACCGAACTCTGTCGTACCCCTTCGTCGGTTTCGACATTCTTCAGGACAAGTACAAGAAAATCGGCGACCAGAACCAGATCGGCCGCGCCGAGGATTTTTACTTCGGCAGCGAAGTCACGGGCGAAGTGGGCCTGTCGAACGGGGCATACGGCGCGGACCGCAACGCCCTCATGCTGTCCGCGAAGGCCCTGCACGGAACCGAATTGACCGACCTGCAGCAGCTGTTCCTTGCGAGCGACTTCTCGACGCGCATCGAGGATGGCCGCGCGCGCAATTTGATCGCCGATGCGGCGGCCAAATACTATTGGCGCTGGCGTCCGGATTGGCTGCTGTACGCGGGACTCTCCGGGACTGTTACCGATTCGCTCGATCCCGACATGCAGCTTCTCCTCGGCGGCGACAACGGCCTTCGGGGTTATCCGCTGCGCTACGAGTCCGGTACATCCCGGGCGCTGCTAACCGTGGAGCAGCGGTTCTATAGCGATTGGTACCCGTTTCGCCTGGTGCGAGTGGGAGGCGCAATATTCACCGACGTCGGCCGCACTTGGGGCACCGGGGTGATCGGCAACAGTGATCCGGGGCTGCTGCGGGATGTCGGATTCGGGCTGCGGCTCGGCAATACGCGTTCCGGTCTCGGCAACGTACTGCACATCGACTTCGCTTTTCCGCTCAACAACATCGCGGGAATCGCGAGGTTCCAATTTCTGGTGCAGACCATGCAAAGCTTCTAGGGTCCCAAGCGATGCGCACGCTCACTTAAGCGGCCTTGCGGCGTCGTGAGTAGAGCCACAGGAAACCGAAGCACACGGCGAAGTTGAGAACCCACCACCACAGCTGCCGGGCCGAGTTTTTGTCCTCGGATTGGCCGGCGGGGGCGGCGACTTGCAGCGTGCCCTTGAGGCTTTGCTGCGCCGCGGCCCGAACTACCTGAAACTCGATGGCCGCGGCTCCCGGGAGCGTCAGATCCTTGGTCTGCAGCGTGTAGCTGCCGTCGGTTTCGGCGACGGCCGGGTGCGCCGCGCCGCGCAGCACCACCGTGACGGCCGCGTCCCGCACGGGCGCGTTATCGAGCAGACGGCTCAGATGAAGGGTCATCCGATCGCCATGGGCCACCCCTACGATCAGGAGATCGGCCGAACGCGCCTCCACCCGCGGCGCTGCCGGCGACGGTGCGGCCGCCGGCGTGCTCGCCGCGTCCGCGGCGGCCGTGCGTGACATGCCCATCGACGCCGCGAGCGCACAGACCCAGCCCAGTGCGGCCAGACGCGTCAAAGCAAAACGCCCCAAATGGCCATGGCGGTGCCGAGGACGCTGGAAACCACGCCGAATAGGGGGAAGAGGCCCTTGCGCGCCAAGAAATACAGGGAACACAGCACCAGTCCGAGTTCCAGCAAGCCCTCGCCGATGTCGTACCGCAGTGCACGAATTTCTTCGACTTTGGATTCGTCCTCTTTCGCGTGGGCCTCCTCCTGGATTTTCGCGGCGTCGGCTGCGTATTTGTCGCGGGCCGCCTGCAGCTTCTGCACCGGCGCCGCCGACTTGTCAGGATCGGAACTCAAGGTCTGCAGCAGGGTCAGCGCCACGTCGCTGGAATATTCCCTGATTTTCTTGGCCTGGTAGAAGGCCCATTGATCATTCGATTCGGTTCTATGAATGACGGCCCCGGTGTGCGCACGATGCGAGGCAATGGTGACCACCGACAGCAGAATGCCGACCACTCCGACGAGAATTCCAACACGGCGAGTATCGGGATCGGCGGTATGTTCGGGTTTGACTTCGATTTCAGGCATGGCTCGACGATATCCTCATTATTGAAACGAAATTCGCGCGGGTGACGCGGGATTATTTGACGACGCGCAGGCGCGGATTGGCGCGCGCGATGCCGAGGACGCCGCTGCGCACTACTTCGACGATTTCGCCGAACGCGGACGCCTTGGCGATGAATTCACCGATTTCAATTTCAGTGCCCGCGAGCTCCACGATGTAGCTCGAGGGATCGGAAGACAGCACCCTGCCGCCGACGCGGCGCACCAGCGCCGCCACGGCCTCGATGCCATCGGCCGCGATCTGCAGCTTGATCAACAGCAATTCGCGAGCGAGAGCGTCGCCGCCGGTCAGGTCCTCGACCGCCACGACATCGACGAGCTTCAGGAGCTGGGCGTTGATTTGAGCAATGACCGCATCGGAGCCGATGGTCACCAGAGTGACGCGCGACACGGTGGGATCATTGGTGGGGGCCACCGACAGCGATTCGATGTTGTAGCCGCGAGTCGATATCAGACCGGTAACGCGTGTCAGCGCGCCTGCTTCGTTCTGCAGGAGTATTGCTATGAGGTGCCGCATGGATCGTCAAGCATACGGGAGCGTGGCACTTGGGCGCCAGGGCGAGAACTGCTAGTCTTTCCCGGTGAAAGACCGTTACGACATGTTAAATCCGGCTGCGCACCCGCTCGCGGGCACCACCATGACGGGCGCGGATATGCTGGTGCAGGTGCTGGCGGACGAGGGCGTCGACACCATTTTCGGCTACAGCGGCGGCGCCATTTTGCCGATTTACGACGCGGTATTTCGCTTCAACCAGGAGCACCAATCCGCGATGCCGCTGATCGTGCCGGCCAATGAGCAGGGGGCGGGATTCATGGCTGCCGGGTACGCTCGCGCCAGCGGCAGGGTCGGCGTGGCCCTGGTGACCTCGGGTCCGGGGGCCACCAACACGGTGACCCCGGTGCGCGATTCCATGGCCGACTCCGTTCCCATCGTGGTGATCTGCGGCCAAGTGCCCACGACCGCCATCGGCACGGATGCGTTCCAAGAGGCGCCCGTCCCGAGCATCATGGGGGCGGTGGCCAAGCACGTTTTCCTGGTCACCGACCCGATGAAGCTGGAGGCCACCGTGCGCACGGCGTTCGAAATCGCCCGCACCGGCCGCCCGGGCCCGGTTGTGCTCGATGTGCCGAAGGACGTGCAGAACTGGAAGGGCGTTTTCCATGGCGCGGGAAGCCTACCCGTGCCTGGCTACCGTCAACGGATGAATCGTCTCGAGTCGAGCAAGGTGCCGGAAGCGGCGTGCGCCGACTTCTTTGCGGCCCTGAGTGAGGCCAAGCGCCCGCTCATCTACGCGGGCGGCGGCGTCATCAACGCCGGCGCGGCGCCGAGCTTGCGCGAGTTCGCCAAGGAATTTCAGGTGCCGGTCGTCACCACCTTGATGGGGATCGGCGCCGTCGATACGGCGCACCCCTTGTCCATGCGCATGTTGGGAATGCACGGCGCGGCGTTCGCCAATTATGCGGTGGACGACTGCGACTGCCTGCTGGCGTTCGGTGCGCGTTTCGACGACCGCGTCGCCGGCAATCCGGCGAAATTCGCCGCGGGGGCCAAATTCATCGCCCATTTGGACATCGATGCGTCGGAAATCAACAAGGTCAAGCGGGTGGACTGGAGTCACGTGGGCCTGATGCCGGACGCGCTGCTCGCTCTGCTCGAGCACGGCAAGCGCATGGGCTTCAAGCGCGATTGGTCCGTGTGGCGCCGGCATTGCGAAGACCTGCGCTCGAAGTACGCCATGAACTACGATCGCGGCAGCGCGTTGATCCAGCCGTATTACGTCATCGAAGAAATCAACCGGCTCACCAAGGGCGAAGCCATCATCACCACCGGCGTGGGCCAGCACCAAATGTGGTCGGCGCAGTATTTCGATTTCCGCAGTCCGCGGCTCTGGCTGACCTCGGGCAGCATGGGCACCATGGGCTTCGGGCTGCCGGCGGCCGTGGGCGCCCAGTTCGCCCAACGCAATCGTTTGGTCATCGACATCGATGGAGACGCCAGCATTCGGATGAATGTCGGCGAACTCGAGACCGTGACGACCTACGATCTGCCCATCAAAGTGGTGGTGTTCAACAATTGCGGCGACGGCATGGTCAAGCAGTGGCAGAAGCTGTTCCACAGCGGCCGCTTGAGCGCCAGCGACAAGAGTTTGCACACCAAGGACTTCGTCAAGGCGGCAGTGGCCGACGGCTTCAAATACGCCGTGCGGCTCGACAAGAAGGCCGATGTGCCGCATGTCGTCGATGAGTTCATCCATTTCAAGGGCGCCGCCTTCCTCGAGGTCATGATCGATCCGGATGCCGGCGTGTATCCCATGGTGGGTCCGGGCCAGGCGTACGCCGACATGATTACCGGCGAACACATTCCCTCGCGCACCCGGGTCGACATCAAAGCCCCGGATGAGTCGGAAATGTTCTAAGAATCGCTCGGGACCGGCGCTACCAGGAGCCGATATTGGCCATGGTGGTCCAAGGCTCCGCCGGCGCGAGCGCCGCGCCCTTCTGCAGCAGTTCGATCGAGATGCCGTCCGGCGAGCGCACGAAGGCCATGCGGCCGTCGCGCGGCGGCCGGTTGATGGTGACGCCGTGATCCATCAAGCGCCGGCAAGCGGCGTAGATATCGTCCACCGCGTACGCCAGATGCCCGAAATTGCGGCCGCCCGAATACTGCTCCGGATCCCAGTTGTGAGTCAGTTCGACCTGCGCATCGTCATCGCCGGGAGCCGCGAGGAACACCAGCGTGAAGCGTCCTTGGGGGTAGTCGCCGCGCGATAGTTCGCTGAGGCCGAGCGCGTCGCGATAGAAGCTCAGGCTTTGTTCGATATCCTTGACGCGTACCATAGTGTGCAAATATTTCATGGGCGGTTGTCCTCGTGAAGTGTGGAAATCTGGAGGAAGCAATGCATAAAAGCAAACTGGGCGGATTCATCATCGACTGCCAGGGCGACGATCTGGCTGGCGCCGCCGATTTCTGGGGCGCCGCACTCGGCATGCCGGTGCGCGAATTGCCGCCGGCCGAGAGCGCCACCTACAAACGACTCGAGGATTCCCGGCACGGTCTGGACATCGAGGTGCAGATCGTGAGCCATCCCAGCCGCGTGCATCTCGACATCGAAACGGACGACATCGAGGCCGAAGTTCGCCGGCTGGAGAAATTGGGTGCGAGAAGGGTCCAAGCCATCCAAACCTGGTGGGTCATGGAGGCCCCGACCGGGCAGCGATTTTGCGTGGTACGCGCCGCCTCCACGGCGTTCGCAGAACGCGCCACGCAGTGGCCCTGAGCCCCACGCCGCCGCCGCCCCGATGTTGCTTATCTGTCACAAAATGGCGACAGATTTGACATAGCGCTTCGCCCCCGAAGCCTGCTGCATAACTATTGGATTTTTCTATAATATCTGTTAGCATCATGTCGACGGCGCACCCTGATTTTGTAACCAGCGTTACTTAGTTGCAACACTGGATTGATACAAACAAGGTGGAACGTAAGGGCAATATGCCCCGTACGTATCTTCCAATTACGGACGTGTCGGGTTCTTACCCTAGCACCTGTTCCACTCGAATTCCCCGGCAAGCCCGGGGATTCTTTTACCCCCCGCAGGTATTGTTAAGGGTGTGAAGGCACTGCTCAACTCCCTGTACTTCCGCGTCATCGTCGCCATTACCCTGGGCGTGCTGCTGGGCGCGCTGTACCCGCAAGCCGGCGCCGCGATGAAACCGCTCGGCGATGCCTTCATCAAGCTCATCAAGATGTTGATCGCGCCGGTCATCTTCTGCACGGTGGTGTCGGGGATCGCGGGCGTCGAAAACATGAGAAAGGTCGGCAAGACCGGCGGATTGGCGCTCGTCTACTTCGAAGTCATGAGCACGGTGGCGCTGGTCCTGGGGCTGGTGGTGATGAACGTGCTGCGCCCGGGAAGCGGCATGAATGTCGATCCGCGCACTCTCGATACGGCTTCCCTGGCGGCGTATACCGGTCCGGGCAAAATGCAGTCCGTGAGCGATTTCTTGCTCAACGTCATTCCCACGACGGTGGTCGACGCGTTCGCCAAGGGCGAGATCCTTCAGGTGCTGCTGTTCGCGGTGCTGTTCGGCTTCGCGCTGCAAGCCATCGGCCGCGGGGGCGCGGTCATGCTGGGCTTCATCGACGCGCTGTCGCAGGTGCTGTTCGGGATCGTCGGATTCATCATGAAATTGGCGCCGCTGGGCGCGTTCGGCGCCATGGCGTTCACCATCGGCAAATACGGCTTCGGTTCTCTGCTGTCGCTTGGGCTTCTGATGGGCTGCTTCTATGCAACCTGCCTGCTCTTCATTTTCGGCGCCCTCGGCGTGGTGGCACGCCTGCACGGCTTTGGAATTTGGCGATTCGTCAAATACATCGGCGACGAATTATTCATCGTCCTCGGGACCTCGTCCTCGGAGTCGGTGCTGCCGCGAATGATCGCCAAGCTGCAGAAGCTCGGGGCGGGCCAATCGGTGGTGGGGCTGGTCATTCCGGCGGGGTATTCGTTCAATCTCGACGGTACCTCGATCTACCTGACCATGGCGACACTGTTCATCGCACAGGCCACCAACACGCCCATGAATTTGCCGCAGCAGCTCACGCTGCTGGCGGTGCTTCTGTTGACCTCCAAGGGAGCCGCGGGTGTGACGGGCAGCGGCTTCATCGTGCTGGCCGCGACGCTGTCCTCCGTCGGCACCCTGCCGGTGGCGGGTCTCGCGCTGATTCTGGGCATTGACCGCTTCATGTCGGAGGCGCGCGCCCTGACGAACGTGATCGGCAACGGCGTCGCCACCCTGGTGGTTGCCAAGTGGACCGGCGAGCTGGATGCCGCCACCTTGCACCGTGAGCTTGCCGGAGAGCCGCCCTTGGAGCGGCCCGCCGCCGCGACCTAGCGCCGCCCCGCCGCGTTCGCTTAATCTAGAGTTTGTCGAAAATCGGAAGGACCATTGATGCGTATCAGCGACGGCTTCACGGATGCGATCGGCAACACTCCCCTGATTCGCCTGCGTCACGTGAGCGAAGAGACGGGGTGCGAAATATTGGGAAAGGCCGAATTCATGAACCCCGGCGGTTCGGTGAAGGATCGGGCGGCAAAGTGGATCGTGTTGGACGCCGAGCGGCGCGGCCTATTGAAGCCCGGCGGCACCGTGGTCGAGGGGACCGCGGGCAACACGGGAATAGGCTTGGCGCACGTATGCAATGCGCGCGGCTATAAATGCGTGATCGTCATGCCGGACAATCAGGCGGCCGAGAAATATCAAATCATCGAAGCCCTGGGGGCGCAATTGCGCAAGGTGCCCGCCGTGCCCTACAGCAACCCGAATCAATACCAAAAAGTGGCCGGCCGCCTGGCGCAAGAACTCCCCGATGCCATATGGGCCAATCAATTCGACAATACCGCGAATCGCGACGCGCATTTCGAATCGACGGGTCCCGAGATTTGGCGCGATACCGGCGGGAAAATCCACGCCTTCTGCGCGTCCACGGGCACGGGCGGCACGCTGGCGGGCATTGCCAAATTTCTCAAGTCGAAGTCCGGCGCGGTTCGAATCGTTCTGGTCGATCCCCCGGGAAGCGCGCTGTACCACTACATCAAGGACGGCGAGCTGAAAACCGACGGCGGCACATCGATCACCGAGGGTATCGGCACGGGCCGCGTGACCGCCAATCTCGAGGGCGCGCCGATCGACGATGCGCTGCGGATCGCGGACGCGCAAACCATGCATTTCGTTTATCGGCTGCTGCGCGAGGAAGGCTTGCTGCTCGGCAGCACCGCGGGCATCAATGTGGCGGCGGCGGTGATGCTCGCCAAGCAGCTGGGTCCGGGGCACACCATTGTCACGATCTTGTGCGACGGCGGAGCGAAGTACCAATCGAGGCTGTTCAACAAAGATTGGATCGCCGAGCGCGGCTTCGCCGAAGCCATCCGCTAGACCGTGAGTTGAGCAGCCTGCGCGCGCTCCTGAGCCTATGCCGTGCGCGACAGGTCGACCGCCGTGTCGGCGTTGAACCAGGCGAGCGAGGAGTGCAGCCCCACGACATCGCCCACGATGAGCAAGGCCGGCGATTCCAATTTCGCGCCGGATGAGGCATCGCGGATGGTGGCGAGAGTCGCGGCAATGACGCGTTGGTTTGCCGTCGTGCCTTGCGCGATGACCGCGGCCGGCCGGGTCGCCGCGGCACCATGCTCCTGGAGCTTCGCCACGATGTGGTCGAGGCGCGCCAGGCCCATGTAGAACACCGCCGTGGTTCCGGGCGTGGCGAGTGCGCGCCAATCGGGCTCCTCATCGGGTGCCCCGCCACTGCCCTGGGCGTGTCCGGTGACGAAACTCACGCTGTGCGCGTGGTCGCGATGAGTCAGGGGAATTCCCGCATAGGCGGCCGCCCCCAACGCCGCGGTGATGCCGGGCACCACCGAGAAATTGATGCGGGCCGCCGCGAGCGCCTGCAGCTCTTCCCCGCCGCGGCCGAATACAAAAGGATCGCCGCCCTTCAGGCGCACGACGCGCTTGCCCTGATTCGCGTGTTCGATGAGCAAGGCGTTTATTTCCTCCTGCGTGTTGCCGGGCTTGCCGGCCGACTTGCCGACACAAATGCGTTCGGCATCGCGACGCGCCAAATCGAGCACCGCTTCGGACACCAGCCGGTCGTGCAGAATCACATCGGCGTCTTGCAGCGCGCGCAGCGCCTTGAGCGTCAAGAGCTCCGGATCGCCGGGACCGGCGCCCACCAGCCACACCTCGCCCGCGGCACGCGGCGCGGTCGAGGCGGCCGCCAGAAGCTGCTGCGCGATGCGCTGCGCGCCTTGGCCGTCGCCTTCGATGAAGCGCCGCGCCGCCGGCCCGTCCACCACCGCCTCGAAGAACCGGCGCCGCGCGCCGGTGCTGCGCAGTTTTTGCCGCGCGGCCCCGCGCAGCGTCTGCAGCCAAATGGCCAGTTTGCCGATTCTCGCCGGGATGAGCGCCTCCAGCCTTTCGCGCACGCGGCGCGCCAATACCGGCGAGGCGCCGCCGCTCGAGACCGCGACCAGCACGGGATCGCGATCGATGATCGCAGGCACGATGAAGCGCGATGCTTCGCGGTCGTCGACCACGTTGACGGGAATGTTGCGCGCTTCGCTCAAGCTGGCGATCCAGCGATTCACCGCTCGGCGCGAGGTTGCCACGATGACCAGACGCGCTGCGTCCAGATCGGCGGGAGCGAATTCCCGGATGGCGAGCCTCAGCTTGCCGGCGGCGGCGCGCTCCATGAGGCCCGGGGCAATTTCCGGGGCAACCACGCTGATCAAGGCGCCGGTACGCTCGAGCAGAGTGACCTTGCGCAGCGCCACCTCGCCGCCGCCCACGATGAGCACCTTTTGTCCGGCAAGATCGAAGAACACCGGAAAATAATTCACTTCGAAAATCCCATCTGGCGGCGCGGATGCAGGCCGCACTCGCGTGAATCGCCGCGCTCCCACCACCAGCGGCCCGAGCGTTCGTCTTCGCCGGGCTGCACCGCGCGCGTGCAGGGCGCGCAACCGATGCTCGGAAAGCCGCTGTCATGCAAGGTGTTGTACGGCAGGCGCTTCCTGCGGATGTACTCCCAGATCTCGTTCTCCGACCACTCGAGCAGCGGACTCACCTTGTGCAGGCCGTATTCGCCGTCCCATTCTACGGGAGCCGCCAGCGCGCGGCTCGCCGATTGTCCGCGCCGAATGCCGGTGATCCACGCGCCGCGGCCGGCGATGGCGCGGCGAAACGGCTCCACCTTGCGAATGCGGCAGCAACCACGGCGCTGCTCGAGACCGTCGCGAAACCCGTTGATGCCGTTCTCACCGACCCAGCCCTGCAATTTCTCGGTCTCTGGATAGTAGATGGTCAACGCCCGCCCGTAGCGCTGCTGCACCCGCTCGATGAGATCGTAGGTCTCGGGGTACAGCCGCCCGGTATCGATGCTGAATATTTCGATTTCCGGGACCGCGCCCCAGATCAGGTCGGTGAGGACCATGGATTCGGAGCCTAAGCTATTGGCATAGCAGACGTTTTTGAACTCCGCCACGGCTTTGCGGAGCTGCGCAATGCTGTCGTCTGCGCGCTCGCGCAGGGCCTTGGAGAGCTCGAACATGCGGGAAACTATAGGGCCGCCCATCCTTGCGCGAAACGAACTAGAGCGCATGAGGACATGCGTTTTGGTGATGGCGGCCGCAACGCTCACCTTGAGCGCCGGGCGCTCCAAACTTATATCCTATGGCGATGATCACCCATTCAACAACAAGGCCGGCCGCCCGATGAAGTTCCAGCAATTGCGCTACCTCGTGGCTGTTCATGAGAACGGTCTGAACATCACCGCGGCTGCCCGTCAGCTGCACACCTCGCAACCCGGGGTGAGCCGGCAGCTGAAGCTTCTGGAGGAGGAACTCGGTTTTCAGCTGTTCGAGCGCGAGGGACGGGCGCTCACCCGGACCACCGACGCCGGCGAGGAAATCATTTCGCGTGCCGCCAGCATTTTGCGTGAAATGCAGAATATTCGCCGCACTTCGGCGGAGCTGCGCAAGGCCGACGGCGGCACTCTGTCGATCGCAACCACGCATACCCAGGCGCGTTACGTGCTGCCGCAGGTGATTCGCGCCTTTCGGCTCAAGTATCCGAAGGTGCGTCTGCACTTGCATCAAGGCACGTCGGAACAAATCGCCGAAATGGTGGCGCGCGACCGCGTCGATTTCGCGATCGCCACGGGTTCGGAGGAGCAATTCCCGCACCTGGTGCGTTTGCCGGTATACCGCTGGCATCGGGCGGTGGTCGTGCCGCGGGGCCATCCGCTCGAATCGGCCGGCAAACTCACGCTCAAGAAGCTGGCGGAGTATCCGATCGTCACCTACGTTTTCAGCATTTCCGGCCGATCCTCGCTGCCGGCGCTGTTCGAAACCGCCGGTCTGTCGCTCGACGTGGCGCTGACGGCGCGCGACTCGGACGTGATCAAGACCTACGTGCGCATCGGCTTGGGCGTGGGCATTCTGGCCCGGCTGGCCATCGATCCCGCCACCGACGCGGATCTGGTCGTGCTCGATGCGGCCCACCTGTTCGAGGGACACACGACCTGGATCGGCTTTCGCCGCAGTGCGCTGCTGCGCGCCTACATGTACGAGTTCATCGAGCTCCTGGCGCCCCACCTGCCCCGCAAACTGGTGCGCGAAACCGAAAAACTGGAGACCCAGGAGGAGGTGGATCGCATACTGGGCGACCTGCACATTCCGCTTCGCGACATACCGTAAGCGCATATGCAGATGACGGGATGGTAGTTCCGGCGCATGGCGCCGGCCGTTAGCCTTGTGCGGTTCGCTGATCGAGCGCGCTTTCGGATGGGCGATGAATGGATGAGGGCAGCAGCAGGCGCTTGATGCGCGAGTATTTCTGGTTCGCGGCGGCGCTGTTGGCCGTATTGATCGGATCGGCGGCGCATGCGGCGGCCAGCACGCTGCTGAATGTCTCCTACGATCCCACGCGCGAGCTTTACGAGGATTACAACAAGGCATTTGCGGCCTACTGGAAGAGCAAGACCGGCGACACCGTGAGCGTGAAGCAAAGCCATGGCGGATCGGGAAAGCAGGCCCGCTCCGTGATCGAAGGACTCGAGGCCGATGTGGTGACCCTCGCGCTGGCCTACGACATCGACGCGCTGGCGGCCCAGGGCGGGCTGATTCCAGCCAACTGGCAGGGACGATTGCCGAACAACAGTACCCCGTTTACCTCGACCATCGTATTCCTGGTGCGCAAGGGCAATCCCAAGAATGTTCACGATTGGGGCGATTTGGTGCGGCCGGGCATCTCGGTCATCACACCCAGCCCGAAGACCTCGGGTGGTGCGCGCTGGAATTACCTGGCCGCGTGGGCTTGGGCGCTCAAGCAGCCCGGCGGCAACGCAGCCACCGCGGAGGCCTTCGTCGCCAAGCTGTACCACCAGGTGCCGGTCCTCGATTCCGGGGCGCGCGGAGCGACGGTGACTTTCGTGGAACGGGGCATTGGAGACGTGCTGCTCGCATGGGAAAGCGAAGCCTTTCTCGCCGTCAAGGAGCTGGGTCCCGCCAAGTTCGACATCGTCGCACCCTCGCTCAGCATTGTCGCGGAGCCGCCGGTCAGCGTGGTGGACCAGAACGTCGACCTGCATGGCACCCGCAAGGTGGCTGAGGAATACTTGAGGTATCTTTATTCCAAACAGGGCCAGGAAATAGCGGCGGAGCATTATTATCGCCCGCGCGATCCGGCGATTCTCGCCCTGCACGCAGACAGATTCGCGAAGATTCCGCAATTGGTGACCATCGACGCCGTCTTCGGCGGCTGGACCCGTGCGCAAGCCACCCACTTCGCGGAGCATGGTACCTTCGATAGGATCTACGGTCAGTAATCGCCCGATATCCTTCAGGCCCCGGGGCGACAGGCCAATCATCAGGATCTCCATGGCAACTCCGGTCGCGGCAGTCGAAGTCGAAACACCCATGCCGCGGCGCCGGCCACGTCGGGTTCTTCCGGGCTTTGGGCTGACCCTGGGCTACACCATGGCGTATCTGTCGCTGTTGGTTTTGATCCCTCTGTCGGCGGTGTTCATTCGCAGTTTCGGCTCGGGGTGGAGTCATTTCTGGGAGGTGGCGACGGCCCCCAGAGTGATCGCTTCGTTGCGGTTGAGCTTCGGCGCTTCGCTGATCGCGGCGCTGATCAACGTGATCTTCGGGTTCATCGTCGCCTGGGTGCTGGTCCGTTATACATTTCCGTTCAGGAGGCTCGTCGACGCCATGGTGGACCTGCCGTTTGCGCTGCCGACGGCGGTGGCCGGCATCGCGTTGACCGCCCTGTACGCGCCCAATGGCTGGCTGGGCATGTGGCTCAAGCCCCTGGGCGTCACGGTCGCCTTCACGCCCCTAGGCATCATCGTGGCGCTGACGTTCATCGGCCTGCCCTTCGTGGTGCGAACTCTGCAGCCGGTGCTCGAAGACCTGGACAAGGAAGTGGAACAGGCCGCGGCGAGTCTCGGCGCTTCGGCGGCCCAAAGCTTCGCGCGGGTCATATTGCCGGCGCTGTGGCCGGCCTTGCTGACCGGGTTCGCGCTCAGCTTCGCGCGCGCCGTCGGCGAATACGGATCAGTGATATTCATCGCGGGCAACATGCCGATGAGATCCGAAATCGCGCCGCTGCTCATCGTCACCAAATTGGAGCAATACGACTATGCCGGCGCCACCACCATCGCCGTGGTGATGCTGGTGTTGTCATTCGCGCTCATGTTCGGCATCAACGCGCTCCAACACTGGGCCCTGTCGCGGCATGGTGGTCGCTGACGTGCGCAGCCCGAGGCGCCGCGCACCGGGTCGCTTGCTGTTGATCGGCGTGGCGCTGGTGTTTCTGGGCCTGTTTCTGGTGCTGCCGCTGCTCGCGGTGTTCGTCCAAGCGCTGGCCAAGGGCGCCGCCGCGTACGTGGCCGCGATCGGCAATCCCAACGCATGGGCCGCGGTCAAACTCACGCTCACCGTGGCGGCCATCGCGGTTCCCTTCAACTTGGTCTTCGGCGTGGCCGCCGCTTGGGCGATCGCCAAGTTCGAATTCCGCGGCAAGAACACCTTGATCACGCTCATCGATTTGCCGTTTGCCGTGTCGCCCGTCATTGCCGGACTCATCTTCATTCTGATTTTCGGCTCGCACGGTTGGTTCGGCGGCTACTTGCGGGCGCACCACATCCGGGTGGTATTCGCGGTGCCGGGCATCGTGCTCGCCACCATTTTCGTCACGTTCCCGTTCATTGCCCGTGAGCTCATTCCGGTCATGCAAGCGCAGGGCAAGGACGATGAGGAAACCGCGCTGTCGCTCGGCGCCACCGGCTGGCAAACATTTTGGCGCGTCACTCTGCCCAATATTCGCTGGGGCCTCATGTACGGCGTATTGCTCTGCAATGCCCGGGCCATGGGTGAGTTCGGCGCCGTCTCGGTGGTCTCCGGGCACGTGCGAGGCTTGACCAACACCATGCCCCTGCACGTCGAGATTCTGTACAACGAATACAACTACGCGGCGGCATTCGCCGTCGCATCGCTGCTCGCCTTGTTGGCGCTGCTGACTCTGGCGGGCAAGAGCCTTTTGGAGTGGCGTCAGCCGGAGCTGCGCCATGCGGCGCGCGAGGCGCGCGACCGGACGCGGAGGGAAAACACATGAGCATTGCATTACGCGGCATAGGCAAGCAGTACGGTGAATTCGCCGCCGTCAAGAACATCGATCTGGACGTGCCGACGGGCGCATTGATCGCGCTCTTGGGCCCCTCCGGCTGCGGCAAGACCACCTTGCTGCGCATCATCGCCGGTCTCGAGACGCCGGACGAGGGCCAGGTGATGTTCGATGGCCGCGACGCGACTCTGTGGCCCATTCGCGATCGCAAGGTCGGTTTCGTGTTCCAGCACTACGCCTTGTTTCGTCACATGACGGTGTTCGAAAACGTCGCTTTCGGCCTGAAGGTCAAGCGGCGCCGCGAACGGCCGAAAGCAAGGGTTCTTCGCGAAAAGGTGAAATCGCTGCTGGAACTCGTGCAGCTCAGTTGGGCGGGCGATCGGTACCCCGCGCAGCTGTCGGGCGGCCAGCGGCAGCGCGTGGCTCTGGCACGCGCGCTCGCGGTCGATCCCGACGTGCTGCTGCTGGACGAGCCCTTCGGCGCCCTCGACAGCCAGGTGCGCCATGAACTGCGCCGCTGGCTGCGGCGGCTGCATGACGAACTGCATTTCACGAGCATTTTCGTGACCCATGATCAGCAGGAAGCGATCGAGGTCGCCGACACCATCGTGGTCCTCAATCGGGGCCGGATCGAACAATTCGGCGTTCCCAGCGAGGTCTACGATTTGCCGACCTCGGCTTTCGTGCATCGCTTCTTGGGGCAGGTCAACGAACTGCCGGTGCAGTTGCGCGACGGCCGTTCCTACCTGGGGCCGATCGACATCTCGGCGGCCGCGGGCTCGAGTACCGGCGGCACGCAGGACATCGCGCTGATCCGACCCCACGAGATTGAGATCGGTCCCGAGGCGGTGGGCTGGCCGGCGGTCGTGACTGCCGTACGCGTGATCGGGCCGATCGTGCGCATGGAACTTTGCGCCCAAGGCCTGCCGGCCAACGAGCCGCTGGAAGCGGAGATCAGCCGCGAGCGCTACGAAAGCGAGCGCTTCGGTGTGGGTCAGAAGGTGGGCCTGCGCTTCAGGCGCTGGCAGGTATATCCGGCCGGCGGTACCGCGGCTTGAGCGGCAGCCCGGCGTCGTTCGACGGCTGATAGGCCCACGAGAACGTCGACAGTGCCGACGCCGCATGCTCGAGGTCGGCATCGGCCAATTCGAAGCTGTTGAAGCCGCAGCGCGCCATGAAGAACAATTGATCGCGGCGCACATAGCCCGTGGCGCGAAGCTCGCCGCCGAATTTCCAGTGATCACGCAGCTGCCGCGCCTGCGAGTACGCGCGCCCGTCGCTGGGTCCGGAGAACTCCAGGGCGATCAGCTCAATGCGCGAAATGTCGGGCGCGAGCAATTCCGCTTTGTGACCCGGCGGCAGCAGCACGCCCAAGCGCCCGCCGCGCGCGATCCAGGCGTCGCGCTCGTTTTGCCATTCGGTAAAAGTCAGGATCAGCGGCGCAGCCGCGTCGCCACGGGCTTCCGCGGCGTACGACCAGTCATCCTCGACAATCTGCCCGTCACGCAGCAACCGGCGCGGCATACACTCTTTCCTTAAATGGTTTCACGCCGAGCCGGCGCACCGTATCGAGGAAGCGTTCCTCGGGCCGGCGCCGTTCGACATAGACTTCGAGCAGGCGCGCAATCGTTTCGGGCACGTCGGACTTGGGCACCGATGGGCCGATGACCTCTCCCAAGGATGCGTCCGCGCCCGCGGCGCCGCCGATGGTGATTTGGTACCACTCCTGGCCGCTCTTATCCACGCCGAGAATGCCGATGTGCCCCACATGGTGATGGCCGCAGGCATTCATGCAGCCCGACATCTTGACCTCGAGTTCGCCCAAGTCGTACAGATAATCGTAGTCGTCGAAGCGCTCGTTGATGAGCTTCGCCACATCGATGGAACCGGCATTGGCGAGACTGCAAAAGTCCAGCCCCGGGCAGCAAATCATATCGGTCAGGGTCCCGATGTTCGGCGTGGCGAGACCCGCCTTCTCGAGCGACTGCCACAGTTCGAAGGCCTCGTCCTGTTCCACATCGGCGAACAATAGGTTCTGCGTGTGAGTGACGCGCACTTCCCCGAAACTGTAGCGGTCGGCGAGATCGGCGACCAATTCCATCTGGGCATCGGTGATGTCGCCAGGCGCCACATCGGGCTTCTTCAGCGATATGAACACGGCACGGTAGCCTGGCACCTTGTGTTCCGTGGTGTTGTAGCGGTACCAAGCGCGAAATGCCGTGCTTTTCCCGGCCGCAGGCTCCGTGTTCGGCAGGCGGCGATACGCCGGCGGGTTGAAGAAACTGCGCAGACGGGCGATTTCCGCATCGTCGACCGTCAATCCGCCGGCGCGGGTCGATTCCCATTCTGCCTCGACGCGTCTGCGGAACTCCTCGATGCCCAAAGAGCGTACCAATATCTTGATGCGCGCCTTCTGTAGGTTGTCGCGGCGGCCCTCCAAGTTGTACACACGCAAGATGGCTTCGAGATAGGACAGCAGGTGCCGGCGCGGCAGGAAATCTCGCACTACCTGACCGATGATGGGCGTGCGCCCGAGGCCGCCCCCGGCCAGAATTTCAAAGCCCAACTCGCCGTCCGGCCCGCGCACAATATGCACGCCCACATCATGGACCAGGGAGGCGGCCCGATCCTGGGCCGCTCCGGTGACCGCAATCTTGAACTTGCGCGGCAGGTAGGTGAACTCCGGGTGAAAGGTCGACCACTGGCGGATCAGCTCGCACCATGGCCGCGGATCGTCCAGCTCATCCGGCGTCACGCCCGCTAGATGGTCGGACGTCGTGTTGCGGATGCAATTGCCGCTGGTCTGGATCGCGTGCATCTCCACTTCGGCGAGCTCGGCCAGAATATCCGGCACATCCTCGAGCTTGGGCCAGTTGAATTGAATGTTTTGCCGGGTCGTGAAGTGCCCGTAGCCGCGATCGTAGCGGCGCGCAATGCTCGACAGGGCGCGCAGTTGAGTCGAGGAGAGCAGCCCATACGGGATGGCCACCCGCAGCATCGGGGCATGGCGCTGGATGTACAGGCCATTGCGCAGGCGCAAATGGCGAAATTCGTCGTCGCTGAGCTCACCGGCCAGGAAACGCCGCGTCTGGTCGCGAAATTGTGCGACGCGCTCGTTTACCAGCGTTTTGTCGACTGCGTCATACCGATACATGCGCCCAAGATACGTCCGCTACCCCTCAAGCCGCCAATTACCGGATTGCATGAGCTTATGACTGGCGGTCCTGTGCAATTAGCGTCTAGCAGTTCTCGTCGTGGCACATGCGCTCATTCTCAGGTCCAAAACCGTGATTTGCTCGACAGAGGGAAATTTCGGTTACGTGCAGCATCGTGGGAGTCAGTTTAGGGGTCCGCATTGGCAACAGATCTCACGGAAGTCATGGTCGCGCCGGACACTTATCATGTCTCGCCCGAACCCATGCTCATGATCGCCGATTTGCACGGCGCTCTCGCGCTGTGCCTGCATGACGAAGGCCGCGGGGTCGGCGGTCTGCTGCATTTGCGATTCATGGGCGGAACCGGCCGCCCCAGCGATGTGACGGACAATACCTTGAGCTCGGTTCTGGTGGTGCTCGATCGTTTCAAGCGAGCCGTGCTCGGCAACGCCGCGCGCGGCGACGACGTGCATGCGCGCATTCTGGCCCACGCGCTGCCGCCGACGGATGCCGGCGAGCCCAGCGCCTCGCTGGTCGATTTGATCAAGGCGGATCTCGCGGACGGCAAAATTGCCTGCGGCACCCAAACCACCCGCAGGACCGAGGCGCTGCGCGTCTGCTTCCAGCCGTTCGAAGGCCGCGTGTGGATTTGCGGACCCAACGATTTGCGATCCGCTCCACGAGCCCAACGCTCCGCCGGTTGACCCTCGATGTACCCGCGGGCGCGGGCTTCATTATAAGATTGGGCCATGCGGCTCATCGTGGTGGTTCTGGTAGCGGCTTGCGTTGCGGCATGTGCCGGCGAAAAGCTGGTGCAAGCACCGCCCACCGGTGTGGATTTCACCGGACGATGGAAGCTCAACGAGGCCGATAGCGACGATCCGCAGCGCCTCCTCCAAGCCCAATTCAACGGCCCCGCTTCGGGCCAGAACACCTCCAGCCCGGGTGGTTCGGGGGGCCGTGGTGGGCGCCAGGGTGGCGGCCACGGCGGGGCGGGTGGCGCGTATCCCGGCGGTCCGGGGGGCCCTGTCATGCCGACGGCTGGCGTCTTGGCCGAAGGGCTGCGCTGGCCGGGCAAGCAGCTGGAAATCAAGCAAGTGGCCGGGGTCGTGGCCTTTACCTCCGACGGCAATAACCGCATTTGTCAGCCGACGGATGGGCCCGCGGGCCACCGGCATCGGGCGGAATCGGCCGAACGCGACGGCGCTGCGGCGGGACGCGACCCACCCTCTCACGGGCGCGATACGCCTCCTCCGCGCTGCGGCTGGGCGGAGAAGACGCTCATCGTGCAGAGCGGTGACCCCGACGATGACCATCCGCCGTTCGAAGAACACTACAGCCTGTCCGATGACGGCCAGCGGCTGATCGAGGTGGTGAGCTTCAAAGGAGGCCGCTCGAGCGGATTCACCATGTCGCGTGTATGGGACCGACAAGGCCCATAAAAAAGCCGGGCATTGCCCGGCTTTCAAGTCCCCATGCCTTTTCGTGGGCGCTTTTTTTTGCGCTCCGCCGAACATTGGTCTTTTTACTTCCCTAGAGTCCTATTGCTTCGGAGCAACACTCTATGCCTGAGCTGTCGCCGAAGCTAGCCCTATTGCAAAGAAGTGTAAAAATTAATGTAGCGTAAAAGCCACAAACGAGCATGGAAGCGGTGCCAGGCAGCAGCGAACCCCGTGGGCGACTTCGCGTATCCTTGGCTGTCACAGAAGCACAACAATTGGAGAGCCTTTGGCTAAGCCCTCAAAGTTATCCGACGCACCCATCGTTGTCCGCACTCGCCGCGCCTACTTTGACTGCAGCTTCGGGCAATTGCACGTGCGAACGGCCTTTCCGACCACCGGCGGCTTCGATGAGCAAGTCACGCTGGTTTGTTTGCACCCAATCGAGAGCTCGAGCCGCACATTCACCCGACTACTGCCCGAGCTCGCCGACCAGCGTTCGGTTTACGCGCCCGATCTGCCGGGCTGTGGAGAATCCGACCCCTCGCCGACGCGCAGTATCGCGGAAGCTGCCGCCGCGATTTCCGATCTTGCCGGCGATTTGAGGCTGCGCCAGATCGACTTGCTGGGCGTTCAATATGGCGCGGGGGTCGCCGTCGAACTCGCCGCCGCGCGGCCGGAACTCGTGAGGCGCTTGGTGTTGGCCGGCGGCCCGGCCGCGGACCGACTGAGCGCCGTACGGCAGCCGCGTCTGACCGTCGATGTCTCCGACTTCGCGGACGCTGCCGCCGCGGGTCCCCTGGCGAAGCATATCGGCGCATTCCTGCGCGGCCACAGCTAGCGTTCCGGTTCGGTGAGACTCAATAAATACATCAGCGAAACCGGCATTTGTTCGAGGCGCGAAGCGGACAAATGGATCGATGCCGGCCGCGTCACCTGCAATGGCCTGCGCGCCGCATTGGGAACCTTAGTGCAGGAGGGCGACGAGGTGCGCGTCGATGGCGAGCTGATCGGCGCCAAAAAGCAGCAGATCTACATTGCCCTGAACAAGCCGGTGGGAATTACCTGCACCACCGAGTCCCACATCGAGAACAATGTCATCGATCTCGTCGGGCACCCCGAGCGCATCTTCCCGATCGGGCGGCTGGACAAGGACTCGGAGGGTCTGATCCTCCTGACCAACAACGGCGACATCGTCAACGAGATCCTTCGTTCGGAAAACAATCACGAAAAGGAGTACGTCGTGACGGTCGACCGCCCCATCACCGATCTTTCACTGCAGATGATGGCAAGCGGCGTGAAAATCATGGGTGAGCTGACCAAGCCTTGCAAGGTCAGCCGCATCGATCAGAAATCATTTCGCATGATTCTCACGCAAGGGTTGAATCGGCAGATCCGCCGCATGTGCTCCGCGCTGGGCTACAAGGCGCAGCGGCTCGAGCGCGTGCGAATCATGAACATTCACTTGGGAACACTGGCTCGTGGACAGTGGCGACATCTGACCGACGCTGAACTCGCCGGCCTGTTGCCGCGCTGAAGTGTTCTAGGCGGAGCGCATCGCCTTCGCGGCGAGACCTTCGGACCATTGTCGTCCGCTCGTCATGCGCCAATCGGGATCCTCGGCCTTGCTCGCCAGCCAGCGGAAGAAATCGTGGTGTTGATTGGTCCAGTAGGAGTAGTTGTACAACACTCCGCCGGTGCTCGATGAGACGGTAAAGCGTCTGCGGAATCCGAAGCTCGCCAAGCCGCGCGTACAGCTGATGCGGGGGGAGTTCTCCGACAGCGCGTATTGATTCGGACCGATTTGCAGGCGCAAGCGCCCCGCCTGGCCATACACGCAGATGTTCGGCGGCGATGCGCGGATCAATGCGATGCCGTGCACCAGCGCCGGCGGCGTGTCGCAGGCCGTCCACGTGCCGCCAAGCGCATGCCAATGCAACACCATGCTGTGGCGGCGGAAATCGATGACGGAAACGGTAGTCGCGTTATCGGGTGGCATGCTCGCAGCATGCCCCATTCCAGGGTCCATTGAAAATCTTGAACGGCGAAATCTTATTGGGCCGATTCGCGGCCGGGCGCGTCGGCGAACGCGCTCTTCACGGCACCGGCGGTCAGCAGCTGCGGCAGAATCACGGGCGCCGATGAGCCGGCTTTGGAGTTGTACACCAAGTACAGCGGCACGCCGGCGCGTCCGAAAGCGGCCAAGGCCTGCGTGATGGCAGGATCTCGAGTGGTCCAGTCGCCTTTCATCAGCGTCACGCCCTTGCTGCGGAAAATCTCCTGCACCTCCGGGTCCGCAAAGGCATTGCGCTCATTGACCAGGCAGGTCAGACACCAATTGGCGGTAAAATTCACCAGCAGCGGCCTGCCCGAGGCGGTGAGCCTGGCTACTGCTGCAGCATCGTAGGGCTGCCACTGATCCGCGGCCTGCGCACCGCCCTTGGAGAGGCCGGGCGCCGCGGCCGCCGCGGCAACGTCGGCGAAGCGCACCGGCAGCACGATGGCCAGCAGCACCGCGGCCACGGCGGTAACCAGTGCCGCGGCGCGGCCGCCGGTGGAACTCGACTTGGACTTCTGATACGCCCAAGCGGCCAGTGCGATGAGGATCGCGCCGGCCAACGCGGCGCCGAGACCAAAGGGCGACGTTTGTCCCGCCAGCACCCACAGCAACCACGCCGCCGAGGCATAAATCGGAAAGGCAAACACCTGCTTCAGCGTATCCATCCAGGCGCCCGGCTTCGGCAAGGCACGACGCATCCAGGGCGCAAAGGACAACAGCAGATATGGCAGGGCGAGCCCAAACCCTAATGCCGTGAATATGCACAGGGCGTATACCGGCGGAAGCGTCAGCGCGGCGCCGACCGCAAACGCCATGTACGGCGCGGTACACGGCGTCGCCACCAGAGTCGTCAGCACACCCGTGAAAAACGAGGCGCGATAGGTATCGCCCTGGGTGAGGCCGTCGCCCACCCCTGCCAGTCCGCCGCCGACTTCAAACACACCGGACAGATTCAAGCCCACGGCCAACAGCAAGTACATCAGCAGAGTGACGAACAGCGGCGACTGCAATTGAAAACCCCAGCCGATCTGTTCCCCGCCCGCGCGCAGTACCAGCAGCACGGCCGCCAGGCAGAGCATCGAGCTGATGACCCCCGCGGCAAACACCAGGCCCTTGGCGCGCACGGTCGCCGGATGCTTTTTCGCCTGTTCGACCAGGCCAATGGCTTTGATCGACAGCACCGGGAAGACGCAGGGCATCAAATTCAGAATCAAACCGCCGAGAATTGCGAGCAGCATGAGCACAGGTAGCGAAGTGGTGGTTTTCTCGCCCGCGGCAGGCGCGGCGCCCTTGCCTGAGCCGGGGCCGGCAACCTTGAAGTCTGCGGCGATCTCCAGGGGCACGGTCACGATTTCATTGCCGCTCTGCTCGGTGGCCAACAGCACTCCGCGTAGGGTCCCACCTTGCGGCGGCCGATCGCCGACCTTCATCGCGAGTTCGACCGTATCCTGGGAGCGCGTCATGGTCTGCGGCGCCGCGTACTCGATGCCGCCCTCGGCATACGGAAAGAAAGCCAAAGACTTGATTTGCGGCAGCGTGGCGCCCCAGTCTTTTCCGAGCGTGATCACCAGTTGGCCGCTCTGTATCCGGGCGGTCGTTGCAGCCGGCGCCGAACTCGGCAACTCGCTGCGCGCCGCCTCGAAGAGTCCGGCATCCTTGGGATCGACGGCGCCGCTCTCGCGGCTCACCGGAAGCTTCAATTGCAAGTCGGCGTCTTCCGGAATGCACACGTCGGAACAGACCAGCCAACTTGCTTTTGCGGACAGCGAGGCGGGTGTACCCGGGTGCAAGTCGCTGGGCGCGGTGATCTTCACCAGATGCACCGCGTGCTTGCCATAGCCGTAATTCACCAGGGGCGGAAGCTCGAAGCGATGCGGCGTGGTCCAGAGGATGTCTCCCGCCGTGAATCCCGGCGGCAGCTGCCACTTGATCGTGGTGGCCTGACCGGAGTCGCCGGGATTGCGCCAGTAGGTGTGCCAGCCATCGCGAATGTCGAATTCCAGGGCGACCCAGAACGACTGTCCCGGCGCGACCGCGCTCACCTCGCTGACCAAATGCGCCTTCACATTGTCGGTGGCGACGACATTTCCTGTAAGGGCAAAGGCCGCCGGGGAGGCCAGCAACAGGCCCAAGAGCCAGAATTTAGCGGTGTGCATGGCCGTATGTTACCCAATTAGGCGCGGCAGGACCCAAAGGGGTCTGAAGGGCTGTGGAACATCTCACAGTATGAGTCAGCCATACCGCTCCGTGGACGCTTGAGCTAATGTAGGTGTCCCTCAACGATACCGCCCATGCAAGAAAACTACGTAGATCGCATCCTCAAGGCCAAGGTGTACGACGTCGCTGTCGAGACTTCGCTGGAACCCGCACCACGGCTGTCGCGCCGTCTGAACAATCGCATTTTGTTCAAACGTGAAGACCTTCAAACCGTGTTTTCGTTCAAAATTCGCGGCGCCTACAACAAGATTGCGCAATTGTCGCCGATCAGCGCACAGCGCGGCGTGATCTGCGCGTCGGCAGGCAATCACGCGCAGGGGGTGGCGCTGGGTGCCCGCACGCGCGGCATTCCGGCCGTCATCGTCATGCCCTTGACCACGCCCGAAATCAAAGTGCAGGCGGTCGCCGACCTTGGCGGTGAAATCGTGCTGCACGGCGATGACTACGATCAGGCGTACGAACATGCCATCGAACTTGGCCGGGAACGCGCACTCGTGTTCGTGCACCCCTTCGACGATCCCGATGTGATCGCCGGGCAAGGCACGATCGCCATGGAGATCCTGCGCCAGCACCATGGCGATGACATCGATGCGATATTCGTGCCGGTCGGCGGCGGCGGCCTGATAGCCGGAATCGCCGCTTATGCCAAGTCACTGTATCCGCGCATCAAAATCATCGGCGTCGAGCCGGAAGATGCGGCCGGGATGTACGAATCGCTGCGCGCCGGAAAGCGCATCACCTTGGAGCGGGTGGGCATGTTCGCCGATGGCGTCGCGGTGCGGCGCGTGGGCGAGGAGACCTTTCGCCTCGCGCGCCAGTATGTGGATGAAATCATTTTGGTCACCACGGACCAGATCTGCGCCGCCATCCAGGACATTTTCCAGGACACGCGCTCCATTGCGGAGCCGGCGGGGGCCCTGGCGGTGGCGGGAATCAAGAAATACGTGGCGCGTGAAAATTGCGATGCACGCACGCTCATCGCGATCAACGCCGGCGCCAATATGAACTTCGACCGCTTGCGCTACGTGGCCGAGCGCGCGGACTTGGGCGCCCAGCGCGAGGCGCTGTTCGCCGTGGAGATGCCGGAGACGCCGGGTTCGTTTCTGCGGTTCTGCGAATTGCTGGGCCGGCAAAGCGTCACGGAGTTCAGCTACCGGTACGGGGACCTGCAAGCGGCGCAGGTATTCGTCAGTCTCGCCCTCACTCGGGGCAGGGCGGAGCGCGACGAGCTGCTTCGCAGCATCGCAGCCGCGGGCTTTGCCGCGCGCGACATGACCGACAATGAAATGGCCAAGCTGCACGTGCGCTATATGGTGGGCGGACAGGCGCGGGACCTTGCCGATGAACGGCTGTATCGATTCGAGTTTCCGGAGCGTCCCGGGGCGCTGCTCAAGTTTCTCCAGGCCATCGGCACCACCTGGAACATCAGCCTGTTCCACTACCGCAATCACGGTTCGGATTACGGGCGCGTTCTTGCCGGCATCCAAGTCCCCGCCGAAACGCGCACCGACTTTCTATTGCATCTCAACGAACTGCATTACGCCTATACGGAAGAGACCGATAACCCGGCGTACAAGATCTTTCTCGGGGGCTGAACGCCCGCAAGCTACTTTGCGGCGCAAAAATGAGCGACGGCCCCGCGAACGGTGCGTCGCTCGGCGCCGTGACGGTAGGGCTATCGCAATTTTTTCCAGTGACGTTTCGACGTTTTGTCACCACCCACTAGCAGCACCAAAACGTCAAAACGTCACGGTTTTTATAGGGATATCCCTTCGGGTCCGCTTAGCGCGCTGCGCTGGCGGTTTGCGGCGGCTCGGGACGCAGCGCTTTGAGCCAAGTCTGCGCACGGCGCACCACGGGGTCGTCGACACCGCGCGCCTTTAGCAGCACCGGAAGCGCCGCTTCGAGTTCGACAGCCGCATCGCGCGGCTTGCCGAGATGCTCCAGAGCGTAGGCATGAATGGCGTGGGCCTGCGCCGTATAGGGACTCGAGGGCGATGACGTGTCATTCCAAATATGCAGGGACTCCTCGCTCTTCGCCAAAGCCTCCGCCGGTTTGCCGCGATCCACCAGCAGACGCGCCAAATGCATCAACGCCGAGGCGCGATACTGGTGATTGGCGGGTAGGGATTTGTCGTAGACGGCCAGCGCCTGGCGAAATTGGGTTTCAGACTCCGACAAATTTCCCTGGTCATGCAGCAGCATGGCCAAGCTCACGCGGGCGTAGGCGACCTTGTAGTTGTCCGGACCGTATAGCTTCAGAACGATATCGAGCGCTTTGCGTAGCAGAGGTTCTGCCTCGGCCAGTCGGCCCTCGCGCTGCAGCAGCAGGCCGTAATTGCTCAGAGCCGCGCCCGTTTCGGGATGTTTGTCGCCATAGGCCCGTTCGTCGCGGCGGATCGCATCGCGAAACAGCGCCTCAGCAAGCTTAAGATCGCTGATATTTTGCGCGACAACCGCCAGATTATTCAGCCGCATGGCTACCCGCGGATGATCATCGCCGAGCACTCGACGATCGACCTCCAATGCGCGCTCGTAGGTTTGCTTGGCGAGCGACCATTGCTGCTGACTCACGTACACCTGCGCCAGATCGTCGAGCAATTCGGAGATATCGGTGACCGGCGCGGATGTGGATTCCAGAATGTTCAGGCTTTGATTGTAAAGTTGCTTGGCGTCGACGAATCGGCCCTGTTCGTACCTGAGCAGCCCAAGCGCCCAAAGAGCGCGGCCCGACTCCTGGCTGGAGGCGCCGAATTCACTTTGCGACACACGAAGCGCCTCCTGCAAGGGCGCCTCTGCGCCACTGAGATCCCCCGCGCCCGAACGCGCGGTACCCAACTCCAACAACGTAGTAATGTGGGACTTATCGTGCGACTGCGGCTGCAGCTTAAGTGATTCAGTCAGTATCGGCAGGGCTTCCTTGTACTGCCCCAGGCTGTCGTACACCGCTCCGACGGTCGACAACAAGGCTGCCTTGGTCGCGGGTTGATCTTGCAGACCCGCCTCCAGGCGCTTCGCACCCGAGTCCAACAATTCTCGGGCGGTGACCTGGTTGCCGCGATTTTCTTGCGGGTCGGAGAGTTTGAATAGATTCACCAGGAAGCTCGATACTTCCTCGGCGCGAACCCTCTCGCGGTCGGCAAGCTCGCGCTGTTCGGCGACTCGGTCGCGCTCCGCCGCAATCCGTAGGGATTGCACATAGGTCGTGGCCGCAAACGCCAGGATCAACAAGAGCACGCCGGCGCCGGCCGCCACCGGCAACCAGTGACGCCTGACGAAC
>DATFZF010000115.1:0-4819 GCA_035314705.1 Steroidobacteraceae bacterium | reverse complement strand
GAATGTGGCGTGATCTTCTTCGCGGTGGACACTACCGGCGGAATTGCCGGCCGGGGCTTCTTCAAGTCCCAAGCGCAAATCCGCGCGGTGACGTACCAAGGCCTCGTGAACGTCGTGGACGCCGCCAAGGCGGCGGCGTTCACCGGCCGATTCATCCTGCTGTCCGGGATGGGTTCGGAGTTCCCATCCTTCACGGGCCGGTTGCTCAACGCCGTCAAGGGCGACCTGCAACGCAACCAGCGCGACCGCGATGAATATCTGCGGAACAGCGGGCTGGACTGGAGCATCGGAAGGGGTGCGATCCTGACCAACGGAGCGGGTGGAACGGCCGCGATTTGCATTTCGCCCCCGGTTCACCGCTTGTCACTGCTCCGCCGCCTTGCAAGAGCGGATTTCGCCCGTGCCCTGATCGCGGCCGCCGAGGCGCCCGCTGCGTCAAAACGCATGTTCGACGTCTTCAACGAGCCCGGTTCGCCCCCCACCGACGAGGCGCTAACAAGGCAGTTCGAATGTCTGCGCCGGGCCACGGGCGCAGAGCAAATCTCGCAATCAGCTGAAAAGGTGGTCGCAGAGCAATGGCGCGCGTGAATCTGGCAAGACGTGCGGAAATCGGCTCCGCCAAACGGGCGCGCACACGCGCCGCGATTCTGGACGCGGCGCGCCAATGCTACGCGGCCGGCCCGGTGACGGTGGATGAGCTGATGCAAGCGGCCGGGCTCGCCAAAGGCACGTTCTACGTGCACTTCGAAGATCTTGCGTCGCTGGAGGAGGAACTTGGCGCGACGTTGATCGCGGAGCTGGATGGGCGCCTGCAGCCGGCACGCCTGGCAGTGAGCGATCCGCTGACCCGCTTCGCCACCGCCACCACGATTCTGCTGCGCTATCTGGCGGCCGCACCGGCGCGCGCGCGGCTCGCCGCACATGCCGCCGTCGACATCCCTGGCGTGAGCCAAGCGGTGTTCGTCCGAATGCGGGAAGACCTTGGGGCCGCACAGGCGGCCGGTTGCCTGGCCCTCCCCTCGAGTGACCTCGCGGCACGGATTGTCTCAGCGATTTTCTTACAGGCGGCCCAAGATCTCGGCCTTGGCCGGATCGACGCGAGGGCGGTGCCGGACATCGTGCGCGCCGTCCTGCGTGCCATCGGCTGCGCGCCGGACGATGCGGCTGAGCGCGCGGCCGAGGCGGTGCGCAACGCGGACAATTTTGCGCAACAACTCGCCGCCGCAGGCGAGGCGTATCTCCCGGGAGGATAGGTTGGCCGTCAACATCGTCAATGTGGTCCAAGGTGGCGATCGCTTCTGGGGCGTCGTGGTGCCCGGTGGCATTGCCGGGTTGCCGACGCGCTTTGCGAGCACCGCGGCACTGATCGCCGGCGGCGAGGCGGAATGGCGCGCGGCGAGTTACCGCGCGCCGGATGTGCGCATG
Source organism: Steroidobacteraceae bacterium (assembly GCA_035314705.1). Classification (GTDB taxonomy): domain Bacteria; phylum Pseudomonadota; class Gammaproteobacteria; order Steroidobacterales; family Steroidobacteraceae; genus Bog-1198. Next base: position 3,394 of record DATFZF010000115.1, on the reverse strand, counting down.
GCGGATGTCACTCTGCTTTCGCCGGTCACCGCCCCTTGCCGGGTGATCTGCCAAGGGGCGAACTATCGGCAGCACATGATCGAATCCGGCCTCGACCCGGACGCGAAGAACTTCAACATGTTCTTCGAGAAGTCCGACGCGTCCCTCGCACCGCCGGTGGGAGAGGTCGTGCGGCCTGGGCACGTGCGCCTGCTGGACTACGAGATCGAGCTGGGTCTCGTAATCGGTGCCGGGGTAACCGCCGCGCGCGCGGTAACGCCGGACGATTTGCCCGATTTGATCTTTGGCGTAGTGATTGCCAACGACGTCAGCGCGCGCGACGTACAGCTGCCGGAGACACAGTTCTTCAAGGGCAAGAGCTATCGGGGGTTCTGCCCGGTGGGGCCGTATCTCACCGTGCCGGGGCGTGATGAATTCGCATTGCTCGACGACTTGCTGCTGACACTCACGGTGAACGGCGAGGTGCGCCAGAAGGACAGCACCAGGAATCTGGTTTTCAAGCCGGCCGACACGCTCGCCGAACTGACCACCTTCTCGGACCTCTCCCCGGGCGATCTCATCCTGACCGGCACGCCGGCCGGATGCGCGCTGCGCGTGCCGCCGCCTCCGCTGCGCCGCCTGATGCAGCTCCTGCCGGAGCGTGTGTTGTGGAAGGCCTTCGTGAAGGCGCAGCAGAAGCGCGCCACTTATCTCAAGTCCGGCGACCGCATGACGCTCACGATCAGAAGCAGCGACGGGCGGCTCGATCTCGGCGAGCAGCAGACGCTCGTGCGAGCCGCCTGAGGGCCAGAGCCTATGACCCTTGATCTTGGCGCCTCGCCATTTGCCGGACAGGACATCCCTGTTACCCGAACCCGCAAACCCAGGGGACAGGGCGTGACGCGGCGGGGAGAGATCCTGGCCGCGGCAAAGAGCTTGTTTCTCGAAGAAGGATTCGAGCGCACGACGATGCGGCGCATCGCCGCGGTCGTCGGCATTTCTTCAACTGCGCTCTACGTCTATTTCGCGGATAAGGAAGCGATCCTGCGAGCCATCGCGGAGCAGACGTTCAAAGATCTGATAGCTTTCCTGGAAGCCAGCCAGCCTGCCGGCGCCTCAGCACTCGACCGTTTCCGTGCCGGTCTTCGAGCGTATGTCGCGTTCGGGCGCAGCCGGCCTGACGAGTACCGCCTTACCTTCTCAACAAAGATGATCGGATCGCCTAGCCCGGGCCGCGTCCGCGAGCCCATCGAGGCCGGGAGCACGTCTTTCGCCCTCCTGAAAGACGGGATCGCGCGGCTGATACAGGACGGCACGTTCGCGTCTGGCTCGCCGTACCTGGCGGCCGAAGCCATTTGGGCCTGCCTGCATGGCGTGACCTCGCTCCTGTTGGATCGGGCCGAGCGCATCGACTCCGATCCCGATGAATTAGTCGAAGCCGTCATCGACATGGCGTTGTGCGGGCTTCGCGCAGTTGCCGCAAAAGCAGTTCTTCAAGGGCAAGAGCGGCTCGATCTCGGCGAGCAGCAGATGCTCGTGCGGGCGGTCTGAGCGATGATGTTCGATCTCAGCGCCTCGCCATTCGCCGGCCAGGACATCCGCACGCTGCTTCGCGCGCAGGCGACCGCGCGGCGGGACAAGACCTTCCTGATTTGGGCGCCGTTCGAGGGCGCGGAGCAGCGCTGGACCTACGGCGAGTTCGTCGAGCGAGCGGAGCGCATCGCGGCAGGCTTGTGGCGGCGCGGCGTGCGGCCCGGCGACCGCGTGCTCGTTCACCTTGAGAACTGCCCGGAGGCGCTGTTCGCATGGTTCGGCTGCGGCATTCTCGGCGCCATAGCCGTCACGACGAACGCACGATCCAGCGCAGACGAGCTCGCGTATTTCGCCAGCCATTCCCGCGCCATCGGCGCAATCACGCAGCCGAAATTCCGCGCGCTACTGTCCGATGCGGCGCCGGGCCTGAGTTTCGCTGCGGTCACGGACACAGATTGCGGCGACGCCCCGGCCGCGCCACCCGCGGCCGGCGAGCGTTTCGCCGCATTGGACGCAGACCCCGCCCTGCTACCGCCGCGCGCCGCGGACCCGGCCGCGCCCTTCGGCGTGCAATATACGTCGGGCACAACGTCCCGCCCCAAGGCGGTGCTTTGGACCCACGCCAATGCGCTGTGGGGGGCGCGCGTGAGCGCCGCGCACGAGGAGCTGCGCGAGGACGACGTACACCTCGTCACGATGCCGCTCTATCACACCAACGCGCAGTGCTACTCCGTGCTGGCGACCTTGTGGGCCGGCGGGACGCTCGTTCTGCAACCGCGCTTTTCGGCCTCGCGGTTCTGGCCGGTCGCCGTCACGCATCGCTGCACCTGGACCTCAATCGTGCCGTTTTGCGCCAAGGCGCTGCTGGCCCACGAGGTGCCCCCGGCGCATTCATTCCGGCAACGAGGCAACGCCTATTGCGCGCCGTCCGAGGACCGGCATTTCCGCGTGCGCACCATCAGCTGGTGGGGCATGACGGAGACGGTCACGCACGGCATCGTGGGTCTGTGCGGCTTTCCCAATGCGCCGCTTTCGATGGGCCGGCCGGCCCCGGAATACCAGATCCGGCTGCTGAACGATGCTGGCGCTCCGGCCGAGCCGGGCGAGACGGGCAACCTTGCCATACGCGGCGTGCGCGGTCTGTCGCTGTCCACCGAGTATTTGGAGGACCCGGCGGCAACGGCGGCGGCGTTCGATAAGGATGGCTTCTTGCTGACCGGCGATCGGGCGCTGCGCGATCCTGATGGATTCTTCTATTTCGCTGACCGCGCCAAGGACATGCTGAAGGTGGGCGGCGAGAACGTCTCCGCGGCGGAGATCGAGCGCGTGATCATCGGCGTTCCCGGCGTGCGGGAAGTGGCTGTGGTCGGCCGTTCCGATCCCCTGCTCGACGAGGTGCCTGTCGCGTTGGTGCTGCCAACCGATCCCAAGGATCCGACCCTGACCGAACGCATCACCGCCGCGTGCGTGAAGTCCCTCGCAGGTTTCAAGATGCCGCGCGAGGTGCGCGTGTTGGAGGAGTTCCCGCGCGCGACACTGGGGAAAGTATCGAAGGCGAAACTCCGCGCCGTTCTTTCCCGCCCGAGAATTTCCCCCCTGACACGACCATGCGCTCTGGCTATACCCCGCTCACGCGATAATTCGGAACTCCGTTGGGTTTATGACACGGAAATTGTCAGTAACCTGATCACAATAGGTACGCCAGTTCTTCGGCACGTCGTCGCGCAGAAAGCTCAGCATAGCAATGCTGAAGTCCTTGAAGGTGGCGTAGCACTTGTTGTGGGTGATGTGCCGATGCATCAAACCCCATAGTCGTTCGATCGGGTTGAGGTGCGGGCAATAAGCGGGGACGAAATGCAGCCTGATCCGGCAACCCGGCCGC
>DATFZF010000114.1:0-3363 GCA_035314705.1 Steroidobacteraceae bacterium | reverse complement strand
CGGTCGCCGGAGCGAGTGGTGAGATCGTCGTTGCCGGCGGCCGAAAACCTGCACAAAAGCCGACTAATGCAGCGCAGCAAACAGCCTCCCTAGGCGGGCGCCCCTGCAAGCCCGAGACCGATCACAGGTGGATCAACGTTCTCCGGCTTTTTGGCTCGGGTCGGTATCGGCCACATCGGGCACGCGTTCCGCATCTTTCCCATGCTGCCGTATTACCGGGCCAATTACGCGTGGACCGCTCAGTCGTGCTGCGAGCCGTTGAGCGACTTGAGCGGCAGCGGCGCGCCGTCCGGCGGCATCACCTGCGCGACATTGAGCGTCATCGAGACGGCGGTGTAGTAGCCGCTGACGCCGACGAGATCGACCACACCCTGTTCGCCGAACAGCGCGAGCGCGCGGTTGAACGTCGCGTCATCGACCTTCCGGGTACGGTGAAGCTGGATGCAGAACTCGTAAACCGCCGGGCGAACCCAATCGATGGATGCTTGGTGACCTTAGCCACCGTCGGGCGCCTAGTTACGATAAAGTCTTTCGCTTTCATGCCCAAGAATGAAACTGAGTATGGACCAACGATACCTTGATCGAGATCAAAAAGTCTTGCGAGAGCGATGTCGCTTTCGGGTCAATGAACGAAACCGCTTGCGCGGTAGAGCGCTGCGCGCAAGGTCGCGGCTGGGACTGATGTAGGGGCGATAACGGGACGGGTCGTCCTGTCTGAAGATCGAGGGGTCAACAACCTCGGTTCAGACAGGAGTATCCCATGACCGATGAGTGCATTAGCCCGCTGCGCCGGCGCATGATTGAAGACATGACGGTGCGCAATTTCGTGCCGAAGACGCAATCCGATTACATTCGGCGCGTCAAGAACTTTGCCGTTTTTCTTGGCCGCACGCCCGATCGCGCGAGCCGGGAAGATGTCCGCGGCTACCTGCTGCATCTGGCATCGAGCGGAGTAGGGGCGGGAACGGTCAACGGCACCGGATCGGCGCTGCGGTTTTTCTTTGATGTAACGCTCGATCGCGCCGATATCGTCAGGCATCTGCCGATTGCGCGCGAGCCGCGCAAAGCGCCGATTGTGTTGAGCCCGGAGGAAGTCGCCCGCATGTTGGAGGCGGCACCTGGCCTCAAGTACAAGGCGGCGCTGAGCGTCGCCTATGGGGCGGGTCTGCGGGTGTCCGAAGTCGCTGCGCTCAAGGTGAGCGATATCGACAGCGCGCGGATGATGATCCGGATCGAGCAGAGCAAGCGCCGCAAGGACCGCTACGCGATGCTGTCGCCGCGGCTGCTCGAGCTGCTGCGCGATTGGTGGCTGGTGTGCCGCTCGCGGGGCTGGCTGTTCCCGGGCCGTGATCCGCTGCAGCCGATCACCACGCGTCAGCTTACCCGCGCCTGCCATGAGGCCGCGCAGGCGGCCGGGATCGACAAGCCTGCGTCTCCGCACACGCTGCGGCACAGCTTTGCCACGCATCTATTGGAGCAGAACGTCGATGTTCGCGTGATCCAAGTGCTGCTCGGACATACCAAGCTCGACACGACGGCGCGCTACACGCAGGTTGCCACCACTACGATCCGCAACGTCACCAGCCCGCTCGATCATCTCATCGGCAAGATCAAGAAGGACGAGCCGCCCGCCTGACGCGCGGCGCGCGTGCCGCGCCCGGCGCTGGAGGTTGCGGATATCTTCCGCGATCATGGCCCGGCATGGCGCAGTGCCAATGCCGGCCATGTCAGCCTCGGCCAACTCAAGGTGATGGCGGCGATCGAGAGCTGCCGCACCGCGGTGCTCGGCGGCCATGTCGCGCGCTGTGAGGACTGCGCCTATACGACTATCGCCTACAACTCCTGCCGCAATCGGCACTGCCCAAAATGCCAGGGTGCAGCGGCCAAGCAATGGCTCACCGAACGCCAGGCCGAGTTGTTGCCGGCGCCGTACTATCACATCGTGTTCACGTTGCCGGCGGCGATCGCCGACATCGCCTGCCAGAACAAGGCGGTGGTCTATGATCTCTTGTTCAAGGCTTCAGCCGAGACCATGCTCACGATTGCAGGTGATCCCAAGCACCTGGGCGCCCGCATCGGCATCACGTCCGTTCTGCACACCTGGGGCTCGACGCTCACCCACCATCCCCATGTCCACATGATCGTGCCGGGCGGCGGCATCGCGCCCGACGGCTTACGGTGGGTGTCGTGCCGGTCCCGGTTCTTTCTGCCATGGCGCGTGCTCGCAAAACTATTCCGCCGGCTGATGCTGGAAAAGCTCGTCGCTGCACATGCAGCAGGTCAATTGCAGTTCTTCGGCCAGCATCGTCATCTCGCTGAGCGCGCCGCCTTCACTGTCTTCATGGCGCCGCTGCGCAAGATCAGATGGTACGTCTATGGCAAACGGCCCTTCGCCGGGCCCGAGGCGGTATTGACGTATTTATCCCGCTACACCCATCGCGTCGCTATCGCCAACAGCAGACTGACCGCGTTCAACAAAAACACTGTCAGCTTCAAGTACAAGGACTATCGGGTCGACGGCCCCGATCGCTACAAGGTGATGACGCTCGCAACAGACGAGTTCATCCGCCGCTTCCTCATCCATGTCTTGCCTAAGGGCTTCCACCGCATCCGACACTACGGCCTGTTCGCCAAGGCTGCCTGCGCCGACAACATCGCACGCGCCCGCCAACTGCTCGGTAGCCAAAAGTCCCAAGGCCAAGCTGCAGATACCGATGATAATGATGGCAACGAGACGCCCACCTTCTCGCACCCTTGCCCATGCTGCGGCGGACGCATGATCATCATCGAGATTTTCGAGCGCGGCGCCACGCCCGGGCATCGGCCGACAGCTCCAATCAGCGTAATCAAGATCGATACTTCATGAGCCAGCCCAAACCGCAAGCCCGCAAATGCCCTCACTTGCTTCGCTGGTTGTCGGCCGGCCGTGGTAGCACTCGCTCAAATAGCCAGCCCTCAACTCAAATCGCCCAGAAATCTTCAGCATCCGATGCCGGCAGCCGCCTACTCGTGAGCCGTATCCTCGTCGGCCAACGCCCGGCATCGCTCCGCCTTCCTTCAGGCGCATCAGCCGCGGCATTCAAATTCCCATAGTGCAAGCCGCACCACCAACCTTCTCCCATCGCGGTTTCTTTCATTGAAGGCTTTCGGACGCCGGCTCCGGTGCAAGCCGCATCGTCGCCATGGGCCGGCATCCGAAACCCTCAACATTAGCGGACCTCTGGTTATTCGTCACACCGACAAAGCGGCGCGCGGTTTGTGTATTCTGAAGAACCTGGGATGGAGATTCTGTAGCATGGCGAAGCTCGTCTTCGGATTCACCAGTCCCTGGACGGCTATGTCGACCACCAGGAATTTGCGCCT
>DATFZF010000113.1:0-2184 GCA_035314705.1 Steroidobacteraceae bacterium | reverse complement strand
CCGAACTCGGTCGGCTTGCTGGCCTTGCCTTTGCGGATGATTTCCGTTGACGGCTCGAACAGGCTGACGATCTTGCCCTCGCTGCGGGTGTCGCCGCGGAAGATGCGAGCCCGGGTCTGCTTCATCACCTGGCGAATGAGCGGCGCCATCTGCTCGATCTCCGCGCGCATGCCTTCCAGCGCCAATTGCTTGGAGAGGCTGCCGGCGCGCTTGACGCCGGTGGCGATGTCTTGCGCGAAGCGCTTGGCCTGCCCCACCACCCGGCTGGTCGAACCGAGCAATTGACCGTAAGCGCGGTCGAGTTTCTCCCGGCCCGGCCTGGCCTTGGAGCGCGCCGCCCGCGCAATATCCAACACCCGCAGCTTCACGCTGCGGCTGCGGTCGCGCATTTTGGCGCCGGCCGCGCCGGCGATGGTGGTGATCTTCTTCATGATCCGGGTCAGCACCCGCACGCCGTCGCCCAGCAGGCTGGAGTCGGTCGGATAATGGATGTTGGTCTCCACCACCGTGGTGTCGACGCGCATTTTGCGCCCCTCGACCACCCCTTTGTCCTTGGCGACGGCCACCATTCGCTCGTGAATCTGCGCGATCGCCTGCGGCCCGAGCGCCGTGCCCCAGCGGCCCATCGTCTTGGCGTCCGGCATCTTGGCGGCGCCCACCCGGGTGAAGTCGCGATACACCAGATTGGCCCGCCCTTCGCGCTCGAGCGTCTCGTAGCTCCAGTTGCGGACATGCTTGAGGATCAACAGGCGAAGAACCACCTCGGCCGGCGCGCCGCGGCGGCCGCGACTGCGGCTCCGCGGATGGCGCTTCGCCAAGGCCTCATAGACCGTCGTCATCAGCTGTTCGTCCGCCAATACCGCGTCGGCATGCACCATCCACGGTTCGCGCAGATCGTCGACTTCCGCGGCGATCAGGCCGTCGCCGAAGCTCAGCTGCGCGCGCCGCATCTCAATCATGGCGCGGCCTCCGCCGCCGGCGGCGTGGCGACGGCTCGTCGTCCGGACGCAGCAAGTCGTGATTGAGTTCGCAAATCGCTTCGAGCGCCGCCTTGAGCTTCTGATAGTTGGCGAGCCAGCGCCCCACCTCGGCGACTCGCTCGGGGCGCAGGCTGAACTGGCGGGTGCGGGAGCCCGGATAGCTCACGGTGAGGACCGCGAGCGGATGGCCTTCGCCGCTGGAGCATTTGGCGCAGCCCTTGGCATGGTTGCGGATGGTCCGGGTCAAGAGCGAGCCGCGCAGGATGTCGCCAGTGACCGGCAGGCGATTCAGCAACTTGGTCCGCGCCGCCATGGCTTGTTCTCGTCTCATTCTTATAAATGAGACTGATTCGCGGCCGGCCGTCAACCGCATTCTTCAAGATTTTTCAAACATGAACGACTTTTGGCGGTCGCCAGACCGCTACCCGCTGGCGGCGCGCGGCGCGGCGGACAAAAATTGTCCGCTGTCGCAGCTGGCGCTCCGGCCAGCTCCTCAGTCCGAACCGGCGGTCCTGCTATTTTTGCGCCGGAAAGTAGCTAGATAGAGCATTGCATAGCAAAGATCGTTAGATCATGGAACCGCGGGGTTCGACCCAAATCGGGCTTTTGGCGCGAGTACATCGTCGGCAACCTCGACACAGGACTGGCGTCTTCGATGTGCTGCCTTGCTATTCTGGCAAACCGGCTGCGCGCAGAGCGTCGCTCAGAGGCACAGCGATCGCCGGCACGGGATCGGTCGCCGCACACCATTCGGCGATACTGAAACCGGGCTGGAGTGCGAGCACGCGCGAGGCGACTGCCTTCGCCTCGTCGATCCGCCCTAGCTTTCCGAGCGCCGCCGCCAGGAACATGTGGGAAATGCTGAAGCCGGGATTATGCTGGACCGACTTACGGGCCGCGTTCGTCGCCTGCTCGAAGCGCCCGGCCTGGAAATGACCGAGGAACATCCCATGGCAGGCCACAAAGCTCCAGGGGTCTAACGGGCTCAGACGCAACCCTCGCTCCCCCCATTCGATCGCGCGCTCCACGTCGCCGGCAAAGCCGAGTTGGATGCTGCCGAGAATGTAAGCAAAGGCCGAGGACGGGCTCAGCACTATTGCGGCCTCGAACGCTTCCCTCGCGGCGGCACGGTCATGCTCGATCATGCCGAGGTTGAACCCTCCCAAGGTCAGTGCCGTGGCATCGTCGCGGCCGTAGGCGATGG
>DATFZF010000112.1:0-2811 GCA_035314705.1 Steroidobacteraceae bacterium | reverse complement strand
CCGCAAGGTTGCTCGGCCTTACGGTGCCGCCGGGGCTCCTTGCCATCGCCGACGAGGTGATCGAATGATGCATCTCGCAACGCAAACAACTTTGGAGGCCGATGCCCGCTAAGGGTCACCGAACGAAACCGCTCGCGCGGTAGAGCGCTGCGCGCAAGGTAGCGCCTGGGGCTGAGGGACGGGGTAACGGGACGGGGCGTCCTGTCGGAAGATCATGAGGTTAGCAACCTCAGTTCAGACAGGAGTATCCCATGAGTGATGAGTGCATCAGCCCGTTGCGGCGGCGAATGATCGAGGACATGACGGTCCGCAAGTTCACGCTGAAGACCCAGAGCGACTACATCCGGGTCGTCAAGAACTTCACGATCTTCCTCGGCCGATCGCCTGACACAGCTTCCAATGAGGATTTGCGTCGGTTCCAATTGCACCTGAGCGAGAAGCGCGTGGGTGCACCGACCATCAACTTGACGATCTCAGGGTTGCGGTTCTTTTTCACCGTGACGCTCGACCGCACCGATGCGGTCAAGCACCTGACGTTCGTCGCGGAGCCGCGGAAGATTCCGGTCGTTCTGAGCCCCGAGGAGGTGGTGCGTTTTCTGGAGGCCGCCCCCGGCGTCAAATACAAGGCGGCGCTGAGCGTGGCCTATGGTGCGGGCCTGCGCGTGTCCGAGGTTGCGACCCTGAAGGTGTCCGACATCGATTCCAAGCGCATGCTGCTGCGCATCGAGCAGGGCAAAGGCCGCAAGGATCGGTACGCGATGCTCTCGCCTGTGCTGCTGGAGCTGTTGCGCGACTGGTGGCGGATTGCGCGACCGACCGCTTGGCTGTTTACCGGCCAGGATCCGCTGCAGCCGATATCGACGCGCCAGCTCAACCGCGCATGCCATGCTGCAGCCGTCATGGCGGAGATCAGAAAGCGCGTCACCCCGCACACCCTGCGGCATAGCTTTGCAACGCATCTACTGGAGCAGAATACCGATATCAGAGTGATTCAAGTTTTGCTCGGACATTCCAAGCTTGAAACGACGGCGCTCTATACGCGCATTGCCACCAACACCATCCGCGCGGTCATGAGCCCGTTGGATCGCCTCGCGCCGCTGACGTCCAAGAAGGATGAGCCCAAGGACGATCCGCCCGCATAAGCCGCGGCGATCATGGCGCGTCCAGTTCTGGAGGTTGCGGATATCTTTCGCGATCACGGACCGGCTTGGCGTCGTGCCAATGCCGGCCATGTGAGCCTCGGCCAGATGAAGGTGATGAGCGCGATCGAGAGCTGCCGCACGGCGGCTCTCGGCGGCCATGTCGTACGCTGCGAGGACTGCTCGCATATCGACATCGCCTACAACTCTTGCCGCAATCGGCATTGTCCCAAGTGCCAGGGCTCGCAGGCGCTCGCATGGATGGAGGAGCGCAAGGCCGAACTGCTGGGCGTCCCTTACTTCCACGTCGTGTTCACGTTGCCGGCGCGGATCGGAGCCATCGCCTACCAGAACAAGGCCGTCATCTACGATCTCTTGTTCAAAGCTTCCTCGCAGACAATGCTGACGATTGCTGCCGATCCCAAGCGGCTGGGCGTCAAGATCGGCTTCACCTCGGTGCTCCACACCTGGGGCTCCGCGATGACCCATCACCCGCACGTGCACATGATCGTGCCGGGTGGGGGGATATCGCTCGACGGCACACGGTGGATCGGCTGCCGTCCCAAATATCTCTTGCCGGTGAAAGTCCTGTCGCGGCTGTTCCGCCCCCTGATGCTGGAGATGCTGGTCGCCGCGCACGCCGCCGGCCGCCTGCAGTTCTTCGGCGATCACGCCCACCTCGCCGACAAGGCTGCGTTCAGGGCCTATCTCGCGCCACTGCATCGGACCAAGTGGTTCGTCTATTGCAAGCGGCCGTTCGCCGGGCCCGAGCAGGTGCTGGCCTATCTGTCCCGCTACACCCATCGGGTCGCGATCTCCAACAGCCGGCTCATCGCCGCCGACGCCACCGGCGTCACGTTCAGGTACAAGGACTACCGGATCAAGGGGCCCGGTCGCTACAAGACCATGACGATCAAGCCGGGCGAGTTCATCCGCCGCTTCCTCATCCACGTCTTGCCAAACGGGTTCCACCGGATCAGGCACTACGGTCTGCTCGCCAGCGGCACCAAGGCCCAGACCATCGCGCGGGCGCGTGAGCTGATCGCTGCGGCGAAACCTGCGCAAACAGCGCACAAGCAGCAGGCTCCCGATAGCACCGCGGCGACAGACCAGCCGCCCCACCCATGCCCGTGTTGCGGTGGCCGCATGATAATCATCGAGACGTTCGAGCGCGGCTCAACGCCACGATATCGGCCGACCGCGACGCCGATCACGATCAGGATCGATACCTCATGACCCTGATCGCCCCTGCATCGATCGTCACTGCAGTGTGTTCAAATGGCTGGTCCATGGCTGGCAACGACGGGGCTCGGCAAAATCGGACCGCAAAGGTTCCAAGTCAGCACGATTGCCCCGTAATCGAGCTGCGCGCCGCATCCGGCCCGGCTTCAGTTTGGGTGTCTCGTTTGCATCCAGTGCCGGTGCAACATCTTCGGGCCCATGCTCCGACAACGGTGCCAACCAATTCCCCATAGCGCTCGCTGATCCGCCGGGTGCCCTACTCCCCGCGGTTTCGTTCTTTGGCGGCTTTCGGACGCCGGCCCTGGTGCCCGTTGACAGGTCCGCGTTGGCCGGCATCCGAAACCCATCACACGTGCAGACGAAGATGACGTGCCGCGCAGAGGTAATAGTGTCTCTTCTGCCCCCTGGCAGCGGACGCCGCATTACGCGC
>DATFZF010000111.1:0-9533 GCA_035314705.1 Steroidobacteraceae bacterium | reverse complement strand
GACACCTATGCCGGCAACTTCGGACCGGCACGATCGCTGCGCCTGGTGCCGCTCAATACCTTTTTGAAAAACGGCATTCTCTGGGGCGGCGGCTCGGATTATTCGGTCACGCCGATCGCGGCCCGCTATGGTCTGTGGGCATCCGTCGAGCGCGAGACGCTGAAGGGCACGTATGGAGCGCACCCCTTCGGCATCGCCGAAGCAGTCGACATTCGCACGGCCCTTCGCTCCTACACCGCGTGGAGCGCAAGGCAGTTGTTTCTCGACGATCGCATCGGCTCGCTCGAGGTCGGCAAAGAGGCCGATATCGCCATATGGGACCGCGACATGTACACCATGCCGGCGCAGGAATTGCGCAACCTGAAATGCACGATGACTTTGCTGCATGGCCAAGTAGTGTTCGACTCGAACCATCCTTGACGATGCTATCCTGCAGCAGGACGGCGCTGCGGCGAGTGCCGGGAGATATCTGACATGGCAAAGAGGAAGAAGAACCGCGTGGTGACCCGAGAGGCGGCCGAAGCCGCCGTACGGACCCTGCTGCGCTGGGCCGGCGACGATCCGCGGCGAGAGGGCCTGCGCGACACGCCGAAGCGGGTCGTCAACGCCTACAGCGACTGGTTCTCAGGATACTCCATCGACCCGGGCGCCTACTTGCGCCGCACGTTCGAAGAAGTCGAGGGTTACGATGAAATGGTGGTGCTGCGCGACATAAGCTTCGAATCCTTCTGCGAGCATCACATGGCTCCGATCATTGGCCGCGCACACGTCGGCTACCTTCCCACCGAACGGGTCGTCGGCATCAGCAAGCTAGCGCGCGTGGTCGATGGCTACGCGCGCCGCTTTCAGGTTCAGGAAAAGCTCACCGCTCAGATTGCCGCGTGCATCGACGAAGTGCTCAAACCGCGCGGCGTCGGGGTCGTGATCGATGCCGTCCATCAGTGCATGACGACACGCGGCGTTCACAAGCGCGGCGTCTCGATGATCACGAGTAAGATGCTGGGGACCTTCCGCGCCAACGCCAGCACCCGCGCGGAGTTCCTGCGCTTCATCGACATCGAGGGCTACTCTCAACGCTGATCGGTGCGCTTGCGCTCGACGGGCGGCTTGCGTTCGACGGCCGGGCGCACCGGCATCAAATCGATCGAGAAGCTGTATTTGTGCTTCTCTCCGGGCTGCAGCGCGCCGACACCGACGACTTGGCGCGCAATTTTCTCGCCCTGCTCGTTGGTGATGGAAACCACGACGCAATATTCGCAACTTTCATCGCGCCCCGAATGCTGGATCGACCCCGCGATGCGCATCGCCGGCAGCCCCTCCGTCTGCGGCTCCGCATTGGCGGAGTTGAAGCGCAAGTGGTGCTGGCAGCCGGGACAGATGTTCGCGCTTTGCAGGACCACCGCCTTGCAATGCGGACATATTCGTGTCGCGCCCAAGCTGCCGGCCCGAACGACGCTCATCCGGGAACCGCCTAGCTGCCGCCGCCCACCAAGCCCGGCTTGAGCTTCACCTTCTCATCTTCCCAGCCAAATTCGACGTGCCCGCGCATCCGCGAACCGGCGGCGACCGTGATCGATCCTGCCTTCACGTCGCCCACGATGATGCCGCCCTCCTGCACGTCGACTCGTTTGGCGGACTCGATGTTGCCCTGAAGCTCGCCGCCGACCACCACGATGCCGGCCAACACTTGGCCGGTCAAATGGGCGCCATGTTCGATGCTGAAATTGCCGTCGATGCGCACGTCGCCCTTGAAGCGGCCTGCCATTCGGACATTGCCGGATCCCTCGATCTTGCCCTCGATCGATAGATTCGCCGCGATCACGGATTCTCCCCCCTCCGCGGAAGTCTTGGGAGTGGGGCGGCGCGGCGAAACGGCCAGTGCCGAGTCGCTCATGCTGCGCTCCGGCATATTTCGTTCCGGCGGCGTCGCCGACGGGGGGACAACAGGACCCGCGGTGGCGGGCGTGGGTTTTTCGTTCCAAAGCGCCATGACGTAACTCTCCGCATGATTAGGTGACTAAAGCGTACACGCTAATGCGGATGAATGGCATCGGACCACTGTCTTTGATTGGAGACGGTACGCCCATCGGCGATGCCTCGCGCATCGAACTCAAGCATGCCGGCCTGGACTATAATGTGGCCGCACAAAAACACGGGGAGTTGACTCTTGTTTCAACAAATGAAGCAGTTGGGCGCCGATTCCATCCTCGGACTGATGGCGAAATATCGGGCCGACTCCTCGCCGGTGAAGGTTGACCTCGGTGTGGGCGTGTACCGCGACCTGTCCGGCAATACACCGGTGCTGGCCAGCGTGCGCCGGGCGGAGCAGGCGGTCCTGGCGGCGCAAACCACGAAATCCTACGTGGCCGCGGCGGGGCGCGAGGAATTCAACACCGCCGTGGAAGAACTGGTGCTCGGGCCGGGCCATGCCGCGCGCCGGGAGCGGCGCGCGCGCACCGTGCAGTCGCCCGGAGGCTGCGGTGCCCTGCGGTTGGGTGCGGAATTGATCCGGGCGGCGGCGCCGGCGGTTACGGTTCACATCAGCGACCCGACGTGGGGCAACCACACGCCATTGCTGGGCAGTTCGGGCCTGCGGCTCGAGCGCTACCCGTACTACGACACCACGGCGAATCAGCTGCGCTTCGATGCGATGCTCGGACACCTCGACCGCGCCGCCGAAGGAGACGTGGTATTGCTTCATGCCTGTTGTCACAATCCCACCGGCGCCGATCTCGATCCGGCGCAGTGGCAGGCGGTGGCTGAATTGCTGAGGCGCCGGCGCCTCGTCCCATTTCTGGATCTGGCCTATCAGGGCTTCGCCGTCGATCTCGATGCCGATGCCGCCGGCCTGCGCCTGGTCACGCAGCAGGTTCCTGAAGCGCTGATCGCCATATCGTTTTCCAAGAATCTGGGCCTGTACCGCGAGCGCGTCGGCGCCTTGATCGTGGTCGGCGAAGACCAGAGCCGCGCCGACGCGGTGCTGAGTCACGTGCTGCAAATCGCGCGCAGCATTTATTCGATGCCGCCCGACCACGGTGCCGCGATCGCCGCGCACATATTTGCGAGCCCATCGCTCAGGACGGAATGGATCGAGGAGCTCGGGCAGATGCGCACGCGGATTTCCGACATGCGTATGCTGCTCGCGCAGCAATTGCGCAGGGTAACCGGGGACGCCACGTTCGATTTCATTCGAACCCAGCGCGGCATGTTTTCTCTGCTCGGTGTTTCGCCCCAGGCCGTGGAGCGCCTGCGCGACAAGCACCACATTTACATGACGGCCGACAGCCGCATGAATCTCGCCGGGGTCATGCCTCACAACGCGGGTTACGTCGCCGAGTCCATCGCCGCCGAACGCCGAGTTTGATCGCACTCATCCGAGCGCCTGACTGAGCGCGCTCACCTCGGCGGCGGATTCGCGCATCGCGGCCAGCGTTTTTTCCTCATCCAATCCGAGGCGATTGGCGGCCCCCAGGTCTTGCATGGCGGCTTGCAAGCCCGGGAGATCCGCGGCATGCGCGGCCATGAGAATCGAGATGGCGATGACATCGCGCAGATCCGGCGGACCGGCCTCGGTGCGGCTGAAATCCGCCTGCTCGCCGACCGCCTGTGCCATCGATTCGGAGAAATTCCAACTCTCAAGAATCGCCTTGCCGATGGATGCATGCCACTCGTCTATGATTTCGTTCAACGTCGCATCGCTGGCAAACAGCTCCGGGTGATCGACCGCGCGCGTCAACACGTACAATTTGCCGATACCGTGCATCATGCCCGTCAACATGGCCTCGTCGGGATTGACCTTGGTCCATCTCCTGGCGATCACAAAGGCAAATGCCGCCACCTCCGTACTGCGCTGCCAGAGATCGTTGAGGTGGTGCTCCAATCCCACCAGCTTGTTGCTGCTGCGGATCTGCGCCATCGAGAAGGAGATCGAGGCGCTGCGCACCATGTTGTAGCCGATGCGATTGATCGCGGTTCGCAGCTCCGTTACCGGCCGGCCGCTGCGATTGAGCGAGGCGGAATTTGCCATCCGCAGCAGCCGCGCCGCCAGCGCCGGCTCGGATCCCACCACCCGAACCACCTGTTCTATCGAGGAATTCGGATCGGACAAGACCCGCCTGATTCGAACCGCTATTTCAGGAAAGGAGGGAAGGTCCACATTGCCGCCCGACAACTCCGCCGCCAGCGTGCGGACGAAATCGAACGCGATGTTGGGCTCGGTCGGCATAGCTGCTTCAGAGAAGTCCTACTGGACTCGTTTGACACCCACGCTGCGGCCTTGCCCGGCGAGCGATATTTGATAGCTGTTCAAGATCATGCGAGAAACGGTGACCGCATCGCCCGACTTGAACTCCAGCGCCCAGTCGGCCTGCCGCGTTTCCCAAATTTGGCCATTGTCCAGCGTGAGCCGATACAAGCCCCGCCCCAAAGGAACGGCGGTCACGACCTTCAGATCGAGTTTCTTCGGCAGGCTGGCCTTGGCGCTGAGCTCAGGCTGCAATTGACCATTGTCCCCGAATCGGTCCACGGCCGCCGCCGGCGCTGTCGGTACCGCCGCGGCGGTTGGCGGCGCCGAGGTCACCCTCGCTGCGGGTAACGGCGGCGCAGGCCCGGCGGGCGCGGTCGGGGGCGCGAACGCGGCGTCAAAGCAGGCGAGACGGGCGGCCTTATCGGCGATCCCCACGCATGCGCGCGCACCCGCCAGATCCTCGCACCAGGCGCTGCCCGCGGCGCACACGGCGCACACGGCGCACCAACACCAGATCATATGAACGCGCATAACCAAGGACCGCTCCATCTTAGCGCTGCGGCGCGGACCGGCTCTTGAATCGCTGCTGCACTTCGCCATGACGCGAGCGCTCCGTATAGCGGCCGTCGGTATAGACAGTGATCACTCGCCGCCAAAATGCCACGGCGCCCGGGTTGCGCATATATTCGACGATCAGCCAGTCGCCGGCGAAGCGGTCGAACATCAATGTCGCCGCGTCGCGGCCCATGCCGACTCTGCGGTGCTGTTTGCGTACGAAGAATTCGGCCATTCGATAGTCCGCGGCGGGTTCGCCTGCTGCCGGAATCCGCGGACGCGTGACCAGCGCAAAGCCCACCGGATCGGGCCCTCTTAGTATCAGCAGCGGATGCGAGTGATCGTTGGAAAACCAGTTTGCGAAGATTTCATCTTCGTGGGGATTGTTGACGCCGATGACCGAGAAAAAACCGGTATTCAGATCGGCCAGAGAGTCGATGTATTCACCGTAGACGCTCTGGATCCACTGGCGATCCTTTTTCGAGTGTCGGCAGTCGCGAATACTGATAGGCAACGAATTCGCATCCCCAAACTTTAAAATAGACACAGCCCGGGCGAACGTGCCTGATGGCCGTCAGCCCGGGCATGTGGGATCAGCTACCTAAGCCGGATTACGGCTTGGCAGCGGACGCAGCGCTCGAGGCTGCTTCGGCGGCTGAGCTCGCGGCTGCAGCCGCATCACTGGCGGCAGAAGCGGCGGAGTCCGCAGCCGGTGCGGCGGCCGGAGGAGGAGTCGGTTCAGCAGCCGGGGCAGGAGCCTCGGTCTTGCTGCCGCAGGCACTCAGCACGAATGCAGCGGCAAAAGCGCTTAAAGCAAGTTTGGTCTTCATCTATCGATACCCCGGAAATATTAAGAATTAAATTTTAAGGCCGAGCGTGTTGTTGGGCCTTCACCCAAATCTGCGCTGCGATTTTAGAGTGTTTTGTCCCAATTTCATATCTCTTTCGCGATCCCGGCAGCGCCTTTAACGCTTTGTAATCGCGGGTGGGGTTAAAGGGCTATAGGCCCGAAGGCGTCTGGCGCATACTTTAGGTTGGGGTGTGGGTCGGCGGGAGGAAATGTGAGCCAGTCCAGTCTCGATCAGCTTTATGAACCGCATTTGCAAACGCTCATGCGGCGCACGGAGCGGTCGCTCGCGGCGAGCGGCTTCGACGCGCTGGTCATTCACTCGGGCGGTCCCCCCACCTTGTTCCTGGACGATCAGGACTACCCATACAAGGTCAACCCCCACTTCAAGGCCTGGGTGCCGATCGTGGACAATCCGCGCTGCATCTTGGTCATTGCGCCGGGCGCACGGCCCAAGCTGCTTTTCTACCAGCCTCGCGATTATTGGCACAAGCCGGCCAGGCTGCCGCAGGCGCCTTGGACCGAGGCTCTCGACATGATTGCCTCCGAGGAGCCCTCGAAGGCGGTCGATCATTGGGCCAGTCTCGGCCGCGTGGCCTACATCGGCCCGGATGGCTGCGCCGCCGGGGCCGATTCGGCCTGCCTCAATCCGCCGGATCTCCTCACCCACCTGCATTACGATCGCGCCGTAAAGACGGCCTACGAACTCGGCTGCATGCGCCGTGCAAACGAAATCGGCGTCCGCGGGCACCGCGCCGCGCTGGCCGCATTTCGCGGCGGCGGTTCCGAGTATGAGGCGCACATGCGCTACCTGGAAGCCTGCGCCCAGCGGGAAGAGGAAATGCCCTACAACAACATCGTCGCGTACAACGAAAACTCCGCGGTGCTGCATTACCAGCACTTGGAGCGGACATCGCCGGCGACCCTGCGCTCGTTTTTGATCGATGCGGGCGCCCAGTATCGAGGCTATGCGTCGGATATCACGCGTACTTACGCCGCATTCCCGGGCCGTTTCGGCGATCTGATCGACGCGCTGGATGCGGCACAGCGGCTGCTTTGCGATGAGATCGTCGCCGGGCGCGATTACCGCGAAGTGCACCTCACCGCGCACCGCGTCTTGGGCGACGTCATGCATCGTTTCGGCCTGACCAAACTGCCGGGGCAGGCCGCCTTGGAGCTGGGCGTGACCAGCGTGTTTTTTCCGCATGGGATAGGCCACTTGCTGGGACTGCAGGTGCACGACGTCGGCGGCGTGATGGGCGACTCGGCGGGCCATGAACGGGAGCGTCCCCCGGGTCATCCCTACCTACGCCTCACTCGCATGCTCGAACCCGGGGTGGTCGTGACCGTGGAGCCGGGCATTTACTTCATCGATTCGCTGCTGGCCGCGGCGCATGCCGATGCCCGACGCGCCCATATCAACTGGTCGTTGGTCGACGAACTGAAGCCATTCGGCGGCATTCGAATCGAGGACAATGTCGTCGCGACCGCCACCATCCCGGAAAATATGACCCGGAACGCGTTTGCAAGGGCGGCGTAGCGCCGCACCCTCGCATCCGTCATGCGCATCCTCAAGATCTCCGATGTGTTTTTTCCGCGCGTCAACGGAGTGTCGACATCGATAGAGACGTTTCGCCGCGACCTGACTGCGCTAGGGGCTGAAGTGGTGTTGGTCGCTCCCGCCTATTCGAGCGGCCCGGCCGACCCCGGCGATTCAGCCGACGCATCGATACACCGAGTGCCGGCCCGAGCCGTACCGCGGGACCCCGAGGATCGCATCATGTCTCTTGGCGGCCTGCGCCGAACTCTTTCAGGACTGGCCCAACGCAAGTTCGACGTGGTGCACATCCACACCCCGTTTCTGGCGCACTACGCAGGCGTTCGCTTCGCCCGGGAGCAGGGCATCCCCGTGGTTGCCACCTATCACACATTGTTCGAAGAGTATCTGCATCATTACGTGCCGCTTCTGCCGCGCAGAATTACCGGTGCTCTGGCTCGCCGTTTCAGCCGTTCTCAATGCAATCAGCTGGATGCCGTGATTGCGCCCTCGCACGCCATGCAACAGGCCTTGCTCGCCTACGGCATCACCAAGCGCATCGAAATATTGCCGACCGGGCTACCAGCCGCACGTTTTGAACCGGGCGATGGAAGCGCATTTCGCCGCCGCCACGGCTTTGCGGCGGACCAGCCTCTGCTGCTGTTCGTCGGGCGCACCGCACACGAAAAGAACATAGGGTTTCTGCTGGAAATGATGCTGGAGCTGCGCAAGCAGCGACCCGATGCGCTGCTCTTGATCGCCGGCGAAGGACCGGCGGCGCACAGTCTGCGCGCCCAGGCGACACGGCTGGGGCTGGATGGGTCGGTGCGCTTCCTTGGATACTTCGACCGCGGTGGCGAGCTGCAAGACTGCTACAGCGCCGCGGACGTGTTCGTGTTCGCTTCTTTGACCGAAACCCAAGGGCTGGTGCTGCTCGAGGCGATGGCGCAGGCAGTACCGGTGGTCGCCATCCCCTGCATGGGAACCATCGATATTCTGGGGCCCGGCTTGGGCTGCCGCCAGGCGCCCAAGGACCCGCAGGGCTTCGCGGACGTGGTGAGAGACGTACTCGCCGACTCGAGCAAGCGACGCGCGCTGGGCGCGCAGGCCCGCGAGTATGCGGAGAGCTGGGCCTCAACGGCCATGGCGCGGCGATTGGCCGCGCTCTATGCAAGCGTGGCCCGCGCTGACTCGCCGAGCAGCAGCCGGCCCTGAGAAGGGTTAGGCGGCTTTGGCCTTGCGGCGCTTGGGTGCCGCGGCCGCTTCCTCGGTTTCGGGCGCCGGCTTTTTGGACTTCTTCGGCGCCTTGGCCTTGGCGGCCTTGGGCTCCTCGGTCTTTTCGGCCGCAACCACCGCCGGGTCGACCAGCTGCATCAATGCCATGTCCGCCGAATCGCCGGGACGCGGTTCCATTTTGAGGATTCGCGTATAGCCGCCGGCACGTGCCTTGAAGCGCGGCCCCAAGTCCACGAACAGCTTCTCCACCACGCTCACGTCGCGCAACCGGGAGAACGCCAGGCGCCGCTTGGCCAGGGAATCGACCTTCGCCAGGGTGATCAAAGGCTCGACCACGCGGCGCAGCTCCTTGGCCTTGGGCACCGTGGTGCGAATGGTCTCATGACGCAGCAGGGAGGTCGCCATGTTGCGCAGCAACGCGTGACGATGAGAGGAATTGCGCGAAAGCTGGCGCCCGCTGTTTCTGTGCCGCATGTTCTAAAACCCTTGTCGAAAATCGCTTCTCGAAAATCTCTTCGCGTTAAATTCCGTCGCGCTCGTCGTCGCGCTTCAACCCCGGCGGCGGCCAGTTGTCGATGCGCATACCCAGCGTCAAACCATGGCTCTCGAGCACTTCCTTGATCTCGGTGAGGGACTTTTTGCCCAGATTGGGCGTCCGCAGCAACTCGACTTCGGTGCGCTGCACGAGGTCGCCGATGTAGTGGATGTTCTCGGCCTTCAGGCAGTTGGCGCTGCGGACCGTGAGTTCCAATTCATCGACCGGACGCAGCAGAATCGGATCGAACTGCGTTTCGGTGGCCTTGGTGGTCGACTCATCCTGACCCTGCAAGTCGACGAAGACCGACAGCTGATCCTTGAGGATGCCGCCGGCTCGGCGAATCGCCTCTTCCGGATCGATCGTGCCGTTGGTCTCGATGTCGAGAATGAGCTTGTCGAGATCGGTGCGCTGTTCGACGCGCGCGCTTTCGACGTTATAAGTGACCTTACGGACTGGGCTGAACGAGGCGTCCAGCTGCAGACGCCCGATGGCGCGAGTTTGCTCCTCGAAAGCCATGCGCTGCGCCGCCGGACGATAGCCCCTTCCGCGCTCGACTTTCAGCGACATCGACAAC
>DATFZF010000110.1:0-7992 GCA_035314705.1 Steroidobacteraceae bacterium | reverse complement strand
GGCGTGGCTGGCGATGCCGGGCCGCGAGGACAAAGACTTTGCCCGCCATGTCAGGCGCGGCACCGGAGCCGACGCGACGGCGAGCGGTGCTACCCGCATCGCCGGCAGCATCAATTTCAAGGATAAGTACGCGCCCAATTTTCCGCGCGTGACGATCCGCGAAGCGCGGCCCGGCCACCTGATAAGTGCCGCCGAGCTTGAGCGGCTCGGGCTTGTCGCACCGAAGGAAGAATTTGCGCCATTGCCCCCCCGGATCGAGTCCGGGGCAGGCTCTGCCCGCGCGATCAGCAACCGCAAATGGCCGAGCTACGCCCACGCCCTCGACGGTGCGCCTGATAACAGCGAAGGCCACGGCCCCGACCGCAGCCGGGCGGATTTCGTGTGGTGCATGACCGCGATCACTTGGGGCTTTGGTGTCGACGAGATCGCCGAGCGGCTCCTTGAGGAAAGCACCAAGGCGCGCGCCGCCGGCAAGGGCTACGCCGAGCTTACCGCGCGTAACGCCGCACTCGCGGCCGAGCGCCGCAGAGCCGCAAAATGGCGGGTGGCAACGCCCTAAAATGGCGTTAAGGGCGCAGACCCGTATGGCGTTAGGAGGGGCGTCGTCGCCGAATCGCGGCAGCCCCAAATAGCCCCGTGGCGAGCAGCAGGGTCGCAGGCTCGGGCACCGCCGTCTCTACCTGCGTCACCGAAACGTCATCAATGGCCCAAATTCCCCCGCTAGTTATCCCGGTAAATTGAATCGTCGTCATTAAGGCAGTAGCCGGCACTTTAAAGTCATAAAACGTGTAAGGAATAAATCCTGAGTTTACCACATTCAGAACCTGATCAGAACCAAAAGCAGCAGTGAAACTATTACTAGCGGAGACAGGACCGCTCAGCAGCCAAAAGGAGAAATCGTAAGTGCCACCGGGTGTTGTCGCGATACTCTGCGACAACATAGCGCTCAGCATCCCACCGTCCCAAGAACCCGAGTGCGAATTTTGATCGCAAAAGCCCGTGCCGCTCCAGCCCGGCGGCGGCGACTGGCTAAACATGGTACAGCTCTCGAAGCCAGGATCGGTGACGAGATTTGCCAGTGTTGGGCTGACCGAGGCGAACACCAAGGCAGCGGCCAAGGCCGAAACACGCCAGCAGTTCATTGCTTCCTCCTGCTTTTTAGAGCTTCTCGATCAATTGAGTTTGGACAATCGCTCGGGTGTCAATGGGTTCACAGAAATACGCGCTCACGTTACGGAAAGTCCGCGGAGGGACCATAGCTAGGTAGCAGCTAGCTAACGGCTAGCAAGTAGCAAGAGATATTCTTGCAGCTAGCTAGTGGCTAAATAGCAACAAGAAAGCAGCAACCTTGCCGCTAGAAAGTAGATACCTAGCAAATAGATAGCGCCCAGTGTATAGCTAGTAGCCAGATAGCCGCTATCCGGGGGGAAGGGGGCATGTCCACTATTATTGCGTTTGTCTCGCAAAAGGGCGGGGTCGGCAAGTCGACGCTGGCCCGGGCCTTGGCACGTGAAGCTACGGCAGGTGGGCTCAAAGCGATGATTGCCGATCTCGATACGCAACAAGGCACGTCGGTCGATTGGCACCGCACCCGCCTCAGCGCCGGCATCGAGCCCGCCGTCGCTGTGGAAGCATTCGCAACTGCTGAGCAGGCACTTCGCGCAGCAGCCGACTACGAGTTGCTGATCCTCGACGGACCTGCCCGCACCAGCAAAGGCACGCTGGCAATCGCGAAAGTAGCCCATCTTGTGGTGCAGCCGACCGGCGCATCGAGCGACGATCTGCGGCCGGCGATGCGCGAGTTTCATGCGCTCGTCAACGCTGGCGTCCCGCAAGGGAAACTCGTTTTTGCCCTCAACCACATTGGCACGCCGGCAGAAGAGAATGAGGCAAGGGCCTACGTGGAGAAAGCGGGCTATGCGGCTCTTGCCGGCTGTCTTCCCGAGCAGCCGGCGTATCGTAAGGCGCAAAACAAAGGTCACGCTGTCACGGAAACCAGTTACGCCGGGCTCAACGCCAAGGCTGACGCCCTCATTCAGGCGCTTATCGACAAGGTGGAGGAACATGGCCGATCTGACGAAGCTGAAACGCCGGAGCTCATTGGGCGAGCCGCCGCCGTTGGCTGAGGCCAGCACAAATCTCGATGCCCCGGAGACGGCTCCGCCGCCGGCATCGCCAGCGGCGTCACCAACGCGACGCATCAGAGTCGTTCGCCCGACACCAGAGCGGGCAGAGGAGCCGCTACCGCGCCGTGATGCCCGCAGTGCCCGCCGTTCGGGACGGACGCTTCAATTCGCTACTCGCGTGAGTCCAGAATTTGACAATCGGCTGCGTTCTATCGCTGAACGCGACGGCAAACTATTGGTCGAAATCCTCGAAGAAGCGCTTGATGCCTATGAGGATTCTCCGAAACGCCTAGCTAACAGATAGCTGCTAGCTAGTGGCTATCCATACTCCAGCAGCGCACGCTGGTGTTCGGCCTGACCCTTGACAATCGTACGGTGTTGCCGTACACTTGCATGGAATGATTGTTCGGAGTGTCCGCCATCGGGGCTTGTTGTGCCTCATTCGAGACGATGACAGCCGCGAGGTGCGCAGCGACCTCGTGCAGCGCGTGCGGCGGATTCTGACCGCGCTGATTTCGGCGGCGGACATCAAGGCCCTACACGGGCCGCCGGGCTGGCGGGTGCATCAGCTGCAAGGTGATCGCGCCGGCATATGGAGCATTTCGGTCAGCGGCAACTGGCGGCTGACCTTTGACATTCGGCAGGACGAAATCTGCGATCTCGATTTGGAGGACTATCACTGATGAGCGATGCACCTGTGAAAATCGGCATGACGCCGACCCATCCGGGCGAGTTCATCCGCGCCGAAATCCTCGATGAGCTTCATCTTTCGGTGAGTGCGGCGGCCGAGGTGCTCGGCGTGCGCCGGGCCACTCTCTCCGATCTGTTGCATGGCAAGGCGGCATTATCGGCCGAGATGGCGCTCCGGGTGGAAAAGGCGTTTGGCGTCGACATGGAAATGCTGCTGCGGATGCAGGCGTGGTACGACACGACGGCGATGCGTCGGCGCGCCGGAGAGATCAATGTGAAGCCTTATCGACCGGCTCCGCCGCAACCGTGTTGAGCACGCCGAGATGAAGAAAGAACGCATCTTCAGATATTCGGCCGAGCAATTGGCCGCGATTCGCCAGCGCGGCGAAACCCGTTCGAATTGGGCCAAGGCGGCCGCGCTGACCGATGACGAGATCGAGGCGCAGATCGCCGCCGATCCCGACGAGGCTGGCATGGTCATTGATTGGGACAGCGCCACCGTCGCAATGCCAAAGCCGGGGCGACGCGGCGCATGAGCTACGGCGACCCTGAGCTAACGACGACAGCATGCCCGGCTTGCGGCTGTGCCGACGTGTTCACCGCTGTTGCCCCGCCCGGTGCCCGCGAAATGCCGCTTTACCCGGCTTGTTGCCGATGCGGGCGGGAACGAGACGACCTCGCCGAGTTTTACGCCGATCCGCCGCGTCAGCCGCGCCTTGCCGGGTGAATCTCGGAAAGCGTTATCTTGTCGTCCGCGGGGTGTGCGGCTGCGATTAGCCGAGGATCGATGCGCCTGATCGAATGCGTACGCATTCGATTACCGCTCTGCGTGCAAAGGGGCACGCGTCGGGTGAGTGCACAGGCGCAATAAGGAACAGAGGGGAGGGAAAGCCCGCCGGCTGTCGAGACTTCGCGAGTTTGATCAATTTTCTTGCGCAGCACCGGACGCGTGGAGGGACGCGCGACTTATTGTTTTTTGGAAGCGCGCTTCGTGCCCGGAAGATCAGGCAGCAGTTCTGGTGAGCGCAGAGAAAATTGCTCTCACCCGGTCAAAACAAGACCGCTTCATTCGCAGCAAAAGGCGGCTCCTCGTAATTTTGCTGCTTTTTTTACCTGTTTCTTTTTAGCAGAAAAAAAGCAACAAAATTCTTGCGGTGCTTGACGCCGAAGAGGGCGTCAACTTTTGCAGCGAAGTAAATCGGTCTTCTTTTGCCGGGCGGAAGTCCCGACAGCCGGCGGGCTTTCCAATACCCTGCATTCTACAAGCCCACTCATGAAGAGGCGGACAGCAACACAGTAAAACAGGAGGTAACAATGTCTGGTAGCATCAACAAAGCAACCTTAATCGGGCATCTCGGCAAGGACCCGGAAATCCGCTGCGTGGAAAACAGCGTGGAAGAGTGACCCGGCTCTGGGGGTGATCAGCATCGAATAGCGACCCACCCCGGGAATCATTGAATGCTCTCCCTGGTTGTGCTTGGGGGAGCGTGGCCGGGGATGGTGACGGTGGAAACGATTGGCCGGATCAGGCGGGCGTTCTGGGTTGATAAGAAGCCGATCCGCCAGATCGTTCGCGAGTTGAGGATCTCGCGGCAGACAGTGCGCAAGGCGATCCGGGGTTCGTCGACAGAGTTTCGCTACGAGCGGCAGGTTCAGCCGCAACCGCGACTGGGGGCTTATGTCGTGCGGCTTGAGGCGATGCTGGAGGCGAACAGCCAGCGTCCGGCGCGCGAGCGGCTGACGGCACGGCGGCTGTTTGAGCTACTACGCGCCGAGGGTTACGCGGGCGCCTATGACAGCGTGCAGCGCCACGTCCGCCAGTGGCGCCGACAGCAGTCACGGCTGGGCCCAGTATTCATCCCGCTGTGGTTCGCGCCGGGCGAGGCCTATCAGTTCGACTGGTCGCACGAAGTCGTGGTGCTCGGCGGCGTGACGACGACTGTCAAGGTGGCGCATATCCGGCTCTGCCACAGCCGGATGTTCCTGGTGCGCGCCTACCCGCGCGAGACCCAGGAGATGGTGTTTGACGCGCACGACCGCGCGTTCCGCCTGTTTGGCGGGATATGCCGGCGTGGCATTTACGACAATATGGCGACGGCGGTCGAAGCCGTTTTTGTCGGCAAGGAACGCCGTTTCAACCGCCGCTTTTTGGCGATGTGCTCGCATTACCTGGTCGAGCCGGTCGCGTGCACGCCGGCGGCGGGCTGGGAGAAGGGCCAGGTCGAGAACCAGGTCGGCAACGCGCGCGAGCGACTGTTCACACCGCGTCTGCATTTTGCCAACTACACCGAGCTCAACGCCTGGCTGGAAGCGCGCTGTCTCGCCCAGGCGCGCGAGAGCGCTCACCCCGAGCAGCGCGACCAGACGGTGTGGGAGGTATTCGAGGCCGAGCGGGCGAGCCTGATCGCCTATCGGGGGCCGTTCGACGGGTTCCACGAGATCGAGATCGCGGTGTCGAAAAGCAGCTTGGTGCGCTTTGACCACAATCGCTACAGCGTCGCGGTCAGGGCGGCGCGGCGCACCGCGCAGATGCGGGTTTACGCCGAGCGCATCGTGGTCTGGTACGACGGCGAGATTGTCGCGGATCACCGCCGCCGCTTTGGTCGCGGCCAGACCGCCTACGATCCCTGGCATTACCTGCCGGTGCTGGCCCGCAAGCCGGGGGCGCTGCGCAACGGTGATCCGTTCCGCAATTGGGATCTGCCGCCGGCACTGGCGCAGATCCGGCGCCAGCTTGCCGGGCATAACGACGGCGATCGCCAGTTCGTCGACATCCTGACAGCCGTGGCCGAGGCCGGGCTCGATGCGGTCGAGGCGGCCTGTGCCGAGGCGCTGTCGGCCAAGCTGTTCGGCCGCGACGTCGTGCTCAACATCCTGGCGCGGCAGCGCGATGCCGCCCCGGCTCGGCCGGTAGCGACCCCGGCGGCGCTGACGCTGGCGATCGAGCCGGCGGCCGACTGCGCCCGCTATGACCAGCTGCGCCACCCGCTGCCACACGAGGACGCTTACCGTGGAGCGCCATGAGATCATGGAACTATTGGGTCAGCTCAAACTGGCCGGCATGCGCGCGGCCTATGACGAGGTGGTCGCCGCGGGGCTGCGCGCCCAGCACTCGTTTCAACGCATCTTCGGCGAATTGCTGCTCGCGCAGTTGGCCGATCATCGCGCCCGATCGATCGCCTACCGCATGGGGGCGGCGCGTTTCCCAGTAATGAAGAACCTCGCCGAGTTCGACTTCTCTGTCTCGCCGGTGAACCAGGGCTTGGTGTGTGAGCTGCACGAGGGCGGCTTTCTCGCCACCCAGCGCAACACCGTGCTGATTGGCGGAACCGGTACCGGCAAGAGCCATATCGCCATAGCGATCGGCGCCAATTGCGTGCGCAACGGCGCCCGCGTGCGCTTCTTCACCGCCGTCGATCTGGTCAACCAGCTCGAGGCCGAGGCACCCGCCGGCAAGGCCGGAAAGCTCGCCGACCAGCTCGTGCGCATCGATCTCGTCATTCTCGACGAGCTCGGTTATCTGCCGTTCCCAGTCCGCGGCGGGCAGATGCTGTTTCACCTGATCAGCCGGCTTTACGAGCGCACCTCAATCATCCTGTCGACCAATCTCGCCTTTGCCGAATGGCCGATTCTTCGGCGACGCCAAAATGACCACAGCGCTGCTCGATCGACTGACGCATCACTGCGACATCATCGAAACCGGCAACGAGAGCTGGCGCTTCAAAAACCGAACCTGAGGCCCTGGCCCGCGGATCGCCCCCGGGGGCCCACAGCGCCTCCCCACGCGCCTCGCTCCGTCGCTTGTGAGGGCACTGCGCGACGCGCGCGGGTCCCCTCCGTGGACTCCGGGGACGACCGCTACTCAACCATTGGTGTGGGTCACCATTGGACGCTGATCCCGGGTCACGTTTCTGCGCTGATTGACACATCAAGCACGTGATCGACGCAGGAGCTTCAATCCGAGTTCTCGACCGCAGCTATATCGACCTCACAACCCCTATGGGACGCGGTTTCATGGCGATGTTATCCGCCATGGCCGAGGACGAACGCTTGCGGATCATCAAGCGCACCCACGAAGGCCGTCAGATTGCGCGGGCAAAGGGCGTGCGCATGGGCCGCAAGCCGAAGCTGACACCCCACCAGCAGCAGGAAGCACGGCGGCGCTTCGCCAAGGGTGAGAAAACTCGTGATCTTGCCAAGAGCTACGGCGTCAGCGTCAGCACGATTTCCCGGCTATGACAGACCGCAGCGGCCTCAAAAAAAAGCGCCCGAAGAAGTCGCCGGGACGGCAGCGAGATCATGAAGCGTCGCGCGCCGCGCGATCTTAGCCTTCGCCCCGCAAAGTTCGAATTCAACCCCAAGAAAGCATACACGACGGAGCAGTTAGCGGAGATCGGTGCCATAACCCTAAAATGGAATCAAATTGAGGCGCACATTGACTTTATCGGCTCACATATCCTTCATGACGATCAAACGGAGAAAGACCGGTCACACAACTGCGCGCGCGAAGCGGCGACTTGGGGTCACCTGACGATTTGTTCAAAATCGCACGGTAAGTGGAAAGCCGAGCGAAATCAGGGGCGTTTCACAAACACCCATTTGCGAATAGGTTTCACTTCTCGCCAATTTCCGTTTTCAAAAACTCCTTTCAAAACTGACTTCAAAGGCAACTGGGATTTGGAACGGCAGGCGTTCTCAGGATGCTCTCCCTTGCCGTGCGATTTTGAACAAATCGTCAGGTGACCCCGAATACGCGCCAGTGAGCGACGACCTGGTGGCGCTTTCGCCAGCGGCTCTTTGGCGAGCTGCGCCTGGGTGGCGGGAGGCACCCCACCGTTGGGTCTACTCCGCCGTTTTGCGGCGGCGCCGGATCATGCTGAGTCCGGCAAGGGCCGTACTCAGCAGCGTTAGCGTCCCCGGTTCCGGGATTACGGTGGTATTCAATATGATACTTGGATAGAGCGTTGCCACCGCACCCCCCGTGAATTGCGCATCTACAACGAATGTTTCCGAGAACGGACCGTTAACAAAGGGCAGAGTGTGGTTAATCGTGCCTGAGGCGCCCGCACTCGTATACTTGTCGCTCTGGATTAGCGTCCCTAGCCCGAAGTCCACATCCGCGGTGTCGAGATAGGCGCTCAAGGTTACACTTAGTATATGGGTCGCACCGATAAGG
>DATFZF010000109.1:0-29992 GCA_035314705.1 Steroidobacteraceae bacterium | reverse complement strand
CGAAGGCTTCAGCCATTTCGTCACCTCCATGACTGCTCCGGTTGCTTCCGGCTGGAGCGTTCGCCGGGTGGGACTTGCACCCACTGGAAAGCGCCGCCTTCTCACGGCGCACGCAAAAAGCGGTCGTTCCGGGACGGTAGTCGCGAACGGGGGCAATTCGGTTTGCGCGTTGAAATCACCGGACCGATCGGTCGCGGTAAAACTACACTGGCGAATGTCCTCCTCAATGAGTCAGGTTTAGCAGTTTGTTTCCGAAGTTCCTGAGCAAGTCCCGTTCTGGGTAGAGGCTTACCGCGGTGTCCCACATTATGAGCTCGAAAAAGACCTTAGCTTTCTCTTATTTCATAGGATGAATGTCCGAGCGCGCCAGCCCAAAGACAGTGGTATACTGGTGTACGTTTTCGCTTTGTCCAGGATCCTGCCTTCGTCCAATTGGTCCAAAACGAGGCCGAGCTTGCGGTGTTCATCGGTACATCACCAACATTTTGCGGCTCCCGAACCTTATCATCAATCTCCGCTGCTCCACGTCCACCTTGCTCGCACGGATTGCAGCTCTGGGTCTGTGAGCTCTTGACTCAAATTCAATTCGGTGAGTGAATGGTCTTGTCGTAACAGTTTTGATTTCCAGGATGGAGCTGGGGAAAGTATAAAGCGCGTGAATATCGCAGTGATTGTTGCTGATGGCTAACTAAATCGAAATTTAGCGTCGCGCTTAGTTGTTTTAATTGCGAGATGGCGCACTAATAAATTCAACAATATGAACCATCTCTCAAGCACTCAAGTAAGACATAAACTCTCGGAGGGTATGTGAGCCGCACTCATAGGCTCTTTAGCTTCGAGTGGATGTGAATAGGTCGCATTGACAGAGGATTTTGAATAGGCCGCGCGAGTTGTCTTGAGTTCATGGCCGGGAGCGGCTTTGTTGAATTTTCCGGGAGGAAACAAGGATGGTTACGCTCACCTATCCTGGTGTTTACATTGAAGAGCTTTCCAGCGGAGTTCACACCATCACCGGGGTCGCGACCTCGATCGCGGCGTTCGTAGGATGGGCTCCGCAAGGGCCGGTGAATGAAGCTATCCTCGTCCAGAGCTGGTCGGATTTTCAAACCCAGTTCGGCGGCCTCTCGGCGGGCAACTACCTCGGCTACGCGGTCAATCAGTTCTTCGGCAACGGTGGCCAGCAAGCCTATATTGTGCGGCTCGCATGGACCGATGCGGCCACCGCCTCTTCAGTGAGCCATCCGATAGGCGGATCGCTTTCCCTTTTCGCGACCAGTCCCGGCGGCTGGGGGAATGCCTTGCAGGTCATCGTGACCTCGCAGCCAGGCAACGCAAACAAATTTAGCCTTCAGGTTATACAAGTTATCAGCCCGACGTCGTCTAAGACTCTGGAAAGCTACAACAACCTCTCGGTCAGCGCAAACGATCCGAATAACGTGGTCGCCGTCATTAATAACGACTCGCAATATTTGACGTTCGTTAGCCCAACGTCGACCCAAGCTGCTGCGCCAAGCACGAACCCGACAAGCAACGCAATTCCTGGACCGCGATTAATCTCGGCAAGCCCGACAGCCTCCGGCACTCTTGCCCCAACTCAATATTTCTACCAGGTGTCCGCGCTTTATGGAACTCTCGAAAGCCTTCCGTCGAACGAGCTCTCGATTACGACGACAACTACAGGCTCCGTTACACTTACCTGGACGGCTCCAACGTTCCAGGGACAAAGTCCCACAGGATATCGCGTGTATAGAGCCGCGACATCCGGCACCGAGAGCGGCTTCCTCGTTCCCTCCCCCGCCACCGTAACAACCTTCGCCGATTCAGGCGCGACTTTAACTACCGGCCAACCGGTCGCGCCGCAGTTGTTGTCCGGGGGCAGTGACGGAACGGTCCTGAATCCCAACGATGGGAATTTCGAGAACGCGCTGAACTTAAGCGGCAGTCCAGGCTCAAATGGGGTGCATTTGCTTGATCGGGTGCCGATTTTCAACTTGCTGTGCGTGCCAGGCGAGTCGGACGCCGCGACGATCCAGGCGCTTCAACTGTATTGCGCGAATAACCGAGCTTTCTATATTGTCGATTCTCCGCAGCTCGCCACGACGCAAAATCTCATCGCCAACGGTCCGATCGGGACTACCTCAGGCCAGCTCGACACCGGCACCAGTCTTTCGGGTCAGTATTCAATCAATTCCGCATATTATTACCCATGGGTATCCGCGCCCGATCCGCTTTTCGGCAATCGGCCTGCACTCTTCCCGCCTTGCGGCTTCGTCTCAGGCATTTACGCCGCAACAGACGCAGCCCTCGGCGTATGGAAGGCTCCCGCCGGCATCGACGCCAGTCTGAGCGGCATCTCGGGCCTTCAGACCGTGCTGACCGACCTCGAAAACGGCTCTCTCAATACCCAGGCCGTCAATTGCCTTCGCCAGTTCAGGGTTTACGGCGACGTGGTGTGGGGCGCCCGCACTCTGCAGGGCGCAGACCAAGCGGGCTCGCAGTGGAAGTATGTTCCAATCCGACGCTTCGCGCTCTTCCTTGAATCGAGTCTCTACGAGGGCACCCAGTGGGTGGTATTCGAGCCAAATGACGAGCGCCTATGGGGTCAGATCCGGCTCAATATTGGGGCGTTCATGCAGGGGCTCTTCCTCCAGGGCGCGTTCCAGGGAACGAGCCCGACGCAAGCCTACTTCGTCAAATGCGATGCCGAAAACAATCCGCAGTCCAGCATCGACCAAGGGATCGTCACCATCCTCGTCGGCTTCGCTCCGCTCTACCCCGCGGAATTCGTCGTTATCCAGATCCAGCAAATGGCGGGTCAGCTTCAAGCTTGAGAGGACGGTCCATGGCTATCTTTCCGGCTAATCCAAAACGCGTCGACCCATACAAGAATTTTAAGTTTCGCGTGAAATGGGACGGGCGCTATGTCGCCGGCATGAGTAAGGTTGGAAGCCTCAAGCGGACGACCGAGGTCGTCGAGCACCGGGAAGGCGGCGATCCCTCGACTTCGCGCAAATCGCCCGGGCGTACAAAATACGAGGCGATTACGCTTGAGCGCGGGCTCACGCAGGACCTCGCTTTTCACGAATGGGCGGGACTCGTTTTTAATTATGGCGCCGGGCTCGGCTCCGAAGTCTCGTTGGCCAATTTTCGCAAGGACATCTATTTGGAATTGTACAACGAGGCCGGACAGCTAGTGATCGCCTACAAGATCTATCGCTGCTGGGTGTCCGAATATCAGGCGCTGCCGGATCTCGACGCCAATGCCAACGCCATAGCCATCGAGCACATCAAGCTGGAGAACGAGGGGTGGGAACGCGACACGAGCGTGACCGAACCGACGGAGCCGACGTTGGCGAGCGTCGCCACCTAAATGCGCGCCCTCACGGATACGGAGCTGCTCGCTCTGTGGGAGCGTGGTTTGCCTCGGCGTCCCATCGATCGCGCAATTCTGATTTTGGGGGCGGCGTTTCCCGAAACGCCTTATGATGCGCTCGCTGATTGGCCTTTAGGCCGCCGAAATCAGGCGATCGCGGAATTGCATGGAACCTGCTTCGGGTACGGAGTGCATGGATGGACGTCCTGCCCCGAATGCGGCGAGAAACTCGAGTTCGAACTGGATCGGCGAATGTTCGCGTCGGGGAGCGGCGAGATAGCGTCCGATGAGCCGATTGTCGTTGGCGAACGAGCTTTTCGACTCCCGAACAGCCGCGATCTCGCGAGCATCGCTAGCTGCGCCGATCCTCGCCAGGCGGTTGTGCGATTGGTCGAGAACTGCTTGCTCGGTTCGCGTGATTCCGTGGATTGGTCCATCCGGGAGTTGGACGAGATTGGCGAGCGGATGGCGCAACGCGACACGATGGCCGAAACGCGACTGTCGCTCGGTTGTCCAAGCTGCGCGCACGCCTGGGAAGAGAGCCTCGATATCGCAACCTTCGTGTGGGAGGAAATCGAGGCGAAAGCCAAACTCGTTCTTATCCAAATTCATTTTCTCGCTTCGGCCTATGGCTGGGCCGAATCGCAAATTCTGTCGCTGAGCGCGAATCGGCGCGCGCGCTACCTCGAAATGATCCGGGGGTGACCGGTTATCTGCAACGACTCGCCATCGCGGCGACGAAGACCGGCGGATCGATCCATCCGGTCGTACAGCCCTTTTTTGCATCTTCCTCCCAAGCCAGTTCGCCCGAATACCCCGACACAGAGGAGTTCTCGGGCACGGATGCCCCTGCAGGGCGCCGACAACCCGACCCGGAAATGGCAGAGGCGCCGCCGCGACTCGAAGCGACCAGCGCTTTCGAATCCGTTTCGCCCGAACCGGCGAATTTGGTGACGCAACCTTCTCTCCCCCCGTTGCTCAAGACCCAAGCGAATGCGCATGGCGACGCACCGCCCAATAGCCCGAGTCCGTATGGCGTCGGGTTGCAGACCCAAATTTCCGCCCCGGCGGCCCATACCCAAACCTCACAGCGGACAGCATCGCGTGGAGACAACGCGCTGCGCACCGGCCCGAGTCCGTACGGCGCCGTGGGCGAGGAAGCCGAAAAGGATTCAGGTGAAAGAAGCGAGTTCCGTCCTCTCCACGATCGTCCTCGACCTGTGGTCGAGGATCGGTACGGGCGAGCGCAAGCCGAGCCAATACCGCCGCGTGGCGAAACACCGGACGCAGGGCGCGACCTCCACGCCTCCGCTGAACGCGTATTCGCTCCACTCCTGGCGTCGCTCGTCCAATCGCCGCGCCCCGCGCCGGCAATTGCGGCGGGGAGACGCGCCGCCGAGGGCGGATTCCGGCCAAATACGTCCGGGGCGATCCGCCAACACAATTCTAGTCGCTTGTGGAACTCAGACGTCGCGGCATGCGAATCGAATGAAGTACAGATTCATATCGGCCGGATCGAGGTGACGGCGGTTCCGCCCCCGCCGTCGCCTCCGCCAGCGGCCAAGCCGCAGCGCGCCGCGATGTCGTTGGACGAATATTTGCAGCGGCGCAACGGGAGGGCGAGATGAGCACCGCCCTCGGCATCGCAGGCGTTTCAGCCGTCCTGGAAAGTCTGCTGCAGGGCATTTTCACAAACGCGAATTTGGGGTCCGTCACTGCTTCCGCGCTGGCGCCCGACATCGTCCAGGCGAACCAGGGCGCGGGCGCGCAGCTCCAAGTGAATTTGTTTCTGCACCAGGTCACCCTGAATTCGGCCTGGCGAAACGCCGAATTGCCTTCCGTCGGCGGCGACGGCTCCACGAGGCTCTCCAGCCCCCCGCTTGCGCTCGACCTCCACTATTTGATGACCGCCTATGCGACGGAGAATTGCGAAGCCGAGGCCCTGCTCGGTTATGGGGTGCAGTTCATCCACGAAAATCCGGTCCTGGCAAGGAGTCAGATCCGAGCGACCTTGTCCGCGCTGTCGGCGACCACCACCCCTATCGCCGGGCTATTGGCCGGGTCCGGAATCGCGGACCAGATCGAAATGCTCAAGCTCACGCCGGAGTCTTTCAATCGCGAAGAGCTCGCTTGGCTGTGGACGGCGTTAAAGGCGGATTACCGGCCGACGTATCCATTCCAGGTTACGACCGTTCTGATCCAATCTCCTGCACCGCTTTTGTCGACGCTGCCCGTGCTGCAACGTACGATATCAGTCCTTCCGAGTTTGGGTCCGTTCCAACCGACCTTGGTCGCCGTGAATCCGCCCAACGGTCAGCCCGCCGCGTGCCTCGACGACACCGTAATCGTGCAAGGCGCGAATCTCAGCGGCGTGACCGGCGTTGTTCTGTCCAACGCACGCCTTGGCGTGACGCAGACGCTGACGCCGCTCGCCAGCCCACAGGCCCAGTCTTTCCAGTTCGCGCTGCCCAATCCGACGCTTCCGGCGCCGCAGCCCAATCCGTCCGATTTTCCCGCCGGCGCCTGTCTGGTGTCGGCGCAAGCGACGCAAGGGACTGAAACTGTGCTCAGCAATGGACTGCCGCTTGCGGTCGCGCCCAGGATCGGGCCGTCTTGGCCGCCGGCGACGATAGCCTCCGGCTCGGCGGTGACCCTGATGGTTCCATGCTCGCCTTACCTGCGCGTCGGGCAACAGGCATACTTGCAGATCGGCGGCCAGCAGGCGCCGGCGGATACGTTTTCGACACCGACAAATACGCCCACATTCACTTACCCGATATTGAGTCCGACCGACCGCCCGGTTCCCGTTTGGCTGCGCGTCGACGGCGTCGACAGTCCGACCATCAACATGACGACAACGCCGCCATCATTCTTCGGCCCCTTGGTCCAGGTGACCTGATGCTGAAACGGACGCGCAAGCCCTCTTGGAGCGACGCCAACCAGGCATTTCTGGTTGCCGAGTTCGCGCGTCTCCAGAGTCTGCTCGGCGCCGAGACGGATGCCGATGCGGACGCCGCCGCCATTCGAGCGGAAATGGATGCGCCGCCAGCGATCGACTGGTTAGCCCATCTCTTCCAGTTGAGCGAATTCGAACGCGACGTTCTGCTGTTATGCGCCGGCGTCGAGATGGATTCCAAACTCGCCTCGCTATGCGCCGGGGCGCAGGGCCGCTCGCAGCGCGGACATGCCACGTTTGCGCTAGCCACGTCGGTTCTGCCGAACGCGCATTGGAGCGCGCTCGCGCCGGCCCGGCCATTGCGACGTTACCAGCTGCTGCAAGTGGAGATAGGTCAGGGGCTGACCGCGGCGCCGTTGCGCATCGATGAGCGCACCCTGCATTATCTCGCCGGGGTCAACAGCCTCGATCAGCGCCTGCACGCCATTCTGCGGTCGGTCGTGGCGCCCGAATGGATCGCCGCGACGCATGCGCCCGCGGGCGAAAAGGCCGCGCAGGCGCTCGCATCCGCGCCGGGCGCCCGGCCTGCGTTGCAACTGTGCGGCGACGATGCGCTGGGCCAGGAAGACGTCGCCGCGCACGCCTGCTCTGTGCTGGGCCTGACCCTATTCGTGTTGGCGGTCGAGGACATTCCCGCGCCGGGAGCGGAGCTCGATCAGCTGGTCGCGCTTTGGGAGCGCGATTCGCTGCTGCTGCGCGGTGCGCTGCTCATCCAATGCGCGTCGAGCGGAATCTCCGCCGCAGCGAAGCACTTGGCGGAACGACTCGCAAGCCCGCTGTTCGTCGCCAGTCGCGAGCCGGTCCGTCTGGGCCGTCCGTTCCTGAGGTTCGACGTGGAGAAGCCGCCGCCGGTCGAGCAGAAGCAGCTGTGGACGCGCGCCTTGGGTCATGAGGCAGGCAAGCTTAACGGGGCGCTCGACGATCTGGCGCAGCATTTTCGCCTGAGCGCCAAGACGATATTCGCCACCAGCGCCCTCGCCGTCGATCGCGAGCGCGCCATCGCGCCCGAGGAAATCTGGAATGCATGTCGCGCCCTGGCGCGGCCGCGCCTCGAGGATCTGGCGCAACGGATCGTCCCATTGGTCGGCTGGGATGATCTGATCCTGCCCGAAGCGCAGAAGCGGACGCTGAGGCAGTTGGCGGATCAGGTCCGTCATCGGATGAAGGTTTACGAGACCTGGGGGTTTTCCGACAGAGGCCGGCGGGGACTTGGCGTCAGCGCATTGTTCGCGGGCGTGAGCGGCACAGGCAAGACGCTCGCCGCCGAAGTGCTGGGGCGTGAGCTCGGCCTCGATCTCTATCGTGTCGATCTCTCGAACGTCGTCAGCAAATATATCGGAGAGACCGCCAAGAATCTGGGCCAGGTATTCGACGCAGCCGAGGAAGGCGGCGTCATCCTGCTGTTCGACGAGGCCGACGCGCTGTTCGGCAAGCGCAGCGAAGTCAAGGACAGCCACGACCGCTACGCCAATATCGAAGTCGGCTATTTGCTGCAACGCATGGAGACCTATCAGGGCCTCGCGATTCTCACCACCAATCTCAAGTCGACGCTCGACAAGGCGTTCCAGCGCCGGCTGCGCTTCATCGTCAATTTCCCCTTCCCTGACGCCGAGCAACGCGAGGCGATCTGGCGGCGCGCGTTCCCCGTCAAGACGCCGACGCGAGGATTGGACGCGGCGCGCCTTTCCCAGCTCAACGTCCCCGGCGGCAACATTTGCAATATCGCGTTGAACGCCGCCTTCCTCGCCGCGGCGGCGGATGCGCCGGTCGACATGAGCCACTTGCTCGAGGCCGCGCGGTTGGAGTCGCAAAAGATCGAACGCTCGCTATCGGAGAGCGAAACCCGGGGGTGGCTATGACCCGCATCCGTGTCACCATCGATCAGCTCACGCTCAAGGGTTTTGACCCGACCCAGCAAAAGGCGGTGGTCGAAGGCCTGCAAGCCGAGCTGTCGCGCGTGTTCGCCGAGCAGGGCGCGAGCGAGGCCTGGGCGCGATCGAGCCGGACGCCGGCGCTGCGGCTCGGACCGATGGCGATTGAGCCTGGCGCATCGGGCGCGCGCAAGTTTGGCGGCGGTCTGGCGCGCCGGGTGGTGGCGGGAGCAAAGCCATGACCTTCGCGATGTTGGCGAGAAAGGGCGCGACGGCGCCGGCGGCCAAGGTTGCGGTGCCGGTCAAGAGCAACGGAAGCGCCCTGCGCATCGGCGCGCCCGACGACGTGTTCGAGCAAGAGGCGGATCGGGTGGCGGACGCGGTCATGAGTGGAGGTGGGATCCGCCGGCAATGGTCGTTTTCTCGGATGAGCGTGGAGCCCCTGTTGCGGCGCAAATGCGACTGCGGCGGGGCGGGGGGCGCGGGAGGTGAGTGCGAGGACTGCCAAAAGGAAAAAACAATGCTGCGGCGTGCGTCGCTCTCCCGGCGCGGCGGAGAGACCGAGGGTGGCGGGGAGGCTCTACCGATCGTCCACGAGGTGCTGCGCTCGGCAGGCCAGCCTCTCGATCCAAACACCCGCGAATTTTTTGAGTTGCACTTTGGTCATGACTTTAATCAGGTGCGGGTGCACACCGACGCAAAGGCGGCGCGGTCGGCGCGAGCCGTGAACGCGCTTGCCTACACAGTGGCCCAGGATGTGGTTTTTGACACTGGCCGTTATTTTCCGGCGTCCGGCGCTGGGCGGAGGCTGCTCGCGCACGAGCTTGCCCACGTCGTGCAGCAGACCGCGGCGGACGCCACTCTCGGAGCACCAGGCTTTCTCCCCATGGGGGCCCCGCATGATCCCCTTGAATACGAAGCGGAGACGCTAGTGGGCGCGGCCTCGTCACGGCCCGATGCTATTCGGCGCTTCCCGGCAAGGAGGCAAGCGGATCCGGCTGAAAGTCCCACGCTGCGGGAAAAAGATGATCCCGACAGTAAACGCGAAGAGGTTGAGAGCGAGGATCCGTCAAAGGCCGCTCCCGGCGAGCCTGCCCAAGGCCCGGTTGCGCAGACGGCAACGCCCCCATGCGATCCCAAAGGGCTATCGCGCGCGGATTACTTGAAGGAGCCAGGCACCAGTACTGGCGACTTTGGTCTGACAACACTCAGCGGCGCCCTCGGAGTGCCAGCAGTCAGCACGAGCGCGGCGGGCAAGGGAAAGACGGGTGTGACGCTCGATCCAACCGATGCGATATTCCCACCGCTGACCTCCGTTTTCACGAAAGCAGATACCTTTACGGAAGGAGAGGGCATTTTCGTCGGCGAGCAAGCTGAGTGTCAGTCGGGCAAGAAATATCCTCTCAGGTGGACTATTGACGGGACCGGCGCGCAAAAGATTCGCGAAGCCGAGTTGGAACACTGTGCCGACTACAAATACGCCTTCGAGATTTCGCTGCGACGCTACGCCGATGTCGTTAATGACCTCTCGAAAAAGAAAGTGACCTTTGCGTCGCAGAAGGCGGCGGAAAACCACGTCACCCGACTCGTCGGCCCATCGCCCGACAAGTGGCAGAGCGTATTCGAATGCTTGGCGAGAAAATCGAAAAGAGCTCGCGATGATTCAGGATCTCATACGCCACGGCCTCGCACAATACCGCCCCGGCTTCAGAATAACTGTGAGTTCGCCCGCGCGATCGTTTCGGCGTCGAGCCTCCCGCGGGTCGGGAATGACCTGTCGCCCGACATCATAAAGGATTGCGGCGAAGGCCCGCCCGCCAAGGCAAAGGGCGGCGCAAAGCCCCCAGGAGGAAAGACAACCTCCCTGGCGGCGCCGAGGGTGGAGGGAAAGGCCGTAAGGGAGCTTTTTCGTGCGTTGCCGCGATGGCGGACGCGCCGGTCGACGTGAACCATCTGCATGAGGCCGCGCTGCTAGAGTCGCAAAAGATCGAGCGCCCGCTATTGGACAGCGAAACCCGGGGGTCGGTATGAGTCGCATCCGCGTCACCATCAATCAGCCCGCGCTGGAGGGCTCCGACCTGACCCAGCGAAAGGCGCTGGTCGAAGGCCTGCAAGCCGAGCTGTCCCGCGCGCTCGCTGAACCGGGAGCGGGCGATGCCTGGGCGCGGTCGAGACGGACGCCGGTGCCGCGGCTCGTACCGATCGCGATCGAGCCCGGCGCGTCGGGCGCGCGCAAGTTTGGCGACGGTCTGGCGCGTCGGGTCGTACAGGGAGCAAAGCCATGAGCTCCACGATGTTGGCCAGAAAAAGCGAAGCGGCCCCGGCGGCGAAGACCGCGACGCCGACCAGGAACGTGACGACGAGTTTGCGTATTGGCGCGCCCGACGACGCGTTCGAGCAAGAGGCGGACCGGATGGCGGACGCGGTGATGAACGGGGGCAGGATCGGCGCCGACTGGTCGTTTTCGCGGATGAGCGTGGAAGCGCCGCTCCAGCGCAAATGCGATTGCGGCGGGGCGGGGGGCGCGAGTGGAGAGTGCACCGAATGCAAGGAAAAGCGGCTCCAACGAAAGGCGACCGGCGCTCGTTCACAAGACGAGACCCCGCCAATCGTTCACCAAGTGCTGAATTCATCGGGGCGGCCGCTTGATGCCACCGCTCGCAGGTTTTTCGAACCACGTTTCGGTTACGATTTCAGCGGAGTGCGGCTACACACGGATGCTCGAGCCGCGGAGTCGGCGCGATCGGTGAACGCATTAGCTTACACGGTCGGTCAGGATATCGTTCTTGACCCAGGCGTTTTTTCAAAAGAGAGCGCACAGGGCAAACGCCTGCTTGCGCATGAATTGTCTCACACGATTCAGCAATCAGATTGCCGTCATCAAGATCAGCAGCACTTTGTTGCAGAGCGGCAGGGCGAGTCCGATCAACGTCCTTCGCTGCTCACAGGTATGTCGTCCGATTTCGCGCGGCATGACATCATGCGCGTCACGTCGCCTCGTCTCCAGAGAGCGTCGGCGGACCCCAGCGTTGTTCCAAAAATGAATTGCAACCACGATGAAGTCCCCGGCGGCGGGGCGGGAATGCCTCTAATAGGAGTCAGCCTAAGAGCGCTGAGCGCCGCGCAAACGAAACAGATCGCCGAATTCCACAAAAAGTGGGTTGCAAGCGGCTCCTCGGACTTTATTGCAGTCGAGGGGTACGCAAGCCCGGACACCGCGAACGATTCCGCGGATCAGCAAAAGGCAAATTGGCGCTATTCATGCCACCGCGCGGAATTGGTGCAGGCCGAGTTTGTAAAGCTCGGAGTGCCGCAGAGCCGAGTGATTACGTTTGCTCACGGGGAAACGGACAAATTCTCAACCAAAGATCCCGCGCAAAATCGCCGGGTTGAGATCAGCACCGTTCGAGTGGCGGGACCCGCCCCAGCTCCGGCGGCGCCGGCGGTTCAAGTTCCCGGTGGTTTCTCCGTCGGGGAGAAGGGCGATGGGGTCAGCGTCAAACCAACAGCGCCGAAAGTCCTTCCGGCTCCGGCACCCACGACGGCGGCCCCATCAACAAGCAATGAACCGGGGGAACGGCCAGATCGCCTCTTCAGCGTCACTTTGGAGTTCGACCTGAAGAACGACTGGAAAAGCCCAACCCCTCCTCCTCCCACCGGAACCAGTCCGCCATTCCTTTGCGATCACGGCGTTCTCCAAATTGGCGGTAAATGGAATAACGGCATTACGATTTTCAAAGACCGTTTGGAACTCCTTAACGAGCCGGAGCTCGACATCAATGTCGCTCCCGCGTTCTGCGGCAACAATGTCGGTGTTACCGCGCAGATGAATCTGATCAAATTCACTATCCTCAAAGACATCATCGAGGCCGATTTGGTCCCTGTTGTGGGACTGCCCGATGGGTGGGCAACCGGCCTCTCGAGGTTTCCGTTCACAGGCGGTGGACAGGTGAAATTGCAGTCCACGCCTTTCGCGCGACTCAGCCCCGACTTCAAGAGTTTGAAGATTGGACTATTCGGCGGCATTGGTTTCGAGCAGGGCGTGCCATCCGACGCGGCCGGGGCGGGAACGGCAGTGAAGACTCTGGGTGGATTCATAGGGCTCGACTACGACGTGGGGCCAGCCAAGAAAAAGGAGGACAATAAATGAAAACCCTTTGCTGAGTTTCGCGTGACTCCATCAGGAGCGTCCAATGCCAACCGGATTCGCCAATTCCCCCCGCCTCGTCAAAGGCGGCATCGTGACGATGGACCCGGATACTTCGGTGGTCCAGGGCATCATCGCGCTGCAATACAACCCCGACAGCCTGAGTCGCACGCTGCAGATTCAGGCCACGCCCGGTGGGCAAGACGGGGTCAGGGTCGACGCGTTGAGGCTGCGCGGGCCGGCGATCGAGACCATCAAGCTCGAGGCCGAACTCGACGCGACCGACCAGCTCGAATTCCCGAGAAAGAATCCCAACGCCGCTCAATACGGCTTGCAACCGCAACTCGCGCAACTCGAGATGCTGATCAACCCGACGGTCGACACGTTGCAGTCCGACGACGCGATGGCCAATTCCGGGGCGCTCGAAATTATTCCGCTGGAGCAGCCGCTAGCCCTGTTCGTCTGGAGCAAGAACCGCGTCGTTCCAGTGCGGCTCACCGATTTCTCCGTCACCGAGGAAGCGTTCGATGCGTCGCTCAATCCGATCCGCGCCAAAGTGAGCCTCGGGCTGCGCGTGCTCACCATCGACGATCTCGGCTTCACCCATCCGGGCGGCCGCATGTTCATGAGCTATCTCGCCAACAAGGAGCAGCTCGCGGCACGGGCCGGCTCGGCTGTGATGTCGGTGCTGGGGATCGGAGGCTTGCCATGAAATATCCGCTCGCCGCGCTGATCGGCATGGGCGTCATCCCCTCCGTCACGTTTCCCGCCAATAGCCGATACTATGGTTCAGCCACGCTCACCACGACCACGCCCGACGGCAAGACTATCACCTATCTGGCGCCCCGCATCGTTCCACAGCAAGGCGCGCCGAATTACGCAACCGTCGCGCAATACACCGTCAAGCAGAACGATCGGCTCGATCTCATCGCTGCCAAATACCTTGGCGATCCACTGATGTTCTGGCTCATCTGCGACGCCAACGGCGCGATTCGCCCGAGCGGACTCGAGGTCCCCGGAACGATTCTGAACATCACCACGCCGCTGGGCGTGCCGGGGGCGCCCAATGCTTAGGGACGTTCAGCTTCGCCTGATGATCGGGCCATTCATACCTTTGACGCCGCCGCGCCCGGTCATGGATGCGCTCGTCGAGGTTCAGGTGACGGTGAACGATGTCGGCGTCAGCGGATTCCAGATCAAATTCAGCATCGACAAGCAGTCGCCGCTGCAGATCGTGTTCTTGCTCGCCGGCGGCGGGCCGCTGCTGTTTATGCGGGTCGTCGTGGTCGTCGTCGTCAACGGCGTCGCCAACGTTCTGATCGACGGGGTCATCACCAAGAATGACATCTCTCCGGGCGACAAGGGCTCGGCCTCGACGTTGACGCTCACGGGCGAAGATTTGACCGCGCTGATGAATCAATCCGATTGGAGCGGATTTCCGTTTCCCGCCTGTCCAGCGGAAGCGCGGGTCGCCTTGCTGCTCGCCAAATACGCTGTGTTTGGCGTCGTGCCGTTGATCATCCCGAGCGTCATGATCGACGTGCCGATTCCAATCGACCGAATTCCAGCGCAGCAAGGCACGGACTACGAGTACATCAAAGCTCTGGCCGACGACGTCGGATATGTCTTCTATCTTGATCCCGGCCCAGTGGCGGGGGCGAGCAAGGCCTATTGGGGGCCGCAGGTCAAGGACGG
The DNA here is from genome assembly GCA_035314705.1 of Steroidobacteraceae bacterium. Classification (GTDB taxonomy): domain Bacteria; phylum Pseudomonadota; class Gammaproteobacteria; order Steroidobacterales; family Steroidobacteraceae; genus Bog-1198. The sequence goes on along the minus strand of DATFZF010000109.1, from coordinate 15,950 downwards.
CCCCGTCCAGCCCGCGCTGAGCGCCGACATGGACGCCTACACCAATGTCGAAAGCCTCAAGTTCAGCTTCGATCAACAGCAGAACAAGATCCCGACGGTGTTCCTCTACAACGAGGAAACCAACCTGATCATTCCGATCCCCATTCCTCCCATCACGCCGCTCAATCCGCCTCTCGGGGCCATTCCTCCGTTGCCGACGAATATTCTCGGCGATCTGAAGCCCGTGCGTGACGATCTCTCCAAGTTCTCACCCCCCCAGGCGATCATGGTCGGCCTCGCCGCCGCTTCGCAGTGGGCGGACGCGGTCACTGCGGAGGGAACGCTCGACGTCGCGCGCTACGGCGGCGTGCTGAACGCCCGTCAGCTCGTCGGCGTCCGCGGCGCAGGACCGGCGTTCGACGGCCTCTACTACGTTAAGAGCGTCACCCACACCATCAAGCGCGGCGAATACAAACAAAACTTCAAGCTCACCCGCAACGGTCTCGTCTCCACGGTCCCCGCGGTTCCCACGGTGTCGCCATGAACGCGCATGCTTCCTCCGCCGGTGCCGCGACGCAGCGCTACTATGGAAAATATCGAGGCACAGTGATCGAAAACATCGATCCGATGCAGATCGGCCGGATCCTTGCGATGGTGCCTGACGTGCTCGGGATGACGCCGTCGAGCTGGGCGATGCCTTGCGTGCCCGCCGCCGGAATTCAATCGGGCGTGTTCGTTGTGCCCCCGATCGGATCGGGCGTGTGGATCGAATTCGAACAGGGCAATCCCGACTACCCTATCTGGACCGGCGGCTTTTGGGGACTGGCCGCCGACGTGCCAGTGTTTGCAATCGCTCCTCCCGCGATACCTCCCGGACAAAACATTGTGCTGCAAACTACAGGTCAGAACATGATCATGGCGAGCGACGCGCCGCCGTCGCCCGTCACTGGCGGCATCGTGCTGAAAAGCGTGAGCGGCGCCATGATCGTCGTCAACGAGACAGGAATCTATCTCGACAACGGCCAGGGAGCGACGGTCACGCTCGTCGGGCCCGCGGTCGCCATCAACATCGACGCACTGCTGGTGACATAGCGGTGCCCGGACCGATCTTGCATGCGGGGGCGACGGTGCTTTGCTCGCACGGCGGACAAGCCCTTCCCACGGCGCCGAGCCCGCGCGTTCTCGTCTCCGGGATGCCGATCGCGACCATCGCCGCGCCTTATTCGGTCGCCGGCTGCGCGTTCGTGCCGCCGGCTGGAAACGGGCCGTGCGTGACAGCCCAATGGGTCGTCGGTGCCATGCAAGTGTTGTCTGAGGGCCAGCCGGTCGCCATTCTGTCTGGCGTCGCCGTCTGCACGCCCACCGGAACGCCGTTGCTTCCCGTCTCTGCACAGATGAGAGCCATCGCAAGTTGAAGGAAAGGGCAGAAAACGATGAACCTGAACTTTCCGTACGGCTTTGACGGCAGCGGGCGCACGGACGAGGCCGCGACGCAGGACTACGTTCGTCAGCTGATTGAACAGGTGCTGTTCACCTCGCCGGGCGAGCGGGTCAACTTGCCCGATTTCGGAAGCGGACTGCTGCAGCTTCCCTTCGCGCCCAATAGCATCGAGGTGGCGGCGGCGACCCAGTTCGCGGTGCAGGCCGCGCTGCAGAAATGGCTGGCGGGCTATGTGACCACTCGGTCGGTGGTCGCCTCCGCCCAAGAGGCTGTGCTCACCGTCACCGTCACCTACACACCCCTCAATACCGATGTCACGCAGGTGCAGACCTTCACCTACGGAACCGCAGCATTATGATTTTCAGTTGCTGCAACGAAAATCGGAAGAATGCGGTGCGCAGTGCGCCAGCGCTGAATGGCATTGATTATCTCGAAGTTCTGGAAAGTGCGGCGCCATCGAACGTGCCACCCCGACAAATTCTGTTCATTCATTGCCTCAATCCACTTTCGCCAATGTTGGTTTTCCGCCCCGCTCCTGCGCCCCAGAGCGCCGCGCAGCCAAGTGGCCCGATCAATGTCTTGATCGTCGGCGGCGAGAGCATCACGACCATCTCCATCGACTGGATAATCGCAGCGGCTGCGATTGATCCTGTGAACTCGCCGCCCGATGTGACGGCGTTGCTCCCGATCGTCAGCGCGATGACCGACAAGGCCAATGTGCTGGTCGTTCGCACGCACGAAGCGGGCGACTTCTCGACCTATACCCTGCGGCTGGTGAACGACGCAGCTGCGGCGGCGACTGATTCGTTCGCGATCACAGAAGTCTTTTCCGGCTTCGATCCTGAGCTGGCCGAAGTGCTATTCTCCTTCCACGTAGGCGTCGGCCCGAGTTTCGATTGCGCGCCCCCGCTTGCCGACTGCCCAACGCCTCAGTCGAAGCCTCCGCCGATCAACTACCTCGCCAAGGACTACGGCAGTTTTCGCACGCTCGTCTTGGACCGATTGAACCAGCTGTTGCCGGCATCGGTGGGCGCCAATGAGGCGGATCTCGCGGTCGTTCTTGCTGAACTGATCGCCTATCGAGCCGATCAGTTGAGTTATCAACAGGACGCGATTGCGACGGAGGCTTACCTAGAGACCGCGCGCAGCCGAGTGTCGCTGCGGCGACACGCGCGCCTGGTGGGCTATCACGTTCACGATGGAGGCAACGCCCGGGCTTGGATGCAAATCACTGTCGCCGCAAACCCCGGCGAACCAGTTTTCCTGGATCACACACTCACTCGGTTCTATACATATGCCCCGGGAATGCCGACGACTCTGGCCGGCAACGAGCAAGTAGCGTTGGCGGCCGGCGTGCAGGTGTTTCAACCGATGCAGGACGCACTCCTGTACACAGAACACAACATCATCAATTTCTATACTTGGGGCGACACCCAGTGCTGTCTGCCGGCCGGCGCTGTGGAAGCGACCCTCCAGGGCCACTTGCCCAATCTGCAAGCCGGAGACGTGCTGATTTTCCAAGAAGTGATCGGACCGCAAACAGGCGATGCGGCCGATGCGGACTTGCGTCGTCGGTGCGCGGTGAGACTTACTCGAGTGGCACACGTCGATGCGTCGGGCCAACCTTTGGTCGATCCACTCTTCGATGTGACCGGAGCCCCGATCACGTCGTCCGCCCGAACGCCCATGCCGGTTACGGAGATTCAGTGGGCGACGGCCGACGCCCCCACATTTCCAATTTGCATTTCATCTCTCTATCTCGACTCCAGCGGCAATAAGCAACTCGCGACGAACGTAAGTGTCGCGTTGGGCAACGTCGTGCTGGCGGATCACGGACTCTCGCTTACGGGAATGGACCTCGGAACCCTGCCGGCGCCGCGGTTCTACTATCCGCCTAATCAGCAAAGCTGTCAGAACCCCCAAGTTCCGCCGGTCCCCCTTCCCGTGCGCTTCCGTCCCGCGCTGTCGGAGAGCCCACTCACTCAGGCGGTCCCTCAGCCCCCGACGGGGATTCCCAGCGCCTCTGGCGTAGTGCTGCTGGGAAACAGCGGCGCCGCGAGCTTGACGGACGCTAACGGTTTCGTCTCGCTGTTGACGCAAGTTGCGAATCCCGCGGGGTGGCCGTCATTGTTCGGCGTCGTCGTCCGGCAAAATGCAGCCACCGCCACGAACATCGATTTGACGGTCGTTTATGGCCCGCGCGGTGGCGCCGCTGGCGTGAGCGCCCCTGTGCCAGTGGAGCATTTCACGAATTTGTCGTTCGCGCCCGCGGCCTCGAATTATGTGGCCGCGCAGATCAACAGCCTCTCAAATTTGATCCGGGTGCCGTCGAGCTACACGCCGCCCACCAGTGCGCTGTCCGGATTTCCGACGCCGCCGACGATGCTTGCAGCCAACCAAACCGTTACATTGACGGATCTCAGCGACCCGGCGGTCGTGTACCTCATCTTGCAGACCACCCCTGCGCAGGGTTGGCCGGCTGCGGTGGGTGTGTTGGTGCAAGGTCTCGAGACCTCGCCTCCCACCTTTAATCTGGCGGTTGTCTACTATCCGGCCTCACCCGTCGGCGTCACATTGCCGGTGACGCTCGAGCAGTTCACAAGCCTGGCGCAGACGACTTTGGCTCCCCAGGTCAACGGGACCTCTCAACTCATCGCCGTGCAAAGTTTCGCCGGGACCCCCAACATCGCGTTGACCGCTCAGGATCTGATCAATGTCGACCCGCGCGATGCGGTTCCGCAGATCAACTTGCAAGGTACCTATGAGGGCATCATCACACCTTGGAATCCCCAGCAGGACCTGCTCTCGAGTGGCCCAACGGATCGGGTGTTCGTGGTCGAAATAGAATCGGAGGGCACAGCATACCTGCGATTTGCAACGCCCGGCGATCCAACCTTGCCGCTCGAAACCAATGGCTTGGCGCCCCCGTCCGGCACGACGTTTGTCGCCAGCTACCGAATCGGTAACGGCGCCGCCGGCAACGTGGGCGCGGAGAGCCTGAAGTTTTTCGCGCCGCCCGACGCGCGAATTCAAAGCTGTAGTAATCCGCTTCCTGCAGCCGGCGGTACGGATCCGGAGACCAACGACCAAATTCGCCGGCGCGCCCCGCAGGCCTTTCTGTCGCAAGCGCCGAGCACGCTCGAGAGAGCGGTCACGATGGCCGATTACGAAGCGATCGCGGAAAACAACCCTCAAGTGAATCAGGCCGTGGCTTCGCTGCGCTGGACGGGAAGCTGGCACACCGTGTTCATTGCGGTGGAACCGCACGGCGGCGGAAACCTTACCCCGGCGCTGCAAGAGACGGTCAGCAACACCGTGGAAACCTACCGCTTGGCGGGCCAGGATGTGCAGCTGGAATCGCCGCAATATGTATCCTTGCAGATCGCGCTCTCGGTCCAGGTGGATGACAACTATTTCCGCAGCGACGTCGAAGAGTCCTTGCTGCAGGTCTTGGGCAATCGGATTTTGCCGAACGGCCAAAAGGGTTTCTTCTATCCGGACAATTTCACCTTCGGTCAGACCGTCTACTTGAGCCCGATATACGCCGCCGCCCGTTCGGTGGCCGGTGTGTCGGGTGTGATGGCGACGCAGTTTCAACCGCAGGGCGTGAATGCCGCGCGGTACCTGTCGGCAGGTGAGATCAAGCTCGGATCGCTGCAGGTTGCCCGCCTGGAGAATGACCCGAGCTATCCAAACCACGGTCAGTTGACCCTGTCCATGCAGGGAGGCCGATGAGCCCATGAGTTGCGCGGGAACCGCGAACTGTACCTGCGGCTGCTGCAGCGGCGCCAGCGTTCAAACGCCTCAGCCGCGCAACAATTCGCCCGGGCTTGCCGCGGTGCCCTATCGCGTGGGCACGTGGTGGAGTTTCAACGAATCGATGCTGGCCCGCCTCTCGAGCTCCGATTATCCCGCATTGGCGAACCTCAAGACTCGCGGCAGCGATGACTTCACCATCGCACTCCTCGATGCTTCCGCCATCGTGCTCGATGTGTTGAGTTTCTATCAGGAGAGGCTCGCAAACGAGGGGTACCTGCGCACCGCGCAACAGCCTCGCTCGTTGACCGAGCTCTCGCGCTTGATCGGCTATCAGCCGTCGCCGGGCGTTTCGGCCTCGACGTATGTGGCCTTCACGCTAAAAGCGGCGCCCGGAGAGGCGCCCGATCCCACTACGGCCTCAACCACGATTCCGCAGGGTACGCAAGTGCAGAGCGTGCCCCCGCAGGGGCAAAAGGCGCAAACCTTCGAGACGGCAGCGGACATTCAGGCTAAGGCGGATTGGAACGCGCTGCCGGTGCAAACCAGCGCGCCGTGGGTGGCCCCCGGCAACCTGAGCGCCGGCGCCACGCCAGGGCCCGGCGGTGTGTATCTGAGCGGGACAACCACACAGTTGCAGGTGGGCGATTCTCTGCTGATCCTGGGCGTGAATCGCGAGACTTGGCCGCCCGGTACGCAAAACCCTATATCCGCTGTTACGAACGCCAATCCAGCTCAATTTATTGCGACTGGACACGGTCTATCTACTGGCAATCAAGTAAGACTGCAAGGTTTCACCGGCGCATATGCAACACTTAACGGTGAAGCGTATGTAGTTAAGGTTGTTGATCAAAATAATTTCACACTCACTGAATTGTCGGGATTATCGATTAGTACAATAGATTTTGGCTCGTATGGCGGCGGTGGCGTTATAGCGCCTTCAGGGGAGTGGGGGGTAGTGGTGCTTGATAAAGTATGCATCGACACCGCCAACAAGCTCACCTACGTCGCATGGAACGCGCCGCTCCCGGTCGCGCAAAGCGCCACACTCGGCTCGAGCCCCAGCGTCCGGGTCTTGAATCCTTCGACGCGGTCGCCAGTGAGGGAGCGGTTTCGCCCGAATGACCCAGTGTCTGCAGAGCAGTCAGCCGTGTCGTGGCAATCAGGGCTTCTCACCGAGCTCACCGTCATCCCCAACCTCTACGGCGAGTATATCTCTTTGCAGCAACCTCCGCTGATGGGCATGCAAGCAGTCCCTGATTCCGCGTTCAGCTCCTCGCCTTGGACCGCCGCCAAGGTATTTGCGTTCCGCCAAAAAGCGTCTTTGTTCGGGCATAACGCGCCAAATCCGAATCTGTTCGTAACGTCATCACAGACGCCGGCCAATGGGCTGATCGGGGGCGCCTACCCTGCGTTTTCCTGGAATAGTTTCTGGGTCAATTCGTCCGGTGCCTTCCCCCCCGAGATCGACCTGGACGCCCCGTACGCCAAGGCAGTCGCCGGCAGCTGGTTTGCTCTCGTGGTGAAAGGCGCTGCGCAGCTCTACCGGGTGGCGACCGCGCAGGCGGTCTCGCGTTCCGATTTCGCGTTGAGCGGCAAGATCACCCGGCTCACGCCCGACTACGCGCTGGATCCTCTGCTGGGGTCCAACTCGGCATTTACGCTGCTGGGAACTGAAGTTTGGCTCCAAAGCGATCAGCTGACGGTGGCCCCGCAACCGCTTGCCTATCCTCTGTACGGCGCGGTGGTGGACCTGCAGGTCCTGCGTCCGGATCTGGTGGGACTCGAGGTCATCGCGATTGCCGGCAAGCGGCAGAAACTTGCGGTGGCGGCCGGAGTCACCGGACTTTCCTTCATTCCTGACGATGGCACCGCTCCCGTCCCGATGAATCCCGGCGATGTGTTTACGTTGACCGACCCGACGGCGTTGATTGCAGGCGCGTTGCCCTTTGCCGATTGGAGTCAGGCCACCACGCCGCTGATATTGAGTGTGGAGGACATCAACGGCCGGACCGGCGTCGCTCAAGCCGCGCTCAGTCAGTTCATATTAACGACCTCAGGCGCCAGCGATCCATTCGTGAGTGAATACGCCCTGGTGTCCGTCGTCCAGGGCACTCCCGTACCGTACGCGCACACTCAAATTCAACTGCAAGCTCCGCTCGCCAATTGCTATGAGCGGGCATCCACGTCGGTCAACGCGAACGTGGCGCTGGTCACGCATGGACAATCGGTCAGCGAAATCATGGGCAGCGGCAACGCGTCCACTCCGAACCAAAGCTTTACGCTGAAACAGTCGCCCCTAACCTATGTGCAAGCGCCGACGCCGACCGGAAGACAGAGCACTTTGCAGGTGCAGGTGAATGGGGTTGCGTGGACCGAAGTGGGCAGTTTGTACGGCGCGATGCAATCTCAACAGGTGTTCGACATCCTCAACCAATCGGATGGCGCCGTCGATGTGTTGTTTGGCGACGGCGATGAAGGCGCCCTGCTGCCCACCGGACAAAGCAACCTCCTCGCGAATTACCGCATCAGCTTAGGAAAGTCCGGAAATGTCCCAGCGAATACATTGACCACATTGATCGATCGGCCATTGGGCGTGAGTGCGGTCACAAATCCCGAGGCCGCCACCGGTGGTCAGGACGCGCAGTCGCTGGAGGACATTCGTACCAACGCCCCCCGGTCGGTGCTCACGCTCGGACGGGCAGTTTCTCTCAGCGACTACGAGAACTATGCCGCCGGATTTGCCGGAATCACGAAGGCGCATGCGCAGTGGATTCCGAGCGGCCGGAGTCGAGGAGTGTTCCTGACTGTCGCCGCCGTCGGCGGCGTTGCGCTCTCGGCCGATCCCACGCTCAACAACTTGATCGCCTCACTGCGGAACTACGGCAATCCGCTGATCCCGATCACGGTTCAGTCCTTCGTGGAAACGCTTTTCGGCTTCTCGGCGGACCTGCAGTACGACCCTTCGTATCAAATGCCCGCGGTGAAGGCGCAGGTGTTGCAGACATTGTCGACGGCGTTTGGCTTTGCGCAGCGCAACTTCGGCCAAGGCGTATCCGTCGACGAAATTTCTACCGTCATGCAGAACGTTCCCGGCGTCGTGGCGGTCAATGTCTATTCGCTGAATGTCGTCAGGAGCAGCACCGCGGGCGATCTGGCGAGTTTCTCAACCGGCTTCAGCTTGGCGAATTGGAAGAACTGGATCGCTCCGTACGTCTTTGTCCCCCGGCCTCGTCCGGTCACAAAAATTTCCGCATTCTTTCCGGTGGCAAATGGGCAGTTCTCGCCGTTGCCGGCAGAGATACTGGTGCTCGATCCTGACCCCAGCTCCGTTGTGCTCGGCGTGATGTCATGAGCGCGCAAGGCCAGAGTTTGTTCGATCTGTTACCGGCGCTCTACCGGCTGCGAGACGCGCAATTGGCGCAGTCGCAATCGCTGTTGACACCGACAGAGTCGGCCCGACTGCAAAACCTGCAGGCGCTGACGCCACCGCTCTCGCCGGACCAACAGCAATTATTTGATCAATTGACCGCCAAGACGGCGCGTGGGCCGTTGCAATCGCTGCTCATGCTAATCGACGAACAGTTTCAATTGCTGTTGGATGATTTGATCCAGCGCTACGACGACGAGTTCATCGAAACCTGCGCTCCGTGGGTCATTCCCTACATCGGCGATCTCATCGGCTACCAGTTGGTGAACGGCGTCGCGCCCGCCGTCGCCAGCCCGCGCGCGGAAGTGGCCAATACGGTGTCGTTCCGTCGCCGCAAAGGCACGGCCCTGGTGCTGGAACAATTGGCGCGCGACGTTACGGGATGGGGCGCGCACGCGGTCGAGTTCTTTCGGCAGCTGGCGACTGCGCAGTATGTCAAGCACATCCGGTCGGATAATCACTACGCGCCGAACCTGCGAGGCTGGCGGCCCCTCATCTACATGAATAGCGCCTTCGATCTCACGGCGCGCCAGGTCGACGTGCGTCGGATCTCGGACAGCCGCGGCCGCTACAACATTCAGAACGTCGGGGTCTTTCTGTGGTCGCTGAACGCGTACGGAGCAGCCAAAGCGCCGGCGACGGCCGTCGCCGGCAGCAGCCAGCTATTTCGCGTCGGTACGCTCGGGGCCGACATGCCGCTGTTCAACAATCCGGTGTCTCAGGGATCTGACATCACTACGCCCGCCCAGCCAATCAACGTCCCGGATCGGCTGCGCCGCGCCGTGTTGCAGCAGGATCTTCAGGCCGGCGTGGGGGCGGCCTACTACGGTGAGGGCCTTAGCGTGGCGCTGTACTTGAACGGCGTCTTGTTGAACCCCTACCAGATTCAAATTTGCAACTTATCCGGGGCCGACGGAAGTTGGGCCAACTTACCGACCACGGGAAGTCCCTATACCGTGCGCTTCGATCCGGAACTGGGCCGGCTGGCGTTCGTCAATGCGCCCGCGCCTCCGCCCGCGGACTCGACGACGCCGTCGGTGCAGGCTTCTTATTACTACGGCTTCGGCGCAGACATGGGTGGAGGATCCTATTCCAGGTCCGACAGTTTCATCGTCCAATCCGACGCCCAATCCGACACCGCGGTCTTTCCGTTTCCGGATACGGAAAGCACGCCGCGTTATACGACGCTTCAAGGTGCGTTGACCTTCGCCGCCGCCAGCTTGGCGGGCGCCGGCCAGGTCGCGGTCGAAATCACGGACGACGGAATCTACCCGCTTCCGAGTTCTCCAAGCTCTCCGGGTTCTCCAGCGCTTCTATTCAACGTGGCCGCCGGCGTGACCATCGAATTGCGGGCGGCAGAAGGACGCCGCCCGACCTTGTTGATCAGCCAGGAAATCACCCTAACCGGAGGCGCGCAGAGCACCGTTAGCTTAAATGGGCTGGTGATCGGTTACGCGCCCGCGGCGGCAAGAACGGCTCTTCCGGCCGCCCTGCTGCATGCACCCGCCGAAGCAAGTCAACTCGGCACTCTCAATTTGTCTCATTGCACTCTCGTTCCCGGGTGGGCGTTATCGCCGGCAGGTTCTCCTCAGCCCGCCTATTCCGGCCTTCCCAGTCTCAAAGCCGAGTCCGCCGGACTACAAGTGACGATTCAGAAATCCATCGTCGGCGCTCTGTTCGTGAGCGGGGAAGCGACCGCGATTCTCTCCGACAGCATTGTCGATGCGACCGGCGCCACGCAGATCGCCTATGCCGCATCGGATGGCAAAAGCGGAGGCGGCAGTTTGACGCTAAAGAGCTGCACGGTGATCGGAAAGGTGCATGCCGGACTCCTGACGTTGGTCTCCGACAGCATTGTGTTGGCAGAATTGGCCGCGGCCGATTCCTGGACCGCCGCAATGTGGGCCGATCGCAAGCAGCAGGGCTGCGTGCGTTTCAGCTACATACCGGCGATGTCGTCGGTTCTGCGGCAGCATGAATGCGTGGTTCAAGCCTCGGGCGTATCGCAACCGCTCTTCTATTCGTTACAGTATGGCGATCCCGGTTACTGCAAGCTCTTGCCGTCTACAGACGACGCCATCCGCCGCGGCGCTGACGACGAAGGAGAAATGGGCGCGTTCCACTTTGTGCTGGCGCCCTTGCGCGAGAACGATTTGCAGGTACGGCTGCAGGAATATCTGCCTGCCGGATTGGAATTCGGACTCTTCTATCAAACCTGACGGACACCCATTATGGCATTCGATATCAGCCGCAATACATTTAATCCTTTGAACGATTATTTGGGCGTCGTCATGCAACAGGGACGCGTCCATCTGGATTCGGACTGGAACGAGTTGGTTGCGGAGTTCACGCGACGCGCGAACGCGGGAGCTCTCGACCTCGTGGGGTTGTCGGGGGCGCCCTCGACAACCCCAGGCGCCTTTCAAATAAGCGTCACGCCGCCGGACTCGGCCGGCAACGTCCACGTGACGATCGGCGTCGGGCGAATTTATGTGGACGGAATCCTGGCGGAAAACCACGGATCCGCAAGCACCCCTCAGTGGGAGCCGACCTTGGGCGAGATCTCTGGATCGCCAGGAACGCCGACCGACTACACTGCGCAACCGTATGTTCTTGGCGCCACTCTCCCGTCGCTCGGGACTGGGCCTTATCTCGTATACCTCGATGTATGGCAGCGCGACGTTAGCTATCTCCAGGACCCGAGCTTGGTCGATCAAGCCATCGGCGTCGACACGACCGGTCGGCTGCAGACAGTCTGGCAGGTGAAGCTGCTGGATGTGAGCGGGGTCTCGATCGCGGGCGGTTTCGCGGGCTCGACGCCGGATTCGGCGATCTGGAGTCAGAGTCCTGCGATTGCCTCAGGTCCCATTTGGCAGACGCTGAATCAGGGCTCACCCAGCCTGCTCACGAATGGTCCGGCCACCGGCTACATGGGCCAGGAAAATCAGCTCTATCGCGTGGAGATTCATCGAGGTGGTGTGGCCGCCCCGAGCAGCGCCACGCTGCCGCTGACGTATGCGCCCGGAATGGCCACCTTCAAGTGGTCGCGCGAAAACGCGTCAGTGGCAACCACGGTGACCGCTATCACCACAGTGACGAATCCGCCGAACAATCAGGTAAGCCAACTCACGGTTGTAAGCCTGGGGCGGGATCAGGTCCTTGGGTTCAGTCCTGGAGACTGGATCGAAATCATCGACGACTACTTGGAATTGAATGGGACGTCCGCGCAAGCGGGGAGCGCCTCGTCTATGCAATCCGGGGAGTTGCACCAGATCGTCAGCGTCAACGTCGCGGCCTTGACCATCACATTGGAGGCGCAGGTCAACGCCACAAACTTTCCGGTCACGACGACCGGTCTCACCGATCCCGCACGGCACACGCGCATTCGCCGCTGGGACCAATCGGGGACGGTTTATCTTGGCAACGGACAAATTCCTTGGGCAAATGTCGCGGAATCAGCAATACCTGTACCCCCGCCGGGCACGTCGCTCATCTTGGAAAACGGCATCGCCGTGGCCTTCGACCTCAGCGCTGCGAATGGCGCCTTCCAAACAGGCGACTATTGGACCTTCCCTGCCCGCGCCGCCGACGGCTCAGTCGAGCCGCTGACGAGAGCAGTGCCCGCCGGCATTGACCATCACACCTGCCGGTTGGCGATCCTTGATTTCACGGCCTCGCCCCCCGTAGTAACGGATTGCCGAACCGTCTTTCAATCCCTATCAAACCCGGCAATCCACGTCACCAATATAAGTTCCGTGAGTGGGACGCCGCTGCCTTTCAGCGGCGGAACCTTGAGCGTCCAAGATTTGGCCCAAGGCATCAACATCTTCTTCGACTCGCCGATCGACATGGCGATTACCAACGGAACTATCGAGCCGATTTGTTGCATCACCGTCCAGCTTCCCGACACGGCCGGCGGATGGTTCACTCCGGTCATTCTCGCCGGCCGCGTCACGGTCGATCCAGCAATTCCGCGCTCGATTACCTGGACGCCGGCCCCAGGCGTGGAATCAGCGCTTCTCGCGCGAGTTTCCCCGACGACCGCGCTCTTGGCGCGTTTAACCTTGAAAGGCGATTCCATCTGGGCAGCGAACGGACCACCCTTCATCTACCTAAATGGCGCCGCCCTCGCCGATGGGCGTGTCTACGCCAACTTTGACATGTGGTTCTTGGTCAACTCGCGACCGCCAGTCGCGTTGTCGGCGACCGCCCTCGCCTTCGGCGGTCAAACGGTTGGCACCTCAAGCGCCCCAACCCTTGTTACGCTCACCAATAACAGTGCTGGACAGCTGACCTTCACCGGCACGAGTTTCACGGTGATTGGCGCGAATGCGGCCGATTTCGCAGTGACGAATACCTGTGGCACGGGTATAGCAGCCGGCGGGAATTGTGCAATCCGCGTGGTCTTCAGTCCGACCTCTGTGGCCCCGCTCCAGCCCACGCGAACCGCGTCGATCAGCATTACGGAAAGCATCGACACGACTACTCCACTGGTGATCACTTTGATCGGCACTGCGCTTGCGCCGTGGCTGTTGGCCACGGTTAGCAGCCTGAACTTCTCCGCGACCATCGTAGGACAGACCAGCATTTTGACCGTGACGCTGAGCAACGCCGGAACTGCGCCGCTGTCGATTTCGCAAATCTCGATCAGCGGAACTCCCGCAGCTCCCGCGGTGGCGACGGCGCTTGCGGCAAAGATTCAGGAGGCCAAAACCGCGGATATAAAAACCGCAGACAAGGCGCCAGAAGTCAAAGTCACCGAGACGAAAATTCCGGATAAGGTGGGGGTGAAGGAGCGGGAGGTTGTCGTCATACCACCAGGCAGCACATCGGCCCCCGGGGACTTCGGGCAGACCAGCAATTGTGTTCCTCCAGCGGGCGGAACTCTGCAGCCTGGTCAACCATGCACCATCACGGTGAGTTTCACTCCGAGCGCCACCGGCGTTCGGTCGGCATATCTGAACGTTACCCACAATGCAGCCGGCAGCCTTAATTCGATTTCGCTGACGGGCGCCGGCATCCCGCGGAAAAAGGATAAGGATAAGGATATAGCGGACAAGAGCGTTGTCGAGAAGATAACCGACAAGAATGTTGTCGAGGCCGTCTTGACCCCATCAACTGTCCCCACGGCGCCCGCCGAGAAGCCGTCGGGCGAGGCAGAAGATTCGGCGGCGCTCAAGTCCTTCATCACCCCGGAGGAGCGACCGTCGGTCAAGCCGCCGGCATCCCATCCCTCAAAAGGTGCGAAGCCCAAGAACCGGCCAAAACCGCGCTGACAAGATGATCATCATTCTGGCCAGCCGGTGGGACTCAACGGCCGAAGCCGTGGCCGCGCGCTGGGCTCACCGCTCGGTTGAGGTCATGACGCCTCAGGATCTTTGCGTGTCGGGCTGGCGCCAACACCTCGGCGCATGCGAATCGGACACGAGTTCCTCGGATGTGGCAGTCGTGCAGCGGCGGTTGCTTCCCCAGCGCGAAATAACCGGGGTGCTGACTCGTCTGCCTTGGGTCACCGACGGCGAGGTCATCGAGGTCGCTGCACACGATCGAGGTTATGTGGCAACGGAGATGACCGCTTTCCTGCTGTTCTGGCTCTCACGGCTGAAGTGTCCTGTGCTCAACCGGCCGACGCCGACGTGCCTTTCAGGCCCCTATTGGCGAGCGGAGAAATGGGTTCATGTGGCCGCGCGCGCCGGCATTCCCGTTCAGGCGGCGCGACGCGACACGCAATCGGAATCGGCAGCGAATGCATTGCCGCCGACAACATCGGTGGCTGTGACTGTCATTGGGCGGCACATCTTCGGCGATGCTCACCCCGAACTCCTGGCACAGAGTCGGCGACTCTCGGAGTTGGCGGAGGTAGCCCTGCTCACCGTGCGTTTTGCAGACGCCGAGCGCGGCGCAGCTTTTCTCGGCGCAGACACGTTTTCCTCGCTGGACGACGAGAGGTTCAAAGAGGCGGCGCTCGAATACCTGTGCAAGACGCCGGCGGCGAACCAGTGACGGACCCCGACACCATCCTGCTTTGGGGATTGCCATCGGATCCACCCATCGCAGCGGTCGCGGATCCATTGCGGCGAGCCGGCTGTCCGGTCATCCTCCTGGATCAGGATGGCGTGCTCGATACCGAAATGACGCTGAATGTGGCACGCAACGTGGAGGGTGTGCTGTACCTCGAAGATGAACGGCTCGACCTCTCGATGGTGAAGTCAGTTTATCTTCGTCCGTACGACTCGCGCGAATTGCCGAGCGTCGCCGGCGCGGCGGAGAACGGCGCCGCCTTGAGCCATGCCCTTGCAGTGCAAGACATGATGCTCTCCTGGTCGGAACTCGCCCCGGCCTTGGTGTTGAACCGGCCGAGCCACATGGCGGCCAACAATTCTAAACCGTACCAGGCCCTGTGGCTCGAATCACTGGGGTTCAAAATACCTCCCACGTTGATCACGACCGACCCTGAAGCCGCCTTGCAGTTCTGGCGGCGCCACGGGACGGTGATCTACAAATCGGTGAGCGGAGTTCGCAGCATCGTGTCACGAGTGAGCGACGCACATACGGCGAGGTTCGACGACATCGCATCGTGCCCGACTCAGTTCCAGCAATATATCGAGGGTACCGAGTATCGAATACACGTGATCGGTGACACGGTGATTGCCAGCGAGATCCTCTCTGCGGCGGACGACTATCGCTATTCCGCCGAGCCCGCGAAGATGCTGGCCTGCGAATTGCCGGGTGCGGTAGCCGCACGCTGCCGAAGGGTGGCCCGATCGATGAAGCTTTCAGTGGCCGGACTTGATTGCAAGCGGACCCGGGACGGCAGCTGGTATTGCTTCGAAGTCAATCCATCTCCCGGATTTACTTATTTCGAACAGGCCACTGGGCAGCCCATCGCCGACGCGATCGCTCAGCTACTGATGGCCGGGCCTCCGGCGCTCCAATGGGATCCCGCAAGGCGGGAAACCCCGCGGCTTCGTTGACGGCCATGGGGTTGTCTCGCTGCTGCTTAGCGGAGTTCACTACCATCACTGGGGTCGCGACCTAGATCTCGCGTTCCCGCGATGGGCGCCGCAAGGGCCGGTGAATGCCGACCTCAAGCCCGACTTGAACATCTGATTTTTGCAAGTGTTTGATTCTGTTCTCGTTCCGTCGAAATTCAAGTTGGCGTGGCACTACGCCTTGGGCGGCCGCGGCGTTTCTGGGGGATTTATACCAAGACTCTATGATTAGGACCTGTAGGCCCAGTCGCGCATTCCGATGGACATGATCCGCCAGGGTTGATCGACGAGCTTGTTCCAAGCCTCGCAGCAGTGGTCGACGATGTCGTCGAAGGATTTGAAGATCCGATTT
>DATFZF010000108.1:0-14458 GCA_035314705.1 Steroidobacteraceae bacterium | reverse complement strand
CCGCGGAAGATGGCCTTTACAAAATGGGCTTTCACTTCCTGCGCTACGTGAAGACCGACGGTGCGGTCGAGTATCTGCCGAGCATGCATGGATCCGGCGACAACGAATTGATCCTGTATCCAAACCACGTGATTTCCATCGTCATGGCGAAGGCGTCGGCGGAAGTGCTCGGCCAGGAGAAGACCCGCTCCGACGACGGGCCGGTGACGATTCGCGCGGTCGAGCGGCTGGCGCCGTTCTGAGGCCGATTCGACATGCAAGCAGCCGCCGCCCCGAGCGTCCCCCCGTCGCGGATCGAAACCGAAGTGCGGCGCATTCGCACGCTGCTGGAACAAAAGCAGTTCGGGCCGGCGCTGACGGCCGCGCAGGCACTGCGCGCACAGGTGCCCGAGAATCGCGACGTGCTGTACATGGCGGCGGTGAGCCTGCGCTATCTGCAGCGCATTCCCGAGGCGCTGGCCCTGCTTGCGGAATTGGAAGGGCTGTGCCCGGACTACAGCCGGCTGTTCCAGGAGCGCGGCCATTGTCATGTGGCGATGCGCAGCGCGGAGCCTGCCATCGAGGCGTTCGTGCGCGCCGTGACTCTGAACCCGTCGCTCCCCGCGAGCTGGAACGCGCTCCAGGTGCTGTTCCGTATGACGGGCCGCCCGGCCGACGCGGAGAACGCCGCCGCGCAGGCCTTGAAACTCGCCACCCTGCCACCGGAGATTCTGACCGCGTTCGGCTTGTTCGCGGACGGCGAGATTCATGCGGCGGAGCACATGGTTCGCCGGTACCTGCTGGCTCGCGGCAACCATGTCGAGGGCATGCGGCTGCTGGCGCAAATCGGCATGAAGCTCGACGTCGTCGACGATGCCGAGGTTCTCCTCGAGAACCTGTTGGCGCTGGCGCCGGATTACCATGCCGCCCGTTACGAATACGCGATCGCGCTGCTGGCGCGCCACCGCCACGTGCGCGCGCGTGAGGAAATGGAGAAACTCCTTGAAACGGATCCGAACAACCGCATCTACCGGACCACCCTGGCGACGATTTTCACGGGCTGCGGCGACTACGGCCGGGCCCTGCCCATGTACCGCGACATCCTGACCGAGACGCCGGCCGATCCCGAGCTGCATTTGTCGATCGCGCATTCGCTGAAAACGCTAGGCCGGACGCCGGAAGCCATCGACTCGTATCGTGCCGCCGCCGCGGCGAGACCCCATTACGGTGAAGCGTATTGGAGCCTCGCCAACTTGAAGACCTATCGCTTCACCGATGCCGAAATCGCCCGCATGCGTGCCGCAGAGGCGTCGGCGAACATCCAGCCGGCCGACCGCTATCATCTGTGTTTCGCGCTCGGCAAGGCGCTCGAGGACCGCGGCGAGTACGCCGAGTCCTTTGCACTCTACGAGCGCGGCAACGCGTTGAAGAAGGCTGAGGTCCGCTACCGACCGGAGCCGCTGGAGCGGAACGCCCGTCTGCAGGCATCGCTCTGCACACGGGAGTTCTTCGCCGCGCGGCAGGGTGTCGGATGCTCCGACCGCTCGCCCATCTTCGTTCTGGGATTACCGAGATCGGGCTCCACTTTGATCGAGCAGATCCTCTCCTCGCACTCGCAGGTGGAGGGGACCATGGAGCTGGCGGACATTCCGCGGCTGGTGCAGGATTTGCACGGGCGCGAACCCGCCGATTCGACTCCGCGCTACCCGGCCATACTCGCCGAACTCACCGCCCAAGACTTCGGGCGCCTGGGAGAGAAATATCTCAGCGACACGCGCGTCTACCGCACGGGTAAACCCTTCTTCGTCGACAAGATGCCGAACAACTTCCGCAATCTCGGGCTCATTCATCTCATGCTGCCCAACGCCAAGATCATCGACGCGCGCCGGGACCCGCTCGCCTGCTGCTTCAGCAACTACAAGCAGCTGTACGCTTCGGGGCAGCAATTCAGCTACAGCATCGAGGACATCACCCGCTATTACCGCATGTATGTGGACCTCATGGCGCACTGGGAGGAGGCGCTTCCGGGGAGGATATTGCGAATCCAGCACGAGTCCCTGGTGGAGGATCTCGAGGCGAACGTGCGCCGCCTGCTCGAATTCTGCGAACTCAAGTTCGAACCGGGCTGCCTCGAGTTCTACAAGACCGAGCGCACCGTGCACAGCGCGAGTTCCGAACAGGTGCGCAGGCCCATCTACCGCGACGGGATCGACCAGTGGCGTCACTATGAACCCTGGCTTGGGTCCATGAAGGAGGCCTTGGGCCCCCTCGCCGCCCTCTAGGCCCCGTCGCCGCTCTCTAGGCCCGCTCGCCGCGCTCCAGGCGCGGACGGCGGCGCGGCTACTTCCCGGAGAACTTGTAGGCGAACTTGACCCCGAGCACGCGCGGGCGCTGCGGCACCTCGGTCAGAATGAACTGGCCGCTGTCCGTCGACTGGCTGGAGTTCACGTTCGAGAGGTTCTGGCCGAATATCTGCATGGACCAGGCTCCCCTGGCGATGCCCGCCGAGGCATCGTAGCTCGAATAGCCCGGCATATCGTACGCCGGGACGTAGCCCGTGGCCGTGATCATGTGTCCCTGATGCTGGCCGGCGACTTGCACGAAGGCGTTGTAGTCGTTGAAGTCCCATTCGTAGCGCAGGCGCACGTTGACGTTGAACGGCGGTGAATAGGCGGTGGGGCTGCCCAGCGGTCCGTAGGGATTCAGAATCGAGGTGATATTCTTGCCGAAATTGACGCTCGCCGGGTTGTTGTCGACCAGGTAGGGTGAGTTCGTCTGCGACGGGCTGTTCCACGCCGCCGAAGCCTGCACGGTCAGGCCGTGCGTGACTCGCGCGATGACGGAGGGTTCAACGCCTCGAACCCGATAGCTCGGCCCGTTGGTGGCGAAGGCCAAGTTGCCGAGTCCTCCCTGCGGGTCGAAGAACCCGGTCTGCGCATTGCTCCAGACTTCCTGATACACCGCGCCGTTGAATTGCACGCGCTGATCGAACCATTCGGTCTTCCAGCCGACCTCGTTGTTGGTCACATTATCCGGCACCGTGAAGGCCGGAACGCAGAACTGGTCGACGCCGTCCGGGCCCGGCAGGTGGCAACTCGTGCCGCGATTGAACTGGCCTGCGCGGAAGCTCTGCGACCAGGTGTAGTACAGCAGGTCGTGATCGGTGACATGCCAGCTCAAGTTGCCGCGCGCCCGATTGCCCGACGGCGTGGTGCGGTTGGGAGCGCGGGTGCTGACGTTGGTTCCATACGGAGCCTGGCAGGGTCCGAAGTAGGTCGTCGGCGCCGCCGGGCCATAGGCACCCCCCACCTTGCAGTAGAAGCTGCCGACGTCGCCGCCCGACTCCTTGTCGTCGTACTTGAAGTGGCGAATGCCGCCCGTGACTGTGAGCGCATGCGGGATCACGTCGAACTCGAGGGACGCGAACTCCGCCAACTGCTTGTAGCCGCGCTCCACGTCGTCGAAAAATCCCGACGGCGGGTTCGGGGTGTACGGGGGCGAGCCCGCCCACGGTTGCAGGGGCAGGTAACAGTCGGCGTTGAGCCCGGTCGGCGAGCAGTTCGGAACGGTCACGTAGCGCCAGTGGGTCTGGTCGACGATGTTGTATTTTTCCCAGTAGACGCCGACGAGGCCGCGGATGCGCTTGTCGTCCGGCGTGCTCAGGCGCAGCTCCTGGCTCTGGTGAGTATTCCTCGTCTGTTCCGTCCACGTCGTGCTCGGCGTGTAGCACTGGCCGGTGGCGGGATTGGCCGAGAGGCCCACGCATTGATAATAGGAGGCATTCACACCGCGCGCATAATTGGTGTAGTCCTGCAGCTGATCGACGTTGCGCACCAGGTAGGAGCCGCTGTACACCAGCTTTAGGTCGCTGATTTTTCCATTGACGACCAGCGCCGTGTTCTCGAACTTGTCCTTGTTGTACGAGGGATTGAACAGGGTCACCGACAAGGGCGGCAGCGGCTGGCCGCCGGTGGGGGTGCCGTTGGCGGTGAGCGAGGCGCCCTCCGCGCCGTAGGGCATCTCATAGAAAACACCCTGCGAGTCCATGTTCTGGTACGACTGAGTCAGCAAGGCGTCCCAGTCGTTGTTGATCTTGTACCGGGCTCCGAGACGAAATCCCGTGTAGGTCAGCGGGTTGATGGCATTGGCGACGATGCTGTTGTTGTTGATCGACACGCTGTTGGTGGGCACGACTCCGCCGTTGTATCGGGCTATCCCCAGATCCGTGGAGGACCGCGAGAAGGTGCTGGGGACATTGTTGATGTAGCCGCCGTGGCGGTCATTGTAGATCACGGCTCGCACCGCCAGCGTATCGTCGATCAGCGGCAAGTTGAGCACCGCGGTGACATTGGTATTCGGATCGCCGTGGGCGGTGGTCGAATACCCGGCATCGACGCTGCCCTCGGTGACATCGAGCTTCGGCTTGTTCGTGATGTAGCGCAGCACGCCGGAGAGTGCGCCGCCGCCGAACAGCGTGCCCTGCGGTCCCTCGAGAACCTCGATGCGCTCGAGGTCGGCCGCATAGACGTCGAGGTTGCGGCCGGGAAGTTGGTCCGACTGCTCGTCGAGATAAATGGCGACCGCCGGGAACGCGCCCGTCGTGCCGCCCCCATTACCGCCGTTCGCGCCGACGCTCAAGCCCCGCATGATGATATCGCCCTGGGCCGGTCCATTGGTGGCCTGGGTGACATTGGGGAGAAACTTGATGATGTCGTCCAGATTCACCACGTTCAACTGGGAAATGGTCTCGCTGGTGAGGGCCTGAATCGTGATCGGCACGTTCTGGATGTTCTCCTCGCGCCGCTGGGCGGTGACGATGATTTCACCGAGCGCCTCGGAGCTGTCTCCGCTCGCCGTTGCCGCGACGGCGGCCGACGCGCCCTGAAGTCCAAGGATGGAACAGATCGCATAAGACAGCTTCTGGTTCGGCTTCAAGGTCCTCTCCCTTTTTTCCACACTTCTGTCCGGCAGCCGCACGCACGGGCTCGCGCTTGCGCAAGCCTTCGCAATCAGCCGATCCCTCGGCGCACCCACACAAGATTCATCCCCTTCGGCCGAGTCATCCGTCAATCGACGCATGGCGGCTCTGGCTCAAATATCTATCATGCATCCCGTCCAATTCCAAGTCCGGAAATGAATTTGGCTATGCCAAAAAATCATGGACTCGGCGTAGAGGAATGCCGTGACCCGGAATACAGCATCGGGCCGGGATTGAAGCCCTCTTCTGGCGCAGCGCCGCCGCCTACCGACGATTCTCCGAGGTCTCGGGCATCGGCAAGTTGCCGGGATAAAAGCCGGCTGCCGGAGAGGCCTTGAGGAACTCCGCGGAGATCATGGCCCGCGAGCGGGTGGGAATCTCTCCCGGGGGAGGCAGCAGCGGTACGATCTTGCGAAATGCCAGCCACGCCGCCGTGGGACCGGCGCCAAATTCCCGCGACGGCTCCTGCGCCTTGCGCACATCCAACCAGAAGGCCGCGGTCAACAGGTCGTGTGCCAAGAGATCGAAGGTCGTGCCCACGGCCTGGCGCGCGCGATAGGCCTTGATGCGCGTTTGCGCCTGCAGGTCCTCGACCGTTCCGACGATGGCCTGGCCCGAGGGCGCGATCGGGTTCGTCAGGCTCTGGATTTCCTGCTCCAGATCCACCGGCGTAAAGCCTCCGCCGCCGGCGCGAAACAGCTCGAAGCCGCTGCCCGGAGGTGCGTGCAACACCTGTGCCGGAACGGTTGCGGTGAAAAACGGATTGTTGAAGCGGTCGATGCGCAGCGACACCGCGATGTCCATGTTCGCGAGCGCTGTGATGAAGGCTTCGAGCTTGTTGGCCATGGGGTACGGATCCCAGTTGGCGTTCGAAACGATATAACCCTGCTTGCCGTGGCTGTTCTCCCCGCCCTTCACATGGAACTTCATCATCTGGGGAGTGGACAGCTCCCACGAATCCTGCGGCTTGAGGTCGGTGCGAACCGCCGGGTTGTGGTCCGAGGAATTGATCTGCAGGACGACGGCGTCGCGCAGTGCCGCCCACTCCTCCCAGGCCGAGGCCTGGCGGATGGACGAGGCCCGCAGACTCTCCGGGTCCTGAATGATCCGCTTCGGATCGTCGCTGAAAAGATAGCTGCCCTTGAGCATGTCGAGCACGCGGGCCGCATCCCAGTTCAGCCATTTGAACGGCCGCTCGCGCTGCACCACGGTGCTGATCGGCGTGATGCTGGAATTCATGCCATTCAATTCCATGGCATAGATCAAATCCGCCCACTGCAGCGCTCTTTGCGCATCATTCACGGCCAGCGCCGCGATGCCGGTGGCGTAGGCATCGCTGCTGGTGAGGGCGTTGGTGTCCGCGGCGAACGGCTGGATCGGCTTCAAGGACGCCTTCGCGAGCGCGTCGGCGGCCGCCATCCGAGTGCCCTGGTAATAGACCTCGCCGGTGCCCACCATGGCCGCCGCGACATTGCTCAGCTGCGCCAGGTCGCCTTCGCCCAGGGTGCCGCGGGATTGCACCACGGGCGTGATGCGCCGGTTCAGCAGATCGATCAACATTTGCGATAGCTGCGGGCTGGGCGCGTTGTGCGTCATGGCATTGGCGCGTACCACCATCATCGCGCGCACGATCTCTTCCTCGCGAACCTCCGGTCCATAGCCCGCGACCGCGCCGCGCTGGAATTCGCGCAGTTGCGTTTTCTCGAGATACGCCCGGTTCTCAGGCGTCAGCGGATCGCCGGAAAACATGATGGTCTCGCGCTGGTCGCCGGCGCCGCGATTGAACCAATACACCGCGACGCCTTCCGCGGCCGCCTCGAGCAGCAATCCGTAGTTGTCGGCCTGACGCTGCTTGGCGTCGGGACTCAATTGAACTTTCGCGCCAAGGCGCGCCACATCCACCAGCTCTTCGATGGTCAAGTCGCGCCCCGTCAGGGTGACGGTCTTGGAGGGGCTGGCCGGGGTAATCGGCTGATAATCCCCTGCCGCGAGGACCGGCATGCATGCGAACGCCGCGATGGCCATGGAACACATGATCCCCAACCTGCGCCGCCGCGTCATCACATCGCTCATTGGCCATCTCCGTAAAGTAACAACCCGTACTTCTAGCGAATCGCGAACCGCACATCAACAATATTCTTGACGGGCATCATTCTTTGATGCGCATGCAAGTATAGAATTGTCGGCAAATCAGCCAAAGTATCGCCCCAAAAGAGCAAAAAGGTATGCAAAAGAAATGACTTTCCATCCGCGCATCTCTGCGGCCGCCGCTCCCGGCGCCGTTGCAGTATTCTGTCTTGCCGCCGCCGGATCGCCGGCCGCGGCGACGGCCGTGGCTCCGGCGCCCTACCATCCCATCACGCCGAGCATGTCGGACAAGACCATCGTGTTGTCGGGTCACGACCTCAACATCGACCAGGTCGTGCAAGTGGCACGCTACGGCGCCAAGGTCGAGTTGACCCCGGAGGCGCGGCAGCGCTCGGCCGACGCCCATGCCCTGCTTCTGGAGGCGGCCGCCGAGGGCGTGTCGGTCTATTGGTTCAATCGCGGTTCGGGTTCGGGCCGCGAGAAGTTCATCTTTACCGGCGATCCGCTCTCGCCGCAGAACAAGAAGTTCCTGGAAGCACGCCAGCTCGCCATATTCCAGCGGGGTGCGCTCGCCGGCATGGGTCCCGAATTGAGCGACGAGGAAATCGTCCGCGCCATGCTGGTGGTGCGTGCCAATACCATGAGCTTCGAGGCGGCGAGTCCCCAGCTCACCCAGCGCCTGCTCGACTTGCTGAACTATCGCATCACACCGGTGGTGCAGTCGCGCGGTACCGTCGGGGAGGGGGACCTGGGGCCGTTCACCAATGTCGGTGCCACCATGGTGGGCGCCGGCAATGCCTATTACCGGGGCGTGCGCATGCCGGCCGCCGCAGCGCTCAAAGCCGCGGGACTCGAGCCGCTGGCGCCGTTCGGCGCGGACGACAGCGAATTGGAAAGCACCAACTCCTACGCGACGGGTCAGGCCGCGCTGCTGCTTTACGATGCGCGCGAGGCGCTGTCCTGGGCGGATCTGATTTATGCCATCGATTTGAACGGCATGAACAGCAGCGTGTCGCCGCTGTCGCAGCCGGTGCAAGCGAACCGGCCGTTCAAATGGTTGAACTGGGACGCCGCCCGCGTGCTCGACATGCTCAAGGGAAGCTATTTGTTCGAATTGGACGAGAAGCGGATCATTCAAGATCCGGAGAGCCTGCGCGCCTCATCGATTCGCCAGGGTGCGGCGTGGCAGGCATGGGCGCAGCTGCGCGACGTGGCCTTGATACAAATGAACTCCTCCGACCACAATCCCGCGGTCCGCGTCGGCGCGTCTCCGACGGACTCCTGGGAACTCGCCACCCCGCAATTGGCGCAATTCTATGTCAAGGGCGGTCCGCGCAATCATGGTCAGCATGGCTTCATCCTCTCGAATGCCAATTGGGATCCGTACCCGCTCGCGAATGAAATCGAGGCCTTCACCATCGCGCTCGCCAACATGGACACGGCGGTTGCGCAAAGATTGCTGCGCTTCACCAGCACATTTTTCACCGTCATTGCGCCCTCCGATGAGTCGCCGGGGGAACCGGGGCGATTTCATCTCACCCAGGGCAGCGAAATCGATGCCGTCGCGCTGATGCAGGAAATCCAGGGCTTGATCAATCCCGTACCGCCCGAGGGCAACGCGTTGATTCAGAATGTGGAGGACTTGCAGACGCAGACGCGGCTCAAAGTGACCCGCGCGCGCGCGGCGATCGAGGACACGGTGGACCTGCTGGCCGAAGACTTATTGACCGGCACCTACTGGCTGGACTTGCGCAAAGAACAGAATCCGAACCGCAATTTCGGCACGTCGCCCACGGCGGTCTGGACCGCTTTTCGCAGCGCACTGCCCTTCAACGGCAACGGGCCGGCGTCGGCCACCCAACCCATCCATGAAATCGCGGCGGCCTTCATCCGCGGCAATGCGGCGGGAAATTTCTACAAGGACAACCTGCGCGAGCCCGGTGGGGCGGCGCGCCGGCAGATTGCCGAATGATCGCCAATGCCCGGATGTACTCGGTGAGCCCCGAGGCGGCCGGGCTGTGGCGCACGCTGCTGGCCGCCCTCATCGAACACGCGGGCCTCGACATCCAATTGCTCGAGCACACCGAACCTTCACCCATCCACGAGCTGTGGGGTCGCCCGGACAAGGCGGCGGTGTTCATGTGCGGGCTGCCTTTTTCGCGCTCCAATCCCCGCCCGGAACTCATTGCCGCGCCGGTCCCGTCGCCGCCCGATTTTCGCGGCCTGCCGCAATATTGGAGCGAGATGGTGGTCCGCAAGGACAGTGCGTTTCGCAGCATCGAGGACACATTCGGCGGCCGGATTGCCCTGACCGTGCCGGACTCACAGTCGGGATGTTTGGCCGCGATGTACTACCTCATGACCAAGGCGCACACGTTTCCGTTGTACGGGGAAGTCATTGCGCCGCAAGTGACGCCGCTCGGCGCCATATCCGCGGTGGTCGAAGGTGCCGCGGATGTCGCGCCCATCGATTCCTATGCCTTTTGCTTATTGCAAAAGTACCGCTGGGACTTGACGTCCCAAGTTCGCGTCATTGCCCGCACGCCGCGCACACCCATCCCTCCCCTGGTTGCCTCGGGTGGCGGATTGCAAACCCTGCAAACCGCGTTCCTCGAGGCGCACCGAAGCCCCGCCCTCGCGCCCCTGATGGCGGGCCTGCTGCTGGAGCGATTCGTGCTTCCGGATCCGGATTCTTATGATGCGTTGCGGGTCAATTATGAGACGGCGACGCAGTACTGGCGGGAGCATCGTCTCGCGGCCACCGGGCATCCGGCCTTTGCCTGACCTCAAGTGATTCGCAAGTCGAGGTTTAACCGGTAAACTCGCTGCTCGAGAGCACGCCATGCAGTTCCTGAAGCAAAAATTCTTCGATGTCGATGGACCCACCTGGTTGGTCGCCGGCGTGCTCTACGCGGCGTGGATACTTCTGGTCTGGTACAACGCGATACTGCCCTGGTGGGTCATCATGCCCGTGGGCGCCTATCTCCTCGCCTGGCACTTCTCGCTGCAGCACGAAGCCATTCATTCGTTTCGCGGCGTGCCCGCGTGGTTGCGCTTCGCCGTGGTATTTCCCCCGCTCGGCCTGTGGTTTCCGTATCCGCTGTATCGCAAGAGCCATACCACTCATCATCGCGACATCAATCTCACCATTCCGGGCGTCGATACCGAGTCCTACTATGTGCGCCAGGCCGAATGGGCGCGCATGGGGACGCTCAAGCGCGGCTTGCTGATGTTCAACCAGACCATGGCGGGGCGATTGTTGATCGGACCCATGCTGCGCCTCTGGACCATGATCGTGCGGGAGACGCGCCGTGTGCGCGACGGCGACTTGAGTCACCTGCCGCACTGGGCCGTGCACGTGGTCGCGGTGGGATTTCTGTTTTGGTTCATTACCGGTGTCTGCGGTTTTCCGTGGTGGCAGTACTGTCTGCTGGTCGCCTACCCGGGCTTGAGCTTGGGGCTGCTGCGGGCCTTCACCGAACACCGTGCGGCGGAGGACTCGCAGGAACGCACCGCCGCGGTGGAATCGAACGCGGTATTCGGCATGCTCTACCTGTACAACAATCTGCATGTCGCGCATCACTTGAAGCCCGCCATGCCCTGGTACGAAATCCCGCGCTTCTATCGGGAAAACCGCGCGCAGCTCTTGGCGAGCAACGGGCAGTTCGTCTACAAGGGATATGCCGTGCTTGCGCGGCGCTATTTCCTGGTCCCCGTGTTCAGTCCCATTCATCCGACCTTGTAGCGCCCGCGTTGTCCGGCAAGACCCGCGCGATCGTCGCGACATCGATCGGCAACATGCTCGAATGGTATGACTTCACCGTCTACGCATTGTTTGCGGGCTACATTGCGGGCAATTTCTTCCCTGGCGACGACCCCAACACCCGGTTGCTCAAGACTTTTCTGGTGTTCGGCTTGGGCTTCGTGGTTCGCCCCCTGGGCGCGGTGCTCATCGGCAATTTCGGCGACCGCGCCGGGCGCAAGGCCGCGCTGACGCTGACCATCTTGTTGATGGCCGCGGGCACGGGCATCATCGCCTTTTCACCGACTTACGCCTCCATCGGCATCGGGGCTCCGCTGCTCCTCTTGCTTGGACGGGTGCTGCAAGGGTTCTCGGCGGGCGGCGAGGTGGGCGGAGCCACGGCCTACCTGTTGGAGAGTGCCGATGCCCTGCAGCGCGGACGCGTCGCCTCCTGGCTCGAGGCCAGCATGGGGATGGCCAATATTCTGGGCGCGCTGGCGGCGTTCTCGGTCACTGCCCTCTTGAGCACCAGCGAGGTGCAATCCTGGGGCTGGCGAATTCCCTTTGTCTTGGGATTGGCCATCGCACCGGTCGGCCTGTACCTGCGCCGCACCTTGGACGAAACCGAGGCGTTCCAAGCCGAGACCGCGCGCCGCGCGAATACACCCGCCTCGGGCCAGGTGCCCTTGCTCGAGATATTCCGGCACCACGGGCGCAGGCTGTTCGTCGGCTTTTGCGTCGCCGTGCTGTGGGCCGTTGCGGTGTATGTCCTGATGATTTTTTTCCCCACCTACGTGCAGCATCCGGATACCTTCAACTTCAGCGCCAGCCAGGCCTTCGGCGCCTCGCTGATCGGCAATATTCCCTTCGTCATCGGCTGCGTTTGGTTCGGGTCCCTGTCGGACCGCATCGGCAGGCGCCGCAGTTTGTTCCTGAGCGCGGCACTGCTCCTCGTGCTGGTGTGGCCGCTGTTCCTCTGGCTGAAAGCCGATCCGACGCTGCCGACTCTGATCGTCGTTCAAGTCATCGTGTGCCTATTGGTGGCGAGCTTCGTCGGGGTCGCGCCCGCGGCGCTCTCCGAAATCTTTCCCACCGGCGTGCGCGCAACCGGAACCTCGCTGGTGTACAACGGCGCGTTCACGCTGTTCGGTGGTTTCGCGCCCATGATCCTGACCTGGCTCACGCAGCGATCCGGCGGATCGATTTACTCGCCGGCGTGGTATGTCATGCTCGCCGCCGGTGTGGCATTGATCGCCATCCCCTTTTTGGGAGAATAACTTGCCCGACCGCCCGAATTTTCTGATCTTGATGGCTGATCAGCTCACCGCACGCGCGCTTCCCGCCTATGGAAACGCCGTCGCCAAGACGCCTCACATCGATGCGCTGGCTGCCGGCGGGGTGGTGTTCGATTCATTTTATTGCAATAGCCCGCTGTGCGCGCCGTCGCGGTTTTCATTCCTGTCGGGCCGCCAGGTCTCCGCCATCGGCGCCTATGACAACGCCGCGGAATTTCCGGCGCAAGTGCCCACCATCGCGCATTATCTGCGGCGCGCCGGATACCAGACGGTGCTGAGCGGCAAAATGCATTTTTGCGGCGCGGATCAGCTGCATGGATTCGAGGAGCGTCTGACGACCGACATCTATCCGGCCGATTTCGGCTGGACGCCGGACTGGACCCGCTTCGAGCAGCGGCCGAGTTGGTATCACAGCATGGAATCGGTCACTCAGGCCGGCCCTTGCACGCGCACCAACCAAATCGACTTCGACGACGATGTGGTCTTCCAGGCGCGTCAGAAGCTCTTTGACATGGCCAGAGCCAAGGACCGGCGCCCCTTCCTAATGGTCGCATCGCTGACCCATCCGCATGACCCGTACGTGATTCCGCAACGCTACTGGGACCGGTATGCGGGCGTCGACATCGATATGCCGCGGGTAAGCATGCCTCCCGATGAGCTCGATCCGCATTCCCGGCGTCTGCGCCATGTGAGCGGTCTTGAACTGCTGTCCGTGAACGACACCCAGGTGCGCGCCGCGCGCCGCGCCTACTATGGCGCGGTGTCCTATGTGGACGATCAAATCGGCGTGCTGCTGTCGGCGCTGGCCGATGCGCGCTTTGCCGGCAACACCATCGTGCTGCTGCTCGCCGATCATGGCGACATGCTGGGCGAGCGCGGTCTTTGGTACAAAATGAGTTTCTTCGAACCCGCCTGCCGCATTCCGCTCATCGTGCATGCGCCGGCGCGCTTTGCCGCGCGGCGCGTGACGGAATCCGCCTCGCTCGTCGACATTTTGCCGACCCTGTGTGAACTCGCCGGCGCGGAGCGTCAAGGCTACGCGACGCCGCTGGACGGCCATAGCTTGACGGCGCAGCTCGCCGGGGGCTCCGGCAGGGACGAGGCCATCGGCGAGTACCTGGCCGAAGGCGCCATCGCCCCGCTGCTGATGATCAAGCGCGGACGCTATAAATTCGTGCATACGCCCGTCGATCCCGATCAGCTCTATGATTTGCTCGAGGATCCCGAGGAGCTGCGGAATCTGGCGCTGCTCCCGCAGCATGCGGCGCGCGTACAAGAATTTCGTGCCGAGGTGGCGCGCCGCTGGGACATACCGGCCGTGCACGCCGCGGTCATCGCGAGCCAGCAGCGCCGCCATTTCGTTTACGATGCGTTGCGTAAGGGACGCTATACGCCCTGGGACCACCAGCCGGTCCGCGACGCCAGCCGCCTGTATGTGCGCAATGATCAGGACCTGGGCGATTTGGAAGCCATGGCGCGCTTTCCTCCGTTTCAGGCCTGAGTGCCAAGCGGCACCGCAAATTCCAAATGCGAGGATAGACGACATGACGATTGCAGACCGAAACGCCCCTCACGCCACCCGCACTGCATCGGGCGCCAAAATCATCGACGGACGCCAGCACGCCCGGCACCTGCGCGAAGCGCTGCGCCTCAAGACGCTGCATCTTCAGGCCAAATTCGGAGCCCCGCCCAAGCTCGCCGTGGTCTTGGTCGGCGACGATGCGCCATCGCGGCTGTATGTGGCCAACAAATCCAGGGCGTGCCGCGACGTCGGCATCGAGTCGGTGGTTATCGAGCTTCCGGCATCGACCCAACTTGCGGAGCTGCTGGCGGTGATCGAGACGCAGAATCGCGATGCTTCCGTGCACGGCATACTGGTGCAGCTGCCCCTGCCCCGTCACTTGCCGGTGCAAGCGGTGTTGGAGCGCATTGCGGTCGAGAAGGACGTCGACGGCTTTCATCTCTACAACGTCGGCAGCCTGGCCGTTGGGACCGCGGTATTTCCGCCCTGCACCCCCTATGGGGTGCAGAAGCTGCTCGAAGCCGAAGGCATTCCGATTGCCGGACAGAATGTCGTGGTCGTCGGCGCCAGCAATATCGTGGGTAAGCCCACGGCGATGATGCTGATGCAGCGCGATGCCACGGTTTGCATCTGTCACGCCAAGACGCGCGATCTGGCGCAATTCACGATTCTGGCCGACATCTTGGTGGTCGCGGCCGGCAAACCCAATCTCATCATCCCGCAGATGGTGAAAACCGGCGCCGTGGTCATCGATGTGGGCATCAATCGCCTGCCCAACGGCAAGATCGTGGGCGATGTGGATTTCGAGGGAGTCTCGCAGAAGGCCTCGCACATCACGCCGGTTCCGGGCGGCG
>DATFZF010000107.1:0-22784 GCA_035314705.1 Steroidobacteraceae bacterium | reverse complement strand
CGACCTGATCGGCGTTTCCGGCGATCGATTGCCGGGCGTGTCGAAACAGCAGGCCACGGTGGCCCTGGAGTACGCCGTGCCGATCAATGACCGGCGTGACTTCCATGCGCGAATCGATGCCTCGTACCGCAGCGATTTCTGGACGGCCCTGCCGCATTCGGCGACGGCCGCCGATTTGTCGGGCTTCGCGCTGATCAACGCGCGCATGGGCGTGGATCTCGCCAAGACCTGGCGGATCGATGCATTCGTGAACAACCTCACCAACCAAGAGGCGCCGACATCGGTGTCCACCACGCCCGGGCCGGCGCATGACCGCGCCGACTACGTCACGCGGCCGCGAACCGTCGGGCTGAAACTGACCTATTCATTCAAGGACCGTTAGCTTAAGGAGAGAGACATGTCCGCAGAGAAATCCGCCCGCTCCGATGCATTCACGCTGCAACGTCGGCAGGCCGGCGGGAGCACCCAGCCACTCGCCGGCTGGGGTTTTCGCAATGAAACCGATCCCCTGACCGACGTGCTGCTCGGTCCCGCGGATCACCTGCGGCACATGGCGACCAGCTCCTTGTCGCGCAAGACCCTGCGCGAGCACCCGGCCGACATCCGCGCGGCCAAGGCGCAGCATCGGGAACTGCAGGCGGCTTACGAGCATTTCGGCGTAACTCTGCATTGGCATCTGCCCGAGCCGGAACTGCCCATGCAGGTGTATTCGCGCGACTCCAGCGTCATGACCCCCTTTGGCGCCATC
Source organism: Steroidobacteraceae bacterium (assembly GCA_035314705.1). Taxonomy (GTDB): domain Bacteria; phylum Pseudomonadota; class Gammaproteobacteria; order Steroidobacterales; family Steroidobacteraceae; genus Bog-1198. The sequence goes on along the minus strand of DATFZF010000107.1, from coordinate 22,036 downwards.
ATCACGGCGATGGCGAATTGGTGGCGCCGCGGCGAGAATTTTGCCGCCATCCGCACTTATGAGCGGCTCGGGATTCCGATCTACGACATGGTAACGGCCGGCACCTTCGAAGGCGGCGACTTCAACGTGATCGAAGAGGGCTGCGTATTGATCGGCTGCGGCGGCGGGCGCACCCAGGAAGAGGGCGCGCGGCAAGTGGAGGGCTGGTTCAAGAAGGAGGGGTGGGAAACCCGTCTGGCATTCTTCGACGAATACTATGTGCACATCGACTTGATGGTCGTGCCCATCGCCAAGCAGCTCACCGCCGTCTGCCTCGCCTGCACCGAGCCCGGCATCGTTGCCTGGCTGAAGGCCAAAGGCCATGAAATCATCGATGTGCCCTTCGAGGATACGATCAATTTGGGCTGCAATTTCATGTCGCTTGGCAAAGACCGCGTCATCGTCCCGAAGTCGAGCCGCGCGCTGATCCAGCAACTGCGTGCCCACGGATTCGAAGTCGCGGAGGTGGACATGAGCGAGATCTCCAAAACCGGCGGTGGCATTCATTGCATGGCGCAGGCGCTGCGCCGCGATCCTGCCGGCTGAAGATTCCCGCGGCCTTGCGGGGCATGCTCAGGCCAGCGGCAGATTGTGCGGCCGCACCAGGAGGTGCCAGTCCTGGTGCTCCTCGAGAATCAGCGCGATGGCCGCCTCGATCGCCGCCTTGAGCGCGGGCACGTCGGCCGCGGCGCCTCCCTGCGCGAGGGCGGCGCGAATGCGGTCGATCGCACCCTGCAATTCGCCGACCAAGCGTTCCGACGCGCTGCCCAGCCGGTACGCCTCGGATTGGGCCAGCGCGCCGTGCAAGGAGGCGCCGAGCGCTGGGAAAAATGTGGTCACCAGGGACAGCCACAGCGTGTGCAGGACGAGGTGCAGCAGCGCGCCGAGCGCCGTCAATGCAAACAGGGCGCTGTTCACGATGTGGACGCGATGGCGCAGCGCGTGCTGTGTGCTCGCCGTGCGGTAGTGGTAATGCCGCTGCTGTTCGAGAATGTCCACCGTCCACGCGGCGTAGCTCGAGATGAACTGCGGATCAACCCATGCCGTCGCGAGCAGCTCCCGCGCCAGGGGCTCGGTGTTCGCGCACAGCGCAGCGACATCATCCACGCCGCGCAAATGCTGTCCGGGATCGAATACCCGTAGGTACCAATTGGCCTCCGCCGACGGGGAAGTGAAGTCGAGCAGGGGCGCGAGCATGGGCAGATACCAGGAGAGTTCGGCAGTCGTGCGCGCCCGCAGCCACTGCGCCTGCCAGTCGCGCCGATGACCCCGCCAGTAAATCGCGCTGACCGTGCCGATGACCAGGACCTCACCCACGGCCCACAGCCCGGCGTAGGGATGCAGCTGATGGGTTGCGCTATCCCAGCCAAGCGCGAGCGGCATCACCGCAAACAGCACCGCGATCGCGCTCAGCAGATAAATCGCCCAGAAGCCGCTGCGGTAGCGGTGTCCAAAGAGAATCGCGCGCTCATCGAATCGCTGATGCGCGCCGGCGACGGCCTCGATCAGGGGCAACAGCGCCGGCGGCGGCCGCGGCGATGCAGACGGCGGCAGGGACTTGATTTCCGCGCCGATCAGTAGCAATCGCTGAATGAGTTGATGCAGCGCCATCCTCAAGTCACTCGATGATTTCGTAGGTGGTGGCGAAGATCGGATCCGACACGATGCCGAGGCTGCCGTCGCCATAATCAACCAGCCACTCGCCGGGCTTGCCGTGCAAGCGGGATATTCCATCGGCCAGCACGACTTCAAACTCGTCGGTCATTGGAACCGCCACGATGCGGTTGGGCAGGCTGACATAGCGCCCCGCCTCGCCGGCGACCGTCGGCGGCTTGGGCCGGTATTTGTCGGCAAACCGCGCACGCGAGACGCGCCAATGCTCGCCCGCCGTGCCGGTGATGATGGCATCGCCGGATCTTGCATGCACCAGGCCTTCGGGGGTCTGCACCGTGCAATCGACGGGCGTGAACCGCACCTCGATTTCACGTTGCAGCTTGCGCGCATGCACCCGGCGCGGGTCGGCGCTGATCAGGTTCGAGTAGCCGCGTTCTCCGCTCGAGACAAACACGGGCACCGGCCCGGGCACATTATTCATGTGGCGGCAGTGTGACGCAGTGCAATGAACACCGCAAGACGCCGGCGCTCGACTTTGCTCCGTTCCTGCCGCGGCTCTCCGTTATGCCCGCGGATATCGTAAACTCGATCCGCCCATGATCAAATTCCTCTCGCGCCTCCCCATGCGCGCGCTTTATGCATTTGCCGCTTTTGTGTATCTGCTGGCGTTTTATGTGGCGCGGCATCGGCATCTGGTGATTCGCGAACAGCTGGAAAAGGTTTTCCCCGCTTCGAGCACCGCAGAACGCGAGGCCATTCACAAGCGCTTTCTGAAGAATTTCTGCGATGTCATGGTCGAGGTGCTGAAGTCGGTTTCGATGACCGAAGCCGACATGCGCGCCCATGTACAAATCGTGAATCTGGATCTCGCCCGGCGCTATCTGGACGCCGGCCAATCGGTGATGTTCGTCACCTCGCACCTCTGCAATTGGGAGTGGCTGCTGCACGGCGTGACCCTGCAGCTCGGTTACCCCGTCGACGCAGCTTACAAGCCCTTGCACGATGAATGGGCGGAGCGGCTGATGCTGGGCGTCCGATCCCGGTTCGGCGCCCGTCTGGTACCCGCGAAGGAGCTGCTGGCCGACTTCCTGCGGCGGCGGGGGATCGTGCGGGCCGTGGCCATGAACGCCGATCAGGCGCCGGTCTCGACGGACAAGCGCTACTGGACGCAGTTTCTGGGCCAGGACACGGCGTTCTACATCGGCGCCGAGCAAATTGCGCGCGCAACCCGGCTACCCGTCCTGTATGCGGCCATGCGCAGAATCCGGCGCGGCTTCTATGAAGTCGAGTTCAAGCTTCTGTGGGATGGGCGCGAAGCGACGCTACCCAACACCGTCACCGAGCGCTATGCGCGCGCCTGCGAAATCGATGTGCTCAAGAGTCCTGCCGATTGGCTCTGGTCGTATCGCCGCTGGCGGTTGAAGAAGCCGCTGTACGGCGCCGATTGACGGCACGACGCAGCCGCGCAGCACGGCGCCAAAAAATGTCGGAGTCAGCCGAGCAGTCCCGGCAAGCGCTTGGTTGACCAGCTGGTTGCCGTGTCATATGCGTGCGCGAGTTGCAGGCAGGCGAGTTCGGCATGGATCGGCCCGACGATCTGGATTCCCATCGGCAATCCGTGCGCACTGAACCCGGCGGGCGCGGCAAGCGCGGGACAGCCGCTCATGGTGATGGGAAGCACCCCCTTCATCCATTCGTGGTAGGTCTGCATCTTCCGGCCCGCGATTTCCTGCGGCCAGTGAAGATTGACGTCGAATGGAAACAGCTGGGCCGTCGGCAGCACGAAGTAATCATACTTCCCGAAAAACCGCCGCACCGCCTGGTACCACTCGGTTCGTACCACTGAAGCGGCAGAAATATCGTAGGCCGACAGCTTGAGCCCGCTCTCGATCTCGAAGATTGCCTCCGGTTTCAACAGCGCCCGCTTGGCCGGCTCGTTGTAGTAGGCAAGCAGGCTGTCGCCCATCTGCCAGGCGCGCAGCTTGAGAAATGCCCGCCAGACGGAATCAATCGGATAGTCCGGCTGAGCCGTCTCCACGCTGCAGCCCATGGTCTCGAAGACCTTGAGTGCGCCCATGCAAACATCGAGCACCCCGGGTTCATACGGCAGGTAGCCGCGGAAATCTCCCGACCATGCAATTCGCTTGCCCTTGATGTCGGCTTCCAGCCGCCGCTCGAATGGGCTGCCATCGCCCGGCATGGAGAGCGGCATCCGGGCGTCGTAACCGGCCTGCACCGAGAGGAGCATGGCCAGATCCGGAACATTGCGGGCCATCGGGCCCACCACACTCATGGACGGCAACCAGCCATCCGGCGCGCCGGTCGGAACCAGGCCCAGGCTGGTGCGAAAGCCGAAGACATTGTTCCAGCCGGCCGGATTGCGCAGGCTTCCGCCGTAGTCGCTGCCATCCGCGACGGGGAGCATCCGCAGGGCGAGGGACACCGCGGCGCCGCCGCTGCTGCCGCCGGCGGAGCGGGATTGATCATAGGCATTGCAAGTGGTCCCGTAGACCGGATTGTAGGTATGCGAGCCAAGACCGAATTCGGGCGTGTTCGTCTTGCCGATGAAAATGGCTCCGGCCTTGCGCAGACGTTCGACCATGATCCCGTCGGTATCCGCAACGAAATCCTTGAGAATGGGCGAGCCCATGGTCATTGGGATGCCCTTGACGGGCATCAAGTCCTTCACCGCGAACGGAAATCCGTGCAACGGCCCCAGCCACTCGCCCTGGCCAAGTTGCCGGTCGCGCTCTTGCGACTGCGCCAGCAGCGAGTCCCGGTCCTGCAAAGCAACGATGGCATTGACCCGCGGATTGAGCCTCTCGATGTGATCGAGATACGCCCGCATGACTTCAACGCAGGAAATTCTCCTCGCGCGGATCTCCTCGGCAAGCGCCGCGGCATCCAGCATCACGACGTTTGATGGGCGCGGCCCACGCGGGGCGGCCTGCGCATGAGCGGGCATGGCGGCGCTCGCAACCGCGCCCGTCGCCAGCGCCAGCACCGTCCGCCGATCCAGGGTGGAGTCCTCAGGGTTGGTCGCGGGTGCCATACATTCTCTCCTCTAGGTGGGCGCGCTTCTAGGCGCGCGCGGGGGGCGCTCCGAGCTTGGTTTCCAGGTGCTTCGCGAGTTCGCCGATGGTCGGATAATCAAAGAGCTCGGTCAAATCGATCAGCCCGGGGAAATCACGCTCGATGTGTTCATGAATCTCAATCAGTTTGAGCGAGCTCGCGCCGATCTCGAATAAGTTGTCGCTGATGTCGATTCGCTTGCCGGGCAGCGCCGCTTCGCAAATCGATTGCAGCCGGTTTTCCAGCTCCGTGCCGGACACTTGTGCCGCGCCTCCCTGCGCCGCGCGCAGCGCCTTGAGTTCCTTAAGCTCCGCGTCGAACTCGCCGTCGGCGTAAGCCTCCTCCAGCAAGTGCCGCTGCACCTTGCCGCTGGTGGTCTTCGGAATGCGCTTGGTCGGGATGACCTGTGCGACCTCGAGACCCGTATGTTCGTTGATGAGCCGGCCGACCGACGCCGCCACGGCCAGAAAATCCGGCATGCTGCCGCGATGGAGCACGAACACCACCAGCTCCTCGCCCCGGCTGTCGCCCCGCGCGACGCCGGCCGCCACGACCTTGTTGAGATCGAGGCCGGGGGCCCGCTGCGCGATGTTCTCCAAATCGTAGGGGTAGTAGTTCTGGCCGTTGACGAAGATGATCTCCTTGCTGCGGCCCGCAATGTACAGTTCGCCCTCGAGAATGAAACCGAGATCGCCGGTGTCCACCCATCCCTGCGCATCGATGGCGAGCGCGGTGGCCTCCGCATCGCCGAAGTAGCCGCGGGTGACGCTGGGGCCGCGGATCAGAATATGCCCGACTTGACCATCCGGCAGCGCCGCGCGGGCATCGTCGGCTACTTTAAGGTCCGTGTTCGGAACCACCCTTCCCACGCACATGAGTTCCAACGCGTCGCGCGCGACGGCAGGATTCAATTCGATACTCGCAGCGACGCCGAGCTTGTGCCGGTTGACGCGGATCCAGCGATAATCAGTATTTGGCTGCGGAAACGTCACCGCCAAGCAGGCTTCCGCCAGACCGTACACCGGAAACATGGCACTGCGCTTGAGGCCTGTGTAGGCCAGAGTGCGCATGAATTCGTTGCACAGCTCCACCGAAATGGGCTCGGCGCCGTTGTATATCGAACGGACGCTGGACAGGTCGACGTTCTCCAGCCGCCGGTCGCCCAATACCTTGAGAAAGTGCCGGTAGCCGAAGTTCGGGGAGCAGGTGATGGTGACACGCTTCTCGGACGCCTGCTGCAGCCACAGCAAGGGCCGGCGCACGAACAGATCGGTCGGCATCAAATTGATGTGCACCCGGTTGGCGAACTGGAACAGGAAAAAGCCGATCAATCCCATGTCGTGGGTGAGCGGCATCCAGCTCAAGGACACGTCTTGATCGGCGTACTTGTCGACGGCGGTCGCACCGGCGGCGTTGGCAATGATGTTGGCGTGCGTCAGCATCACGCCCTTCGGTTCGCTGGTCGATCCTGAGGAGAATTGGATGAAGGCCAGATCGTCGGGCGCGGGCCGGTACAGCTTGCCCGGCCGCGAGATGTCGGTGATGGATTCGACCAGGAAGCTGCGCGCCTTGAGCTCCGCGAACAGGGGGGATTCACCCACCTGGGAGGCCAGCGCTTCCAAGCGCTCCAGGTTCTTCGCGTTGGTGTAGAGCAGGGGCTTGCCCAACTTGCGCGCCACGCGCAGCAGCTTGTGGCGATGCTCCTCGCTGATGCCGACTGCGAGCGGCACCGGAACGATGCCGCCGCAGACCGCCGCCCAGAAGCCGTCGAGGAATTGCTCGTTGTTGCTCAGGAAAATGATCATCTTGTCGCCGCGCTGCGCGCCCATGGCCTGCAGGTGGTACAGGATGCCGAGACCCCGCGTGTAGACATCGCCGTATGGCACGCGCCGCTCGGAATTCTCGCCCTCGATGTAGGTCACGGCGCGATCGACGCCGCGGTTGCCTTCGAGGACGTCGACCAGCGTCGTGTAGGTCTTGAGTCTCACGGGTTCATTCATCGCTCTTCCACCATCATCATGAGGTTGGATCGGGGGCGCAGATTGATCTGCGCTTCAAGTTCAATGGGCTCGTCGCCGGCGCGGGTCAGCCGAAAGCGCCGCGACATGGCCTGGATGTGGACCAGCATCTCGAACATGGCGATATTCTCGCCGATGCAGTGCCGCGGTCCCACCGCGAAGGGGATGTAGCAAAAGCGATGGCGCTCCGCGGCGTCGGCGCCCGCGAAGCGTTCGGGTTTGAATTCCTCCGGATCGCTCCAAAACGCCGGGTGCCGGTGCAGCATATAGGGACTGATGAACACGTCGGTGCGCGCAGGGATGGCGAAGCCGCCGAGCTCGTCCGCTTCGAGCGTGCGGCGCGTGATGAGCCAACCCGGTGGATAGAGCCGCAGCGCCTCCTGCAGTACCCGGTGAGTGAACTTCAACGATTCCGCTGCATCCAACCCAAGCGGCTGCCCCGAGCCCATGCGATCGGCTTCGGCTTGCAGTTCCTCGGCGGCGAGCGGGTGCTGACTGATGAGGTACCAGGTCCAGGTGAGGGCCGCCGCGGTGGTTTCGTGACCCGCGACGATCAGCGTCAGCACCTCGTCGATCAGCTCCTTGTCGCTCATCGGCGCGCCGCTTTCCCGATCGCGGCTCGCCATCAGCATCTCCAGAAAATCGAAATGCTCCTCCGGCGTTTGACGGCGCCGGTTGATCAGCTCGGCGACCAGCTTGGTCAGCGAGCGGAACCGGAACGCGAATTTCAGGTCGCGGTTCTGCTCCTTGGCCACGACTTCGAACGGGTTGGCGCCGAACTGCTCTTCCAGGCGCGCCAAGTCGCTGCCGAAAATCGAGCGCAGCACGATCTCCAAGGTCAATTCGCTGGCATCGTCGCTCAAATTGACCGCCTCACGGCGCGCCGCTTTTTCCGCCCAGCGCGCCGCGAATTTGCCGTTGACTTCGCCGATCAAGGCGCTGAATTGATCGATCACTCGCCGATGAAAGGCGGGCTGCATCATGCGCCGCTGGCGGCGCCAGAAGTCCCCCTCGCTGGTCATGATGCCGTTGCCGAGCAGAATCTTGACGCGATCCATCCCCTCACCCTTGGTGTAATTGCGGTGGTTCGACAGCAAGACCCGCTTGATGTCGTCGGGATGGTTGATGACGTAGTTGTAGACGCCGCGGCCGGGCGCGAAGACACGATAGCAGTCGCCGAACTCGGCGAAATAGCGCCTCAGGCGGGCCAGCGACTCATCGCTGCCGCCGAGATCGAACCCCTCAGTGGGGCCGGGAACCGCGGTGGTTTGCATCCGCCTAGTGTAGCTTAAGGTCCGAAGCGCTATTGCGCAGCGCCGCGGCGTTCAAAGACAATGCCCCCGTGGAAGAGAAACCCGGTGGCGGCCTTCGCAATACGATTTACGAACAGCGGACCCGCTCCGGCCGGCGGCTGACTCGCGCGCGCCTGTTTTTGTACCAGATCATCGTGCCGGTGGGCGTGTCCGCGCTGCACTTGGTATGGCGCTGGTCGCGGGTCATCCGGGTGATCGGCGCCGAGCACATGGCGAGCGCGCTCGAGCGTGCCCCCTCATTCATCCCGGTCTACTGGCATCAACACACACTGTTCTGCGTCAAGCACCTGCTGGAGCAGCATGGCGCCGGATTGAAATTGGGCTTCTTGATCTCGCCATCGGTCGACGGCGAGATCGGCGCGATGCTCGTGCGCCGTTTGGGCGGCGAAGTGATACGCGGCTCGTCCTCACACACCGGGGCGCGGGCGCTGCGCGATTATTATCAGGCGCTGGCGCACGAGGGTGTGTCGCCGGCCATCACACCCGATGGTCCGCGCGGTCCTCCCTGGAAGTTCAAACCCGGAGCCGTACTGCTGGCGCAACTGTCGGGGCGGCCCATCATTCCCTTGAGCTACGCCGCCTCGGGAGCCTGGAGAATCAAGTGGGATCACTTCGTCATCCCCTGGCCCTTTGCGAGGATCGTGATCGCGATTGGCGAACCCGTGTATGTGCCGAAGGGTCTCGACGCCGAGGCGTTGAATCGCCTGCAGCTGGACATGGAACGGCGCTTGCGAGCGGCGTTCGAGGAGGCAAAAAAGGCCCTCGGTTAGGGTTTTTCAGCAAGGCCTAACAATACAACCGCTTAGCTTGTATTCCTGACAACTTGTGCGAGAATCCGGGTGTATGTGTGGGGCGTGAATTCCCAAGGAACTGTGTGACGCATTCGATTTTTTGCTTAAGATCAATGGCAAACTGTTGATCTATAACCGCAACTTTCCATCTGGGACATCTGAAGGCGCATGGCAATAGCACCCCACGATCCGCGCCACCCAGATTTGACCGCCTCTGACATATTGTCGCCGTCGGCCTGGCCGAAGCGCGGTAAAAGCATGACCGTGGGCCTCGATGTGATCTGCACCAAGATCGCCGTGGATTTCCAATCCATGACAGCGGCCACCTCGCCTGAGGTCATCGCCGCCAATTTGGAGCTGCTGCGCGAGGCCACCCACACCGACGCCGCCTTTCACATCCACCTCGATGCGGATTCGGGCTTGTTCAATGAGATTCAGGTGGCGCGCGCGCTGCTTGCCACCGGCAACCCGGAGCAGCTGCGCGGTCAGTCCCTGGATGCGTTCCCCTGGCTGCAATCGCGCATGGCGCCGCTGCGGGTGTCCGAGCTGCGCGATACCTCCAAGCCTCGCGCAGCCGACCAGAGCGACGACTGCGCGGTGTGGGGCCACCTCGGGATCGGATCGGTGCTGCTCATCGGCTATTTCATCGAAGGCCGGCCGGCCGGCCTCTTGGGGATTGCCGGCGCGCGGCCGCGCGAGAACTGGGAAGTGCAGCTGCACCTGTTGATGAAATTGGTCGGCAGCAGCCTTTCCACGGGATTGGAGCGCATCGAGATTCAGCGCCATTTGCGCGATCTGGAAGAGCGCAACGAGCTGGCCTTGTACAGTGCCAACGACGGGCTTTGGGATTTCGACACCATCAACAACCGCGTCTATCTGTCGCCGCGGTGGAAGGCGATGCTGGGCTACGACGAAGCCGACGTGGGGCAGGCGCCGGACTGGCGGACGCTGGTTCACTCGGACGACATGTCGCGCGTGCAGGCCGCGATTCGCGATCACGTGGCCGGCAAGACGCCGATTTTCGAGAGCATGCACCGCATGCGCCACGCGACCGGCGAGTGGCGCTGGGTCATCAGCCGCGCCAAGGCCAAGGTCGACGACAAGGGCCGCCTGCTGCGCCTGGTCGGCGTCGAACTCGACGTCACCGAGCGCAAGCTGTACGAGGAAGCGCTGTTCCGCGAGAAGGAGAGCGCGCAGATCACTCTGCAGAGTATCGGTGACGGGGTCATCACCACCGATGCCAAAGGGGTGATCGATTATCTGAATCCAGTGGCGGAGTCGCTCACGGGGTGGCGTCTCGAGGACTCCCAAGGCCGCGCCATCGAAGAGATTTTCCGGGCCTTCCACGAGGAAACCTGCGAGCCGCTGGAAAATCCGCTGGCGGTGGCCATCCGCCGCACCCGTTCGATCAAGTCGGTGCGGCCGATGCTCCTGATCCGGCGCGACGGCAACGAGATCTACGTCGAGAGCACGGCTTCGCCGATTCGCGACGGCAGCGGCGCGGTATCGGGCGGGGTGCTGGTGTTCCACGACGTCAGCGAGGCGCGCGAGCTGAACCGGCGTTTGAGCTATCACGCCAGCCATGACGTGCTGACCGGTCTGGTCAACCGCCGCGAATTCGAAAACCGCATGGAGCGGGCCCTGAAGAGCGCCAAGGCGCGCGAGACCTCCTACGCGCTGTGCTGCCTCGATCTGGACCAGTTCAAGATCGTCAACGATACCTGCGGGCACAGCGCCGGCGATGCGCTGCTCGGCCAGGTGGGGGCGCTGCTAAAATCCAAGGTACGCTGGCGCGACACATTGGCGCGATTGGGCGGCGATGAATTCGGCATTCTTTTGGAGAGCTGCTCGCTGGACGAGGCCATGCGCACCGCGGAGGCGCTGCGCGAGGCGGTCAAGAATTTCAAGTTCACCTGGGAGGAGCGCACCTTCCGCCTGGGCGCGAGCATCGGCGTGGTGCCGATTTCCGCGGACAACGCCGACGTGGCGTCGGTGTTGAGCGCGGCCGACAGCGCCTGTCAGGCGGCCAAGGAAGCGGGCCGCAATCGCGTCCACAGCTTCGAGGAAAACGACATCGACTTGATGCGCCGGCGCCGCGAAATGCAGTGGGCGGCGCGCATCAACAATGCCCTGGAAGAGGGCCGCTTCGAGCTGTTCCGCCAGACCATCATGCCGCTGCAGACGGTCGAACCCGGCGCGCACTACGAACTGCTGCTGCGCATGCGCGATGAAGCCGGCAAGATCGTCTCGCCGGATAACTTCATGACCGCGGCCGAGCGCTACGGCATCACGCCGAGCATCGACCGCTGGGTGATCGAGAACGCCTTCCGCTGGCTGGTGTCGGAGGCCGACGAGCGCGAGAAGCTGACCATGTGCTCGATCAATCTCTCGGGGCAGAGCCTGGGCGACGACAAATTCCTGCCCTATGTCATCGATCAGTTCCATCGCAGCGGGCTGGATGCCACCAAGATCTGCTTCGAGATCACCGAGACGGCGGCCATCGCCAGCTTCTCGCAGGCGAACCGCTTCATTCAGGCATTGAAGGAATTGGGCTGCAAGTTCGCGCTGGACGACTTCGGCACCGGCCTGTCCTCGTTCGGTTACTTGAAGCACTTCCCGGTCGATTACCTGAAGATCGACGGCAGCTTCGTCAAGGAGATCCTGCACGATCCCATCGACCGCGAAATGGTGCGTTCGATCAACGAAATCGGACATCTGACCGGCAAACAGACCATCGCCGAGTTCGCCGAGAACCAGGAAATCATCAATATGCTGCAGAGCCTGGGGGTCGACTACGCGCAGGGCTACGGCGTGTCGCAGCCTCAGCGGGTTCTCAAGGCGGCCAACAGCGTTTGAACGCGTCGTGGCCGGAGGCAGGACCGGATAGGCATTTTCCGGACCGCCGTGAACCCATCCATGGGGGCTGCGAGAAAAACATCCTGTTTTTCACGCTACGGAAAATGCCTATCCGGTCCTGCCTGCTTCGGGCGTTCAATCGCGTCAGCAGGCTCGGTCAGTGTTGCTAGTCGAAGCATGGAGGGGTTGGCTAAGCCGAAAGCGATTGCTGCGCCTCGATGAAGCCCTCAGGCAGTCCGTCCGCGTACGCTAGGTCTGGAAGTCGAAGCGCATGGAGAGGTCGATCGCGCGCACATGTTTGGTGATGCTGCCGACGGAGATGAAGTCGACGCCGGTGGCGGCGATGTCGCGGATGGTGGCGGCGGTGATGCCGCCGGAGGCTTCGAGCTTCAGCGGCTTTGGCGCGCCTAAGTTGGCGGCCACCGCTTCGCGCAGCAGCGGCAGCGAGAATTCGTCGAGCAGGGCAATGTCGGCGCCGGCGTCGATGGCCTGGCGCAATTCCGATAAATTTTCGACCTCAACCTCGATGGGGACCTGCGCGCCGTTGCGCTTTGCCGCGGCCACCGCGGCGGCGATGGACCCGGCGGCCATGATGTGATTTTCCTTGATCAGAATTCCATCGAACAACCCCATGCGGTGATTGTGGCCGCCGCCCACGCGCACGGCATATTTCTGCGCTGTCCGCAGCCCTGGTAGCGTTTTACGGGTGTCGAGCAGACGGCAACGAGTGCCTTCGAGGAGCACGGCATAGGAGTGCGCGGCCGTGGCGGTGCCCGAGAGCAGTTGCAGGAAATTAAGGGCTGTGCGCTCCCCGGTCAGCAGCGCGCGGGCCCGGCCTTCGAGAGTGAATAAGACCTGATCGGCGACGACGGCGTCCCCTTCCTCGGCGCCCCATTCGATCCGGACACGGGGATCGATGGAATCGAAGGTGGCTCGCACGTAAGGGATGCCGCATACGACGGCCGGCTCGCGGGTGATCACGACGGCCCGGCCGGCCCGCTCCGCGGGTATCAGGGCGGCGGTCAAATCCCCGCTGCCGACATCCTCGGCCAGCGCGCGTGCGACCAGCTGCGGCAGATCAGCGGGAACCGGCACCGACGGGCGCACGTGCCGGTACCTCGATACTCAGAATGGCAGCCCGTGCGACGGCCCGATCATGCACATCAACATGGGAATGGACAGCAGGAAATTGATGCGCGAGGCGTAGAGAGCGACCTTGCGCGCCGCGGCCTTCTCTTCGTCCGTCGCGGGCACCATGCCTAGGATCTTCTTCTGGTTGGGCCAAATGAGCCCCCAGACGTTGAACAGCATGATGGTGCCGAACCAGACGCCGATTCCCATGATGATGTTGGGACGGGCCACCGGATGCTCCAGCAGGCCGAAGGTAAAGGCATTGACGAAGCGGCCGTGGCTCTGCGACAGCAGCCACGCGCCCAGGATCCAGGTGGCGAGGGCCGCCCAGCGAAACCAGAGCAGGGCCCGCGGAGCGATGTACTTGTTGATGCCTGCCCCGCCGGGGCCGCCCTTATCGGCCGCCGCCGCCGCCATGCCCGGCGTCTGCACGGCGTTGAAGTAGTACAGCAGGCCGATCCAGAAGATGCCCGCGATGATGTGCAGCCACCGCGCCAGGGCCGCGACGGTAATCGCGTTGTAGGTCAGGCCGCCGCCGACCAGGGCCGCGATCAGTATCGACAGGGCGAAACCGATAATTAAAGGCCATTTCACCGTGGTTAATGGGTTCATGCGATTTCCCCTGTTGGCAGCGACGGATCCGGCTCACCCCCAACCCCCAAGGGCTGGGCGCCGCCGCGCGGATATTGCGCTGCGACGGACTGGAAGAATAGGGGACGGGCCCCAATAATACAACGAGGCACTGCCTCGGCTGTTATCGTAGACTTTAAGTGATTCAATTTGGAGATTGTCGAATGAATGCCATCGATCGGATCAAGAGCCAGCTGTCGGCCGCACCCGTGGTGCTTTATATGAAGGGCACGCCGGATTTCCCGCAATGCGGGTTTTCGGCACAGACGGTGGGAGCGTTGCGGGCCTGCAAAGCGCAGTTTGCCCATGTGAACATTTTCGAAGATCCCGAGGTGCGCGAGGCGCTGAAGACCTATTCGAACTGGCCGACTTTCCCGCAGCTTTATGTCAACGGCGAGTTGATCGGGGGCTGCGACATCGCGATCGAGATGTACAAGAGCGGCGAACTCAAGCAGCTGCTGGCCGAGGCCGGCGCCGTCGCGGCCTGACCGGGCCGCATTGGGGCGGGCCGCTTTGGGCCGGGCCGCGGAGGTCCGCTACTCGGGCTCGCCCGCGGCCGAGGGTTCGACTTCCAAGGGCCCCATCGAGGCCAGCCGCCGGCGGCTGCTGTCGAACACTCCCTGAAACTGATTGCACACCGTGCAGAAGAGGTCGGCCGTGCGCTCGGCATCGTAGGCCGCCGAGTGCGCGGAGGCCGTGTCCCACTCGAGGCCTGCCGCCAGAGTCGCCCGCATCAGGACGGTTTGGCCGAAAGCGACCCCGCCCAAGGTGGCGGTGTCGAAGCTCGAGAAGGGATGGAACGGGTTGCGCTTGATCTGGGTGCGCGCCACGGCGGCATTCAGGAAATTCAAATCGAAGAACGCGTTGTGTCCCACCAGCACCGCGCGGGTGCAATCCGCGGCGCGAATGGCGTTGCGCACTTCACGGAATATGCGCTGCAGCGCGTCTTCCTCCGGAATCGCGGGGCGCAACGGATGATGGGGGTCGATTCCGTTCACCGCCAGCGACGCGGCTTCCATATTGGCGCCGGGAAACGGCACGACGTGGAAGCGAGTGGTTTCGCCGCGCGCCAGAGTCCCGTCGCTGCGCATTTCGACGAATACCGCGGCGATTTCCAGCAGCGCATCGGTTTGTGAATTGAAGCCGCCGGTCTCAACGTCGATCACCACCGGCAGAAAGCCGCGAAAGCGCGTGGCAAAGGTGATCGGAGGAATTTGCGTCATGGATGCGCCGTCGCGGCGAGGCGCCACGCGACAGACTCGCCGCCGCGATAGGGCACGAGCGCGCCGTTGCCAAAATCATAGACTGGAGGGGGCACCCAGGACTCCTTGATCAGGGTAATTGTCTCATCGTGGCGGGGCAGGGCGTAAAAATCGGCGCCGAAATGGCTGGCGAACGGCTCGAGGCGCTCGAGCCGGCCGGCCGATTCGAAGACTTCAGCATACAGCTCGATGGCGGCGTGTGCGGTGAACATCCCGGCGCAGCCGCAGGCGTTCTCCTTGGAGGCCTGCGCATGCGGCGCGCTGTCCGTGCCGAGAAAAAATCGAGGGTTTCCGCCGGTGGCGGCGCCGATCAACGCCTGCCGATCGCGTTCGCGTTTCAGGATCGGCAGACAATAGTAGTGCGGCCTGATGCCGCCGGAAAAAATCGCATTGCGGTTGTGCAGCAGATGCTGAGGCGTGATGGTCGCGGCGACTCCGGCCCTTGCCCCCAAGACGAATTCCACCGCCCGTGCCGTCGTGATGTGCTCGAACACCACGCGCAAGCGCGGGCAGCGATCGAGCAGCGGCTGCAGCACCGTGTCGATGAAATGCGTTTCACGGTCGAACACGTCGACGTCGGCGTGCGGCGTCTCGCCGTGCACCAGCAGCGGCATGCCGATCTCCTCCATGCGTTCGAGGACTTGCGCGACCTTGGCGATATCGGTGACGCCGGCGTCCGAGTGCGTGGTGGCGCCCGCAGGGTACAGCTTGACGCCGTGGACGAATCCGGCCGCCTTGGCGCGATCGATTTCCTCGGGTCTGGTGGCATCCGTCAAATACAGCGTGAGCAAGGGCTCGAAGCGCGCGTTGGCCGGCAGTGCCGCGAGGATACGATCGCGATATGCGCGCGCCAGAGCCGCCGTGGTGATTGCAGGCTTCAGATTGGGCATCACGATGGCCCGCCCGAAGCGCTCGGCGGTGAATTTCACCACCGCCGCGAGCGCGGCGCCGTCGCGCAGATGCACGTGCCAGTCATCGGGGCGCCGCAGCGTCAGGGAGCTCATTGGCGGACGTGCGTAGCGGCGGCCGCAGGCACGAGCTTGGCGGCCGCGCTCGCGCGCGCCGCGGTGCGCTTGGGCCTGGCCGCGGCCGGCGGCCAGCCTCGCTGCAGCAAATCGAGCGTGTAGCGCACGCCGAAACCGGTGATCTCCGTGGCGATGTGGGCCAGGCCTCCGTGGCGCGAGCCGGCCGCCAGATCCAGGTGCAGCCAGGCGATTTCCTTGGGCACGAATCGATTCAAAAAGCGCGCCGCCAGGATGTGATCGCCCTTGCCGTCGGCGGCGCACTGCAAGATATCGGCAACGCTGCTCTCCAAGTCGGTATCGAAGTCGGCATCCATGGGAAAGCACCAGACGCGCTCACCGCTGCTGTTGCCTGCGGACTCGATCAGATCGCGTTGCTCCGGCCGGTTGGTGAAGGCGCCGCTGTAGCGCTCGGTGAGGGCGTAGACGCAGGCGCCGGTGAGCGTTGCATAGTCGATGATACCGCGCGGCTTCTTCGCGGCGGCCAGACTCAGCGCGTCGGCCAGCACCATGCGGCCCTCGGCGTCGGTGTGAATCACCTGAATGGTGGTGCCATTGTGGGCGCGCACCACGTCCTGCGGCTTGTAGGCGAGCGGGCCGATGCGGTTTTCCGTGATCGCCAGCCAGCAATCGACGGCCAGGGGCGAGCGCAAGGCATGCAGCGCATACAGGCTCCCCACCGCGACCGCGCTGCCTTCCATGTCGGTGTGCATGTCCAGCATGCTCTTATGCGGCTTCAAGTTCGTGCCGCCTGTATCGAAGCAGATTCCCTTGCCCACCAGGCTGATCGCGGGCGCCGCGGCGGCGCGCGACTTGGCGGCGCGCGACTTGGCGCCGCGAGGGCGGTACGACAGGCGCACGATGCCCGCATCCCGCGTGCCGTTGCCGCGCGACACGGCGAGGAATGCTCCCGCACCCAGACGCTTGAGCGCGCTCTCGCCGTAGAACTTGAAATTGAGGCGCAGGCGCCGCGAGAGCTCTTGCAGCAGTCGCCGGTAGCCGCGCGCATCGAGGGTGTTGGGCGGCAGTGCCGTCAGCCAGCGGGCAAGATTGTTGCCGGCAGCCGTCGCCAGCGCCAGATCCAGGTCGGGCAATTTTTTCACCGACGCGATATCGATGCGCACCAGCCGTTCACGCGGCTTGGGCTTGCTCTTGAAGGACGCGAAACGAAACGCGGCCGCCTGAAGCGCCGATACGCTGGCGCTCAAGGTCGCATTCGCGGGTCCCGCGGCGCAGCCCTGCTGCCACAGCAGCAGCGATTCCGGCTCGCCGTCCAGCGCGCTGCGCGCGAGCTTGCCCGCAGCCTGCAGCCTCTCGAAGGTGCTGGCCTCTTCGGCGAGACATGCCACGATCAGCAGAGTCTGGGCCTGCGCGCCGACTCTCAAGTGAAAGCAATCGCCCGCTTTGCGAACCTTGCGCGCAAACAGGCTGCGCAGCACTGCGCCGTGCGGCAAAGCACTAAAGTCCGCATCGCTCGGGGCGAGGGGCAGGAACACCAAGGCGCTCGAATAGCGGGCGAGCGAAGACACGGTTATCCGCGCGCCAATTTGGCGCACAGGCACGAGCAGTTGGTCTAGGGCTAGGCGAGTGGGCATATCAATGAAACCGCAAGCCTATCCCTTGCTTGACCGTGAAAAACCAAACCCCGAAGATAGAGCCTTGATAATGCAGTGGCAGTCGGCGCAGCGGCGCTGTAACGTGCCCGCCATCTTAACAGGACACGTGGGCGTGTGCATTTATGACTCAACAATCGCCGTTCGAAGACATTGACCCCATCGAGACGCAGGAATGGCTGGAGTCCATCGATTCCGTCATGCGTGCGCAAGGTCCGGAACGCGCGCACTTTCTGCTCGAAAAGCTGGTGGACTTCACGCGGCGCTCCGGAGCGTATCTGCCCTTCAAGCCCAACACCGCGTACCTCAATACCATTTCCAAGGCGCAGGAGCCGGATTATCCCGGCGATCGATCCTTGGAGCGGCGCAACGAGGCCTACATACGCTGGAACGCGCTCGCCATGGTGGTGCAGGCGAATCGCCTGAATTCGGAATACGGCGGCCACATCGCCTCGTATGCATCGGCGGCGACGCTCTACGAAGTCGGCTTCAATCATTTTTGGCGCGCCAAGAGCGCCGCGCATCCCGGGGACATGATTTTCGTGCAGGGACATTCGAGTCCGGGAATCTATGCGCGGGCCTACCTCGAAGGCCGGCTGGATGAGAGCCAGCTGCTGCGCTTTCGGCAGGAAGTCAAGGGCGGCGGATTGTCGTCCTACCCGCATCCCTGGCTGATGCCGCACTTCTGGCAATTCCCCACAGTGTCGATGGGATTGGGGCCGATGACGGCGATTTTTCAGGCGCGCTTCGTGCGCTATCTGGAGCATCGGGGCATTGTCCCGCCCTCCGACCGCAAGGTCTGGGCATTCCTGGGCGACGGCGAAATGGACGAGCCCGAGTCGATGGGCGCATTGACCATGCCGGTACGCGAGAAGCTCGACAACCTCATCTTCGTGATCAATTGCAACTTGCAGCGGCTCGACGGGCCGGTGCGCGGCAACGGCAAGATCATTCAGGAGCTCGAGGCCGCATTCCTGGGTGCGGGCTGGAATGTCATCAAGGTGCTGTGGGGTTCGCGCTGGGACCCGCTGCTCGAACGCGATCACAAAGGGCTGCTGAAGCGCTTGATGGAAGAATGCGTGGACGGCGAATACCAAAACTTCAAATCCAAGGGCGGCGCCTATACTCGCGAGCATTTCTTCGGCAAGTATCCCGAGCTCAAGGAAATGGTCGCGAATATGTCGGACGAAGAGATCTGGCGCCTGAATCGCGGCGGCCATGACCCGCAAAAGGTGTACGCGGCCTATGCCTCCGCCGTCGCGTTCAAGGGGGCGCCCACGGTGATTCTGGCGAAGACCGTCAAGGGATTCGGCATGGGCAAGGCGGGCGAGGGCCTGAACGTCGCGCACCAACAGAAAAAGCTCGGAGATGAGGCGCTCAAGGAAGTTCGCGACCGCTTCAATATTCAGATCACCGATGAAGAGATCGCGGGGCTGACGTTCAGAAAACCGCGCGAGGACAGCGAAGAACTTAAATACCTGCAGGAGCGCCGGACCACTCTCGGCGGGTATCTGCCCGCACGCACGGCGGAGTCGCCGCGCCTCACGGTCCCGCCGCTGGAGGCATTCAGCGCGCTCCTCGAGGGTACCGCCGACCGCGAGATCTCCACCACCATGGCGCTGGTGCGCATGCTCACGATTTTGGTGAAGGACAAGAACATCGGCAAGCACGTCGTGCCCATCATTCCCGACGAGGCGCGCACCTTCGGCATGGAGGGCATGTTTCGCCAGATCGGAATTTATTCCTCGGTCGGACAGCTGTACACGCCGCAGGACGCCGACCAGCTGATGTTTTATCGCGAGGACAAGCAGGGCCAGATTCTCGAAGAGGGCATCAACGAGGCCGGTTCCTTGTGTTCCTGGCTGGCCGCCGCCACCGCGTACGCGAATCACGGCGTCAGCATGGTGCCCTTCTACGTCTATTACTCCATGTTCGGGTTTCAGCGGGTGGGCGATTTCATCTGGGCGGCCGGCGACAGTCAGGCGCGGGGCTTCCTGGTCGGCGGCACGGCCGGGCGCACCACTCTGGCGGGCGAAGGATTGCAGCATCAGGACGGACACAGCCAGCTGGTCGCGACCACGGTTCCAAACTGCGTGGCTTACGATCCCACCTATGCCTATGAACTGGCGGTCATCGTGCAGGATGGCCTGCGGCGGATGTATCAGGAACAGGAAAATGTCTTCTACTACATCACCTGCATGAACGAGAACTACGCGCATCCGGCCATGCCGGCCGACGCGGTGCAGGGCATCTTGAGCGGCATGTACCTTCTGCAGACCGGCGGCAAGGGCAAGGTGCGGGTGACGCTGTTCGGATCCGGGACGATTTTGCGCGAGGTGTTGGCGGCAGCGGAGCTCTTGGAGAAGAACTACGGCGTGCCCGCGGATGTGTATTCGGTCACGAGCTTCAGCGAGTTGCGCCGCAACGCGTTGGCGGTGGAACGCCGCAACCTTCTGCACCCGAGCGAGCCGCGGCAGCGCAACTACGTTCAGCAAGTCCTGGCGGATCGCGAGGGGCCTTTCATCGCCGCCACCGATTACATGAAGACCGTTGCGGATCAGATTCGACAATGGGTGCCGGGCCGCTACTCGGTGCTGGGCACGGATGGCTACGGGCGCAGCGACTCGCGCGCGGAGCTGCGGCGCTTCTTCGAAGTGGACCGGCATTATGTGGCCATCGCGGCGCTCAAAGCGCTCGCCGACGAGCGCAAGATCGACAAGCAGACGGTATCGGACGCCATGCAAGCCTTCGGTATCGATCCGGAAAAACCCAACCCTGTATCGGTCTAGGCCATCGTGACTAATCCCATCGAAGTTCTGGTTCCCGACATCGGCGGCTTCAAGGACGTGAGCGTCATCGACGTGATGGTCAAGGACGGCCAGCAGATCGACAAAGAAACGCCCTTGATCACGCTTGAAACGGAAAAGGCCGCGATGGATGTGCCGGCGCCCTCGGCCGGGCGCATCAAGCAGGTCAAGCTCAAACAGGGCGACAAGGTTTCCGAGGGCTCGCTGATCCTGCTGCTCGAACCGGCGGACGCTGCCGCCGCCGCGCCGTCGGCGCCGAAACCCGAGTCGGCGGCAGCGCCTGCGCCGGCGCCCGCTGCGGCGCCGATTCCCGCGGCCCCGCCGGCCGCTGCCTCTGACGGCGCGGCGCCCGCCGCCGCCGCGCCCGCCATGCCCGCCACGCCCGCCACCTCGGCCGCGCCCGCCGCGGTCGGCGGCGGCCGGATCGACGAGGCGGCATTCTCGAGAGCTTACGCGAGTCCGTCGGTGCGCAAGTTCGCGCGCGAACTCGGTGCCGATTTGGGCCGAGTCAGGGGAACCGGCTTCAAGGGCCGCATCACGCAGGATGATGTCAAGGCGTTTGTGAAGACCATCATGACCGCGCCGCCGGCGACCGGAGCCGCGGCCGCCTCGGCGCTGCCCAAGGTGCCGGTGGTGGACTTCGCGCATTTCGGCGCCGTCGAAGTCAAGCCGCTGTCGCGCATACAGAAGATTTCCGGGGCCCGGCTGCAGGCGAGCTGGCTCAATGCGCCGCATGTGACGCAGCATGAGGATGCGGACATCACCGAGCTCGAGGCCGTGCGGGCGGCGTTGAAGGGAAAGGCGACCGAGGAAGGCGTGCGGCTCACGCCGCTGGTATACATCATCAAGGCCTGCATTCTCGCGCTGCAAGAATTTCCGCGCTTCAATTCCTCGCTGGACGCGAGCGGCGAGAATCTGATCTTGAAGAAGTACTACAACATCGGCTTCGCGGCGGATACCCCCAATGGCTTGATGGTGCCGGTCATCGCGAACGCCGACCGGCTGAATTCCTATGAGATTGCGCGCGTTCTGGCGGCGATGTCGGAAAAAGCGCGCGCCGGCAAATTGAAGAACACCGAGATGCAGGGCGGCTCGTTCACGATCTCGAGTCTGGGCGGCATCGGCGGCACGGCCTTCACGCCCATCATCAACGCGCCCGAAGTCGCCATCCTGGGCGTGTCCAAATCCGCTCAGAAGCCGGTGTACGACAAGGGTGCATTCCTGCCGCGCCTGATGTTGCCGCTGTCGCTGTCCTACGATCACCGCGTCATCGACGGCGCCGAGGCTGCGCGCTTCGTGGTCTTTCTGGCCAAGGTGCTGGGCGATGTGAAGGCGCTGCTATGAGCCTGGTCGAGGTGCGCGTTCCCGATCTCGGCGACGCCAAGGGCGTCAATGTCGTGGACATCCTCGTCAAGAAGGGCAGCGAGATCCGCATCGAGGACCCGCTGATCACCCTCGAAACCGAAAAGGCCTCGATGGACGTGCCCTCGCCGGTGGCCGGCATCGTCGAATCCATCGAACTCAAGAAGGGCGACGAGGTAACGGCAGGCTCCTTGATCGCCAAGGTGGAGGTGGCGGCGCCCGCGCCGGCACCTGCGCCCGCGGCGGCATCTGCACCCGCGGCGACACCTGCACCCGCGGCGGCACCTGCGTCCGCGGCGAAATCTGCGCCCGCGGCGGCACCTGCGCCCGCGGCGAAACCTGCGCCTCTGCCGGTACCCGCGCCCGGGAAGGCACCTGCGCCGCCGGCCAAGGCGGCCGCGGCCGCATCGGGTAGCACTGCGGCCGCCGCGCCGTCAGGAGCCGTCGATCTGGTGGTGCTCGGCGCCGGTGTCGGCGGCTACACCGCCGCCTTTCGGGCGGCCGAC
>DATFZF010000106.1:0-45270 GCA_035314705.1 Steroidobacteraceae bacterium | reverse complement strand
GAAAAGGTGACGGAGAAGCTCGTCTGGCACGTCGTCAAAGAGTTCGCGGCAAAAATTGGCGTGGGCAAACTCGCGCCGCACGATCTCCGGCGGAGTTGCGCTCGCCTCTGTCGTGCCGCTGGCGGCGAGCTGGAGCAGATTCAGTTTCTGCTGGGCCATGTCTCGGTGCAGACTATGGAGCGCTACCTCGGCTGCACCCAGCGGATTTCATCCGCAGTCAACGACCGCATCGGCATAGAGCCAAAACCCTGAATGGTCAACTTTGGAAGGGTTGCCGACCACCCAGACGAAGGCCCCGATGGCGATTCCCAGAAGCCCGTAAGAAAGACAACGAAGAGGATTCTATCCGCAGTGCTCCGGGGCCGATCAGCCCTCACGGATGCCGAAATAGGCCGCCCGGAGCATTGCGGATAGAATGCGTTGAACTGAGCCTGGAGGTTTGGCAGGGCAATTGCTTTATGGGTATTCAATCGGGAAATGTATCACGAAATGCGGAAATGTTGCTACAGGAGGGTTGCTATGCCACATTTGCCACATCGCAGTTGCCCTGCCAAATGGTATCGCGCGAAAGCGTCTGCCGCGCTAGCGGCTTAGTTCAACTTCCTTTATCATTCACTACTTTGCTTGGCAAGACCGCGAGAGGCTTCGCGAGATCAGGAATCAGCCGACAGGTGACATGATTGAGAAGCCGTAAATTACAGCTTGGTTACTGGCTGTTGGCTCACAACTCGCCCGGAACTCTGAGAACGCTTTTTCTGGGCGGAACGTCAACCGTACGTGAGGTCGGTGCTCTGTCCGACCTCGATAATATATCCGTCAGGATCGCGGATGTAGCAGCGCGTCTCGCCGTACTTGGGGATCGGCTCCGTGATGAACTTCGCTCCTCGACTTTTCCATAATTCATAGCACGCTTGAATATCCGCAACGCGGAAATTCATAAAGCTGTTGATGTGATTCGGGTCCGGGACGCTGAGCGTTACCGTCGGCTTATCCGGGGTCGGCCCGCCCCCAACGTTCAGAATCATCCAGATATTCGCAAGCAGAAGGTACCCAGGCGCGTTGCCGTCACCCAGGCTCAGAATGCGAGCGCCGAAGACCTTTTCGTAGTAGCGAGCCGATCGCTCGATGTCGGCGACGGTGAGAAAATGCGCGATACTGATCCCCTCTCGCGGGGGCATCTCATAGATCTTCTGTTCGATTTGTAC
Source organism: Steroidobacteraceae bacterium (assembly GCA_035314705.1). Lineage (GTDB taxonomy): Bacteria > Pseudomonadota > Gammaproteobacteria > Steroidobacterales > Steroidobacteraceae > Bog-1198. Next base: position 44,065 of record DATFZF010000106.1, on the reverse strand, counting down.
GCTGTTCATTGACGGCTCCAATTCCGTACCCTTTGCGACAATGCAATCTTGGCACACGCGCGATGACGAATCCATTGGACGAACGTGTGGGTGCCGCCTAGGCCTTCAGCGCCGCGAGGACTTTATCCGACGAAAACGGCACGGAGCGCAAGCGCACGCCGACGGCATCGAATACCGCATTGGAGATCGCCGCCGGCACGATGGCTGCGGAAGGCTCGCCGACGCCCCACGGTGTCTCATGCGGGCGATCGATGAGTTCCATGTCGATCTGAGGTATATCCGGAAAGGTCAGGATGGGGTACGACTGCCAATCGAGACTGGTGACGCGGGAACGATCGAAGCGCACCTGCTCCATGAGCGTTCGACTGACCGTCTGCACGATATTGCCCTCGAGCTGATTTTTCACCCCGTCGGGGTTGATGACTTGTCCGCAGTCTTGCACCACCGCGAAATGCTTGGCAGCGATGACGCCGGTCGTGCGGTCGATCTCGACCGTGGCGACCATGCCGACATAGGTTCGATTGTTTTCATACTTGACGAAGGCCATGCCCCGTCCAGTGGCCGTGCTGCTGTTCGCCTGGTTATCGGCGCTCCGCAGCCGCCAATTTGCCAGCTGCGCGAGGCGTTCGAGCACCGCGATCGCGCGCGCATCATCGGTGAGATAGCGTCGGCGCAGTTCAAACGGGTCGGTGTGGGTCGCTGCGGCGATCTCGTCGAGGAAGGCTTCGTTGGCGAAGGCGCTTTGCATCCGGCCCGGAGAACGGATCCAGGACGGCCGGAGCGGCGTGCTCACCAGCCGATGAGCCAGTGTCTTGACGTTTGCGAACTTATAGGGGACGGCGGTGCCGGCGATGATGCCGCCGGGACCCATCGCGTTCTCGTGCGGCATGCCGGCGAGTTCGGCGGCTACGAGCTTTACTTTGCCGGCCACGCCGTCCGGTCCATAGAACTGAGAATACCAGGCGCTGACGCCGCCGCTCGAGTCCAAAGCCGCCTGCATGTCGATGAGCGTCGGCGGCCCCTTCGGGTCCCATCCATGCTCGTCGGCTCGCATCCATTGCACGCGTACCGGGCGATCCACCTCTTGAGCCAGCAGCGCGGCATCGGCGGCCGCGTCCTCGTGCCCATTGCGTCCGTAGCATCCCGAGCCGTCGATGTAGATGGCGCGCACGTCCGCATCGGGCATTGCGAACATGAGCGCAAGCTGCTGGCGCAGATTATGGGTTGCCTGGCTTGCGGACCAGCAGGTAAGCTTGCCGCCTTCGAACACGGCGACCGCGCACGACGGACCGATGGACCCGTGCGTGTGAACGGCGAAGTCATAAGTGGCGGATAGGCGTTTATCCGCAGCCGCGATCGCCGCGTCGATATTGCCTCGATTGCTGGTCACGTCGTCCCTGACGATTTCAGTGGCGCGCACGTAATCCCATATCTTGTCCTCGTCCGGCAGTCCCCGCCAATCCGACCACCGGGCTTTGAGCTGCCGTGCCGCGGCGATGGCGCCCCATTCGGTTTTGGCTACGACGGCGAGAAAATTCTGGCGCTGCACCACCTTGATCATCCCCGGCACGTTGCTGACCGAGTCCGCATCGACCGACAGCAGGGTGCCGCCGATAGCCGGCGGGCGAACGACGCGCCCGTGAACCATACCCTCGACGCGAAAGTCCTGCATGTACGTGAACCGGCCCGTCACCTTGTCCGGAATGTCCAAGCGCGGCTGCGAGCGCCCGACCACGGTGTAGCTGCCGGGGTCCTTGAGCGGCGCGTCCTTGTCGAGTTCGAGCGCAAGGCTCCTGCGGCCGACGAGCTCGCCGTAGCGGATCGATGCCTTGCCCTGCTTGGGCTTGATTACCCCTGCATCGATGGTGAGTTCCTGTGCGTCGATTTTCAAGCGATGGGCTGCCTCGAGCAACAGGGCGCGGCGTGCGGTAGCCGCCGCCAGCCGGATCTGCACGCCCCCGTTTTGGATCGATAAGCTGCCGTAGGTGGGACCCTGATCCGGTGTGAGCAGGGTGTCGCCCTGAATGACGTTGACGCGCGCCATGGGAACGTCGAGTTCTTCGGCGACAATCTGAGTGATCGCGGTGCGCACACCGGTTCCGAGATCGACCTTTCCTGAAAAGACGGTGACGCTACCTTGCCGGTCGATTGCGAGAAAGCCATCGACCCGATCAGGTGCAACGACCTTGGGGATGTCGGCGGCGGCCGTCGCGTTTTTTCCCGTCGCCATCAGACGTATCGGCAGGGCGAAACTTACAACCAGGCCGCCGAGCTTGAGGATCTCGCGCCGGCTTACGGAGTGCGTCAACGACAAGGTGTTTCTCATCAGGCGGTGCCGTAGGCGCGTTTCACGGCGCGCACGATGCGCAGGTGCGTTCCACACCGGCATAGGTTGTAGGCCAACGCCTGTTTGATTTGCGCGTCGGTGGGATTTCTGTTGGAGGACATGGATGCCGCGGCCTGCATGATCATTCCATTGATGCAGTAGCCGCACTGCACGGCTTGTTCATCGATGAATGCCCGCTGCAGCGGATGCGGCTGTTCGGGCGTGCCGAGCCCCTCGAGGGTCACGATGCGGTGGCCGACCGCGCTCACGGCGGGAAATACGCAGGAGCGGATGGCGTTGCCGTCGAGATGCACGGTGCAGGCGCCACATTGGCCGAGGCCACAGCCGAAGCGCGGGCCGTGCAACCCGAGATCATTGCGCAATGCGTACAGCAGCGGCATCGTTGGATCGTCGATGGTGAGCCGTGCGGTCTTGCCGTTGACATCGAGCGTGATGGATTGTGACGTCATATTGTCCCCTCTGTTCGCGCCAGGTACCCGCCTTGTGTGGCGCTCCGCGCTCGAGCAATCAAGGTTTAAGTGCGGCAAGCCCTGCTTGCGCGACCTGCACATCGTGGTCCGGCGTATCGAAGCTCGCGCCGATGCCGCCGATCACCTGACCATCGACGACGATCGGCAGGCCTCCCTGCATCGCGATGAAGTCACGTGCCGAGACCAGTGCGATACGACCGTGATTGATGGAGTCCTCGAGCGCCTGGCTCGGTTTCTTGAACAAAGCAGCCGTGCGAGCCTTTCCCGGCGCAAGCTCAATGCTGGCGGTGAAGGCGGCATTGTCCATTCGTTCCACCAGAATCGGCCATCCGCCATCGTCGACCACGGCAATGACGCCTGCCCAATGATTGCGCTCCGCTTCCGCTTCGGCGGCGGCCACCATCTTTCGCGCGGCGGCCAACGTGATGACTTTTTTCTCGGCGAGCTGTGCGGAGGCGCTAGCGGCGATGAGCCACGAGAGCCCGAGGGCGATACCCAACAGCAGCAATTTACGCATCACGTTAGTCCTCCTGGTGGCGTCGTCGTCATTCGTCGCCGCCCGCGCCGCCGTAATAGCCGGCGACTGCGTGCATCTCGCTGGGCTTCAATTCGCGGGCGATCACGCGCATTTGTTCGTTGATATCGTTCTGCCGCATGCCCTGGGCGAAGGCGGCGAGTTGGCGCTCGATGTATTCGATGTGCTGGCCCCGCAGCGCCGGAGCCCCGAGCTTCTGGGCGTCAGGCCCGTGACAGGCGGCGCAGGGTGGAATCCCGCGCTGCGGATCGCCGGCAAAGACCAAACGGATCGCCGGATCGCGCTGCCGCAGGCTGCGCCCGCCCTCCGGGATGCCTTCACCGGCTGCCGGAGCCAGCCCGCCGGGACGATGCGCGAAATAGGCCGCCACATCGGCCGATTGCTGATCGGACAAGGAGGCGGCGATCGCGCCCATGGCGCCCCAAAGGCGCTTGCCCGAGCGGAAATCATCGAGCTGCTTGTAGATGACCGCGGAGTTCATGCCGGCGAGAGTGGGGAAGAGTGTGGATGCGCTTACGCCGCCCTCGCCATGACAGGCGGTGCAGCTAAGCGCGACGAAAGCGCCGTGTTGCTCATTGCCGGAGGCGATTTGCGCCAGCGTATTGTTGGTCCAGGCAATCCGCGTCGGCGTTCGCCGCGGCGGTTGTGGTTCTCCGGCCGACCCGCTCGCGGCGCTGAGGCCGATCGCGCGGCAAAACGCGGTCCAGGTGCCGAGCGTGGGACCATTTTGCTGAAATCGCCCCAGCACAAGGAAGCCGATGAGGAAGGAGGCGATGAACACCGCTGCCACCGATCCCCAGGCGATGCGGGGCCAGGGATTGCCGAGCTTGAATGGCCCTTGTTCGCGAACCATTACGGTTTCCCGCCGGACTCAAGCTCGCTCGTGACGGCGACAGCCGGGACGGAATGTTGCTTCATGAAAAAGAACTGCCCGATCGGATAGCCATAGGCGAGCACCATCAGCACCGCGACGATGGCGTTCCAGAGTCCGAACCCGTTGAGCGCCGGTGGTACCCGCAGGGGCGGATTGACGGCAATCGCATAACCCATGGGCATTGCCTGCCGTCTCAAACCGAAATGCGAGCGGATAAGAATGGCAATGAGGAGAATTGCCGAACCCAAAAGGATCACCCCGCCGATCACCGAAACGACCACGAGTCCGCCCATGCGCGCGTTCAGAGGATCGGCATAATCGAACGCCGCCACCCGGCGTGGTTGTCCCATCAAGCCGGCGACGTGCCAGGGAACGGTGGTGATCAGCATGCCCCAAAACCACAGCCAGAGCTGTGCGCATGCCAGGCGCTTGGAGCGCAGCGGCCTCCCCGTGATTCGCGGCCACATCTCGTAGGCGATGGCGAAGTACATGATCACGACCGCACCGCCGAAGATCAGGTGAAAGTGTGCGGTGACCCAGGAAGTATTGTGAATCATCGCGTTCATCGCATAGCTCATGTTGACGAGCCCGCCGAAGCCCCCAAGGCCGAGCATCACGAGCGACAATGCGACCGCCAACACCATCGGCTCGTCCCAGGGCAGGGCCCGGATCCACCCGAGAAGTCCGCGACCGCCGCGGATCCGTCCGGCGATTTCCAAGCTCGCGCAAGTTGAAAAAACGGTGAGTAGCGTCGGCAGTACGACCAAAAAGGTCAGCGCGGATTGCACGAACTTGAAGCCCGATCCGTGTCCCGGGTCCATGAAGAGATGATGCATTCCGACGGGGAGCGAAAACACCAGCAGCATGATGAAGGCGAGCCGCCCCATGGTATCGCTGTACATCCGCCCGCCGGCCGCGACCGGGACCAGCGTATAGAAGGCGATATAAGCCGGCATCAGCCAGAAATAGACGATTGCGTGCAACGTCACCGAGAACAGAGTGCGCGCCAGTGAGGCGTCGATCAGATCGCTCCAACCGAAGGCCCGCGGCAATACGATTCCCACCAGCTCCAGGGTGACACCGGCCGCGGCCCACGCCCACAGTATGGCGGTTGCGGTGATGGCGAACATCGGCAGAGGCACGGGGTGCCCGGGATTGTCGCGTTTCCAGGCCCTCATGTTGAGAATCATCAAAACCACCCAGATCATCGAGCCGCCGACGAGCAGGGCGGCGCCGCCGTAGTACCAACCGCTCGCCAAGAGCGGCGGATAAAAGGTGTACAGCACCGAGGCCCGTCCTGAGAGAATTGCGGTGACCGCCATCACCGTGCCTAATAGACAGATGGCGAATCCGATCCAGGCGGCCGTCATTCCACGAAGCGGACGACCGAGGCTCGTCGCAGCCACGGCGTACCCAAAACCCATGATGAAAAACGTGGTCACCACGTAAGCCATCGCCGTGCCATGCAGGGTGACGGAGGCGTAGTAGGACGCCGAGTCGTCGAGCGGCGCCGGCAGCGGGCTGCGCATGAGCATTTGCCAGGCCCCGAGCAGCACGGCGGGTAGGAATGTGGCAAAGGCCACCCAGTAGTGAAACAGCGCGAGCCGGCTACTGCGTTGCACAGGTCCTCCTTTCCAGGAGAGCCGGTTTCCCAAACCGCTCTTGCGGCACGACACGCACATGCGCCCACATCGCGTGATGACCGAGACCGCAGAACTCATGGCATGGCATGGCGTATTCGGCCTCCTTGGTGAACCGGGTGCGGACCTCGGCGACGAAACCCGGGACCACCATGGTGTTCACGTTCGTGCCGGGGAGCAGGAAGCCATGCACCACATCAGCGCTGGTAATGCGGAACTTCACGGCTCTTCCCACGGGCACATCGACGCACTGGGGCACGAATTCGTACTGCGTGGCGATGAGTCGCACGGTTACCGACCCGTCGGGCTCGGCGGTGGTGCCGAGATTGCTCTCGACGAATTCGCCTTGCAGATGCAAGGTGGTTGGATCGATGAGCTCGACATTGCTGGATGGCTGCATCGCTCCCATGATCCCGGTGACAACGATGATTGCCATCATGAAGAGGAGCATCGCCGCCATGATCATGAGCCAGCGGTTCTCGGTGCGAGCGACGACATCCTCCGGGATGATGCCGTCCGGCAGCGGTTGACGCAGCGGATTTGTAAATTCTTCAGCCAATTGACCCTCGCGGCAGGAACAAGAGGAAATAAAACGCCAACCAACCGAGGAACAGAAGTCCGACCGCAATGGTGGCGACGACGTACGCGCCGACCGGCCCGTCGCGCAGCGCCTGCGCCGCTTCTTTCGCGCTGACCGGGGAACCGGCCTGTTCCGGTGAGTGTGCGGATGACGCGCCTGGATCTGCGGACATTTCGATTACTTCGCTGGCTGTGTCGCCGCCAGAGCCGAGGCGTCGACCTGTTGGTAGTACGCAGCGACTGCCGCGATGTCTTGTGCGCCGAGGCGCTTGGCGATATCCGCCATGGCGTCGGGACTGTTGTTGCGGAATCCGCGCTGCCACATCGTCAGTTGGAAGGCGATGTAGTGTGCGTATTGTCCGGCAAGATAGGGAATCGCCGGAAGTTCGCCCGCGCCGCCCGGCCCGTGGCAGTTGTTGCAGGACTGAAGTTCCATCGCCGCGTCGCCGTTCGTCGCCAGTTGCTCGCCGCGCTTGATGAGCAGCGGATCGGGGCTCGCCAGGGGCAGGTATGGGGCGTTGACGTTTGCGTAATAGGCGGCGACGTCCGCGGTGTCGTCCGGCGACAGTCCCTTGGCGATGGGTGTCATCACGGCATTGGTCCTGACGCCCGACGCGTAGTCCCGCAGTTCCTTGGCGAGATAAGAGGCCGATTGGCCGGCAAGCCGCGGAAACGCGCCGCTCCCGTCCGAAGCTCCGTTGTAGGCGTGACATTGCGCGCAGGCTGGGGCGCCGCCCGCCGCACCCTGGGCCGCAATGACCGCGCCTCGCGCGGCAATGGGTTCCCGAACGGGAGACTGTGCCGCCGCGACGCCCAAGCACAGAATGCCGATACCTGCGGTCACACCGACGTTCAAGTGGTTGAGAGCCAATGGGCCGGCGCTCATCCGTGCACCAAGGGGCCGGGGGACTTGAGGTATTGATTTTTGATCGCCTCTATCGCCCAGTAGGTGAGCGCACCGATTGTTCCGCTGTAGTTATAGGACCCGTTTTGAGGAAAAGCTGAAGCTCCGATGCTGAACACATTCGGGACGTCCCAGCATTGCAGATAACGGTTGACGACACTCGTCGTGGGGTCCTCCCCCATGACCGCACCGCCGCAGTTGTGGGTGCTTTGATACACCGTGGACGTGTAGGGTCGCTTGGTTCCGCCGCGAATGACGGTCTTGCCGCCCATCGCGCGGCCGATTTCAACCACCTTGTCGGCGATGTACTGCGACATGCGGACGTCGTTCTCGGGGAAGTCGAAGGTCATGCGCAGGAGCGGCAGACCCCAGGCGTCTCGATACGTGGGGTCGAGATCCAAATAGTTCAGCCGGCTCGCCGTCGAGGTCCCGTGCTGCTGAACGAGTACCGCATGGTTGTAATGCCGCGCGACTGCTTGTTTCCACTTCAGGCCCCATTTGGGAGTTCCCGGCGGCGTCGGGTGAAACTCGATCGGGCGGCCGCCGGTCATGATCGCGCCCACGTATTGGCCGCCGATGAAGCCGAGCGGCCCATGGTCGAAGTTGTCGCCGCCAAAATCGTCGATCATCGTCCCGTTTGCGCCCGATGCCATGAACGGATTGACGTTGACGCTGTCGTCTAGGAAGACGGTCGCGCCGCCGGTGGTCTGATAGGTATAGTTGCGCCCAACGACACCCTTGCCGGTCTTCGAATCGTACGGTTTGCCGATGCCGGAGAGCAGCAGCATGCGGACGTTGTTGAGCGGAAAGGCGGTCAGCAAGACCAGATCGGCGGGCTGCTCGAACTCGCGACCGCTCGCATCGGCATAGGTGACGCCGGTGGCTTTTTTGCCGGTATTGTCCAAATTGATGCGCAGCACCTGGCAACCGGTCCTCAGCTCATAATTGGGATTCTTGAGAAGTACGGGCAGAATGACGGTCTGCGGACTGGCCTTGGCAAAGTGTTCGCAGGCGTAGCGTTCGCAGAATCCGCAGAAGACGCACTGCTGTAGCGAGAGACCTTCTGGGTTGGTGTAAGGCTGGCTCAGATTCGACGATGGCTGTGGATACGGGTGGTATCCCAAACTCTCTGCGCCCTTGCGAAATAGCGCGCCGAAGTAGGGTTCCTTCATGGGCGGCGTCGGATATTCGCGTGCACGCGGTGCCTCGAAAGGATTACCACCCGCGTGGAGCGTGCCCCTGATGTTGCCGGCCCTGCCGCTGGTGCCCAGCAAGTATTCGAAGCGATCGAAATGAGGCTCGAGTTCGCCGTAGGTGACGCCCCAGTCTTGGATAGTCAGATCCGGATCGAGAATCTTCTTGCCGTAGCGCTGCTCGATATGCGTCTTGTAGATGAAGTCGGCGGCCTGAAAGCGGAAGGTCTGGCCGTTCCAGTGTACGAACGAACCGCCGAGACCCGTTCCCGGGAGAAAGCTTGCCCAGCGGCGAATGGGTAGTGCGCTTTCGTCGGATGAGTTGCGGAAAGTCACCGCCTCCCTGACATTGTCCTGCATCATCGCCTTGCGAATCGAGAAGCGCAGTTCGTCGTGGATCGCCGGCGATTGAAAATCGGGCACGGTGAAGCGCGGCGCGCCGCGCTCGAGGCCCACCACCTTCAATCCTGTCTTGGCCAGTTCCAATGCCGTCAGGGAGCCCGTCAAGCCCACACCGATCGTAACGACATCCACGTGTTTCAGGCGCTGCGGCACAATTATTCCTCGTTTGAATTAGGGCAACTTCGCGGGGATGCTCGGATTCATATGCATTCCGCCGTGGGGGCCTTCGCCGATACTAGTCGGCGCTCGGTCGATCTTGATGCCATGCTGATCGATCAGGTCGTAGTAGGAGGCGTAGGCGCCGGGAAAGCCGATCATCCGCCACGCCACCATGTCGCGGTTGCCGCCATACACCGGATCGCTAAAGAAGCCCTCGATGGTGGACTCCCATAGATGCTCAAAGAAAACGCCGGAGGGCACGCCGCCGAGATCCTTGTCGCCCGTCTCAAGGCGAGCGAGATACGCGTCCTGCTGCTCCGCGCTCATCCTGGCGAAGGGCGTGCCGGCCTGCGACAGCGCCTTGTTGATCGCACCGATCGACGCTCGAAACAGTTCCGCGGGCGTGAAGGGCAGCTGGTATCCCTGGCTCGCTGTACCGGGCCGCCATGGACCGCTTCGATATAGCCGCTCCCCGGCGCCCCAGGCGCCGGCGAGTTGCTTGTCGATATAGTTGGCAACGCCGGCTTGAAGTGCGCCCGGCCACTCATCGTCGTCCGGGATCAGCCGTGACACCGCCGCCTCGAGGAACGATGCTTCCTCGCTGTTCAGAAACAAGTAAGTGGCCGGTTGAGCGCTCGCCGATGCCGGGCGTGCTGGGGTAATTGCCTGCGGAAGAGCCGCGACGCCCATAACGCCTGCCGCTTTGAGCAACGCACGCCGCGATATGTCAGCCATCTTGAGCGCCCTCCGATCGGCTACTTCGCAAGGCCGATATTGTCCACCACCTTCACCACTCCCGGGGTGCCGCGGGCGACCGACTCGGCAATGTCTCGCTGTAAGCCCTGAGTGACCTGGCCATTCAGATATACGACACCATCTAGCGTCTGCACTTCGACGAGAGGCCCGATTTCCGCATGTTGAGCGAACTGCGCCTGCACATTCGCCGTGATTTTCGAGTCGCCGGGACATCCTCCTGCTCCACATTTGTCATAGGTTGCACATCCGTGCAGCGTGCCTGTGAGGGTAATGGCGCAAACCAATGGATATAGCGGTGTGATCTTTCTCATTTCGATCTCCGTGTGTGGGATTGGTCGTACGAAACAGTAGAACTCTCCGGGGAGAGGTGCCTTGGCGAGCTTGGCGTGAATTGATCGGCATTGCGGACGCTGTGACTACGCTGCGGCCGACCCGGCGTCCTCGGCCGCCAGTCCACCGACGGCCGACCAATCGAGATGCTCGCCGCCCTGGGCGAGCAGGCGCACAAATCGGTCATGCAACAGATTTCCGAGCGGCATGGGTACGCGCAAACTCTCGGCCGCGGCCAGTGTGAGACGGATATCCTTGTATCCGAGAGGCGCGGCGAACCCCGCGGGCTCGAACTTGCCCCTGGCGATGAGGTCGCCGTAGGTTTTGTAAGCCGGTATGTTGAACACGGTGGAGGTGAGGAATTCGACGTATGCACGCGGGTCGATGCCCGCCTTGCCGATGAGCGCCACGGCTTCACCCAGCGCCTCGATGGCGGAAGCCAGCAAAAAATTGCCGCTGAGTTTCACAAGGTTGGCGGCCGATGGCTCGGTACCCATCCGAGATGTCTTCTGGCCCAGGGCATCGAACAGCGGCTGACACACATCAAGGGTCGCAGCTTGGCCCGCAGCAACGATGAATAACTTGGCGGAAGCGGCCATGTCCGGGCGGCCAAATACGGGCGCAGCAGCGTAGCGCTGTCCGGCCTGCGCGTGCGCCTGCGCCAGGCGTTTCGAGACGGCAACGCTGATAGTGCTCATCGATAAATGGATTGCGCCCGCGGGCAGATGATCAATGATGCCGCCGTGCCCCAAGGCGATGTCGGATGCAGCCTCATCGTCCGCCAGCATGGTGATCACGACTGCGCCGCCGCACGCCTCGCGGAGATTGGCGGCCTCGCGCGCACCGAGCGCGACAAGAGAGGCAGCCCGTCCCGGACTGCGATTGAATACGGTGACATCATGACCGGCCCTGACGAGGTTGGCCGCCATCCCTGCGCCCATACGGCCGAGTCCAATAAATCCAAGTTTCATAAACTAATCTCCATGTGGTTTGACAAATAGGAACGCGGTCAGGAACGGGGCGGGGGCGCCATGAACTCCGGGCCGACGGGGTCGGGGATCGCGGTGTTCACGATGCGATCTATCACCTCACGCTGCGCAGCATTCAAGAACCAGCCGGCGACACCGAGCGCTGCTTGCACTTGATCGGGATGACGGCCGCCCCAGAGCGCCACACTGATACCCTGGTCGAGCATCCAACGCACGGCCAGCTGGATCACCCGGCGGTGAAAACGATGCTGTGCGAACGAGTCTAGTTGTTTGACGGCCTCGAGATACTGAGCCAATCGAGGCGGTTGGAATTTGGGGTCGATGCGCCGCAGGTCGTCGCCATCGAATCGGGTGTCCGACTTGATGCGCCCACTCAACAGCCCTCGACACAGCGCGCCATAGCCAAACGTCGTAATTGCATTGGCACGGCAGTAGGGCAGGATCTCGGCGTCGATCGCGCGCTCAAAGAGGTTATAGGGTGCCTGCAGCACATGCAGCGGAGCCACATGCCGGAACTGCGCCATCTGGGCGACCGAAAAATTACTCACGCCGATGGCGCGGATCTTTCCCTGCTCATATAACGAGCGCATCGCTTCGGCGGTTTCCTCGACCGGCACCAGAGGGTCGGGCCAGTGGACCTGGTAAATGTCGATGTAATCGGTGCGCAGACGCCGCAGCGAATCGTCAACTTCCTTCATGATTCGAGCGCGCGTCGCGTTGCGATATACCTTGCCGTCGCGCCATTCCACCCCGGTCTTGGTGGCTATGACCGCCCGATCGCGGATGCCCTCGAGCGCCGCGCCGACGATTTCTTCGGATACCCCGAAACCGTACACAGGCGCGGTATCGATTAAATTGATGCCTTGTTCCAAGGCGGCGTGAATGGTGGCCACCGATTCGTCTTGGTCGGATCCTCCCCACATCCAGCCGCCCATGGCCCAGGTGCCGAGCGCCACTCGTGAGACCTTCAGCTGGGTTTCTCCAATGGTTACGAATTCGGTTTCAACGGGCTTGGTCTTGACCTGCGTTGAGGCTGACATGGAATATGGGCTCCTGTGGACGAATGGGTGCGGTTAGTGATGAATGAGATCAGCCTGAGCGCAGCGCATGTAATGCGTATTGCAGAATCCGGTGCATCGGTTACGCGTGAAACAGGGCGCCAAGCATTCGAATTGGCGACCGAAGCCGGCGTTCCACCTGAGCGCTGCGGCTGACGCCGCTGAGACACCAGTTGCAGAAGTGCTCGCAATTGTTGTTCAGCAGCCGATACTCATTTTCCCCGAGGCGCGAGCGCGCACGCCGGACAATCTCTTCAGGCGAATACTGAGGCTCGGCGTGTTCAACGATCCGTACCGAATGACCGTTGACGAATCGAGACAAAGACACCTCCTCGACCGGTCCGCACTGCCAGAAACCCGAGAGTCCCGAGTAGTGCACCGCTCGACCGCCGCCGACGTACACGCCATGATGGCTGTACCCCCAGCGCGAGGTCGCCAGGTGAGCGCCGAGAGGAGGTTCCTGTTTGAGCCCCAATGCGCGCCACCCCGACTCGGAATCGACGTCGTGATCGGCGATCGACTGCGCGTGGTCCACGGTTGCATCCCTTCAGTCTGCTTTCGATTGCGCGCCGGCTGCGGTGCCGGCCACGGCGCGTGGCGCGGCAGTCAGGCCGTAAGCGAACGCTCCCACCAGAGAAGCGGTAATCATGACGGCGGCGACAAATGCGAGCATGCGACTAGTATTCATTGGCATTTCCTTCGGTTGGCGTGAATGTCATGCAAGGTGCAATCTACCCAGGCCAAAAGGCGCGCGTATTTCCCGTCGTATGCCCGGGATTTCAGGTGAAATCCGCTCAGTAACGACGTTGAACCGGGTCGCAAAAAATAAGGGGGCGGCTCTTGTTGCGTAAACTTGCGCCGCGCCTTGGCCGCGCGGCGGTTAAAATTAAAGGCGGATCTCCGCCTACGATGAACTACCCGCCCATATACATGACATGCACATAAGTGCCGAGCCGCACGTTGTAGGCGAGGTACCATCCGATGTGGTCGGGGTCGTCATAAATCACGATGTCGTCGCTGTCCCACAGCCAGCCATCGCAATAGGCAAAATCGAATGCCGCCACCGCGAAGAAGAAGCCGCCTATCGCAAATCGATCGCGGTCGCCGCCGTGCATTCGCCAGACATGCCCGGGTCCGATGACACCGGGAAAGTGACCGTGCTCCCACGGATTATCGAGGTGATAATGGGAATCGCTGCGGCCGGTATCATGGCCCACCCAACGATCGTCTTCCGCGTGCACGTGCGGCATCGGGGGGTGCCCGGCCTCCTCTGCGACGCGGGACGGGGACCGCACCGGCTCGCCGCCGGGAGGGGGGCCATGTGCCGGTATGTGTCCGCCTCCGACACCGTGATCTCCGCCGAACCCGCCGCCATGTTGGGCATACGCGATGGCCGACACCATCAGTGCGCCCGCAAAATAGGCCGTGCGCGTTTTCATGTGGGTCCCACTGCGACCGCAGAAGTGGCGGCTTTGCGATGGCTCAAGCCCCAGATGTAGGCGGCAAGCGCCGACACCTGGTCAGGCGTGAGTTGCGCGCCGCCCATGGGCGGCATCGGGGAGCGGTACTGTTTGGGCTGCGGCACGCCGTCGGTGATCGTTTTCGCGATCGCGGCATAGCTGCCATCGCCCCACAGCCATTGGGTGTCGGTGAGATTGGGACCGAGAGGCGTGCCGGTCGCGTCCGCGCCGTGACAGCCGGTACAGGTCGCTCCGCCGGCTTCACCGTGGTAGATGCGATCGCCCAGTAAAACCATTTGCTTGGTCGCGCCGGCCGGAACCGGAAGGCTCGCGGTCAAATCGGCGGAGCCGGCATTCGGGTGCGTGCCTTCCGGAGGCTTGGCGTCATCGGCGATCACATTGCCGGATGGTGCGGATGCGCTCGGACAGAGAGTGTACTTGGCAGTGCCGTTGTCAGCACCGGATCCACCTCGGTAGACGATGCGGTAGATGCGGCCGCGCACATCATCGGAGACGTAGAGTGAGCCATCAGGTCCCACCGCCACGCCGGACGGCCGATGGTCGGCTTTGCCCGGCGACTTCACCGCCCCGGCAAATCCGTCGGCAAATATCTCGCACCGGCCCGACGCGTGATCACCCGCCAAGGCTTGGAACACCACGTTGTAGCCGCCTTGGGGGTAGGGTGCTCGATCCCACGAGCCGTGAAACGCGATGAACACACCATGACGGTAATGGGCGGGAAATTGCGCACTGTCGTACAGCGCCATGCCATTCGGCGCCCAATGGGCGGGAAATGACGCGATCGGGGCGCCCTTGGTAGCGCAGGGACCCACCTTCCTGCCCCCGTCGCCGCCGTACTCGGGCGCAAGAGTCAATTTGCCCTGCACTTCGTCGTAGTAGCACTCCGGCCAGCCGTAGTCGCCGCCTTGCTTCAGAACCAGCAGCTCTTCGGCGGGTTGCGTTGCCTCCTCCTCGGGCTTGTACAGGTCTGGCCAGTTCGCATGCAGCTGGTCGCGACCGTGCTGCGTGACGAAGATGCGTCCGCCGGCATCGATCCCGAAGCCCTCCGCATTGCGTATGCCGGTGGCGAAGCGCGCGGCAGGGGAAAATGCCTGGTTTGTCTTGTTCGCGTCGTAGCGCCAGATGCCGCCGCGCGTGTTGAGTTCCGTACACGGGTCGATCCCCGGCGATTTCGGCGTGCGATTTTGCCCCTGGCAGGCGTTGGTCGCGGTTCCCATATCGATGAACATGGAACCGTCGCGATCGATAACGAAGGGATGCATGGGATGATCGCCGCCCAGCGGCATTCCCGTCACGATCGGAACTGCGGGTCCTTGCGGAACGAGCGAGCCGGCCGGCAGTGCATAGCGCACGATTTTGTCGTTGATTTCGGCAAATAGCGAAGTGCCGTACAGACCGATGCCCGTGCCCCCGGCGCCGCCGCTTTGTACGGTCTCACCGAAACGCTGATTGAAGTCCGCCTTCCCCGCACCGGTAGTATCTTGCAGTGCGACCAGGAAGCCGCCCGCGTGCGGCGTGTCGTTGCCGTAGTAGCGACCGGACCAGGTGTTGACGTAGACCACTCCGTTCGGCGCGACAACCAGATGGCGGGCGTGACCAATGCCATCGGCGAAAATGCTTGCGCAAAATCCGGCGGGTAAGGTAAGTCCGCTGTCATTCTGCGGACAAACGGTGGATTTCACCTCGCTTGATGAGCTTTGCGCGTGTGCTGCGGAGCTCACGCACCAAGCGCCGAGCAGGGCGATTGCAAGCCATTGATTTCCGCGCCGATGGAAAGAGAACATGGGTCAGCCTCCAAGGAATGTAGAATGATGAAAACATAACCTGACGGGCTCCGCGTTGCATGTCGGCGCTGTTACCGGTGAAATCGCCGCGCTCGGCATGCATTTCGGCTGTAATGGAGCTTCAATACACAACGTCGACATGAGACCTGAAAATATAGCCGGCGCCGCGTTCTGTGACGATGAACTGGGGTTCCGAGGGATCTCGTTCGATCTTCCGCCGCAGCCTCAGCACCTGGATGTCGATCGCGCGGTCGTAGACCTCGTTGTCGTACACGCGGCTCGCCTCCAACAGCTGATCCCGTGTGAGAATTCGCTCCGGGGCGGCGAGTAGAGCCGCAAGCAAGTTGAATTCGCCGTTCGTCAGCACAATGGGATCGCCATTGCTCCGCTTGAGGCGCCGCGTGCGCAGGTTGAGTTCGAACTCGCCGAACCGGTACGCGCGAATGTCGCGCTGTCGCGCCGGATCCGGCGCCGCGCTCTTGGTCCGCCGCAGGACGGTTCGTATGCGCGCCAGCAGTTCTCGGGGACTGAACGGCTTTGTCAGATAGTCATCGGCGCCGAGTTCCAAACCCATGACTCGGTCTGCTTCATCGCGTATGCCGGTGAGCATGACGATCGGGATGGCGGATCGATCACGGAGTGAGCGGGCGATGGCCATCCCATCCTCTCCGGCGAGGCGCAAATCCAGGATCACGAGGTCGATGGCCTCCTCGTTCAGTATCTGCGACATCTCATCGCCGGTCGATGCGGCGCTCACGCGCAGCTCGTTCTCCCCGAGGTACTCCTGCAGCAGCGAGCGGATCTGCGGGTCATCGTCTATGACCAGTATGTGCGAACGAACGGTCTCCGGCATGACGGTAGCCTCCAGATTTCAGTGGGCGGATCCCAGGACACGCGCGAGCGATTCGGCAAGATCGCGGCGATGCAGCGGTTTGCGCAGCACCTCGTTCACGCCGACTTCGGCGGCACGGTTCGTGAGCTGCGTGCCGCCGTAACCGCTCATCAGGATGATCGGAAGGGCGGGCCGCAACCGCCGGATCTCGTGTGCGAGGTCGGTGCCGACGAGGTCCGGCATGGACTCATCGGTGAGCACGGCGTCGAACCGGTGAGGACTGGACCGAAATGCCGCCAGCGCCGCGCTGCTCGAGTCGAAGCCCACCGGCTCGTAGCCGAGTTGCGCGGTTATTTCCTCCGCGAGCGCGACCAGCGGACGCTCGTCATCGACAATCATCACGGTTTCACCGTTTCCATGAGGCAGCGGTCGGGCTGACTCGGCCGCCGGCATGGCGGTCTCGCCCGCGACCGGCAGCCAGATCTCGAAGGTCGTGCCTTCGCCAACCGTGCTGGCGACGTCGATTGCGCCGCCCAGGTCGATGACGATGCCGTGCACCAGCGAGAGCCCGAGACCGGTACCCTGGCCGACGCCCTTGGTTGTATAGAAGGGGTCGAACATCCGCTCGAGCACCGCGGATGGAATTCCGACACCGGTATCGGTCACCATGAGCCGCACGTAACGTCCCGGGACAAGCGAACCCCGCGACAGCATCCGCCGCTCATTCACCGCGGCGCGCTCCAGGATCACACGCAGAACGCCGCCGCCCTGCATGGCCTGTATCGCGTTGGTGCACAGGTTCATCGCCACCTGGTGCAGATAGGTTGCGTCTCCGATCACTGCGGAATTGCCCGCTTCGATCCTTCTTTCCAGGCGTATCCCCGCGGGCAGCGATGCTTCGAGCAGTTCGAGCGTCTCCTCGAGGACGAATTGGACGTTCACCGGGACACGGTCGCCGAGCCCGCTCCGGCTGAATCCTAGAATGCGCTCGACCAGTATCTGTGCCCGTTCGGCCGCGTGCATGACGCTGTCGAGATAGCGGCGCAAGGGACTGCCTTCCGCGGCATGCTGCTGCGCCAGTTCGCCGTATCCCAATATGGCTCCGAGTATGTTGTTGAAGTCGTGCGCAATGCCCCCCGCCAACGTCCCAATGGCTTCCATCTTCTGTGACTGTCTGAGTTGGGCCTCCAGTTGTTCCTTGTTGACCTGGGCGAGCTTCTGCGCGTTCACATCGCTGGTCGAGCCTACGAACCTTACCGGCGTGCCCGCTGAATCGCGCAAACAGCGGCCGCGCGCATGCAGCCAATGCCACTCGCCGTCGGGTCGGCGGATGCGATATTCGCACTCATATTGGGGCGTAAGTCCGTCGAAATGATCTTTGAGGGCGGCTTCGAAACGCGGTCTGTCGTCGGGATGAATGATGATCCCCGCCAACCAGGCGCTGCGCGTATTGATCTCGGAATCCGCGCTGTAGCCGTATAGAATCTTCATCCTGGTCGACAGAAACAGCCGATCCGTCCCGACGTCCCAGTCCCAGTGTCCGTCATTTGCGCCTTCCATGGCGAGTGCATAGCGCTGCTCGCTCTCACGCAACGCGCGCTCGCCGCCCTCGACTCGCCGTAACTGACGCAGCAAAGCGACAATGGTGAACGCTCCAAGCAACGAGAGGATCAACGTGCGAACGGCGACACGGATCGTCTGATAGCGCCACGCCTGCAGGGCAGCAGCCTCGTCGCGCGTCACGGCGATCGTCACGGGAGCATTCCTTACGCGCGCCACCGCGATGAACTCCCGCCGCGCGTCGATCGGATCGACGAGACGGGGTGGGGGAGTCGCCGGAGCTGCGATGAGCGCCGGGAACCGTCGCCCGACCGCATCCGGGGTGGCTGGGTTGCTCGCGAGAAGCGTCCCGTCGTTGCGCACCAGATGAATCGCGCTGCCCGCACCCAAGTTCACTGCCTGGTAGTACTGCTTGAGATCGTCCAAATCGACCACCGCGGTAACGACGCCCGCGAACCCACCTGTTTCCTCATCGAGCCGCTTTGAAAGCACGACGGAGGCGCGGCCCTCGGAGCGGGTAACGAGTGGCTCGCTCATGAACAGTCCCGAAGCTGTGCCGTCCCGCTGTGCAATGAAATACGAGCGGTCGGAGACATTGTGAACCGGAGGTGCCGAGGGACGAGAGCTGTGGCGCTGATTGCCCTGCGCATCGATGATCATGACTTGGCGCACCTGTTGCACCCCGGCGGTACGATTCTCGAGAACGGCGTTGAGCCTTTCCGGGGGTATCCGGCCGCTATCGCTGCGATACCAGCGTGCGGTGTCGGTTAGCAAGAGATCGACGGCTTGCAGGGTCCATGCGGTTTGCTCGGCGAGGGCGTTCGCCATGTTGGCGAGTTCGCGATTGGTTGCCGCGACTGAATAACGGTAGGAGCGCCAGGCGTCATACGCGGATGAGCCGGCGAATGCCAGGATGACGAAGACGCCGAGAACCGTCACCCCGAGCCGCAAGCGCTTGAATCGGATCGAGCCGCTATCGGGCAAAACAGGGTCGCTTACTGAGGACATGGAGGCGCGCCGCATGCACTAATCCGTGTGCCTATCATACCGCGCACCGCACCCAGCAGGTCGCTGCGAATCAGCGGTTTCGCGATGACCTGCTGTACCCCGAGAGCCTTTGCGGTTGCGCCGGCGGCATACAGACCGGAACGAAACTGGCCGGAGATCGCGATGATCGGCGTACCCGGATGTGCCGCTTGAATATCACGAATCCACTGCGCTCCCGCGTGTTTGGGCATGTAGACGCTGACGATTACAAGATCCGCCGGACGATCGAGGTTCGCATCGTGCGCTCGGCCGACGCGGACATCATATCCCGCTTGCCCCAGCCATTCCTGCAGCAAAGTACGCGTGAGGAAATCTTCCTCGTAGATCACGATGTCCAATCTGTTCCATTCCTGCACTTGCGGACCTGGCGGCTCGCGAGCCGCCGACGCATCGGTGGTGTCAGTACCGACAGACGCGATACTGCAATCGGCGCCGTGCGCGGTAATGTCAGCGGGTTACAGGCTCGTTACAGATGAAACATCGTTTGTGCGCTGAGGATCTACGATGCGCGCACGCGCCGCCTCGAGGCAGCGCGTCAGCAATTGCGCCGCGGCCCCGGCGTTGTCCCCCACCAGCATGTCGTCGTGACGGCCCTGCAGGCTGTGCCGCCGCAATGCGCGGGCGTGCCGGCTCCAATGGATCGCCGACGACGGGAGTCCAAGGTCGCGGCTCGCGGGCTCAAAGATCGTCAACTCGCCGGCGTAGGTGCCGGGCCGGTAGGCGGCCGACGCCGACAGCGCGCCCACCGCAACCGCCCGCAGATCCGCCTGTCTCGCGGAAGGCCGCTCCTTGAGTTCGACGCCTTGGGCGAGGTGCCGGTACAGATAGGCTGCCCATGCCCACAATCGCAAGAAATGATGCCCCGGCGGCAGCGTGGCAAGCAAGCCGACGAAGGCGACCTCGTCTCCGCCACACTCGAGCCGCCGCGCCAATTCGAACGCCACGAGACCGCCGAAGGAATAGCCACACAGGAAATACGGGCCCTGCGGTTGCCGCGTTTTCACAGCCCTGAGGTATTCCGCAGCCATTGCCTCGACGGTCTCGCAGGGTGGGTCGCGGCCGTCGAGGCCGCGCGCCTGAATGCCGATGACCGGCCCGGACCAGGCCATCCTGCGTCCAAGTGCGAACAGCTCCATCACGCAACCGCCCACCCCGTGGATACAGAACAGCGGGGGCGAGCCGTGACCCGGCTTCAGAACGACGAGGGGCGAGTAGCCGCCAGGTTCATGCTCCCTCAGGGTCGCGCAAAACGCAGCGAAGGTCGGTGCTTGATTGATCAGATTGATGGACAGCTCTTGGCCCAACGCCTTTTCGAGCTCCACCGTCATCGTGATCGCACGCAGGGAATCGCCTCCCAGATCGAAGAAATCATCCTCGGGCGCCGCCAGCCCAAGACCCAGGACGTCTCGCCATACGCGCGCCACCATCAATTCCACGAGGTCCTTTTCGACCAAGGTGTTGCCAGGCGCACCCCGTGAATTGGCCTCTTCCGCAACTCTGTCCCGATCCATGGCGCGCAGGGCAATGGCATCCAGTTTTGAATTGGGCAGGCGGGGGATGACCCGCGTCGCGTAGTAGCGCCAGGGCCGCATGGGCGCCGGGACGCTTCGCAGCATCATGAGCCCCAAATCGCCCAGGCAGTCATGCGAAGCCGTGTCATTGAGCTGAACATAGGCAACCAGTCTGGCGGCACCCTCCATGCCATCCGTCCTCGCGACGACGGCGACGTCGCGCACGGACACGTGGCGGCGAATGGCGGCTTCCACCCCGTCGAGTTCCACGCGCATGCCGCGGACTTTCACCTGCCGGTCCTTGCGTCCGATCCGGTCATAGAGGCCGTCGGGCCGGCGTCGCACCAGGTCCCCTGTATGCAGTATTCGCAGGTTCGGGTTTTCCGGGTCGATCTGGATGGCTTGCGCCTCGCCCACCCCGCGCGACCAGGTCCCCAGAGCGACGTAAGGACTGCGCACGAGCAGTTCGCCCACCTCACCCATCGGAGTGGGTGCCCCGTTGTCGTCGATCACGGCCAAGGCGTTGCCAGGCAACGGGTAGCCGATGGAAATTCTCGCCTCGTTCTTTGGCGCGAAATCACCGACGAACCATTGCATCATCGGCGCCTCGGTGGCGGCATAGATCGATTGGATCAATGTCCCGCGGGAAGTCCAGGAGCGCAACAGCGCAATGTCGCTCCACAGAGTCGTGTCTCCGCCAACCCTCACCAGACGCAGATGATCGCCGGCGACGGCCGGTCGGCTTTCGGCCACCGATCTCAGCAGCGCGGGGAAGGCGAACAAGATCGATATTCTCTGCTCGCGAATGATGCGATGAATCTGGCTCGCGCCCGTCTTCTGCGCATCGAGCAGGTAGATGAAGGCCCCTGCAACCAAGGCCGTGAGCGTGTCTCGCACGCCCACGATCGTGCACGGGGACGCCAGGGTCAAAAAGCGATCATGGCCGTCGATATGGGCGGCATTGATCGATTGGCTCACACGCTGCAGCAAGTTTCGCTGCGAATTGACGACGCCCTTGGGCTGGCCGGTGCTACCCGAGGTGTAGAGGACGCAGGCGGCCTCGTCCGGCCCCAACCGGGCGGGCCGCCAACTCGGCGCGGCGGGCCTGGCGTCGCGGTTGAGATCGAGCGTGCGGGAAACCTGTGGGAGTGGGCCGGCGGTGCCCTGGGCCGCAGGTGTGGCCAGGAGCAGCGAGGGGCGAGAGTCATCCAGGACTCGAGCAATCCATTCACCGGGATAGTCGGAATCAACGGCCACGAACGGCCGGCCTGCCGCGAGGCAGGCCAACATGGCGATGGGAAACTCCGCCGAAGCCGGCGCCAGGATACCGACCAAATCACCGGGCGCGGTCGCCTCTGCGATCTGTTCCGCCCAACCCGCCACGGCAGACCAGAACTCGGCGTAGGTGATCGAAGCGTCCGCGTCAGCCAGTGCGATCCGCTCCGGATGGCGCAGAGCCACAGCCTCCAGAAGCTCGACGATGGGTTGAGACTTCGCGTCGTCCGGAAATGCGTCAAACGGCCGGTTGACAGGGCCATTCCAATCCAGGGGAAGGTGGCACTGATCGTCCCAGCACAGAGCCGATCCCGCAAAGCCCCGCCCGTTGCCCATGCTTTCCCCTCATTGGCCGTCCTTGGGGCCACTCCAAGAGAAGAACACTTCAGGCGGGGATTTGTTGCACTTTACGCGGGGGCGGCAAAGGCCTTCGCCAGCGCGGCACTCCAGCTCGCGCGAAACGCCTTCGACGCCGGCGCCCCCGGCGCAATGACGTCGAAGCCATGGTAGCCGCCCGGCACGACGCACAGTTCCGTGGGCACCCCCGAATCGATGAGCCGCCTCGCGAAGTCGATGTCCTCGTCCACGAACAAATCGACGGACCCCACGCCGATGAATGCCGGCGGAAGACCGGCGAGATCCTCGACTCTCGCCGGAACCGCTCCCGCGGGAACGCTTCTCGAGCCCGCCGTCACGCCCAATAAGGAGCTCCATCCGAAACGATTGGATTCCGGCAACCAAATGTACGCACCCAGGTAGGGTGGGACCCTTCGCGAACTGCCGGTCCGATCGTCGAGCATCGGATAGATGAGCAATTGGAAGGCGACCGGTACCTCGCCTCGATCGCGCGCCGCGATGGCGAGCATCGCCGCATGACCACCACCGGCGCTCTCGCCCATCACGGCGATCTTCGAGGGATCCACGCCGAGCGAAGCGGCGGAGCCGTAAAGCCATTTCAGCGCCGCCCAATTGTCCTCGAGCGACCCCGGAAACGGTGTCTCAGGCGCGAGCCGATAGTCGACCGTCGCAATCACACAATCCTGCTCTTTCGCGAGCTGCTGCAAGGCCGGAATACTTGTGGCGGCGGTTCCCAAAACATACCCGCCGCCATGCATGTGGAGAATCGCGGGCCGCGGCCGATCCTTGGCGCCGGCATTGATCAGATACACGCGAACATCGGGTGCTCCCATCGCGCCCGGAATCTTGCGTTCCTCATAGGGCGGAGCCGGCTGCGGAGCGGGAAGGTTTGGCCAGGGCTTGCGCGCTTGCTGCAAAGTCTTTTCATTGACGACGAAGACTCCGTTGCTCTTGATCATCGCCTCGAGCGGCGGGCGAACGCCAGGATCGACCAGGGCGAGGGGATCGAGAGGAGGCGCGTGCCGCAGGGCGGTCGCCGAAGACGCCGGGAGCGGCACCATGGAGCCGAGCGCCGCCGCCGCTCCACCGGCCAGTATCAATTCTCGTCTCGTCAATCCGGACTGGCGGCTCATTGACAACTCCCTTCGAGGACTTAAGGTTGCAGCTTTTCTTTTTAAATACGCCATAACAAGACCGATCGCCAGGCCAATGCAATTATCGCTGCGCCCGGCGTGGATGTTCGAGTTAATACATTATGTGTAATCAATGTGTTACAAAATATAACTCGAAACATTATCGAATCGTTCTGCCGCCGCCGCCAGGGGCAACGCGGCTGCTCGCGCCCGACGCCGAACGCGTATACTTTTTTTGAATGGAAATTGCGCTTTCCCCGCTCGAATTCGCGCGCCGTGCACGGCGCCTGTATCCCGATCGTGAAGCCGTGGTCGACGGCGAGCGGCGCTTTACCTACGCGGAATTCTTCCATCGATGCGACCGGTGGTCGTCGGCGCTGCAAGGCATGGGACTGCGGCACGGCGACCGCGTCGCTTACATTGCGCCCAATACCCATGCGCACCTGGAGGCGTTCTACGCCATACCGCAGATCGGCGCCGTGCTCGTACCGATCAACTACCGCCTCACGGCGGATGACTTCGTCTACCTGATCAACCACAGCGGCTCGCGCATCGTGTGCGCCCACTCGGACTATCTCGACGGCCTGGACGGCGTCCGCAGCCGCCTGGGCGGAGTCGAGCACTTCATCGCCCTCGAGGGCGGAGCGGATCGTCCGGGTTGGCTGGATTACGAATCCATCCTGGCAAAGTCCACCTCCGTGTTCACCCGGCCCGATATTGCGGAAAGCGATTTGCTGACCATCAATTACACCAGCGGCACGACGGCCAAACCCAAGGGGGTCATGATCACGCATCGCAATGCGTACATGAACACAGTCGGCACGCTGATCCATCATCCCATGACGTGTGCGGATCGCTATCTATGGACTCTGCCCATGTTTCATGCGAATGGATGGACCTTCGTGTGGACCGTCACGGCCGCCGGTGGAACTCATCTGTGTCTGCGGCGGGTGGACCCCGCACAGATCTTCGACGCTCTGCGGCACGAGCGCGGAACCATGCTGTGCGCGGCGCCGACCGTGCTCATCGGCATCGCCAATTCGAGTGCGGATGTTCGCCGGGGAGTGCCGCGCGGGGTGCGGGTGCTCACGGCCGGCGCGCCGCCGGCAGCCGCCACGATCGAGCGCGTGGAGGTGGAACTGGGTTGGGAATTGACCCACGTGTACGGTCTCACCGAGACCGCCCCGTTCATCACGGTGTGCGAGCCGCGGCCGGAGCATGCGTCACGCCCGGAGCATGAGCGCGCCCAATTGAAGGCCCGGCAGGGAGTTGAGTTGATTACCTCGGGGGAAGTGCGCGTCGTCGACGAGTCCGGCGCCGAAGTCCCGGCCGACGGTGCGACGGCGGGGGAAATCATCGTCCGCGGCAACGTCGTGATGCAGGGCTATTACAATGACCCGGAGGCGACCGCCCGCAGCATCCGCGACGGTTGGTTTTATTCGGGCGACGCGGCCGTGGTTCACCCGGACGGATACGTCGAAATCCGCGACCGACTGAAAGATGTGATCATCAGCGGCGGTGAGAACATCTCGAGCATCGAGGTGGAGGGAGTGCTCCTGCGGCACGCGGCCGTCCAGGAAGTGGCCATCGTCGGCATGCCCGACGAAAAATGGGGCGAGTCGCCGCACGCGTTCGTCGTTCTGCGCGCCGGATGTTCGGCCACGGAAGCGGAACTCAGGGAATTCGCGCGACAGCACATGGCCCACTTCAAGTGTCCCAGAGCCGTCCGATTCGTGCCGGAGCTGCCGAAGACCGCCACCGGCAAGATCCAAAAATACGTCTTGCGGGGAATGCGCCCGGGGATTGCGAAACAGTAGCCCATCGGGGATGCCCCGCAAGACGCTCCACTACGGGCATGTGGTTATGAGATATTAATCTTGCACGCCGCTGTCGAACATGGCGGTCAACCGGTTATAAATGTGACCTATGCGCGTAAACATACGTTTGGCGGCTGCGCTCTCGGTTGCCGTGCTTTGCTGGCTCCCGGCTTCCGTGCCGGCGGCAAATAGCCGCGCGCCGAGCTTTGACCCGCGGGATTTCACCGGCATTTGGATGCAGACGCCGGAGCGGCCGTTCAAGTCCTATCCGCTCACGCCGGAGTATGAGGCCATCCTCAAGCAGCGCCGCGCCGATGAAGCCGCCGGCAAGCCCTTCCAGGTCGCTCAGAATCGCTGTCTTCCCGCGGGTCTTGCCGCCACGATGACCACGGGCGCCTATCCCATCGAGATCTTTTATCAGAAGGGCGGCCGGGAAATACTCTTTCAAAAGGAAAATGTCGGCGCGCTGTATCGCGTCTATTTGAATCGGCCGCACAAGAGCGCCGATGAACTCTACCCCCTGTTCTACGGCGATTCGATCGGGCACTGGGAGGGCAATGTGTTGGTCATCGACACCATCAGCCTCGGCGCCACGTCGGCCTTCGACCTCATCACGCCGCATAGCGATGCCTTGCACGTCATTCAGCGTCTGCGCCGCACCAGTTACGACACACTGGAAGACGAGATAACCTTTGATGATCCGAAGGCGCTGACCAAGCCGATCACCGCGACGGCCAGGTACAAGCAGCGCGCGGACTGGGAAATTGAAGAATACGAATGCACGAATGAACGGCTGATATTCGACGAGAAAGGCAATCAATCGATTTCCAAGGGTTCCCAGCCATGATCCGAGCCGGCAACAGACGTCCCTGCTTCACGCTCCTGGCCGCGATGCTGGGTGCTTCCGGGCCGGCCCCGGCGCATCACTCTTACGCGATGTTCGATGCGAACCATCTGGTCACGGCGGATGCGACCGTGAAAGAGTTTCAGTGGACCAATCCTCACAGCTGGCTGCAGGTGCTGATCGTGGACGACGAGGGCGTCGCTCAGGAATGGAGCCTCGAACTGGGTCCCCTGGTGGTTTTGCACCGTTGGGGCTGGAAGCCCCATACGGTGAATCCCGGCGACAAAGTCAAAGTCACCATGAATCCGCTGCGGGACGGAACGCATGGCGGCAGACTCATGCGCATCGTGCTGCCCGATGGAGAGATCCTGGGCGGGCAGGGTGATCCGCAGACGCACCCCATCACGGGCGCTGCCGTCTCCAACTAGGCGTCTTTGTCGTAGACGACGGCAAACCTCAAGATTCCGTCGTCCACCGAGCTGGTTCTCAAGGCCAGGGCGTCGAGCACATAGTTGTCGCGCATCTTCCACGGCAGCTTGGTGCCTTGCTTCGGCAATTTGTCCACGGCGCGCTGGATGTAGCCGGAGGAGAGATTCAGCCAGCGCTGTTCCTTGACGGAAGCGTCGTCGTTTTGCGGCATGCACACCTGGTAGCTCCTGGCGTCCATGTGATTGAGCAGGCGGCAGATGTAGTTGCATATGAGTTCGCACTTGAGCGTCCAGGATGCGTTGGTGTAGCCGAACACCGAGGCGAAATTGGGCACTCCGCCGAACATCGACCCTTTGTAGTTCAGGGTCTTGGCGAAGTCCACGGCGCGGCCGTCGACGCTGAATTGCACCCCGCCGAGCACTATGAGATCGAGTCCGGTGGCGGTGACGATGATATCGGCCTGAAGTTCCGATCCGCTTCGCAGTTTGATGCCGCTCGCGGTGAAGGATTCAATCTCGTCGGTCGCCATGGCCGCTTTGCCCGACCGGATCGCTGCGAATAGGTCGCCGTCCGGAACCAGACACATGCGCTGATCCCAGGGATCGTAGCGGGGCGTGAAATGCTTGGCGACGTCGTAGTCCTCTCCGAGCGCATGCTGCACTCCATCCAGGATCAGTTTCCTGGCGCGATCAGGATTTCTCTTGCACAGCCCGAAGAAATACATGGTGAGCAGGATGTTCTTCCACCGGATGAGCTTGAAGCTCCGCTCCGGCGATACGAGGCGGCGCAGCATGCCCGCAATTTTGTCGCGATACGGCCGCGACACGACGTAGGAAGGAGATCGCTGCAGCATGGTCACGCATGCGGCGGTCCTGGCCATTTCCGGCACCAACGTGACTGCCGTGGCGCCGCTGCCGATGACGACGACGCGTTTGCCGGCATAGTCGAAATCCCGGGGCCACTTCTGCGGGTGCAGCATGACTCCCGCAAAATTCTCGACTCCGGGGAACGCCGGCGTATAGCCTGCTTCGTAATTGTAATAGCCGCTGCAGGCGAACAGAAAGCGGCAGGTGAACCGGACGACTGCTTTTTCCGGTCCGCGTTCCGCTTCGATGGTCCAGGTCGCGTTCTTGGAGACCCAGGCGGCGCGCTTGACCCGATGATTGAAGCGGATCTTGCGGTCGATGCCGTATTCGCTGGCTGTATCCCGGAGATACTCGAGAATGGTGTCCCCGTCGGCGATCGCCCGCTCGGCGGTCCAAGGTTTGAACGAATACCCGAGCGTGTACATGTCCGAGTCCGAACGAATACCCGGATATCGGAACAGGTCCCATGTCCCGCCGATGGCTTCTCGAGACTCGAGGATGAGATAGCTCTTGTTCGGACAATTCTTCTGCAGGCTGACCCCGGCGCAAATGCCGGACAGGCCGCCGCCTACTATCAGTACATCGACATGATCGGCCTGCACCTGATCTCCCATCATGCGTAAGTCGTCAGGTTTTTCTCGAGATGCGCGTCCAGATGCGGCAGCGAATTGAAAGTCACGAGCTGATGCCGTTGCGGCGACGAGGAGAACTCGCTGACCGAACTGTTGCGCAATCGCAGGTTCAGCTCGACGGCGGTTCGCGGCGGTGCCAGGAGCGATTCGGCCGTGATCGCGGCAATGGGCCCTCCGGAGCTGACGATGAGCACGTTGCCGTCCGTTGAGCAGCGCCGCGCCGCGACGACGGCCGCGACCGCGGCGTCTTGAAACGCCTGCCAAGCCGGCATCCCAACAGGCTGCGTGGCGCCTTCAGTCCACGCCAGCAGCGCTTTTTTCAACAAACGGAAATGATCGCGCACGGTGCCGGGCTCGCGCAGGACCGCGGCGGGGTCTCGTGCCGGAAGGGCCCCGGCGAACGCGGTGACCACCGCTTCGGCATCGTACTCATTGAGGCCGGCCGCGCGCTCCGGCGGCGGCCACTCGCCGGCTTGCGTCCGGCCCTCGATGATGCCCTGCAAAGTTTCCGAGTGGCGGCGCATGGTTCCCGTGTAGACCGCGTCGAATCGAATGTTGCGCAAACCGAAGTATGCGCCGAGGAGGCGCGACTGGGTAAAGCCGGTTTCGGTGAGCCGGTCGTAGTCATCGGTGCCGAAGGACGCCTGACCGTGGCGGACCAAGTAAATCGAACCCATGTTGCCTCCGGCGCCTAGTGACGTTCCGTAGTCGCCGCGGCCTTCAGCTGCCATGCCTGATCGATGAGATACGCATGCACCGCATCGGCATCGGCGGGCGCCAACACGTCGTCGAACCGCCCCATGCCCTTGGGCGCATAGATGCCGTTCAATACGATGGAGTTGAAGATGCCATGGGTTGCCGCATTCATGCGCCGCAGGTCCGGCAGAATGCCGCGCCCGAAAACATGGCAGCGCGCGCAAAAGCGGTTGTACAGCACTTCGCCGCCGGCGATCTGCGCAGGCTCGGCAGGGCGTGGCGGCAGGTCGGGCAACGGCGGGTCGGTGCGCACGGGCGGCAAGGGTGGTGCAGGACCGCCGATTTTCAATGCGATGATCCGGCCGTCGTTGCCGTAGCGATAGGCGGCCGATGCCGGGTCGAGCGGAGTCCCCGTGATCACGCCGCCGCCGCCGTAAGCCGCCATGATGGCGATGAACTGGGTGCCGTTCACGCGATACGTGATCGGTGCCGCCAGCATGGAGCTGCCCACCGCTATCGACGCCAACCGCTGGCCGGAATCGGAGGCATAGGCGTTCAAGTTGCCGTTCGCATCGCCCTGGAAAACAACACCGCCGCCGGTGGCCAGGACGCCGCCGTCCCAGCTCGTGGCCGTCGCTGCCTCCCACACCACCTTGTGCTGCGCGACGCTCCAGGCGCGTAGAAAGCCGCGCGAAGCGGTATTCGTCTTGATGTGCCGCGCGAGCTGGCCGAGCGGCGGCAGCGGCCCGTACAATCCCCGCATGGCCTTCGGGTCGTAGGTCTCCGGCGCGAAGGAGGGCGTCGTGAATTGACCTTCGACGAGCCCCGCGCGGCGTTCGCTGCTCTCGACGAGTACATTGCCCGCCTCGATCACCGGGATGAACGTGATGCCGCGCTGCGCGTCGTACGCCATGGGCTGCCAGCTGTGCGCGCCGGCTTCGGAGGGGAAGACGAGCGCGGGACCGTGGTCATAGTCGGCGGACGGGTCTTCGATCGGCCGGCCGCTCTTGGGGTCGATGCCGCGCGTCCAGCTCACGAACGCGAACTTTTGCGCGGACAAGAGTTCGCCCGTGGCGCGCTCGAGCACATAATAGAATCCGTTCTTGGCCGCTTGCATGAGCACCTGCCGCCGCCGGCCGTCCACCTCGAGATCGGCGAGAATCATCTTCTGGGTGCTGTCGAAGTCCCAGCGGTCTCCCGGAACCGTCTGGTAGTACCAGGCCATGGCGCCGGTATCGGCGTGAATCGCGATGATGGACGCGGCGTAGAGCTCGTCGCCGCCGTGGCGGCCGCCCAAGTGGCTGTTGTACGGCGCCGGATTGGCGGTGCCGATGTACACCAGGCGCAGCGTCGGATCGTAAGCCATCCCGTCCCAGACCGTGCCGCCGGATCCCGCATCCCAGGGATGCCTCGAGTCCCAGGTTTTGACCGCGGCTTCGAGATGCGGCTGGTCCTGCGGCCCGTCGGCGGGATTGCGCGGCACCGTGAAAAACCGCCACCGCAGCGCGCCCGTTGCGGAATCGTAGGCGGACACATAGCCTCGCACTCCGGCGAAATCCGAACCCGCATTGCCGACCACGATCAGATTCCCCGCGAGCAGCGGCGCGCCCGTGAGCGAATAGGGCTTGCGCTCATCGCGCTTCAACAGCGTATCGACCTTCCACAGCAACTGTCCGGTTCGCGCATCGATGGCGTGCAGCCAGCCGTCGAGCGCGCCCACATACAGCCGGCCGCCAAAAGCGACGAGGCCGCGATTCACGGCATCGCAACACGGGTATCGGCCCCACTGCCCGTCGCCGTTTGGATCGTACTTCCACAATTCCTTGCCGCTTGCCGCATCGAGCGCATAGGTACGCCCGAAATTGCCGGCCGCATACATCACCCCGTCGATGACCAGCGGCGTTGCTTCCAGACCGCGATTCGTGCCGAGGCGGTAATCCCATGCAAACCCGAGCTTGTCGACATTGCCAGCGTTGATGTCCTTGAGCGGTGAATAGTACGTGCCGTTGGCGTCCCGCCCGGCGGTCAGCCACTGATCGGGATTCTCCTGCGCGAGTCGCGCAGCGTCGACCGCGGCGGCCGGCGCGGGCGGTGCCTCGGCGGATGGTGACTGCGCGGCCGGCGCCGCCGGAGGACTCGCTTTCTGGCAGCCGGCAAGCGCTGCGATCAGCGCGCCGGCCAGCAAGCAAACCGGTGTCCTGAGTGGCTCGATGTCGCATCTCCGCCGAAAGATGCAAGGTTATGCATGTTTTGGCGTCGATAATCAATCCCGCACATGCTCAAATCGCATATGCAGATGATCGGATGTTAGTTCCGGCGCGCGCACTCCCCCGATAGCCTCTCCACATGGCTGCGATAGGTACCGAACGCGTTCTGACGGTTCATCACTGGAGCGAATCCGTATTCAGCTTCACGACGACCCGCGATCAAGGTCTGCGCTTCGAGAATGGGCAATTTTTGATGATCGGCTTGCGTATCGAGGGCAAGCCGCTCATGCGCGCGTATAGCATAGCAAGCGCAAATCACGAAGAGTTCCTGGAATTCCTCAGCATCAAAGTCGCCGACGGCCCGTTGACCTCGCGACTGCAGAACATCAAGCCGGGCGACGAAATTCTGGTGAGCCGCAAGCCCACCGGCACTCTGCTGTTGCGCGATCTGAAGGCCGGCAAGCATCTGTATCTTCTCAGCTCCGGCACCGGCCTGGCGCCCTTCATGAGCCTGATCAAGGACCCGGAGACGTACGAGCGATTCGAAAAGATCATTCTGGTTCATGGCGCCCGATATAGGAGCGAACTTGCGTATCGTGATCTCATCGAGTGGGAGCTGACCCATCACGAGCACCTGGGAGAGCAAGTCAGGAGCCAGCTGATTTACTTCCCCACGGTTACCCGGGAGCGCTTCCGCTATCAAGGACGCGTCACTTCACTCATCGAAACGGGCAAGCTTTTCGAGGACATCGAAATGCCGGCACTCGATCCGGCGAATGATCGCGCCATGATATGCGGCAGTCCGGCCATGTTGACGGACCTGTCCGCGATGTTGGATGCGCGAGGTTTTCGGATTTCACCGCATATCGGCGAGCCGAGCGACTATGTCGTCGAGCGCGCATTCGCGGAGCGAGGAGTGCTGTCCTCGGCGGCTTAGGGAGAAGCACGAACAGCGTCGTTAGGCGCCGCGTCGACCGCACCCGCGGCCGACACGGCACCGGCGCCCGCCGGCCGGCGGCTAGCCTGCGGGGCTGCCTTCCACCTGGATCTGCAGCTTCACTTCCTGCTTGAAGCCGTATTTGTCGCCGAAGTTGACGCCAAAATCGGCGCGATTGAAGGTGGCCGACGCATCCGCGCCGCACACTTCTTTCTTCGTCATGGGACTCGGCTTGCAGAGAAATGAATTGATCGTCAAGGTCACCGGCTTGGTCACTCCGTGCATGGTCAGTGTGCCGGAAGCTTCCGCGGGCGAGGTGCCGTTGAATTTCGTGAACTTGCCGCTGAAAGTGGCGGTCGGAAACTTGGCCACGTCGAATATTTCCGCCGACTTGGCATGTTCGTTCAATTTCGCCATGCCGAAGTCGACCGAGCTCATATCCACGGTGACTTCGATGGAGCCGGATTTCGCATCCTTGTCGTATACGACTTTTCCCGAGCTGGTATCGAATTTCCCGCGCCATACCGACAAACCACCCATGTGGTCCGCTTCGAAGCTCGGATAGGTGTGGGCAGGATCGAGGACGTAAGTAACCGGCGCTGCGAACCCGCTCGCGCTCACCAGCGCGGCCATTGACGCCAAGACAATACGGTTCATGGAAGGCTCCTTGAAGACTATGGGTATACTTTCGAGGCGCCGCGGCCCGGCGATCTCGGGAGCAAATCATAGCCGATATGGTGCGCCTGCCAGTTTTTTTCTCTGATTATTCATTTTCGAG
The DNA here is from genome assembly GCA_035314705.1 of Steroidobacteraceae bacterium. GTDB lineage: Bacteria > Pseudomonadota > Gammaproteobacteria > Steroidobacterales > Steroidobacteraceae > Bog-1198. The sequence continues at coordinate 11,643 of DATFZF010000106.1, read as the reverse complement.
GATCCCCAATGGAACTATTTGCCGCCGTTCGGACACGTGCTTCCGCCGCCCGCCTGGCCGAGCCGGGGCCCTACCCCAAGGATATCGATGCCTTATTGGAAGCGGGCTCGCATGCACCCGATCACGGCCGCTTGAAGCCCTGGCGATTCATCGTTCTCGATGGCGCCGTGCGCGAAGCCTTTACCACGGCGGCAGCGGAGGCCAAGCGCGCGCGCCTGCCCGCCATGACGGCGGAACAGTTTGCCGCGGAGCGCGAGAAATTGAGCCGCTCGCCGGCGATTGTCGTCGTCGGCTGCGCCGTCAATCGCGAGCAAACCAAGATACCGGAGATCGAGCAAATCGTGGCGGTGGGTGCCGCCGCGCAGAATCTATTCCTTGCGGCCCATGATTTGGGCTATGGGGTCATGTGGAAGACGGGCGCCGCGGCCTACGATCCGGCCGTTAAAGCAGTGGTGGGCCTTCGGCCCGACGACCACATCATCGCCATCATGCACCTGGGGACCCGGGTGAAATAGCGGGCGGCGCGGCGATAGCGGGCGGCGCGGCGAACGCATGGCTGCGCAGCGAGACGGACTTCACCAGCGCCCAGACGGGCAGCCCGGGCGCGAGACCCAATTCGCGGCTGGCCGCCTTGGTCACGCGTGCCATGATCAAAGTCTCGCCGATGTCCATGGCAATCAAATCGGAGTCGGCGTCGTCATCCGTCACCGCAGTGACCACTGCGCTTAAAGTATTGCGCACGCTCAAATTCCGCGGCGCCTGGGTGGCGACGATGAGATCCCGCGCGAGCAATTGCACCCGCAATTTCGCACCCACCGCCGCCGTCGCGGCCTGCACCTTGAGTTCGCCGCGGCCCACCCGGACGCGCATCAACCCGCTCGAAGGATCGGTTCCGAGCACCGTGCCATCCACGATGGCGCCCACCGCGTCGGCGCCGATGATGGACCGCAAGTCCTTGTTCAAACTCATTTCGCCGACGCCGCCTTGGGCGATGGTCTTGCCGGATTCCATGAGAACGATGCAAGTGGCGAGCCTCAAGACTTCGTCGAAGTCATGGCTGACGTAGACCATGGGGACGTGCAACTGATCCCGCAGGGTCTCCAGATACGGCAGCACTTCGTCGCGCCGCGCCGCATCGAGCGACGCCAGGGGTTCATCCAGCAGCAGCAGGCGGGGCTGGGACAACAAGGCCCGGCCGATGGCCACGCGCTGCCGCTCGCCGCCCGACAATTGGTGCGTGCGCCGATCCATCAGCGGGCCGAGATCCAGCAGGCCGGCAACGGCATCGAGGCTCACGTAGCGCCGCGCCGGCGCGCGCCGTTCTCCATACTTGAGATTCGCGGCGACGCTCAAGTGCGGAAACAATCGAGCGTCCTGGAACACATAGCCGATGCGGCGGCGCTCGGGCGGCAGGCAAATCCGCCTCTCGGTATCCAGCAGCACGACGTCGTCGAGCGCCACTCGCCCGGAGTCGGGGTCGAGCAGCCCGGCGATCACGTTGACCAGGGTGGTTTTGCCGCAGCCGGAACGGCCGAACAGGGCGACCACGCCCGGTGTCGGCAGCTCGAAACAGGCATCGAGCGAAAAATTGCCGCGGCGTTTTTTGACGGCGACGCAGAGCATCAGCGGCCCAACAGTCGCCGCACGCGGCGTGCGAACCACTCCGACAGCAACAATCCGCCCAGGCCGAGGAGCAACGAGATCACGGCCAGGCGCGCCGCCGCCGCATCGCCGTCGGGGGTTTGCAGGGCTGAATACAGCGCCAGCGGCAGAGTGCGGGTCTCCCCGGGGATGTTCGACACGAAGGTGATCACGGCGCCGAATTCTCCCAATGAAGCGGAAAATGCGGTAATGGCGCCAGCGAGCACGCCAGGCAGCATCAGCGGCAGCGTGATGGTCGCGAACCGGTCGATGGGGCCGGCGCCCAGAGTGCGCGCCGCCTCCTCCAGTCCCCGATCGACGGTTTCGAGCGAAATACGCATGGCGCGGACCATCAGCGGAAACGCCATGACCGCGGTGGCGAGCGCCGCGCCGTTGCGGGTGAAAATGAGCTGCACTCCGAGCACCCGGTCGAGCCATGAGCCGATGGGGCCGCGCGTGCCGAACAGCATCAGCAGCAGGTAGCCAACCACCACCGGCGGCAGCACCAACGGCAGATGCACGAATGCATCGAGAAGCGTGTGTCCCAAGAAGCGCCGGCGGGTCAGTAGCCACGCCAGCAGAATGGCCAGAGGCAGGCTGAGCGCGACGCTGCGTGCGGCCACGCTCAGGCTCAGGGAGAGCGCCTCGCTTTCGCTCGGGCTCAGCCACATCATGAAGAGCAATACACGGTGCGGGGCTTCATCGAGCTTTCAGTATACTGTGGCGGCGACACTGCTTAAGGATCCGATCTATGGCCTATTATCGCGCCGTGGCGCCGGCGGCGCCGTCGACGCCCGAGCGTATCGGCGTGCTGGCCGTCAATTTGGGTACGCCGGATTCCCCGTCCTATTTCGCGGTGCAACGCTATTTGCAGGAATTCTTGGGCGATCGGCGCGTCATCAACACCTCGCGCCTGATTTGGCTGCCGCTGCTCTATGGCGTGGTCCTGCCGTTTCGCCCGCTGCGAACCGCCCGCAAGTACCGCAAGATTTGGCTGCCCGAGGGTTCGCCCTTGGCGGTGTATTCCAGGCGCCTGACCGCCAAGATCGGCCTGGCGCTGCAAGAGGATTTGGGCGATCGGATACGGGTTGCACTCGGCATGACTTATGGCAATCCGAGTATTGCCGACGCCCTCGAGGCCTTGGCCGCGGAAAACGTGAGAAGGCTGGTGGTGCTGCCCCTGTATCCGCAATATTGCTCATCGACGACGGGCTCGGTGTTCGATCGGACGAGCCACGCCTTGCAGCGCTGGCGGTGGCTTCCGGAAGCTCGCTTCGTCAATGACTACTATCACGACGCGGGGTATATCGGCGCGTTGGCGGCGCGAATCATCGCGCACTGGGAGGAGGTCGGCGAGCGCTCGCATCTCGTGTTCTCCTATCACGGCATTCCGGTTTCCTACGTCAACGACGGTGACCCCTATCAAGCGCAATCGGAGGCGACCACCCGTTCGGTGGTGTCTCGCCTGGGACTGGCGCCCGATGAATGGTCGCATTGCTATCAATCGCGCTTCGGCAGGGTCGAATGGCTGCAGCCCTACACGGAGGACACGATCAGAGCACTGGCCGGGCGCGGCGTGTTCAAGCTCACCGTGGTGTCGCCGTCATTTGCGGTGGATTGCCTTGAAACCCTGGAAGAGGTGGGCATGGAATACCGCGACAAGTTCCTGGAATTGGGCGGCGAGCGATTGACGCTGGTGCCGGCGCTGAACGACGACGACCAGCACGCATCGGTGCTGGCGGCCATCGTGAAAAGTCAGCTGCACGGTTGGATACGGGGAGATCATCGATGAAGATTCCATCGGCTCCCGGCTGCGCGCTCGCATCATCGCTGTTGCTATCGATCGGACCGGCGGCCCACGCCGCCGCCGAGACTGGCACGCCGTACGGGTCGCTCTATGAAAACCTGCAGGGCGAGGTGCTGCTGGACAATGCGCGAGTCCTGGTGCAGAAATTCACCGTCCTGCCGGGACAATTCACCGGCCGGCGCACGCATCTGGGCGATCAACTGCTGGTGTTCATCAAGGGCGGCGTATTGACTGCCCGCGCGACGGGGCGCTCCACGCTGTGGAAAGAGGGCCGGGTCGTGTGGCATGACGGCGCCGAAGCCGCCGACGACGGCAGCACCAATACCGGCGCGGCGCCGATCGAAATGATCTGGGTGTCGCTCAAACCGGTTGCTGTGCCGTCCGGGTCGGTGCCTAATCCTGCATCAGGGCGCAAGTACCACTACCTCAATTATCCGAACATTCCGGGCGAAGACCTGCTCGAGAACGATCTCGTGATCGTTCAGCGCTTCGTGGTGAACCCCGGCCAATGGGAGGGGGTGCATGCGCACCATCCGGACATGCTCTACATCCATATCAAGGGCGGCCAGTGGGCAGCCCGTTCCAAGCGCGAGCCGGAACACGCCTACCCCGAGCCCTCTCCGGACGGGGAGGTCGGCTGGATGCCGACGATCGATATCAGCGAGGGCCACGAGTCGCGCAATATCGGGAAAAACCCGATCGATTTGATCTGGGTGACGCTGAAGCGCTAGCTACGACAGAAGTTGGAATTCCGGCAGCTTGGATGCTCGGCGATCGAATGTCGCTGTGTATTCGCACCCGGCGCCCGCATTGTTCACGCCGAGCAAGCAGTCGGCAAAATCCGCGGAACTCGACCGAAACCGCTGCAGGGCGGTGCCCACGGCCGATGCGTCGGCCGCCCGTAGCTGCGCGGTGGCAAGAAGGCCGTCGATTGCTTCGCCGATCTGCGCCCGTGAATATTCATAGACATCTTCCAAGACCCATGCGCACTCGACCAGCACGATGTCGGAAAGTAACGCCGGATCATCGCTCGAGCAATGCGTCTTTAAATAGCGCGAGGCGGCATCGGCTTGCTTCTCATCGTCGGCGACCAACAATCGGACGATGACATTGGTATCGACGCCAATCACGAGCCGGCCCGTTTGGCCGCGCGCCTTCGAATCGCAGATTGCATATCTTCCGCGGTCGCACGACGCTTGGGTCGCGGCAGTATGTCCCGCAGTGTCGACACATCGCGCGTGGCCGCGGCAAGGCGCACTGAGCCGTCGGCCTCGACCACGAATCGCAGCCGATCGCCGACTTTCAAATGCATCCGCAGCCGAATTGCCTTGGGTATGGTGACCTGTCCTTTGCTGGAAATCGTCGATTCGCTCATTCTGGCTTACCGTGGTAAGGATTCTTTACATGAGGTAAAGAATGTTAGCATTCACTGCCAACTTAGGGCAACGAAGCCGAGCCTATTCGTTCCACGCGCGATCCAGGATCGCTTTGCCATCGAGCGCCGCCCCGCCGGCTCCGAAAACCGCGCCCCAGCCGGAGGCGCCGTCCAATCGAGTCGCGCAGTACCCTTCCGCCACCGCGCGTGCGCCGGGACTCGCCGTCGCGCCGGCCGCGTTCAACAGCACGGCGCCTTGCATGAGGGTGACGAACATTTGCGTGAAGCGCCGCGCATGCGCCTCGGCGGCCGCGGGCGCGTCGAGCGCGGCGGCGAAGCGCTCGAATGCCGCGTCGAACTTGCGGTGCAGCCCGCGCGCCTGCAGAAGTTCGCGCAGCACGGCCTCGCGCGTGGCGGCCGATTTTCCGAACGCTCGCAGCACATCCAGGCACATGATGTTGCCCGATCCTTCCCAGATCGAATTGACCGGCATTTCGCGCGCCATGCGCGCCAGAGGCATTTCCTCCGTGTAGCCGTTGCCGCCCAACACTTCCATCGCTTCGGCGGCCAATTCGCAGCCGCGTTTGCAGACCCAGAATTTGGCGGCCGACGTGAGCGCGCGGCGCAGCGCGACCTCGTCGCCGGTATCGCTGTCGAAGGCGCGCGCCAGGCGCAGCGCCAGCGCCGTCGCGGCTTCCGATTCGATCGCAAGATCCGCGAGCACGCTTTGCATCAGGGGCTGATCGATCAGCAAGGCGCCGAATGCCTTGCGGTGGCGGGCATGATGCAAGGCCAGAACCAGCGCCTGGCGCATCATTCCCGCCGTGCCGGTCACGCAGTCGAGCCGCGTATAGGTGCCCATTTCGAGAATGGTCGGAACGCCGCGGCCCTCTTCGCCGAGCAGATGCGCCCACGCATCCAGGAATTCGACTTCGGACGAGGCATTGGAGCGATTGCCCAGCTTGTCCTTCAGGCGCAGGATCTGGATGCCGTTGCGGCGGCCATCCGGCAGCCGGCGCGGCATGAAGAAGCAGGACAGTCCGCCGCCCGTTTGCGCCAGCACCAGGTGCGCGTCGCACTGCGGCGCCGAGAAAAACCATTTATGTCCCGTGATGCGGTACGAACCGTCGGCCGAGCGCACCGCCCGGGTGGTATTGGCGCGTACATCCGAGCCGCCCTGCTTTTCCGTCATGCCCATGCCGATCAGGCCGCCGCGCTTCTGGTCGATGGGGATCTCGCGAGGGTCGTATTCGCGCGTGACCAGATGCGGTATCCAATCCTCGTTCAGCCAGGCGTCCCGGCGCATGGCGGCAATCGCGCCATAGGTCATGGTGGTCGGGCACAGCGTGCCGCACTCCACCTGAGCCTGCAGCAGATAGCCCGCGGCGCGCGCCGCGTGAGCCCCCTCCAAGGCGCGGCCGTCGACGCGTGCCCAGGCCCCGGCGTGATATCCGCGCGCGGCTATGCCGCGCATCAACGCATGCCAGGCAGGATGGAACTCCACGGTGTCGATGCGTTCGCCTTGAACATTGAAGTTGTGCAATACCGGCGGGTGCCGGTTGGCGAGGCGCGCATCCTCGAAGGCGGCCTCCGTGCCGAGGGCGGACCCCGCGGAATCCAGTTCGCGGGCGGCGCCGCTGGCCCCCTCGCGCGACACCGCTTCCCGCAGCGCCAGGTCGGTGGCAAAGAGGTTGTAGTCCCGGAGAGCAGGTGTCTGATTGAGCACCGGGGCACTATTGCACCAACCCCAGACCAATGCTAGATTCGCCCTTAATGTGTAATTTCGCCTGCAAGCCCTTGATAACCCGACGCAGCTTTCCGCTGCTGGGTCCGCTTGCCCTGCTGCTGCGCCGCTAGGCGCCACCAACACCGCGCTATCGGTCGGCGCTTACAAGACCGGAATAACCCTTGAACCGCCGCTCAAATAGAATGGCGGCATTGTCCCGCATAGCGCGAGTGAGAGAAGACCATGTTGCGTAATCCCTCGACCAAGTACCAACCCTTTGCCCCCATCGATCTCGCGGACCGAACCTGGCCGGCCCGCGTCATCGCCACGCCGCCGACCTGGTGCAGCGTCGATCTGCGCGACGGCAACCAGGCGCTGATCGAACCCATGGACGGCGCGCGCAAGCGCCGCATGTTCGACATGCTGGTGAAAATCGGCTTCAAGGAAATCGAGGTCGGATTTCCCGCGGCCTCGCAAACCGATTTTGACTTCGTGCGGGAGATCATCGAGCAGGACCTGGTACCGGAGGATGTCACCATTCAGGTCCTGACGCAGGCGCGTCCCGAACTCATCGCCCGCACCTATGAGTCCCTGAAGGGAGCGCGCCGGGCGATCGTGCACGTCTACAACTCCACCTCCGTGGCTCAGCGCCGGGTGGTATTTCGCTTGGGTAGGGCCGGCATCGTCGATATCGCGGTGCGCGGCGCCGAGGCGGTGCGCGAGCATGCCCTGCGCGAGCGCGGCACGGAGTGGGTATTTCAATACAGCCCCGAGAGCTTCACGGGCACGGAACTCGACTTTGCGGTGGAGATTTGCGATGCGGTCAATGCGGTCTGGGAGCCGACTCCGCAACACCCGTCCATCCTCAATTTGCCGGCCACAGTCGAAATGGCAACGCCCAATGTCTATGCGGATCAGATCGAATGGTTCTTGCGGCACGTCGGGCGGCGCGACTCCCTGATCCTGAGCGTGCATCCGCACAACGATCGCGGTACGGCGGTGGCGGCGGCCGAACTCGCCGTCATGGCCGGCGCGCAGCGAATCGAGGGCACCTTGTTCGGCAACGGCGAGCGCACCGGCAACGTCGATATCGTAACGTTAGCTCTTAACCTTTACTCACAAGGTGTTGATCCAAAACTAGATTTCTCCAACATCAACGAGGCGGCGCGCTGCGCGGAAACCTGCAATCAATTGCCCATCCACCCGCGCCACCCGTACGTGGGAGACCTGGTGTTCACCGCGTTCTCCGGCTCGCATCAAGATGCGATCAAAAAGGGCCTGGCCGCGAGAGCCGAGTCGGATATCTGGGACGTACCCTACCTGCCCATCGACCCGTCCGACCTCGGCCGTTCCTACGATTCCATCATTCGAGTCAACAGCCAATCCGGCAAGGGAGGGGTGGCGTACTTGCTGGAGCGGGACTATCAGCTGGTGATGCCGCGGCGGCTGCAGATCGAGTTCAGCCAGGTCGTACAAGCAAGAGCAGATATCACCGGTAAGGAATTGACTTCCCAAGAGTTATGGGAGCTATTCAGCAGTGAATACCTCAATCCCCGCGTGCCCTATGTGTATCGCTCCCACCAGCTGGCTGCCTCGACCGACGGCGCGGACAGCGAGCGCATCACCCTGCAGGTTGAACACGGCGGGCGGCTCGAGACCTGGCACGGCCAGGGGTCGGGACCCATCGACGCCGCCGTCAAGGCCATCGCATTGCCATTCGACGTACTGTCCTACGAAGAACACTCACGCGGCCAGGGCAGTGCGGCCAAGGCGGTGTCATACATAGAGATTACGACCCGATCGCGGCGCACCTTGTTTGGCGCCGGTATGCACCCCAATATCATTACAGCATCGTTGTTGGCGATTTTCTCGGCGGTGAATCGGGCGGTCGCCCAGGGGGCGCTGCCGGCGCGCGCCGATCAGGCTCGCACCGGCACCTAAAGGGCCCCGGAGCAGATTTTGTCACGCTAGTTGAATGCCGGGCAGAATCGGCTATAGTGCCGAGCTTCCAAGGGTGGGGTTGATCGATCCTATTGATTTCAAGGGCTTTTCTCGAACAATGAGTGAACGCGAAGACGAACATTTTGATATCGACGATGAGTTTCTCGGGGAAGCCGAAGAATCGCATGACTTCGATCCCCTATTGGAGCGCACCGAGCGGCGCCCCAAAGCGGCTGCCGTAAGCAAACGCGGCAAGGCGGCTTGGAGCCGGGTGGAAGACGTTCTCGCCGAACGGCAGTTGGAAAAAGAGCTGCGCGACATCTTCGAGGACGATTAGCTGCAACACAGCCAACCCTGGGTTGTGCTCAAGTTCGGCGGCACCAGCGTGTCCTCCGCCGCCAACTGGCACAACATCGCGCATGTAATCCGGACCCGCATCGGCGAACGTTTGCAGCCGGTGATCGTGCATTCCGCGCTCTCCGGCATCACCGATCGGCTCGAATCTTTGGTCACGTCCGCCATAGCCGGAACTCATGCGGCGCTTCTCGAGCAAATCGACTCAAGACACCGCGATCTCGCACGAAGTCTAGGCATCGTACCCGGCGAGCGCTTCGAGAGCTTCATGCGCGAGCTCGAAGAATTGGCCGACCTGGCCCATCGCGGGCGCGAGGTCAGCGATAGGACTCGCGCGCGCATCGTCGGCATGGGTGAACTGCTTGCCACCGCGCTGGGTGCGGCGTTCTTGAACGACCAGGGAATTCCCACGGCCTGGGCCGACGCGCGCGACGCGCTGCGCGCCGATGCGCGCGCCGGCGCCACCGACAAGTCCAGTGTTCTGTCGGCGACCTGCGACTTCGCACCGGACGCTGACTTGAAGTCGCGCTGGGGCGCGCTCGGTCAAGTGGTGATCACTCAAGGGTTCATTGCGGCGAATGACGCCGGCGACACCGTGCTGCTGGGCCGCGGCGGATCCGACACGTCCGGCGCGTATTTTGCGGCCAAATTGAGCGCGGTGCGCCTCGAGATTTGGACCGACGTGCCGGGCCTGTTCAGCGCCAATCCGCGCGCCGTGCCGACGGCGCGGCTGTTGCGCGCCCTGCATTACGATGAGGCTCAGGAAATCGCCAGCAACGGCGCGAAGGTCCTGCACCCGCGCTGCATCCTGCCGGTGCGCCAATACAAAATTCCCTTGCATGTGTATGCCACGCAGGCGCCCGGCCTCGAGGGCACGGTGATTTGCGCGAATGTCGCCGACAGCGCCGCGCAGCTCAAGGCGATTGCCATCAAGAAGGGCATCACCCTGGTCTCGATGGAGAGTCCGGGCATGTGGCATCAAGTGGGCTTTCTGGCGGACGCCTTCCAGATTTTCAAGCAAGAGGGACTGTCGGTCGACCTCGTGTCGACGTCGGAGACCAATGTCACCGTATCCTTGGATCCCACCGCGAACACCTTGGACCCCGCGGCGCTCGACCGCCTGACCGCGGCGCTCTCGCGCCTGTGCCGCGTCGAGATCCTGGGACCCTGCGCCTCCTTGAGCTTATTGGGCCATAACATTCGCGGGATCTTGCACGAGCTGGGTTCGGCCTTCGAGCTGTTCCAGGACCAGAAGATCTACCTGGTGACGCAGGCCGCGAACGACCTGAATTTCACCTTCGTGATCGATGAATCTCAAGGCGACCGGCTGGTGCAGCAGCTGCACGAGCGTCTGATCCAAGGCATTGGTTCCGATAAGGTGTTGGGACCCACCTGGCAGCAGCTGTTTTCCGAGGAAAAAGCCGCCGCGCCGCCGGTGAACTGGTGGGAGGATCCACACAAGCGCCGCCGCTTGATCGACATCGCGACGCGCGAGTCCGCGGCCTTCGTCTACGACACGGCGGCCCTCGATGCGGCCATCGCGGCCGTGCTCGGCGTCAAGTCGGTGAAGCGCTGGGCCTATGCGATGAAGGCCAATTGGCATCCGCAGATTTTGCGGCGCATGGCCGCCGCCGGTTTGACCTTGGAGTGCGTCTCTCAGGGCGAACTCGAGCATGCCTTTGCCTCCGTCCCCGCTCTCGATCCCGGGCGCGTGCTGTTCACCCCGAATTTCGCCGCGCGCAGCGAATACGAAGCCGCCTTCGCCATGGGCGTGCGCGTCACGTTGGACAATGTGTATCCGCTCAAGATGTGGCCCGAGGTGTTTCGCGGGCGGGAGATATTCCTGCGCATCGATCCCGGATTCGGCCGCGGCCACCACAGCCATGTGCGCACCGGCGGAGTCCATTCGAAATTCGGCGTGCCCTTGAGCGACGTGGACGAGCTGGTCGGGTTGACGGCGCAGGAGGGCGTGCGGGTGACCGGCCTGCACTCGCACACCGGCAGCGGCATTTTCGACGTGGCGAATTGGACCGAGACGGGGGCGCTGCTCGCCGCGCTCGCCGCGCGATTCCCGCACGTCACCGTGGTCAATTTGGGCGGCGGCATCGGCGTGCCCGAGCAGCTCGGCCACGGCGACATCGACCTGGGAAAGCTGGACCGGGGGGTGGCGGCCCTCGCGAGAGAATTTCCGCGCATCGAGTTTTGGATGGAGCCGGGGCGGTTTCTCGTGGCCAAGGCGGGGGTGCTGGTGGCCGTGGTGACGCAGCTCAAGGGCAAGGGCGACGTTCAATACGTGGGCCTGGCGACCGGCATGAATTCCCTGATCAGGCCCGCGCTCTACGGCGCGCACCACGACATCCGCAATCTGACGCGCCTCGATGAGCCCATGACCACCCAAGTCACCGTGGTCGGCCCGATCTGCGAGACCGCCGACCAGCTGGGGTCGGATCGCTGGCTGCCGCAAACCCGCGAAGGTGACGTGCTGCTCATTGCCACCTGCGGAGCCTACGGCTACGCCATGTCCTCGCACTATAATCTGCGTCCCCCCGCGGCAGAGTTTATGATCGAAGCATGATTGACATCGGCATCATCGGTTGGCGCGGCATGGTCGGGTCGGTGCTTCTCGAGCGCATGCGCGCGGAGAAGGATTTCGACCTGGTCGAACCCACCTTCTTCAGCACCTCGCAGGCGGGGGCGGCGGCGCCGGACATCGGCCGCGAAGTGGGGAGCGTCCGGGACGCCAACGACATCGAGGTGCTGGCCCGGCTGCCGATTCTGGTGAGCGCGCAGGGCGGCGAC